>NZ_BDJE01000041.1 GCF_002117935.1 Nocardioides sp. PD653-B2 | reverse complement strand
TTCCTCAACCACCGGTGGGCCAGGGCGCCTTCCTCAACCACCGGTGGGCGGGGGTTTCGAGACAGGCGCCAGGGCGCCTTCCTCAACCATCGGTGGGCCGGTGGTTTCGAGACCGGACTTCGTCCTTCCTCAACCACCGGTGGGCCGCGGGTTCGGACAGGCGCTGCGTGCCGTCCTCCACCGCCGGACCCAACCGGAGAGGTCCTACGCTTTCCCCGATGACTGACGACACGGTGGCCACGCCGACGACGGGCCCGGACCACTCCGGTGCGTACTCACACCGGCAGGTCCTGACGATCCTCTCCGGGCTGATGCTCGGCATGTTCCTCGGTGCCCTCGACCAGACGATCGTGAGCACGTCGATCCGGACCATCGCCGACGACCTCAATGGGTTGTCGGTGCAGGCATGGGTCACCACGGCCTACCTCATCACCGCGACGATCACCACGCCGATCTACGGCAAGCTCGGCGACCTGTACGGGCGCAAGAAGCTCTTCATGTTCGCGATCACGGTGTTCGTCCTCGGCTCGGTGCTGTGCACGTTCGCGACGTCGATGTACCAGCTCGCGGCGTTCCGCGCCTTCCAGGGGCTCGGTGCCGGCGGCCTCTTCACGTTGGTGCTCGCGATCATCGGCGACATCGTGTCCCCGCGCGAGCGGGCCCGCTACACCGGCTACTTCATGGCCATGTTCGGCACCTCGAGCGTGCTCGGCCCGCTGATCGGCGGCTTCTTCGCCGGGCAGGCGACGATCCTCGGCATCGCCGGCTGGCGCTGGGTCTTCCTGGTCAACGTGCCGATCGGCATCGCTGCGCTGGTCGTGGTCATCCGCACCCTCCACATCCACCACGTACGACGTCAGGTGCGGATCGACTGGTGGGGTGCCGTAGCCCTGGTCGTCGCGCTGGTGCCGCTGCTGACCGTCGCCGAGCAGGGCCGCGAGTGGGGCTGGGACTCGCCGCGCTCGGTCACGGCGTACGTCGTCGGTGGTCTCGGCCTGGTCGCCTTCTACCTCGCCGAGCAGATGATGGGCGACGCGGCGCTGATCCCGCTGCGGCTCTTCCGGATCCGCGCGGCCGCGGTGACGATCTCGGCGAGCGTCATCGTCGGCATGGCGATGTTCGGCGGCATCATGCTGCTGCCGCTCTACATGCAGATCGTGCACGGCGCGTCCCCGACCGAGGCCGGCCTGCTGATGCTGCCGATGGTCGCCGGGATGATGGTCGGCTCGATCGGGTCCGGCCAGGTGATCTCGAGGACCGGCCACATCCGGATGTTCCCGATCGCCGGCTCCGCGCTGATCGTCGTCGGCCTCCTGCTGCTCTCCCTCTGCGGCGCCGACACCCGGATGACCTGGGTCAGCCTGTCGATGCTCGTGCTGGGCCTCGGGCTCGGCAACTGCATGCAGCCGCTGCTGCTGATCGTGCAGAGCGCGGTGCCGCCCACCGAGATCGGGGTCGCGACCAGCTCGGCCACGTTCTTCCGCCAGATCGGCGGCACGCTCGGGGTCGCGATCTTCCTGTCGGTGCTCTTCAGCACCGTCGGCGGCAACATCCAGGACGAGATCCAGGCCGAGGCGCAGACGCCGCAGTGGCAGCAGGCGGTCGCCGCCGGGGGAGGCCTGGACCCGTCCGTGGTCGCGAAGGTCCAGGACGACTCGTCGTTCATCGACACCCTCGACCCGGTGTTCGCGCACCCGTTCAAGGTCGGGTTCGCGGAGTCGATGGACCTCGTCTTCGTGCTCGCCGCCGGCGTCGGCGTGCTCGCGTTCCTGATCCTCCTGCTGCTCCCGCCGGTCGAGCTGCGCGCCACCTCGGCGAGTGTCGCGGCGCGCGCGGAGGCTGGCTCGTAGACCCAGCCGGATCTGTTTGGATGGACCGATGAGCGACCACACCATCGAGCCGGACATCGCCGAGGCCGTCCACGCCGTCGCCAACCGCTACGGCGTGGCGGGCCTGGAGGACCTCATCGACCTCGCGCAGCAGGAGCTGGTCGTGGCCCGCAAGGCACTCGAGGAGCTCGCTCCCGGACCCGACTGACGGTTCGCACCGAGAGGCGGGCACGACGTACGCTGGGGGCTTCCCCGATCGTCAACGCATTCTTTGCGAGGTTGTTCCATGTCCGCGCCCGCGAGCGTCTTCCCGCGTCTCGAGCCCCGGCTCCCGTCGGTGTCGAAGCCGATCCAGTACGTCGGCGGTGAGCTCAACTCCACCGTCAAGGACTGGGACTGCGCCCCCGACGGCGAGACCGTCCGCTGGGCGCTGATGTACCCCGACGCCTACGAGGTCGGCCTGCCCAACCAGGGCGTCCAGATCCTCTACGAGGTGCTCAACGAGCGCGACTGGATCGTCGCCGAGCGCACGTACGCCGTGTGGCCCGACATGGAGCAGGTGATGCGGGAGGACTCGATCCCGCAGTTCACCGTCGACGCCCACCGCCCGGTCCGCGCCTTCGACGTCTTCGGGCTCAGCTTCTCCACCGAGCTCGGCTACACCAACATGCTCAACGCCCTCGACCTCGCCGGCATCCCGCTGCACAGCAAGGACCGCACCGACGACGACCCGATCGTGCTCGCCGGCGGGCACGCGGCGTTCAACCCGGAGCCGGTCGCCGACTTCCTCGACGCGGCCGTGCTGGGCGACGGCGAGGAGGTCGTGCTCGCGATCTCCGAGGTGATCCGCGACTGGAAGTCCGAGGGCCGCCCGGGCGGGCGCGACGAGGTCCTCCGGCGGCTGGCCGTCAGCGGCAACATCTACGTGCCGCGCTTCTACGACGTCGTGTACGCCGCCGACGCGACCATCGAGGCCGTCGTCCCCAACCGCCCCGGCATCCCGTTCCGGGTCCGCAAGCACACGCTGATGGACCTCGACGCCTGGCCGTACCCCGCCAAGCCGCTGGTGCCGCTGGCCGAGACCGTGCACGAGCGGTTCTCCGTCGAGATCTTCCGCGGCTGCACGCGCGGCTGCCGCTTCTGCCAGGCCGGCATGATCACCCGCCCGGTGCGCGAGCGCTCCATCGAGACCATCGGCGACATGGTCGAGAACGGCATCCGCAAGTCGGGCTTCGAGGAGGTCGGCCTGCTGTCGCTCTCGAGCGCCGACCACACCGAGATCGGCGACCTCGCCAAGGGCCTCGCCGACCGCTACGAGGGCACGAACGTGTCCCTGAGCCTGCCGAGCACCCGCGTCGACGCGTTCAACATCTCGCTCGCCAACGAGTTCTCCCGCAACGGCCGGCGCTCCGGCCTGACCTTCGCGCCCGAGGGCGGCTCCGAGCGGATGCGCAAGGTGATCAACAAGATGGTCACCGAGGAGGACCTGATCCGCACGGTCGCGGCGGCGTACTCCCACGGTTGGCGCCAGGTGAAGCTCTACTTCATGGTCGGCCTCCCCACCGAGACCGACGAGGACGTCCTCCAGATCGCCGACCTGGCGCGCAAGGTGATCGCCAAGGGGCGCGAGGTCTCCGGGCGCAACGACATCCGCTGCACCGTCTCGATCGGCGGCTTCGTGCCCAAGCCGCACACGCCGTTCCAGTGGGCCTCGCAGCTCGACGTCGAGACGACCGACAGCCGGCTCAAGCAGCTGCGCGACACGGTCCGCGAGGACAAGAAGTTCGGCCGCGCGATCGGCTTCCGCTACCACGACGGCAAGCCCGGCATCATCGAGGGACTGCTCTCCCGCGGCGACCGTCGCGTCGGCGCGGTCATCGAGCAGGTGTGGCGCGACGGCGGCCGCTTCGACGGCTGGAGCGAGCACTTCTCCTACGACCGGTGGATCGAGGCGGCCGAGGCCGCCTTCGCCGACACCGACGTCGACCTCGACTGGTTCACGACGCGCGAGCGGGAGTACGACGAGGTCCTGCCCTGGGACCACCTCGACTCCGGTCTCGACAAGGACTGGCTCTGGGCCGACTGGGAGGACGCGATCAACCCCGACACCGACGTCGAGGTCGAGGACTGCCGCTGGACGCCCTGCTACGACTGCGGCGTGTGCCCGGAGATGAACACCGAGATCCAGATCGGCCCCACCGGTCGGCAGCTGCTCCCGCTCGCCGTCGTCTGACGACCCACCCGGTCAGGGACGCCTAGCGGAGGCGGCCGACGTACGCCGACGCTGCGCGTAGGTCGCGCAGCCGGCGCTCCCAGGTGATGCCGACGACGGTGAGCAGCGTGCCGGCGACGCCGATCAGCACCCACTGCGGGGTCTGGGCGGCGTACGGCGCCAGCTCGCGGAGCACCACCGCGGCGCCGACCGCGGCACCGACCAGGAGCGGGGCGTTCCAGCGCAGCGTCGTGCCGGCGAGGATCAGCAGCAGGCAGCCCGCCCCGAGCAGCGCGGCCCGCACCGTGAGCGGGTCGGCGAGCACCCACAGCAGGGACGGCACCGTCGCCAGCAGCAGACCCGGCAGGAGCGCCGCCACGCTCGACGCGTCCGGGTCGCGACGCAGTCGGTCGAGCCCGACGAGGAGCAGCGCGACCGCGCTCGGCATCGTGTAGGGCTCCGGGGCGGTGACCCCGATGTCCGCGAGCCGCACCCAGGTCGCGGCCGCGAGCAGCAGCCCGCCGGCCCACCCGAGCATCCGCCGGTCGGGGTGGACCAACGCGCTCGCGCACACCAGGACACCGGCGACGGTCAGGTGGACGGCGAGCGCGACCGACGGGTCGTCGGCCGCGCCGACCGCACCCACGGAGGCGACGAGGGCGGCGAGGGCGGCCGCCAGCTCGATCTCGATCCGCGGCAGCGCGATCGCCAGCAGCCCGACAACCAACAGCACGGGGACGCCGCGCTGGACCTGGTCGACGTCGGCCACCGACGCCATCGACCAGAGCAGTCCGGCGAGCGCCGGTGGGAGCACCACAGCGCCGGCGACCCGCAGCTCGTCGGTGCTGCCACGCAGGGCCAGGACGGCTGCCATCGCCGCCAGCCCCGCGGCCACCGCGGCCGTCAGCACGTCGCTCGGCAGCGCCACGGGCACGGCGAGCCCGGCGACGCCGAGGCCCACCAGAGCCTGGCCGTGGCCGAAGGTGTCGTCCTGCCGCCACGCGTCGGCGAGCAGACCGGCCCCGAGCAGCAGCAGGGCCGCGACGACGGTCCACGCCGGGACGGGGAACAGGGCGAGGGTGCCGGTCGCGGCCATCAGCAGCACCCCGACGGGCACCTGCGGCCGCACCCCGGCCGGCCGCGGGACCAGCGAGACGGCCGCCAGGAGCAGACCGGCGGTGCCGAGCGCCAGGAGCGCCGGCGAGGCGAGGGTGTCGAGGTCGTGCAGGCGTACCCCGGCGGCCTGGGTGAAGGGGGCCTGGTCGCCGATGGCGTTGACGGCGGCCTGGGCCGCCAGCCCTGCGCTGACGACGCCGACGGGCAGCGCGGCGAGCAGCATGGGGAGCCGCGGCACCGGGCGCCAGCTCCCCGGGGTCACCACGGAGACCAGCGTCCAGGCGACCAGGGCGACCAGGGCGACGGTGCCCAGCACGGTCGCGCTCTCGTCCACGGCCGGCAGGCCGGCGGTCACCGTCAGCATCGCGGCGGACGCCGCCGCGAGCACCCGGGTCGGGACCTGCTGGGTGCGCAGGAAGGGCACCGGGAGGAGCAGGAGCAGCGACGCGACCAGCAGGCCCACGCCGTCGCCGTCGCCCCAGAGACCGTGCAGGGTCGGGTTGCTCGTCGCGTCGCCCAGCGCGATGACCACGAGCGCCAGCCACCACCAACCCGTGCCGACTGCGGCGAGGACCGGCAGGAGGACGAGCGCGCGGCGCCGACCGGCCTCGACCAGCGCGGCGTGCCCGAGCACCACGATCACGACCGTCGTCGTCACCCGTCCGGTGGCGTCCGCCGCGCCGAAGCCGACCACGCTGAGCGCGAGCACGGCCAGCACCTGCGGTGCGCCGAGCCGGGTGGTCATCGCCAGGGCGAGCGCCGCGACGAGGACGGTCGCACCGACCGCGCAGGTGACGCCGGCGCTGTCGAGGTCGCCGAGCCAGCCGGCGTTGTCGGCCCCGAGCACGTCGAGCGCCAGCAGGCCGAGCCCGACCGTGGTCAGTGCCTCTGCCGCGACCGTCAGCTCGCGCCGGCCGAGCCAGACACCCAGGCCGCCGCTGACCAGGGTGAGCGCCACGAGGACCGCCGTACGCCCACCGACGCCGAGCCACGACCACGCGACGGCCAGGAAGATCACCGCGGCGACGAGCAGGCACAGTGCGCCGAGGCCGAGGAGGATCTTCGGCACCGACGGCGCGGACAGTCCGCGGGGGCCGACCTGCCGGGGGAGCGGTCGGGAGACGGGGTACGCCGGCATCGCGGCGACGGTCGGGGGTCCGGCCGACTCCGCCCGCAGCCGGACGAGGAGGTCGTCCGCGGTGCGCAGCGTCTGCAGGAGCTGGCTCGCCAGCGGCCCGCGCAGCACCAGGCCGCAGCTCGGGCAGGTCACCACCTGGAGAGGCAGCCGGGCGGAGCAGTCCGGGCAGACGAAGGGGTCCGAGAAGCGGGTGGTGTGGGAGGCCGACGTCATGCCGCTCACGATGGCGGCAGCCCGCGCCGGAGCGGATGAGCACGGGTACTCAGCTGGTCGTCACGCTCACCCGATCGGGGGGACGACACCGCGGCGGACCGCCCGGACGCCGGCAGCCTCACGTCCGCGTGGAACGCGGTGCAGGCTCAGGGGTAGCCGACTCGCCCATCTGGTCCTCGACGTAGCGCACCCGGGAGACGTAGGCCGCGAGCGGGTAGAGCGGCAGCGCGAACGCGAGGAGCAGGATCAGCGGCACCGTCCAGCCACCGGTCGCGGAGTGCAGCACGCCGACCGCGAAGGGGCCGGCCGCGGCGATCAGGTAGCCGGTCGACTGGGTGAACGCCGACAGCGCCGCGGTCCCCTCGGGTGTGCGGGCGCGCAGACCGATCAGCGTGAGGATCAGCGGGAAGGTGACGGTCGCGACGCCGACGACGAGCGCCCACACCGGGGCGAGGGCGTGCGGCGCGATCATCAGCCCGACGTAGCCGACCGGGTAGCAGGAGATGACCCCGAAGAGCACCCAGCGCGGGTCGGCGCTGCGGGCCAGCACGTTCGGCAGCCACAGGGACAGGGGGATCGCCGTCCCGGCGAGCAGGCCGGCCAGCACCCCGGCGACCGTCGCCGAGTAGCCGCTGTCGCGCCACAGCTGGGCGAACCAGCCGAAGACGGCGTACGCCTGGAGCGACTGGAGACCGAAGAAGAGCGCCATCACCACGCCCACCCGGGTCCGGGCCACGTCGCGGAAGGTGATCGACCGCGGCGTGCGCTCGAGGTGCCGGTCCTTGGTCGACAGCGGGACCCAGGGGATCGCGGCCAGGACCGCCAGCCCGGCCCACGCGCCCAGGCCGTAGCGCCAGCCGCCGAGCGCGTCGGAGATCGGGACCGTGAAGACGAGCGCCGCGGTCAGCCCGATCGAGAGCGCGGTCGTGTAGATCGCGGTGACCCGCCCGATCCGGTCGGGGAAGTGAAGCTTCACCAGCGACGGCAGCAGCACGTTGGCCATCGCCGTGCCGACCAGCGCCAGCAGCGAGAGCAGGAGGAAGAGCGCCTCGCTGTGGGTGAACGCCCGGCCGAGGAGCCCGACGAACGCCGCCAGGCTCGCCAGCGCGGTCACCCGGTGGATGCCGATCCGGCCGGCGGCGGCCGGTGCGAGGGCGCCGAAGACCGCGAACGCGATGACCGGCAGCGACGTGAGCAGGCCGACCGTCGCGGCCGACATGCCGAGGGACTCGCGGACCTCCGCGAGGACCGGCCCGATGCTGACCGCGGCCGGTCGGAGGTTGAACGAAAGCAGAACCAGCCCGACCAGGACGAGGACCGACGCACGACGGGCAGGTGTACTCACTCGTCCGATGCTCTCAGGACCTCCGGCGGCGGTCTCCGGCAGGCTCCGTCATCCGACAGAATGGACGACGTGCGGCAGATCACCGTCGTCGAGAGGCGTCACCGGTTGGGCCGGCGGCACGCCCTGGCGCCGGCCCACCGCGTCGCCGATGCGGTCGAGGCCACCCGGGCGATGACCGTGCTGCACGCCACCGAGGCCCCGTCGGTCTACCTCTCGGTGTTCGCCCGCGTCGACGCCGTGACGGTCGCCGACGTCGACCGGGCGCTCTACGACGAGCGCAGCCTGGTCAAGCAGCTCGCGATGCGGCGCACCCTGTTCGTCTTCCCGCGCGACCTGCTGCCGGCCGCCTGGGGGAGCGCCTCGGCCCGCGTGGCCGCCGCCCACCGGGTCCGGCTGGCCAAGGACGTCGAGCTCGGCGGGCTCAGCGACGACGGCGCCGCGTGGGTCGACGCCGCGGAGCGGGCCACCCTCGCCCACCTGGCCGGTGGGGTCGAACGATCCGCCCAGCAGCTCCGGGAGGAGGTGCCCGCGCTCGCCGGCCGGATCGAGACGTCGCCCGGCAAGTCCTACGGCGCCAACGTGCCGATCGCACCGCGGGTGCTCACCCAGCTCGGGGTGGAGGCCAAGATCGTCCGCGGCCGCAACGCCGGCCACTGGCGGACCTCGCGGCCGCAGTGGACCCTCATGTCGTCCTGGCTGGGCGAGGCGCCCGAGCCCACCAAGGAGCGCGAGGGGTACGCCGAGCTGGCCCGGCGCTGGCTGGCGACGTTCGGTCCCGGCACCGAGGGCGACCTGGCGTGGTGGCTCGGCTCGACCAAGACCGCCGTCCGGGCGGCGCTCGCCGACGTCGGGGCCGTGGAGGTCGGGCTCGGGGGAGGAGCGACCGGCTGGCTGCTGCCCGACGACCCGCTGGTCGAGGAGTCCGAGCCGGAGGTCGCGCCGTGGGCGGCGCTGCTGCCCGTCCTCGACCCGACGGTGATGGGTTGGAAGGAGCGCGACTTCTACCTCGGCCCGCACGGCCCGATGCTGTTCGACACCAACGGCAACGCCGGCACCACCGCCTGGTGGGACGGCCGGGCCGTCGGCTGCTGGGTGCAGGACCCGGACGGGGTCGTGGTGCTGCACGTGCTCGAGGACGTCGGATCCGAGGCGCGCGCGGCGCTGGCCGCCGAGGCCGCGCGGTTGACCGGCTGGCTCGACGGTCACCGGGTGAGCACGGTCTACCCGTCGATTGCGATGAAGTCCGCACTGTCCCCGTAACCTTGACCGGTGCGAGACCAGCCCGAGCAGCAAGCCCCACCCGTCCAGCGGCTGCGGATCCGCTACGCCAAGCGCGGTCGGCTCCGGTTCACGAGCCACCGTGACTTCAGCCGGGCGCTCGAGCGGGCGATCTTCCGGGCCCGGGTCCCCATGGCCTACTCGTCCGGCTTCAACCCGCACCCGCGGATCTCGTACGCCGGGGCCGCACCGACCGGGTCAGCGAGCGAGGCGGAGTACTTCGAGATCGGGCTGGCCGAGGTCGTCGACCCGGCCGCGGTCCACCAGGCCCTCGACGAGGCGCTCCCCGAGGGTCTCGACGTGGTCGAGGTCGTCGAGTCGCAGGGTGGGTCGCTGGCCGACCAGCTCGAGGCCAGCCACTGGGTCGTCGACATCACCGCCCAGCCCATCGAGGCCGCGGCCGCCGTGGCGACGTTCCTGGGCACCGACGCCGTGCCGGTGCAGCGGATGACCAAGAAGGGGCTGCGCGACTTCGACTGCCGCGCGGCTGTCATCGCACTGGCAGCCACCCCCCACGCGACGGTCCAGGGTGACGGCACCCGACTCGACCTGGTGCTGCGCCACGGCGTACCTGCCGTCCGTCCCGACGACGTGCTGGCCGGTCTCGGGGCCGTCGCGGGCCTCGACACGGGGACCGCGCCGCTGCTCACCCGCCTCGCCCAGGGGCCCCTCGACGTCGCGACCGGAGAGATCGGCGACCCGCTTCGTGTCTCGCGGTGACCGATCGGAGCCAGTGGTGTGCGATACTCGCCGTGGTTGGTCCGGACCCCAGTCCGGGACGACCCGACGACGTTCTCGCCGGTCCCATCCGGGCCCGGCACGCTGTTGGCACGTTCGTCGCCAGACCGCGACGCGGCCCGGCAGGTCGGTGACAGCGACCCGCTCATGAGTCCCACAGGACTCGGCCCTGCGACCGCGGTAGGTGACACGAACGCGCACGCAGTGACGCTCCGCGGAGGGTGTCGCCGCCACTGAAGGCTTTGCGCTGTCGATCCTGAGTTTGCGGGTGGACAGCGTCCAACCAGTCCGGCGCGAAGCGTCCGGGCCGAGGAGCACACACCATGTCCGACGACATCCAGGTCGGGTCAGATTCCGCCGCAGCAGCCTCGGAAGCGGCTCCCGCCGCCAAGAAGGCTGCCGCCAAGAAGGCGACGGCGAAGAAGACCACCACCAAGAAGACCGCCGCCAAGAAGGCGCCGGCCAAGAAGGCCGCCGCGCCGAGCGAGGGCGAGGCGCCTCCGGCCGCTCCCCAGGCGGAGGTCGACGCGGCTCCCGCGAAGAAGACCACCGCCAAGAAGGCGCCGGCCAAGAAGGCCGCCGCGAAGACGGCCACGGCGAAGAAGACCACCAGCAAGAAGGCCGCCGCGGCGTCGGCCGAGCCCGCCGCCGAGGCCCGGGAGAGCGACTCCGGCACCGGCACGCTCCCGCTGTTCCAGGCACCCGAGGCCACCAAGACCCCGGCCCGCCGGACGCGCAAGACGGCAGCGAGCGCCGACGCTGCTCCGAGCGCCGACGCTGCTCCGAGCGCCGAGGGCGGCGAGACGCCCGCCGAGCGCCCCGCGCGGGCCCCGCGGAAGTCCACCGCCAAGAAGACCGCGTCTGCGAAGTCCTCCGCGGACGACGACCGCCACCGCGACCAGGCCGCCGACACGTCGGAGGTCTCCGACGGCTCGGACGGCGCTGACGGCGCCGACGACTCCGCCGACGGCGGCGAGTCCGACGGCGAGGGCGGCGCCCGGCGCCGCCGCCGCCGCGGTGGTCGACGTCGTCGCAAGCCCGGCGAGGGTGGCGGCGACGGCCAGTCCGAGGACCGCACCGACAGCGACAGCAGCGACGAGTCCGCGGGCGACGACTCCGGCAAGAACGACGACACCTCCTCCGACGACGGCGGCGGCGAGGGCACCTCGCGGCGTCGCCGTCGGCGCCGTCGGACCGGTGACGACGGGGGCGAGGGCGACGACGACAACGCCACGACCACGACCACGACCCGGGTCCGCCGGCCCCGCAACGCCGAGGACGAGATCACCGCGATCTCCGGCTCCACCCGCCTCGAGGCGAAGAAGCAGCGCCGCCGCGAGGGTCGCGAGGCAGGTCGCCGCCGCGCCCCCATCGTCAGCGAGGCGGAGTTCCTGGCCCGCCGCGAGTCCGTCGACCGGGTGATGGTCGTCCGCCAGCGCGACGAGCTCACCCAGATCGGCGTCATCGAGGACAAGGTCCTGGTCGAGCACTACGTCGCCCGCGCCTCGCAGACGTCGCTGATCGGCAACGTCTACCTCGGCCGGGTCCAGAACGTGCTGCCCTCCATGGAGGCGGCGTTCATCGACATCGGCAAGGGCCGCAACGCGGTCCTCTACGCCGGCGAGGTCAACTGGTCGGCCCTGGGCCACCGCGACGGCCAGCCCCGCAAGATCGAGTCCGTGCTGTCCTCCGGCCAGTCGGTGCTCGTCCAGGTCAGCAAGGACCCGATCGGTCACAAGGGCGCCCGGCTCACCAGCCAGGTCAGCCTGGCCGGCCGGTTCCTCGTCTACGTGCCCGACGGCACCACGAGCGGCATCTCCCGCAAGCTGCCCGACACGGAGCGGACCCGCCTCAAGACCCTGCTCAAGGAGATCGTCCCGGACACCGCCGGCGTCATCGTCCGGACCGCGGCCGAAGGCGCGAGCGAGGACGAGCTGACCCGCGACGTGGAGCGGCTCAAGGCCCGCTGGGAGGACATCGAGTCCAAGGCCAAGGGCAGCGCGCCGCAGCTCCTGTACGGCGAGCCCGACCTGACCCTCAAGGTCGTCCGCGACCTCTTCACCGAGGACATCTCCAAGCTGGTGATCCAGGGCGACGACGCCTGGGACACCGTCCAGAACTACGTCTCCCACGTGGCACCGGATCTCGCGGAGCGCCTCGAGCGCTACGAGCCGCGCGACCACAACGGCAAGGACATCTTCGCGACGTACCGCGTCGAGGAGCAGATCGCCAAGGGCCTGGACCGCAAGGTCTGGCTGCCCTCCGGTGGGTCGCTGATCATCGACCGCACCGAGGCGATGACCGTCGTCGACGTCAACACCGGCAAGTTCACCGGCTCCGGCGGCAACCTCGAGGAGACCGTCACCAAGAACAACCTCGAGGCGGCCGAGGAGATGGTGCGCCAGCTGCGGCTGCGCGACATCGGCGGCATCATCGTCATCGACTTCATCGACATGGTCCTCGAGTCCAACCGTGACCTGGTGCTCCGCCGCCTCGTCGAGTGCCTGGGTCGCGACCGGACCCGCCACCAGGTGGCCGAGGTGACCTCCCTCGGCCTGGTCCAGATGACGCGCAAGCGGATCGGGACCGGCCTGGTCGAGGCCTTCAGCGAGAACTGTGCGACCTGCCAGGGTCGCGGCGTCGTGATCCACGACCACCCGGTCGAGGCGAAGGGCGGCGACGACGAGTCGCGGCGCGGCGGCGGACGTCGCGGTCGCGGCGGCAAGGGCCGCGGTCAGGACCAGGACGACCACGACAGCCACGACAGCCACGACTCGCGCGGTGGCAACGGCGGCAACGGCGGCCAGAAGCCCGCTGCGCCGACCCCCAAGGACGTCGCGGCCATGGCCCGGCAGGAGAAGGCCGACCGCCAGGCGGCCGAAGCCGCGGAACGGGAGCAGTCGCACGAGCCCGAGCCCGAGCTCGCTGCGGTCGTCGAGGTGGCCGAGGCGCCGGTGGAGACAGCGGTCGACGAGGCCCCCGCGGTGGTGGTCGAGGTGGCCGTGCCCGAGCTCCTCGAGCCGGCTGCGCCCGTCGAGCCCGCGGCCCCCAAGGTCGTGACCCGGACCCGTCGTCGCAGCGCCAGCCGCCCCGCGGGCCAGCCCGAGACAGTCGTCGCGCCGGTCGTCGAGGTGGCCGAGCCGGCAACTGCTCCGGAGCCGGCGCCCGCCCCGGAGCCGGCCTCCGCCCCGGAGCCCCCCAAGGTCGTCACCCGCACCCGCGGTCGCAGCGCGAGCCGCCCGGCAGGCCCGCCCGCGAGCGGTCCCGCCGAGAGCGCCGGCGGCGCCGGGACCGACGTCGACGGGCACGAGGACGACCACCCGGTCGAGCACGTGCCGATCAAGAAGAAGGGCGCCCGCAAGCGCTGAACCCGGGGGAGCGGCGCCGTTTTTGCCGTACGGGCAACGGATCCGTAGTATTGACCCTCGGTGCGCTCACGCGTGCCCTTCCTGTGCGGTGCCCCAGCTGGTGTCTCAGCGTGTGTGCCCCCAGACCCCAGACACACAGTCAAGACGCAACAGCCAGAGATCATGAAGGAGACCGCGGTGTACGCGATCGTGCGCGCAGGCGCCAAGCAGCAGAAGGTTGCCGTGGGCGACGTCATCGAGATCGACAAGGTCGCCACGGCGGCCGGCGAGTCGGTGAGCCTCCCCGTGGTCCTCGTGGTCGACGGCGACAAGATCACCTCCGACGCCAAGACGCTCGACAAGGCCTCGGTGACCGTCGAGATCCTCGGCGCCACCAAGGGCCCCAAGATCGTCATCCAGAAGTACAAGAACAAGACCGGCTACAAGAAGCGCCAGGGTCACCGTCAGAAGTACACCCAGGTCAAGGTCACCGACATCTCCCTCTGAGCCCTGGCTCGAGGAAACCCCGGCACTCACGAAGGATCACCACATGGCTCACAAGAAGGGCGCCGCGTCCACCAAGAACGGTCGCGACTCCAACTCCCAGCGCCTCGGCGTCAAGCGGTACGGCGGCCAGGTCGTCAACGCGGGCGAGATCATCGTGCGCCAGCGTGGCACCCACTTCCACCCGGGCAGCGGCGTCGGCCGCGGCGGCGACGACACCCTGTTCGCGCTGATCCCCGGTGCGGTCGAGTTCGGCACGCGCCGCGGTCGCCGCGTCGTGAACATCGTCCCGGGCGAGTGACCTGACGCTCACCCCCACCCGCTTCACCGTCGAAGGGCGTCCCTGATCTCGGGGCGTCCTTCGATCTTTTCTAGGAGAGACCATGGCTGTACCCACCTTCGTCGACCGGGTGGCGCTGCACATCAGCGCCGGCCGCGGCGGGCACGGTGTGGCCTCGGTCCACCGCGAGAAGTTCAAGCCGCTCGGCGGCCCCGACGGCGGCAACGGCGGCCCCGGCGGCTCGGTGATCCTGCGGGTCGACCCCGACGTCACCACGCTGATCGACTACCACCACAGCCCGAAGCGCAGCGCCGAGTCCGGCGGCCACGGTGCCGGGGACCACAGGAACGGCGGCCACGGCGCCGACCTCGTCCTCCCGGTGCCTGACGGCACGCTCGTCACCGACCCGCAGGGCAACGTCCTCGCCGACATGGTCGGCGCCGGCACCGAGCTCGTGGTGGCCCAGGGCGGCCGCGGCGGCCTCGGCAACGCCGCGCTGGCGTCGTCCAAGCGCAAGGCCCCCGGTTTCGCGCTGCTCGGAGAGCCCGGCGACGAGCTCGAGATCGTGCTCGAGCTCAAGGTGGTCGCCGACGTCGGCCTCGTGGGCTTCCCCAGCGCCGGCAAGTCCAGCGTGATCGCCGCCATCTCCCGGGCCCGCCCCAAGATCGCCGACTACCCGTTCACGACCCTGGTGCCGAACCTCGGCGTGGTGACCGCCGGCGACACGACGTTCACCGTCGCCGACGTGCCCGGCCTGATCGAGGGTGCCAGTGACGGTCGCGGCCTCGGCCACGACTTCCTGCGCCACATCGAGCGCTGCGCGGCCCTCGTCCACGTCATCGACGCCGCGAGCATCGAGCCCGGGCGCAACCCGGTCGACGACCTCGACGTGATCGAGAACGAGCTGGCCCGGTACGGCGGGCTCGAGGACCGGCCGCGCCTGGTCGCCCTCAACAAGATCGACGTGCCCGACGGGCGCGACATCTCGGGCTTCGTCGTCGAGGAGCTGCGCGAGCGAGGCCTGGACGTCTTCGAGGTCTCCGCGGCCTCGGGCGAGGGCATGCGCGAGCTCACCTTCGCGATGGCCGCGATCGTCGAGGGGGCGCGCGCGGCGAAGCCCGCCGCCGAGGCCACCCGGATCGTGCTGCGCCCGCCGTCGGTCGACGGCTCCGACGAGTTCACGATCACCCACACCGCCGACGGCTGGCGGGTGCGCGGCGTCAAGCCGGAGCGCTGGATCCGCCAGACCGACTTCAGCAACGACGAGGCCGTCGGCTTCCTCGCCGACCGGCTCAACCGGCTCGGCGTCGAGACCAAGCTGGTCCAGCTCGGTGCCGAGGAGGGCGATGCCGTGCTCATCGGGCACCCCGACAACGCCGTCGTCTTCGACTTCAAGCCGGGGATCGACGCCGGCGCGGAGATCCTCAGCCGCCGTGGCGAGGACCAACGCTTCGACGAGCAGCGTCCGGCCCGCGAGCGCCGTCGGGCGATCGACGAGGCGCTGCCGGAGCGCGGCGAGAACGAGACTCGGGCCGACGTGGCCCGCCGGATCGACAAGCCCGAGACGTACGGCCCCTCGTCGTACGAGATCGGCGGCGCCGAGGATCCGGACTGGTCAGAGGACGATCCCGGGGAATGACCGTCCGCACCGAGGTGACCGAGGCGAAGCGCGTCGTCGTCAAGGTCGGCTCCTCCTCCCTGACGTCCGCCGCGGGCGGGATCGACCCGGCGCGCGTGCGCGACCTGGTCGACGTGCTCGCGCAGCTGCGTGAGCGCGGGGTCGAGGTCGTGCTGGTCTCCTCGGGCGCGATCGCGGCCGGTCTGGCCCCCCTGGGCCTCAAGCGGCGCCCGAAGAACCTGCCCGCGCAGCAGGCGGCCGCGTCGGTGGGGCAGGGGCTGCTGGTGCACCGCTACACCGAGGAGCTCGCACGGCACGGCGTGATCGCCGGTCAGGTGCTGCTGACCGTCGACGACGTCACCCGGCGCTCGCACTACCGCAACGCCTACCAGACCTTCGCGAAGCTGCTCGAGCTCGGCGTGCTGCCGATCGTCAACGAGAACGACACCGTCGCGACCAGCGAGATCCGGTTCGGCGACAACGACCGGTTGGCCGCGCTGGTAGCCCACATCGTGCACGCCGACCTGCTCGTGCTGCTCTCCGACGTCGACGGCCTGTACGACGCCAACCCGGCCGACCCCGGCAGCTCGCTGCTGCCCGACGTCGTCTCGGTCGACGACCTGACCGACGTCCGCATCGGCAAGGTCGGCGCGGCCGGCCTCGGCACCGGCGGCATGCAGACCAAGGTGGACGCGGCCCGGATCGCCACCGGCGCGGGTATCCCCGTCGTGCTGACCTCCGCGCCCCAGGCGGCCGCGGCGCTGTCCGGCGAACGGGTGGGGACCCTCTTCCACTCCACCGGGCGACGACGGCCGACGCGGCTGCTGTGGCTGGCCCACGCGACCGAGCCCAAGGGCACCCTCGTCCTCGACCCGGGCGCCGTCCGCGCGGTCGTCGAGCGTCGGGCGTCGCTGCTGGCCGCCGGCATCGTCGGCGTGACCGGCACGTTCGTCGCCGGTGACCCGGTCGACCTCGCCGGCCCCGACGGCACGCCCGTGGCCCGGGGACTGGTCAACTTCGACGCGGAGGAGATCCCGAACCTCTTCGGCCGGTCCTCCCAGGACCTCAAGCGCGAGCTCGGCGCGGCCTACGAGCGCGAGGTCGTGCACCGCGACGACCTCGTCCTCCTCTGAGCCGTCCGAGACGTCACCGGGAGGACGCCGCGGTGCGCGCGAGCGCCTGCGTGCCCCCGTCGCTCCGCTGAGCGGTAGTTTCGGGCCGTGCGTGGGCGGGCGGTCATCTTCTGGCTCGCTGTCCCCGTGCTGCTGGTGCCGGCCGCCGCGCTGACCGTCGACCGGGTGGTCGAGCCGGACCGTGGCTTCTGGATCCAGCTCGAGGCGTTCACGCCGCTGGGGATCGGGTTGTACGGCGCGGCGCTGCTCGTCGCGACCGTCCGGCTGCTGGTGCAGCGCCGGAGGCGGTCGACGACCACCGTCGTGGCCGGGCTCGCCGCGGTCGGGTTGGCGGTGCACTGCTGGTGGTTCTCTCCGCAGCTGATCGGCTCGAACCCGCCCCCGGCCGCCGACGCTCCGACGCTGACGGTGATGAGCGCGAACCTGTCCGAGGGTGGCGCCGACGGGGTCGAGGTCGTGCAGCGCGCCAGCGACGAGGAGGTGGACCTGCTCGTGCTCGAGGAGGTCACCGCCGCGGTGCTCGCGGACATGGACCGGGCCGGGCTGGGCGACCTCTTCCCCTATCGGGCCGGCGAGCCGAACGACGCGGCCGACGGGACCATGGTCTTCGCGCGAGAGGAGCTCGGAGGGGCGGAGCGGATCCCGACGCTCCACGACGGCTGGGTGGTGACGATGGGGGAGCTCACCGTGATGGCCGTGCACCCCTACGCACCGACCGTCCCGGGCGCCTGGCGCGACGACCTCGCCACCGTCGTCGCGACCGCTGAGCGGGTGCACCCCGACCTGGTCGTCGGTGACTTCAACGCGACCGTCGACCACCCCCCGATCCGGGCACTGGCGGACCTCGGCTACCGCGACGTGGGCGAGCTCGCCAACCAGGGCTGGCAGCCGAGCTGGCCGTCGAGCACCGCGCGGACCGTGCTCGGCGTACCGGTGCCGAGCCTGGTCCAGATCGACCACGTCCTGGTCGGACCGCGGCTGGCGGCGATCTCGATGCGCACCGCGCTCATCCCCGACAGCGACCACCGGGCCGTGCTGGCCGAGGTGGCTCCCAGGTAGCCCCCGCCGGCACGGATCTGTTTGAGGTCCCGCCTCACGGGCACGGGTGGGTATGAGCACCGACACCAGCATCACCGTCCAGCGCACCATCGACGCCTCGTCCCAGGACCTCTTCGACGTCCTGTCCAACCCGCAGCGGCACCCCGAGCTCGACGGCTCGGGCTTCGTGGTGAGCGACGAGAAGACCGACCGGATCACCGGCACCGGGCAGGTGTTCCGGATGAACATGACCGGTGACCACATGGGTGGCGACTACCAGACCGACAACACCGTCACCGGCTACGACAAGAACCACCTGCTCGCCTGGCAGACCGCGCCGGCCGACACCGACCCGCCCGGATGGGAGTGGGTCTGGCAGCTCGAGGCCCAGGGCTCCGACAGCACCGCCGTCACGCTGACCTACGACTGGAGCAAGGTCACCGACCAGGACCTGCTCGCGAAGATCCACTTCCCGCTCGTCTCCGAGTCCGCCCTCCAGGACTCGCTCGGCAACCTCGCGTCGGCCGTCTCGGGCTGAGTTCGACCCCTCCCGCCCCTGGCCGCCCGGGCGTAGGATCCGGGGCCATGGGCCGGGCGCGGTACGACGCGACATCGCGAGGTGCGGCCGCGCTCGCAGGCCTCGCGGCCGCGGCCCTCGCCGTGCTGACGCCCACGCTCGGCACCGCCGGCCCGGCGACGCTGAGCCTGGCCGTCGTCACCCTTCTCGTCGCCGCCCTGGTCGGCCTCGGCGACCGCGGCGCCGTGCTCGCCGCCTGTTTCGTCGGCTCCGCGCCTCGCATCGACGACGCTGAGCCGCGCACCGTCTCGGGACGGCCGACAGACCCCACGCACCACCCGCTCCGCCCCCGGGCTCCTGGATCGGCCTGACGCTCGCCTCGTGCGAGCCTCCGGCCCGTTTCTCCCTTCTCTCCTCCAGGAGCTCTCCATGTCTGTGCTCGCCCCCCTGTCGCATGCCCTCGCCGTGGTGGTCGCCACGGCCCACTCCGGCCTCACCTCGCTGGGCGCCGACCCGGCCTCCGGCACCACGTGGCTGCTCTGCATCGCAGCCGTCGTCGCCGTGGTCCGGATCGCGCTGCTCCCGCTCGCGGTGCACGGCGTCCGGACCGCCCACGCCGCGGCGCGGGCCCGCCCCCAGCTCCAGGCGCTCGCCCAGCGGCACCGCGACCGCAGGGACCCCGACGCCATGCGGGCGTTCCTCGACGAACGACGGCGGATCGCCGCCGAGCACGGCATGTCGCGACTGGGCGTCCTCCCGCTGCTGGTGCAGGTGCCGATCTGGCTGGCGCTCTACCACCTGCTCGCCGGCGTCGCCGGCGGTGCTCCTGTCGGCGCGATGGACGCCGGGCTGGTCGCATCGCTCGGCGCGGCCACCCTGCTCGGCGTCCCGCTGGCCGGGCGCGGCTACCTCGGCGCCGGGTGGACGCACCTCGCCGTGGTGGCCGGGCTGGCGTGCACGGCGGCCGTGCTGGCCTACGTCACGCAGCGCTACCTGGTCGCCCCGAACACCGTCCTCGCCGACCTGCCCGACGCCGTCGTCAGGGTGCACCAGCTCATGCCGGTGATCTCCGCGCTCGGTGTCGCCGTGGCGGGCGGGTTCGTCCCGGTCGCTCTCCTCGTCTACTGGGTCTGCAACGCGGTCTGGACGCTCGGCCAGTCCGCGGTCGTGTGGCGCTGGTTCCCCACGCCGGGGTCGCCGGCGGCCGCTCGGCGCGGGGCCTGAGCCCGGCGGCGCTTCACGGTCGGCGCGCAGTTCGGCCTCGTTCGGCGATGAGGATCTCCGTGTCGCCTGGCCAGTCCCAGAACCGACCGGATGGCGATCGATGCTCGAGAAGCGCCCGGAGCTCTGCCGTGAAGTTGTCGAGTCTGGCCCCGAACAGGTGCGGCGCGGCGAAGGACATCGAGAGGTAGCCGGCCACCACGCCGTCGACATCGCGGACAACGTCCGGACGACCGGTGCGTGAACCACACGCGGTCGTCCGAAGCGGGTGCGAGCGAGCGTGTCCTCGAACCGGCGGGGTCGGTTCGGGTGGCCGCGCGAGCACAGCCGGCCAGAGTTGTCTCACTCGTTCACCACACCTTGCCGCCGACGTCAGGCGGCGATGAGCACGCGGGTGAAGTAGTACTCGCCGCGGCTGTGCTGGCGTAGTCGACGTGGCGTTGGTTGTGGTGGGGCGGTGGATCGGATGGTGTGTCCGGTGGGGGTGATGGTTTCGATGGTGTGGGGGGTGCCGGGTGGGCCGGTGATGGGTCGGGTGCGCCAGTCGGGTGCTTCTTTGGCGTAGTTGCATTGTTCGCAGAGCCCTTGGCCGTTGGCGTGGTTGGTGGGGCCTCCGGCGGCGCGGCGGACGGCGTGGTCGTGGTGGCGGATGGGGGCGTCGCAGTAGGGGGTGCGGCAGTCTCGGTCGCGCAGGTCGATGAAGTCGCGCAGGCCTTGGGGGAAGGTCCGGGCGGTGGAGTCGAGGGCGACGAGGGTGCCGGTGGCGGGGGCGGCGTAGAGCCGGCGGAGTGCGGCCAGGGAGTCGTCGGCGGCTTGTCGGGTGAGGTCGCGGGTGTGGTCGGGCGGGAGGGGTCCGTAGCCGTGGAGCCAGGCGGGTTCGTGGCCGCCGTTGAGGAGGGTCTGGTCGGAGACGACGAGGTTGATGGTGATGGGGACGGCGTCGGCGCGGGTCTGGCCGGTGAGGCGTTCGACGAGGGTGTCGGCCATGATCTGTCCGCGGGTGCGGGGGTCGCCGGCGGCGACCCGGGTGTCGGCGATGGCGGTGAGGGTGGCCCAGAGGGCGACGCCCTGGGTGGCGGGGAGCAGGGCGGTGAGCTGGGCCATGGTGTCGGGGGCGGGGCGTAGGGAGACGCGGCGGTCGGCTTCGGCCTTGGCGCGCCGGTTGACCACGGCGTGGGGGTCGAGGGCGTAGGCGAGCCGCTGGGTCTCGGCGACCAGGCGTCGGTCGCCCCAGGTGTCGTAGCGGTGGGTGCCGTCGGGCAGTGGGGCGCAGAGCTGTTCGTCGACGATGGCCCGGTCGGCGGCCGACAGGCAGGCGGTCTCGCGGGCGATGAGGGTGGCCCGCCACTCGGAGAGCCCGGTGGTCATGGCGGCCCGGGTGTGCGGCAGCTCGACCAGGGCGTGGGCGAGGCCGAGGAACCGGGTGCCGCGGGCGGGTGACTCGCGCCGGGCCAGGGCGATCTGGGCGGCGACCCCGCGGCCGTGCTCGCGGGCGGGCAGGCGGAGGCCGCGGTGGTGGGCGCGCACGGAGCGGTCGAGGTCGACGGCGAGCTGGGCCTGGACCGCGGTGGCGTGGGCCTTGAGGTCCTCGAGGAGGCGGATGGTCTCGAGGCGTTCGGCGTCCGACAGGCCCGGATCGGCCAGGGCGGCGATCTGGGGGTGGAGGTCGGGTGCGGCCATGCCGCAGTCTATCGAACACGCGTTCGAATAGCAAGAGTGTGGTGAGATTCTTTGCGAAGATTCTCGGCGGCCGGTGAGCCGGCAGGCGACCGTCAGCACCGCGCACCTTGTGAGCCTTGCCGGTCGCAGCCCGACGCGACCCGCCAGCCCCGCAACAGGGCGGGTGGTCGGGTTGCGGGGGTTTCGAGACAGGCGCTGCGCGCCTTCCTCAACCACCGGGGGAGCTGCCGACCGCAAGCACGGCGTACCTGTCCTCGTTGTCAGCCTTGCCGGTCGCAACCCGAAGCGGCCCGCCAGCCCCGCAACAGGGAGGGCGGTCGGGTTGCGGGGGTTTCGTGACAGGCGCTGCGCGCTTTCTCAACCGCCGGGGGTGCGCGCCTTCCTCGACCGCCGGGGCGGAAGCCGCCTCGGTTGGGACACGTATCGCGCCGCGCCGTACGCTGGGGGACGCGATGACCAGCCCGACCGTCTACCTCGACCACGCTGCGACCACCCCGATGGTCCCGGCGGCCGTCGAGTCGATGACGGCTCACCTGCTGGATGTCGGCAACCCGAGCTCGCTGCACGCCTCCGGCCGGCACGCGCGCCGCATCGTGGAGGAGTCGCGGGAGACCATCGCGCAGGCGCTGAACTGCCGTCCCGGCGAGGTGGTCTTCACCTCCGGCGGCACCGAGGCCGACAACCTCGCGCTCAAGGGCATCTACTGGTCGCGCCGGTCCGGGGATCCCCGCCGCACCCGCATCCTCTCGACCTCGATCGAGCACCACGCCGTGCTCGACCCGCTCCACTGGCTCGCCGACGAGGAGGGTGCGGAGGTCGAGCTCCTGCCGGTCGACGCCCGGGCCCGGCTCGACGTCGACGCGCTCCGTGCGGCCGTCGAGCGTGACCCGGGGTCGGTGGCGCTGATCTCGGTGATGTGGGCCAACAACGAGGTCGGGACCATCGAGCCCATCGACGAGGTGGTCGCGATCGCGGCGGCGCACGGCATCCCGGTCCACACCGACGCTGTGCAGGCCGTCGGCGCGGTGCCGGTCGACTTCGCGAAGTCCGGCGTCGACGCGCTCACCCTGACCGGCCACAAGGTCGGCGGGCCGTACGGCGTGGGCGCGCTGATCGTCCGCCGCGAGGTGGAGGTGACCGCCCTCGTGCACGGCGGCGGCCAGGAGCGCGACATCCGCAGCGGCACCATCGACACCCCGGCGATCGCCGGGTTCGCGGCCGCCGTCGAGCTCGCGGTCAAGCACCAGCCCGAGCACGCGACGCGGGTCAGCGCGCTGCGCGACGACCTCGTCCGGCGCGTCATCGAGCAGGTGCCCGACGCGCACCTCCACGGCGCTCAGCCGGGCTCCGGGGCTGACCACCGGCTGCCCGGCAACGCCCACCTGGGCTTCCCGGGCTGCGAGGGCGACTCGCTGCTGATGCTCCTCGACGCCCGCGGCATCGAGTGCTCGACGGGATCAGCCTGTTCGGCCGGAGTGCCCCAGCCCTCGCACGTGCTGCTCGCGATGGGCTGCACCGACGAGTCGGCCCGCCACTCGCTGCGGTTCTCGCTGGGCCACACGTCCACCCAGGCCGACGTCGACGCCCTCGTCGAGGCGATCGGTCCCTGCGTCGAACGAGCCCGAGCAGCGAGAGCATGAAGATCCTCGCTGCCATGTCCGGCGGCGTCGACTCCGCCGTCGCCGCGGCCCGCGCGGCCGAGGCCGGCCACGACGTCACCGGCATCCACCTCGCGCTCTCGCGCAACCCGCAGTCGTACCGCTCCGGCGCCCGCGGCTGCTGCACGATCGAGGACAGCAACGACGCCCGCCGTGCGGCCGACGTCATCGGCATCCCGTTCTACGTCTGGGACCTGAGTGACCGCTTCCACGAGGACGTGGTCGAGGACTTCATGGACGAGTACGCCGCGGGCCGCACGCCCAACCCGTGCCTGCGCTGCAACGAGAAGATCAAGTTCGCCGCCGTGCTCGACCGGGCGCTGGCGCTCGGCTTCGACGCGGTCGCGACCGGCCACTACGCCCAGCTGCGCACCGGTCCCGACGGGCTGATCGAGATGCACCGTGCGGTCGACCACGGCAAGGACCAGTCCTACGTGCTCGGGGTGCTCGACCAGCAGCAGCTCGCCCACTCGGTGTTCCCGCTCGGCGACTCGACCAAGGACGACGTACGCCGTGAGGCGGCGGCCCGCGGCCTGCTGGTCGCCGACAAGCCCGACAGCCACGACATCTGCTTCGTCGCCGACGGCGACAACGCGGGCTGGCTGCGCGAGAAGCTCGGCGACCGCGCACCCAACCACGGGGGCGACATCGTCGACGAGACCACCGGTGCGGTGCTCGGGCAGCACGAGGGCACGGTCGGCTTCACGATCGGGCAGCGCAAGGGCCTGCGCATCGGCACGCCCGCGCCGGACGGCAAGCCGCGCTTCGTGCTCGACATCGAGCCGGTGTCCGGCACCGTCACCGTCGGCCCGCGCGAGCGGCTCGCGGTCGAGCGGCTCCGCGGCATCCGCCCGCGCTGGTGCGGGACCGTCCCCGAGCGGCTCGAGGGCACCGTCCAGCTGCGCGCCCACGGCACCGAGCACCGCGCGGTCGCGACGGTGGTCGACGACGGCGTCGAGATCGAGCTGCTCGACCCGGCGTACGGCATCGCGCCCGGCCAGGCCGCGGTGCTCTACGACGGCAGCCGCGTGGTCGGCTCGGCGACGATCGCGGTCGCCGAGCGGGTGCCCGCATGACCCTCGCCTCCGCTGTCGGGTCGATGCCCGGCGACGACCAGGCGGCGTACGACGACGCCGTGCGCGTGGTCCTCGACCAGCTGGGCGAGGGCGGTGGCCTGCCGCACCTGCCCGAGGTCCCCGGCCGAGGGGCGACGGCGACCATGACCGGCCGTGCGCTCGCCGTGATGGCCGAGCTCGGCGCCGACCTCCAGCCGGCCGGCTGGCGGCTCACCGACGCGCCCGGGGTCGACCACCGGCGCGCGCGCAGCCTGCTGAGCCAGGACCTCGACACCCTCGAGGAGCTGACCGACGGTTACACGGGCGTGTTCAAGGTGCAGGTCGCCGGTCCGTGGACGCTGGCCGCGACGGTCGAGAAGCCGCGCGGCGACAAGGTCCTCAGCGACTACGGCGCCCGGCGCGAGCTCGCCCAGGCGCTCGCCGAGGGGGTCCGCACCCACGTGCGCGACCTGCGTCGGCGGCTGCCCGGCGTCGACCGGCTGGTCGTGCAGGTCGACGAGCCGGTGCTCCCGGCCGTCCTCGGTGGCCGGGTGCCGACGGCATCCGGCTTCGGGCGGCACCGCACCGTGCACCCGCCCGAGGCCTCCGAGACGCTCGGCTGGGTGCTCGCCGCGATTGCCGACGAGGGCGCCGAGCCGTGGGTGCACACGTGCGCCGCCGACGCGCCGCTCGCCCTGCTGCGCACGTCGGGCGCCCGCGGGCTGTCGGTCGACCTGGCCATGACCTCCGCGGCCGACCACGACGTGCTCGCCGAGGCACTGGAGGCCGGGGAGACGGTCGCCCTGGGCGTCGTACCCTCGCTCGACCCGGCGACCGAGCCCACCGACACCGGCGTCACCGAGAGCGTGCTGCGCTGGCTCGACATGGTGGGCCTCGACCTCGCCGAGGTCGGCGACCGGCTGGTCCTCACGCCGTCCTGCGGGCTGGCCGGCGCATCGCCCGCGTGGGTACGGCGCGCCCTCACGCTGGTGCGCACCGGCGCCGCCAACCTCTCCGGCTGACCGCGCATCCCGGCGGCGGTCGCGGGTACAGGACGGGCATGAGTGACCTGACCGGCAAGACCGTGGCCATCATCGCGACCGACTTCTTCGAGGAGGCCGAGCTCGTGAAGCCTCGCGACGCCCTGCGTGAGGCGGGCGCCGAGGTGAAGATCTACTCGACCGGCACCGACCCGATCCAGGCCGTCGAGGGCGACACGACGCCGACCCAGAAGGTCGACGTCGACGGGACCCTGGACGACCTCGACGTCGGCTCGGTCGACGCGGTGGTGGTGCCGGGCGGCACCGTCAACGCGGACCGGATCCGGGTCGAGGAGCGCGCCCAGGACATCGTGCGACAGGCGATGGCCGACGATCTGCCGCTGGCCGTGATCTGTCACGGACCGTGGCTGCTGGTGTCGGCCGGCGTCGCGAAGGGCCGGCGGCTGACCAGCTACGCCAGCCTCGCGGACGACGTGCGCAACGCCGGCGGCACCTGGGTCGACGAGGAGGTCGTCATCGACGGCAACCTCATCACCAGCCGCGACCCCGACGACCTCCCGGCGTTCATCACGGCGCTGGAGGATGCGCTGTCCTGATCCGGACCACAGCGCAGCGAAGGCCACCCCCGCCAGTGCGGGGGTGGCCTTCGTCGTTGTCGTGTCGGATCAGCCCACGTGGACCGGGGCGGCCTCGGGGCCGTCGGTGGCGAGCTCCTGGTGCTTCACGTTGAGGAAGAGCCAGGTGGCCAGCGAGCCGAGCGTGATCAGCCCGGCGCCGACCAGGAAGGCCGCCGTCGCGCCGTTGGTGAACGAGCCCAGGTAGGCCAGCTGGCCGACCTGCTCCGGCGGCAGACCCTGCTGGGCGAACGCGCCGGCCAGCTCGGACTTCTTGTCGGAAGCCGCACTCAGGGCGACCGTGCTCAGGATCGCCAGGCCGAGCGCGCCGCCGACCTGCTGCATCGTGTTGAGCACGCCGGAGCCGATGCCGGAGTCCTCGGCGCGGAGGTGGTGCACCGCGGTCAGGGTCAGCGGCACGAACACCGCGCCCATGCCGACCGACATCAAGACGATGAACGGGAATATCGCCGACCAGTAGTTCACGCTGTCGCCCAGGGCGCCGCTCTTGATCGCCGCGGCGACGGCGTTGGGCGAGTCGGGCACCGAGATCCGCGAGAAGCCCACCAGGGCGACCGCAGCCATCAGCGTGCCGATGCCGGCGATGAACCGGGCGTCGATCCGGTTGACGAGGTTGGAGGACACGCCCGCGCCGATCACGATGCCGACCGAGAACGGCAGGAACGCGAAGCCGGCGTGCAACGGGCTGTAGCCCATCACCAGCTGGATGAAGAGGCTCAGGAAGTAGAACATCGCGAACATCGCCGCCGGCACGACCATCATCACCAGGAAGCTGGTCGCCCGGGTGCGGTTGGCGAAGACCCGGACGGGCAGCAGCGGGTGCTTCACGCGGGACTCGATGAAGGCGAACGCCGCGAGCAGGACGACACCGGCCGCGAGGGACGCGATCGTCCACGGGTCGTCCCAGCCGTGGGCGGCCTCGCCGGCGCGGCTGAAGCCGTAGACCAGGCCGAGCAGCCCGAAGGTGCCGGTGATCGCTCCGGGAATGTCGAGCTCGCCGGGGTGCGACTCCGACTCGTTGAGGAAGCGCGGAGCCATCAAGGCGGCGAACAGGCCGATCGGCACGTTGATGAGGAACGTCATCCGCCAGCCGTCGAGGTCGACGAGACCGAGGAAGCTGTTCGTGCCGGTCAGCCAGCCGCCGAGGATGAGGCCCACGGCCGCGCCCGCGCCGGACATCGCGGCGTACACCGCGAACGCCCGGTTGCGGGCTGGCCCGGCCGGGAACGTCGTCGTGATGAGCGCCAGGGCAGCCGGCGACGCGAGGGCAGCGCCGAGCCCCTGGAGGCCCCGGGAGGCGAGCAGCATCGCCTCGTTCTGGGCGAGACCGCCGAACAGCGAGGCGATCGCGAACACCGACAGGCCGATCATGAAGACCTTGCGGCGGCCGTAGAGGTCACCGAGGCGGCCGCCGAGCAGCAGCAGGCCACCGAAGGCGAGCGCGTACCCGGTGACGATCCACGTCAGGTTGGCGCTGCTGATGTTCAGGTCGTCGCCGATGTAGGGCAACGCGATGTTGGCGATGGAGGCATCGAGCACCACCATCAGCTGGGCGATCGAGATGAGCACGAGCGCCCACCCCAGGTGCAGCTTCTTGCCGGAGGCCGTGTGGATGGCGTCGGCGCTGGTGACGTCGGTCATCAGTCTTCCTTCGGGGTCGTCTGGATGGTGGCCGGGCCGCGGGTGGCGGCCGGCAGGATGATCTGGTCGATCACACGGGTGACCAGCTCGGCGTCTGGCTGCTCGCCCATGATGAAGACCCGGTGGAGGACGATGCCGGCGAGCGCCGGCTCGAAGAGGGCGACGTCGATGTCGTCGCGCACCTCGCCTCGGTCGACGGCGCGTTGCCAGATCTGCCGGGAGAGCTCGATCTTGGGGCCCATCACCTCACGGCGGAACGCGTCCGCGAAGTCGGCGTCCCGCGAGATCGCGGTGAGCACGCTGGCGAAGGTCGAGACGGTGGTGGGGTCGACGAGGCCGCCCATGCCGCAGAAGACGCCCATCAGGTCGCCCCGCAGCGAGCCGGTGTCGGGGAGCTCGGGGGTGTCCTTGCTGGCGTGCAGCGCCTCGATGACGAGGCTGACCTTGTTGTTCCAGCGCCGGTAGAGGGTGGCCTTCGACGCCTTCGCCTGGGTGGCGACGGCGTCCATGGTCAGGCGGTCGTAGCCCACCTCGCCCAGGACGACGAGGGTGGCGTCGAGGATCTCCTGCTCGCGGTCGCCCTCGACGCGGGGGCGCTGGGTGGCGCTCTCGGCAGCGGGAGTCATGGCGATCGTCCTCGGGTTCTCGGGGGAGTGGCTGTTAACACTGATGAAACGAAACGGTTTCGTTTCATCACTGCGCAACGACCGATCGGGACGAGGCATTCCGGGTCGGGCGAGATTTCTCAGATTTCTTCCGGACGCTTCCCCGGGCACCCGGAAGGCCCCGGTCGTGCTGTCGGTACCGGGCGGCAGAATGCCTCCATGAGCAGTGAGCCCTCGGCACCCACCCCGGCGCCCCCGGCGGCGCGGGACGAGCACCGCCAGCTGTCCGAGGAGATCGAGGACGCTCGCTGGCGCTACTTCGTGCTGGACAGCCCGACCCTCGACGACGCCGACTACGACCGCCGGATGCGGCGGCTCCAGGACCTGGAGGAGGAGTTCCCCGACCTCCGCACGCCGGACTCGCCGACCCAGAAGGTCGGGGGAGCGGTGTCGACCGAGTTCACGGAGGTCGCCCACCTCCAGCGCATGGAGAGCCTCGACAACGCCTTCTCCTTCGAGGAGCTGGAGGCGTGGTACGCCCGGCTCGGCCGCGACGGCATCGAGTCGCCCGACCTGCTGTGCGAGCTCAAGGTCGACGGCCTCGCGATCAACCTGCTCTACGAGGGCGGCCGACTGGTCCGGGCCCTCACCCGCGGTGACGGCTCGACCGGTGAGGACGTCACGCCCAACGTCAAGACGATCGCCGCGGTCCCACACCGCCTCACCGGCACCGACGAGTTCCCGGTGCCGGAGCTGCTCGAGGTCCGCGGCGAGGTCTTCCTGCCCAAGGACGCCTTCGAGCGGCTCAACGAGTCGATGACCGAGGCCGGCAAGCAGGTCTTCGCCAACCCGCGCAACGCCGCGGCCGGTTCGCTGCGCCAGAAGGACCCGCGGGTCACTGCCAGCCGCGCGCTCGGCATGGTCTGCCACGGCATCGGCGCCCGCCGGGGGTTCGAGCCGAAGGCCCAGTCCCACGCCTACGAGGCCCTCGCCGCCTGGGGCCTGTCGATCTCCGAGCAGGTCAGGGTGCTGCCCACGCTCGCGGACGTCGAGGGCTACGTCGAGAACGCCGGCGAGCACCGCCACACGATCGTCCCCTACGAGATCGACGGGGTGGTGGTCAAGGTCGACGACGTCGCGCTGCAGCGGAGGCTCGGTTCCACCAGCCGCGCGCCGCGGTGGGCGATCGCCTTCAAGTACCCGCCCGAGGAGGTCAACGCCAAGCTCCTCGACATCCGGGTCAACGTCGGCCGCACCGGCCGCGCCACGCCGTACGGCGTGATGGAGCCGACCCTGGTCGCCGGCTCCACGGTCGAGAACGCCACGCTCCACAACGCCCACGAGGTCAAGCGCAAGGACGTGCGGCCCGGCGACACGGTGATCCTGCGCAAGGCCGGCGACGTGATCCCGGAGATCCTCGGGCCGGTGCTGGCGCTGCGGCCGAAGGGCCTGCGGCCGTGGAAGATGCCGACGAAGTGCCCCGCGTGCGCCACGCCCCTGACTCAGCAGAAGGAGGGCGACAAGGACCTGCGCTGCCCCAACCACCAGTTCTGCCCGGCCCAGGTGCGCGAGCGGGTCTTCCACGTCGCCGGGCGCGGGGCGTTCGACATCGAGGGACTGGGCTACGAGGCCGCGGCCGCGCTGCTCGACGCGAAGGCCATCGACAACGAGGGCGACCTGTTCGACCTCGACGAGGCCAAGCTGCTCACCGCGTCCCTCTTCACCCGCGCCCCCAAGAAGGGCGCCCTTCGAGACGGCGCCGGCGCGCCTCCTCAGGAACCGGGAGCCAAGGAGCTCTCCGCGAACGGCGAGCGGCTGCTCGCCAACCTCGACAAGGCCAAAGCCGTCCCGCTGTGGCGGGTGCTGGTGGCGCTGTCGATCCGCCACGTCGGCCCGACCGCCGCTCAGGCGCTGGCCCAGGAGTTCGGCTCGATGGACGCGATCCGCGCGGCCTCCGAGGAGAGCCTCGCCGCAGCCGAGGGCGTGGGCCCGACGATCGCCGAGGCGGTCATCGAGTGGTTCAAGGAGCCCTGGCGCGTCGAGATCGTCGACAAGTGGGCCGCCGCCGGCGTGGCGATGGCCGACGAGCGCGACGAGTCGATCGACCGCACGCTCGAGGGGCTGACCGTCGTGGTCACCGGCTCGCTGGTCGACTTCAGCCGCGACTCGGCCAAGGAGGCGATCTTGTCCCGCGGCGGCAAGGCCGCCGGCTCGGTGTCGAAGAAGACCGACTACGTCGTGGTCGGCGACAACGCCGGGTCGAAGGCCGACAAGGCCGAGCAGCTCGGCGTACCCGTCCTCGACGAGGCCGGCTTCAAGGCCTTGCTGGAGGGCGGCCCGTCGGGCCTCTGACGCCGACCCGGGACATTGGTCCACGCAGACGGGACGTCCGCCTCTCGTGGTCGCCGCCGCGGCGGCGCATCGTCGATGGATCAGGGAGGCCTCGCCGACTGGAGGACGTCATGGTCGTGTTCGCGTTGATGGTCATCGGAGGGATCGTGCTGGCGACCGTGGCCGTCGTCGCCCTCCTCCGCGGGTGGGGGCGGGGGGTGAGCCGCACGGAGGCCGAGCTCCACGATCCCGCCGTCCGGACGCTGGCCTACGCCGTACCGCCCGGCCGCGACCCGGCCGAGCTGCTGGCTGCGCTGGCCGTCGCGGGCTACCGCGCGATCGAGGAGCGCCCCGACCGGCTGCTCATCGCCTGCCCGCAGCCGGACGACCCCGAGAAGGTCCGGCTCCTGCTCGACCCGGCCTCCCGCTAGGGAGGATCGCAGCGGACCGTCAGCGAGCACCTGCTCGCGCCCGGCGCCGGTCAGTGGTCTCGCTGCGGTGGTCGTCGGTCACGACCGTGCAGCCGGCACCGCGTCAGGACTCGTAGGTGTGGTTGCCGTAGCGCAGGTCGTCGGGAGCGACCCCGCCGCCCTTCTCCGGGATCGTCACGTCGCTGGTCGTGCACTCGCCGGACGAGGTCGAGCAGGTGATGAGCTGACGGCCCTTGACCTGGAAGAGGTCCCCGTCGGGCGACCAACCGTAGTCCCCCGACTGGCCGTCGAGGGTGACCTTGGTGCCGGCGTCCACGTCGTAGACGTCGACGCTCTTGTTGTCGACGTCGTAGCTGGCGAACCGGCCGTCGGGGGAGAGCTGGAGGTAGCCCGTCCGGCCCGCGTCCACGGTCAGCAGGACCTCGCCGGTCGCGACGTCGACCACGGTCATCTGGTCCCCGGTCTGCTGGACGGCGCGGCCGCCCGAGACGTCCGGGTAGCCGGGCCCGATCGCGTCCGTGGTGCCGATCTCGCCGGTGCGCCAGTCGACCGTGCGCTCCACGTCGTCGGTGCCGACGTAGACGGTGTCGCCGCTGAGCGCGACCGGAGGAGCGGACCAACCGCCCCATTTCTTCGCGTCGGGGACCGGCACGCGGGCGACCTCCTGGTCCGTGGAGACGTCGTGCACGACGACCTGGACCTCGCCGTCGACCACCTCGGCGTACGCCAGGTACGGCTGGGCGGGATCGATCCCGGGCACGACGTCCTCGGTCACCACCGACACGGGGTGGACGGTGCCGTCCTCGGTCACCAGCGAGAACCGCTGGGGTCCGCTGCCGTCGCTGTAGTTGTTGTCGCCGTGCCGCACCAGGAGGCCGGCGGACGTGTAGTACGTCGACTTGATGGCCTGGTCGTCGATCGTGGCGGTCTTGGTGCCGCCGTCGTAGAAGACGGTCGTGCCCAGGGTGAAGACCGCCCCGTGGCCGGTGCTCGGCCCGGCCGGGTCGACGGCGTCGGAGCCGTCGTCACCCATGCCGCCGAGCCCGATCGCGAGCCCGGTCCCGACGATCGTGACGAGCGCCAGCCCGGCCGCGGCGCTGCCGATCCGGTGCCGGCGGCGCAGGCCGCGGCCCCGGGCGACCACGGCGCCTGCGGGCGGCGGCGGGACGTCGAGCGCGGAGGCCTCCTCGCGCAGGAGGGTGCTGAGTCGTTCAGTCATGAGTGGCTCCCAGGGTCTGCGGGGCGACGGCATCGCCGAGCTGCGTGCGCAGCCGCGCGAGGGCGTCGGAGGTCTGGCTCTTGACGGTGCCTTCGCTGATGCCGAGGGCGGTGGCCACCTCGCGCACGCTCAGGTCGTCGTAGTAGCGGAGGACGATGACGGCGCGCTGCCGGGGGGCGAGCGTGCGCAGCGCATCGACCACGGCCGGCCGGGTGCTCGGGTCGCCGTGGACGGCGCCCTCGGGCAGCTGCTCGGTCGGGTGCTCGTTGCGCCAGGACCGGCGCCGGAACCACGAGGCCGCGGTGTTGGCCAGCACGACCCGGGCGTACGACGGGGCCGCGGCGGGCTCCTTCACCTTGCGCCAGGACGCGTAGGTCTTGGCCAGGGCGGTCTGCACCAGGTCCTCGGCGAGCTGGTGGTCGCCGAGCATCAGGTAGGCGGTGCGGTAGAGCCCGGGCCAGGTCGCGTGCACGAACTCGGTGAACTCGTCGTCGGTCAGCGGTGATGCCATCGATCCTCCTCGAGCGGTCACCACGGTAGATGCGGTGACCGGCGGATCGGTTGGGCCGCCGCTCTCCTAGGATTGACCCCATGCCTGACATCACGCGCGACGAGGTCGCGCACCTGGCGGACCTCGCCCGGATCGATCTCGACGACGCCGAGCTCGACCACCTGGCCCCCCAGCTCTCGGTGATCCTCGAGTCCGTCGCCTCCATCAGCGCGGTCGCGAGCGACGACATCCCGCCGACCTCGCACGCCCTGCCGCTCACCAACGTCTTCCGCGACGATGTCGTGGTGCCGTGCCTGACCCCGGAGCAGGCCCTGTCCGGCGCCCCCGCGGTCGAGCAGCAGCGCTTCGCGGTCCCGCGGATCCTGGGGGACGAGCAGTGAGCTGGATCAGGAAGACCGCAGCCGAGCTGGCCGACGCCCTCGCCGCGGGCGAGGTGACGTCGGTCGAGCTGACCCAGGCGCACCTCGACCGGATCGCCGCGGTCGACGGCGCCGTGCACGCCTTCCTCCACGTCGACGCCGAGGGCGCGCTCGCCCAGGCCGCCGCCTCCGACGCCCGCCGCGCTGCCGGGGCGCCTGCCTCCGCGCTCGACGGCGTGCCGATCGCGGTCAAGGACGTGATGGTGACCGAGGGGCTGCCGACGACCTGCGGCTCCAAGATCCTCGAGGGCTGGATCCCCCCGTACGACGCCACCGTCGTCACCCGGCTGCGCGAGGCCGGCCTGCCGATCCTCGGCAAGACCAACATGGACGAGTTCGCGATGGGCTCCTCGACGGAGCACTCGGCGTACGGCGCCACCCACAACCCCTGGGACCTCGACCGGATCCCCGGCGGCTCCGGCGGAGGCTCGGCCGCCGCGGTCGCCGCCTTCGAGGCGCCGCTCGCGATCGGCACCGACACCGGCGGCTCGATCCGCCAGCCCGGCGCCGTGACCGGCACGGTCGGCGTGAAGCCGACGTACGGCGGCGTCTCGCGCTACGGCCTCGTCGCGCTGGCCAGCTCGCTCGACCAGGCCGGCCCGGTGACCCGCACGGTCCTCGACTCGGCGCTGCTGCACGAGATCATCGGCGGCCACGACCCCAAGGACTCCACGAGCGTCGACCAGCCGCTGCCCGCCCTGGTCGAGGCGGCCCGGCTGGGCGCCGGCGGCGACCTGTCCGGCCTGCGGGTCGGCGTCATCACCGAGCTGAGTCGCCACGAAGGGGGGCAGGGCGGCTGGCAGCCGGGCGTGATGACCCGTTTCCAGGAGTCGGTCGACCTGCTGGTCAAGGCCGGCGCCGAGGTCGTCGAGGTGTCCTGCCCGCACTTCGTGCACGCCCTCGCGGCGTACTACCTGATCCTCCCGGCGGAGGCGTCGAGCAACCTCGCGAAGTTCGACGCCATGCGCTACGGCCTGCGCGTCGTGCCCGAGGGCATCGACAACCCCAGCGCCGAGGACGTGATGCGCGCGACCCGCGACGCCGGCTTCGGCGACGAGGTCAAGCGCCGGATCATCCTCGGCACCTACGCGCTGTCGAGCGGCTACTACGACGCCTACTACGGCCAGGCCCAGAAGGTCCGCACGCTGATCTCGCGGGACTTCGAGGCAGCGTTCGAGAAGGCCGACGTGCTGGTCTCCCCGACGGCGCCGACCACGGCGTTCAAGCTCGGCGAGAAGCTCGACGACCCGATCGCGATGTACCTCAACGACCTCGCGACCATCCCGGCCAACCTCGCCGGCGTCCCCGGCATCTCGGTGCCGAGCGGCCTCGCCGACGAGGACGGCCTGCCCGCCGGCATCCAGATCCTGGCGCCGGCGCTCGCCGACGACCGCCTCTACCGGGTCGGTGCGGCCCTCGAGGCCGCGCTGCTCGAGCAGTGGGGCGGCCCGCTGCTGGACAAGGCCCCGACCCTCGAAGGAGGAGCTCGATGACCGACACGCTGGTGGCCTTCGACGACGTGCTCGCGTCGTACGACCCGGCGCTGGGCCTCGAGGTCCACGTCGAGCTCAACACCAACACCAAGATGTTCTGCGGCTGTCCGGCCGTCTTCGGTGGCGAGCCCAACACCCAGGTCTGCCCGACCTGCCTGGGTCTGCCCGGCGCGATGCCGGTCGTCAACGCCAAGGCGATCGAGTCGGCCATCCGCATCGGCCTGGCGCTCAACTGCGAGATCGCCGAGTGGTGCCGCTTCGCCCGGAAGAACTACTTCTACCCGGACATGCCGAAGAACTTCCAGACGTCGCAGTACGACGAGCCGATCTGCTTCGAGGGCTTCATGGACGTCGACGTCGACGGCGAGGTGTTCCGCGTCGAGATCGAGCGCGCCCACATGGAGGAGGACACCGGCAAGTCGCTGCACGTCGGCGGTGCGACCGGCCGCATCCACGGCGCCGACTACTCCCTGGTCGACTACAACCGCGCCGGCATCCCGCTGATCGAGATCGTCACCAAGCCGATCCTGGGCGCGGGGGAGAAGGCGCCGGCCGTGGCCCGGGCCTACGTCTCCCAGCTGCGGGACCTGATCGTCGCCCTGGGCGTCTCGGAGGCCCGGATGGACCAGGGCAACCTGCGCGCCGACGTCAACCTCTCGCTGGCGCCGAAGGGCTCCGGGAAGCTCGGGACCCGCACCGAGACCAAGAACGTCAACTCGTTCCGGTCGGTCGAGCGCGCGGTGCGCTACGAGATGCAGCGGCACGCCGCCATCCTCGACGCGGGCGGCTCGATCCTGCAGGAGACGCGCCACTGGCACGAGGACACCGGCGTCACCACGAGCGGGCGCGAGAAGTCCGACGCCGACGACTACCGCTACTTCCCGGAGCCCGACCTGGTGCCGGTGGCCCCGAGCCGGGAGTGGGTCGACGAGCTGCGCGGGACGCTGCCGGAGAACCCGCTGCTCAAGCGGGCCCGGCTCCAGGCCGACTGGGGCTACACCGACCTCGAGATGCGCGACGTCGTCGCCTCGGGGGTGGTCGGGCTGATCGAGGAGACCGTCGCGGCCGGGGCGTCGCCGCAGTCGGCCCGCAAGTGGTGGCTCTCCGAGCTCGGCCGTCGGGCGAACGACGCCGGGCTGGACATCACCGACCTCCAGGTCACCCCCGTCGAGGTCGCGACCGTGCAGGCGCTGGTCGACAACGGGTCGCTCAACGACAAGCTGGCCCGCCAGGTCTTCGACGGCCTGCTCGCCGGTGAGGGCACCCCTGCTGAGATCGTGGCCGCCCGGGGGCTCGCGGTCGTGTCCGACGAGGGCGCGCTGAGCGCCGCCGTCGACGCGGCCATCGCGGCCAACCCGGACGTCGCGGACAAGATCCGCGACGGCAAGGTCGCCGCCGCCGGCGCCCTGATCGGCGCGGTCATGAAGGAGATGCGCGGCCAGGCCGACGCCGGCCGGGTGCGGGAGCTGGTGCTGGAGAAGTTGAGCTAGTCCGAGAAGGACCCCGAGCCCGCCGGGGGATATGCTGCGCGGGCACAAGTCACCACGCCCGCAGCGGGGGAAGCCGGTCAGATCCCGGCGCTGACCCGCAACCGTAGGCCGTCCGACCCTCCCAGGGTCGGGGGCGAGCCGGAGCACCCGATGCGACGCGTCCTGATCACACGCTGTCGAGGAAAGCAGCGGGTGGCGAACCCGGGGATCCGCCCCAGGCGCTCCCGCTGAGCAGCGGGAAGGAACCACCCATGCGCAGCACCGCGCGCCGCGTCGCCGCCGTTCTGGCCGCTCCGGCTCTCACTCTCTCCGTCCTGGCGGCCACGTCGTCCCCGGCATCCGCCGCGGTCGACCCCGGGCCGGCGACCGCCGCCGGGACCTGGCTCGTCGGCCAGCTCGACGACGGCCTCCTGCTGAGCCCCTACGTCGACTCCGAGGGCAACCCCTACCCCGACTTCGGCGCCTCGATCGACGCGGCTCTGTCGCTGCACGAGGTCGGTGCTCCGGCGCCGGTGGTCGGCGGCATCAGTGACGCGGTCGCCGCCCGCGTCGACGAGTACGTCACCGGCGACGCCGCCGGTGACCCGGACAGCACGTACGCCGGCGCCACTGCGAAGGCCGCCGTGCTCGCCCAGACCGCGGGCGACGACCCGACCAGCTTCGGCGGCGTCGACCTGATCCAGTCGCTCGAGGGAGTCGTCGACACCGAGGGTGCGACCAACGGCCGGATCGTGGACGTCTCGACGTTCGGCGACTACGCCAACACGCTGGGCCAGTCCTTCGCCGCGCAGGCGCTCGACACCGCGGGCAGCGACCTCGCAGACCCGGTCACCGACTTCCTCCTCGACCAGCAGTGCGCGGCCGGCTTCTTCCGCCAGTCCTTCGCCGCGATCGACGCCGCCGACCAGACCTGCGACGGCAGCGGCGGCCAGCCCGACGTCGACGCGACGTCGCTGGCGGTCCAGTCGCTCCGGTCGCAGCTCGACGACACCGACGTCGCCGGCCACGTGGCCGACGCCGTCGCCTGGCTGAAGACGGCCCAGAACGCCAACGGCTCCTTCGGTGCCGACGCCTCCCTGCCGAACGCGAACGCCAACAGCACCGGCCTCGCGGGCTACGCGCTCTTCCTGTCCGGCGAGACCGAGGCCGCGCAGCGCGCCGCCGCGTGGCTGCGGGCCCACCAGGCCACCAACGTCGCCCACTGCGTCTACTACGACGCGGCCGACACCGGCTCGCTCGCTTACGACAACGCGTCCTTGAAGGCGGCCCAGGCCGGTCCGATGGACGACCAGCTCCGCTACACCGCACAGCGGGCCACGGCCCAGGCCCTGCCGGCGCTCCGCGCCGCGCAGACCGGACCGGGCGACCCGCAGGCCCTGTTCGCCGCGGAGTACGTGAAGGCCGGTGGCAAGAAGCCGGTCGGCGTGGTCCAGGCGGCCCCGGGCGAGGCGCTCTGCGCGATGCTCGGCGAGCAGTCGGTCCTCGGCTACGCCAACGCCGCGGGCGAGGGCCACCTGCCCGTCCTGATCCCGACCAAGACCGGCACCAGCAGGGTCGAGGTCGCCAACGCCGACCGCACGTTCGGCACCGCCGAGATCCACGCCCTCGGCGCGAAGAAGGTGCGGTTCGCGCTCGAGAAGACGGTCGCCGCGGGCAAGAAGCAGCTCGTCGCCGTCCGCGGTCTCGCCCCGGGCGAGTCGCTGAGCATCGTGGTCCACTGGCCGAAGTCCGGGTCGAAGCAGACCTCCTTCGTCACCGCTGTCCAGGCCAACGACCAGGGCAGGTTCACGCACTCCTTCAAGGTCCCCCGCCAGCCGGGCAAGGGTCGGGTCGTGGTGACGGGCCAGTTCGGCAACCGCAAGAACAGCAAGTCCTTCACCGTCACCCGCTGACGTGCAACTGATCTCTCGGACCCTCGCGCGTCTCGTCGCCGCGGCCGCCCTGGCCGCGGCGGCGAGCGCCGTCGTCCCCTCAGCACCCGCGTCGGCGGCCACCTGCTCGTCGGCCGACGGCGTGAGCGTCGTCGTCGACTTCCACGAGCTCGGCGGCGGCGTGCGGACGGCGTGCGTGCCGGACGGCGGTGAGCAGCGGGCGAGCAGCCTCTTCCCGGCCGCCGGCTTCCCGCTGACCTACGTGCAGCGCCAGCCGGGGTTCGTCTGCACGGTGTCGGGCGCCCCCGCCGACGACCCGTGCGTCAACACCCCGCCCGCCGACGCCTACTGGGGCCTGTGGTGGTCGGACGGCAGGTCCGGCTCGTGGACCTATGCATCCACCAGCGCAGCCGGACTGACCGTCCCCGACGGCGGGTACGTCGCGTTCTCGTGGAACGGCAGCAGCACCCGGTCGACACCCGGCGCCGCCCCGGCCACGCACCCCACGCAGCCGACCCCGACGACGAGCCCCACCCACGCGACCCCGACCCCGACCGCGCACCCGAGCCACACCGGCGGGGCCGGCCAGCCGCCGACGTCACCGCGGGCGAGCGACGCGACCGACCCCACGGCCTCGGCGACCCTGGACCCGACCGGACCCGGCTCGGCCGAGCCCGGCGGCACGAAGAAGACCCGGTCGGCGTCCCCGCCCCCCGCTGACCCGCCCTCGGCGAGCGAGTCGACCCAGGGCCCCGACGACACCGTGCCCGTCTCGGCCGACCCGGCGGACCCCGGCGGCGGCGGGCTCCCCGCCTGGGTCGCGCCCGTGGTGATCGCCGCGCTCTTCGCGGGCGCCGGCGGCGCTGCCGTCGTACGACGCCGACGCGGGACGCCCGGCCCGTGAGCACGACCGCGCGGCTGCCGCGCGACCTGCATCCCGTGGCCTGGTGGCTGTGGGCGATCGGGCTCGCCGCCGCGGCCTCCTTCACGACGAACCCGCTGGTGCTGCTCCTGCTGATCGGGGTGGCCTGGCTGGTCGTCGTGCTGCGCCGCTCCGACCAGCCGTGGGGCCAGTCGTTCCGGATCTACGTCTGGCTCGGTGTCGCGATCGTGCTGGTCCGGGTCGTCTTCCGGCTCGTGTTCGGCGGCTGGACCGGCGGGCGGGTGCTGCTCGACCTGCCCGCGATCCCGCTCCCGGAGTGGGTCGCCGGCTTCACGCTGCTCGGGCCGGTGTACGCCGAGGCCCTGCTCTTCGCGCTGTACGACGGCCTCCGCCTGGCGACCATCGTGATCTGCATCGGCGCCGCCAACTCGCTGGCCAACCCCAAGCGGCTGCTGCGGTCGGTGCCGCCCGCGCTCTACGAGATCGGCACCGCGCTGGTCGTCGCGGTGACCGTGCTGCCGCAGTTCGCCGACAGCGCCCGCCGCGTCCGCGCCGCCCAGAGCCTGCGGGCGGGGGAGACCGGCCGGGTCGGCAGGCTGCGCCGCTTCCTGGTGCCGGTGCTGGAGGACGCGCTCGAGCGCTCCCTCGCGCTGGCCGCCGGCATGGACACCCGCGGCTACGGCCGTGCCGCCGGGCTCACACGCACCCAGCGGCGCACGACCGGCGCGCTCATGCTGGTCGGGCTCTGCGGGATCTGCGTCGGCACCTACGCCGTCCTCGACACCACCGTCCCGCGCCTGCTGGCGCTGCCGATGCTGGTCGTCGGGGTCGTGGCCGCGGGCGCCGGCCTGCTCAGCGCCGGCCGCCGGGTCGAGCGCACCCGCTACCGTCCGGACCCGTGGCGCTGGCCCGAGCTGGCGGTCGCCGCGTCGGGCGTCGCCGTCGGTGCCGTCGGCTGGTGGATGAACCGGCACCAGATCGACGTCGCCTACCCCGCGCTCACGGCGTTCCCGCCCGTGAGCGCCGCGGCGCTGCTCGGCGCCGCGGTGGGCCTGCTCGGCGCGCTCTGCTCCCCGCCGCCGGCTCGGCCCTTCGCCGTGCCGGTCGCCCCGGCGCGCGCCGTCGAGGAGCTGGTCGCATGATCGAGCTGCGCGGGCTCCGCTTCTCCTACGACGCCGGCCCCCCGGTGCTGGACGGCGTCGACCTCACCGTCGAGGAGGGCGAGCTGGTGCTCGTCTCCGGGCCCACCGGCGTCGGCAAGTCGACGCTGCTCGGGGTCGTCACCGGGCTGGTGCCGCGCTTCAGCGGCGGCACCCTCGACGGCGACGTGCTGCTCGACGGCGTCAGCATCGTGCACGCACCGCCGCGCGAGCGCGCGCACGCGATCGGGTACGTCGGTCAGAACCCGGCAGCGGGCTTCGTCACCGACACGGTCGAGGAGGAGCTCGCCTACGGCATGGAGCAGCTCGGCCTGCCCGGCGACACCATGCGCCGCCGGGTCGAGGAGACCCTCGACCTGCTCGGCATAGCCGACCTCCGCCACCGCGACCTGCGCACCCTGTCCGGCGGTCAGCAGCAGCGGGTCGCGATCGGATCGGTGCTCACCATGCACCCCCGGCTGCTCGTGCTCGACGAGCCCACCTCGGCGCTGGACCCGACGGCCGCCGAGGAGGTGCTCGCCACCCTCACCCGCCTCGTGCACGACCTCGGCGTCTCGGTGCTGCTGGCCGAGCACCGGCTCGAGCGGGTGGTGCCGTTCGCCGACCGGATGTGCCTGCTGACGGGCGCCGGGCGCATGCACGTCGGCGTGCCCGGCGAGCTGCTCGTCGACTCGCCGGTCGCGCCGCCCATCGTCGAGCTCGGCCGCGCGGCCGGCTGGACCCCGCTGCCGCTGAGCGTGCGGGACGCCCGCCGCCGGGCGCGGGAGCTCCTCGACCGGATCGGCACCCCTCCGGTCACGACGGAGTCGGCCGCCGCGGCTGCCGTCGCCGTACGACGCCTCACCGTCGTGCACGGCCAGACCGTCGCGGTGCGCGACGTCGACGTCGAGCTCGGCGCCGGCCGGGTCACCGCGCTGATGGGCCGCAACGGCTCCGGCAAGTCCTCGCTCATCTGGGCGCTCCAGGGGAGCGGTCGCCGACACGGCGGCCAGGTCTCCGTCGGCGGCACCGACCCGGCCGGCCTCGGCGCGGCCGACCGCCGCGCGCTGGTCGGCCTGGTGCCCCAGAACGCCGCCGACCTGCTCTACCTCGAGACCGTCGACGACGAGTGCGTCGCGGCCGACGGCGGCACCGGGGCGTGCCGCGAGATCCTCGACGGCCTGGTGCCCGGCATCGCGGGCGACCAGCACCCCCGCGACCTCTCCGAGGGCCAGCGGCTGGCGCTCGCGCTGTCCCTGGTGCTCGCGTCGCGGCCCGAGGTGCTGCTGCTCGACGAGCCGACCCGCGGGCTCGACTACGCGGCCAAGCACGTGCTCGCCGGGATCCTGCGCGGCCTCGCGGCCGAGGGACATGCGGTCCTGGTCGCCACCCACGACGTGGAGTTCGTCGCCCAGGCGGCCGACGACGTGGTCGTGCTCGCCGAGGGCGAGGTCGTCTCGTCCGGGCCCGTGCGCCGGGTGGTCGCCGAGTCGCCGTCCTTCGCGCCGCAGGTCACCAAGGTCCTCGGGGCGCCGTGGCTGCGCGTCGACGAGGTCGTCGCGGCGTTGAGCGCGTCATGAGGGCAGCGGTCCGGATCGCCCCGCGCTCCGTCGTGGTGCTCGCGGTCGCCTCGTTCGCCGGGCTGATGATGCTCTGCTGGCCGCTCCTCCTCCGGGTGCCCGAGGGCACCCGCGTCGACCCGCCGTTCCTCTTCCTGATGCTGCTGCCGGTCGTGATCGCGGTCGTGCTCGCCGAGCTCAACGAGGGTGGGCTCGACCCGCGGGTGCTGGCGATCCTCGGCGTGCTCAGCGCGGTCAACGCGGTCCTGCGCGGCATCTCCCCGGGCACGGCGGGCGTGGAGCTGACGTTCTTCCTGCTCGTGCTCGCCGGCCGCGTGTTCGGGCCCGGCTTCGGCTTCGTGCTCGGCTGCACCTCGCTGTTCGCCTCGGCGCTGATGACCGCCGGCGTGGGGCCGTGGATGCCCTACCAGATGCTGTGCTTCGCCTGGGTCGGCATGGGCGCCGGGCTGCTGCCGCGCCGGGTGACCGGCAGGCGCGAGATCGCGATGCTCGCGGCGTACGGCGTGGTCGCGGCCTACGCGTTCGGGATCTTGATGAACCTGTCCGGCTGGCCGTTCATCCTCGGCATCCAGGTGCCCGGTCACGAGGGCCCCCTGTCGTACGTCGCGGGCGCGCCGGTCGTCGAGAACCTGAAGACGTTCGCGGTCTACACGCTGCTGACGTCGACCGGCAGCTGGGACACCGTCCGGGCGATCACGAACGCGGTCGCGGTCGTCGTGCTCGGCCCGGCGATCCTCACCACGCTGCGGCGCGCGTCGCGGCGCGCCACCGTCACGGGGGTGGTGGTCCCCACGCGGTCGTCCGCACCGGCGAGCCCCGACGCCGGAGCTCCTCGACCGCGGCGCTGAGCCCGTCGGCGGCACGCGTGCGGCCACCGCGCTCGCCGGCACCCTTCGCGACGCGCACGAGCACGTCGGCTCCGGTCGCGCGCACCTCCAGGTCGGTGGTGCCGCCCTCGAGCATGATCCGGTCGAGCCAGGCGACCCGGCGCGCGCGGAAGCCGTGCTCGTCGCGCTCCGTGACCCGGTAGCCGGCCGCGTCGAGGCACTCCAGGAGGACCTGGAGGGTCGTCCCCGGGGGTGCGCCGACGCGCATCGTCAGCTGCGGGCGCCAGATGTCGGTCGGCCACCCGGACACCTCCCCACGGCTCACGCGAGATCGCCCCCTCGGGGCGTCGCGAAGCGGACCATCAGGGATTGACGAGCAGGATGCGGTCGTCGCCGTCGCGCGGCTGACCGCGTCCGTCGCGGTTGCTGGTCGCCACCCAGAGCTTGCCCTCGGGGGTCGCCACGACCGTGCGCAGCCGGCCGTAGGCGCCGACGAAGAAGTCGGTCGGCTTGCTGGCCCGGCCGTCCGCCACGGAGACCCGCCAGAGCCGCTCGCCGCGCAGCGAGGCGAGCCAGAGGTGCCCGTCGAGCCAGGCGAGGCCCGACGGCGAGTTCTGGTCCGTCGACCACACGACCTGCGGGTCGGCGTAGCCCTTCTGGCCGCCCCGGCCCTCGATCATCGGCCAGCCGTAGTTCTTGCCGGGCTCGATCAGGTTGAGCTCGTCGTAGGTCTGGTCGCCGAACTCGGAGGCCCAGAGCCGGTCCTGGTCGTCGAAGGCCAGGCCCTGGACGTTGCGGTGGCCGAAGGACCAGATCTCCGAGCCCCGGAACGGGTTGCCGGGCGCCGGGTCGCCGTCGGTGGTGATCCGCAGGATCTTGCCGGCGAGCGTGCTCCTGTCCTGGGCCAGCTCGCCGTCACCGGTCTCGCCGGTCGAGGCGTAGAGGTAGCCGTCAGGCCCGAACGCGAGCCTGCCGCCGTCGTGGATCACCCCGTTCGGGATCCCGTCGAGGATGACCTGCGGCGTGCCCAGCCTGCCCTTCTCGAGCGTCGCCTTCACGATCCGGTTGTCGGCTGCGGTGCTGAGGTAGAAGTACAGCATCCGGTCGGTGGCGAAGTCGGGCGAGACCGCGACGCCGAGCAGTCCCGCCTCGCCCCCCGACTCCACCGCGGAGACGGCCGCACTGATCAGCCCGACCTGCTTCACGTCGTACGACGGAGCCTGCAGCAGCAGCACCCGGCGGGTGTCGCGCTCGGTGACGATCGCGTCGCCGTTCGGCAGGAAGCCGATGCCCCACGGCGCGGCCAGCCCGGTGGCGACGGTCGCGAGGACCTTCACCGGACCCGGGTCGGCGGACGGGGTCGAGGTGTCGGCGGGGGACGACCCCGATCCGGTCGGCTCGGTCGCCTCCGTCGTCGGTGCGGAGCCGCCCGGGGTGGCGGTGATCGTGGTGTTGGGCGTGTCCTCGGCGTCGTCGCTGCAGGCGGTCAGGAGCACCGCGGCCAGCGCGGTGAGGCTGGCGAGGGCGGTGGTCCGGCGCATGTCACCCGACCCTACGCAAGAACTCCAACAAGAGGTCGTGCACCCGGCCGGGCTGCTCCATCTGGAGGAAGTGCGTGCCGCGGAGCTCGGTGTACGTCGCGCCCTCGATCCGCTCGGCCGCGCTGGCCATCGCCCGGGCTCCGGCCAGCAGGTCGAAGGTGCCGGCGACGAACGCGGCCGGGACCGTGATCCGGCTCAGCGAGACGCGCGGGTGCTGCGACGTGTGCAGCGCGAGGTGGCCGTACCACTCCACCGGGATCGCGAGCAGCGCCGCCACCGCACGCGCGGTCAGCTCGGGGTCGGCGACCGGGAGCATGAAGCCGCTGTGGCTGAGCACGCCGATGGTGCGCCTGCCGACCGGGAGCCGGCTGGCGATCGGGGTCAGCGCGCGGCCGCCGTACTTGAGGAGCCGGGAGCTGTTGACGGCGATGGCCTTGACGGCGAGCTGGGGGAGCCGCAGCGGGCCGAGCATGGTGGCGAACGTGTCGCCCGGGACGCCGGCGACCGCGAAGAGGCCGGTGACCCGCTCGGGGTGGAGCACGGCCAGCTCGTACATCGTGTTCACACCCATCGACCAGCCGACCAGGACCGCCCGGTCGACGCCGAAGTGGTCCATGACCGAGAGGGCGTCCTCGGCGAACTCCTCGATGCCCACCCGGTCGCGGTCGGCGGGCCGGTCGGAGCCTCCGGTGCCGCGGTGGTTCCAGGAGACGACCCGGACGCCGCAGTCGGGATCGAGGAACGCCGGCCAGGTCCACGGGCTGGTGCCGAGCCCGTTGCAGAGCACGACGGTGGGGCCGTCGACGAGCCCGTCCGGGTCGTTGGTCCAGGCGCGCAGGCGGGTGCCGTCGTCGGAGAGCACCTCGTCGTACGCCAGCGTGGCGACCGGTCGGATCTGCGCGGGGGAGGCGGACATGCGCTCGATTGTGCCCCGAACCCCGACCTGGATGGTGGAGGTGTGGCTGAGTCCACCGGACGGCCAGGGAGAGGCAAGGCCGGTCCGGTGAACTCAGCCGTGCGCAGCGTGAGCTGCCACCTCCGGCACCGGAGCTCCGCCCAGGGCGGCGAGGAACTCCTCGACGTCGTCGAGCTCAGCACGCCGTTGTGCCAGAGCGGTGGAGGCGATCATGGCGTTGCGGCGAGCTCGCTGCTGCGACTCGACCGGCCAACGTTTCACCGCGCCGACCGTCCGGTCGACCAGGTGCGGGGTGTGGAACATGTGGCTCCCCATGAGCTCTCCCGAGAAGTAGGTGTCACCCAACCTAGGAGTGTGCCGATTCGGTCGGGTCAACGCCGTGTGACGGTTGCGTGAACTCCGGGGACTCAGTCCGGCGCGGGCTCGGCGAAGGTCCGGCTGGAGCGGGTCGCGCCGACGGAGGCGATGACGACGCAGACCATCGCGAGCCACTGCTCCCAGGTGAGGAACTCCTGGAGCACGACGATGCCGGCCAGCGCTGCCGCCGCCGGCTCCAGGCTCATCAGGATCGAGAACACCGACGCCTTGATGGAGCGCAGCGCGACCAGCTCGCTGCTGTAGGGGACCACGGAGCTGAGCAGCCCGACGAGGGCGCCGAGGAGCAGGATCCGCGGGTCGAGCAGGTCGCCGCCGCCCTCGCCGATCGCGAACGGCGTGAGCAGCACGGTCGCGACCACGCTCGCGAGGGCGAGCCCGTCGAAGCCGGGCCAGCGCCGGCCGGTCTGCCCGGCCAGGAGGATGTACGACGCCCACATGGCGCCGGCGAGCAGTGCGAAGAGCACGCCCGCCAGGTTGACGTCGCCGCCCCCCTCGAGCCCGAGCACCGCGACGCCGAGCCCGGCGAGCAGCCCCCAGAGGAGGTCGCGCACCCGCCGCGATCCCAGGACCGCCAGGGTCAGCGGCCCGACGAACTCCAGCGTCACCGCGACGCCGAGCGGGATCCGCGCGAAGGCCTGGTAGATCGCCCAGTTCATGGTCCCGAGACAGAGGCCGAAGGCGAGCACGACCAGCCAGTCCGACCGCGAGCGCCCACGCAGCACCGGCCTGGCGACGGCCATGAGCACGACCGCACTGGTCACGAGGCGCAGCCACACGATCGTGGTGGGCGCGATCTCGTCGAAGAGCCCCTTGGCCACGCCGGCGCCGAACTGCACCGACAAGATGCCGACCAGCACCAGCCAGACGGGGGAGACCAGCCGGTGCGATGAGTTCCGGGGGGTCACCTGGTCAATCTAGAAGAACGGCGCGCGGTGGGTGCACAGTGGGCGAGAGCGACGAGCGGAGCACGGAGATGGCTGACAGGACCCTGGTGATGGTCGGGACCCGCAAGGGTCTCTGGATCGGCACGTCGGACGAGGCGCGGGTGGACTGGGAGTTCACCGGACCGCACTTCGACATGGAGGAGGTCTACTCGTGCCTCATCGACACCCGCGGTGACGCACCCCGGCTGCTCGCCGGCGCGTCCTCGAGCTGGCTCGGCCCGCAGGTACGCCGTTCCGACGACCTCGGCGGCACGTGGCAGGAGACCCCGAACGGCGCGATCCGCTTCCCCGACGGCACCGACGCCACGGTCGAGCGGGTGTGGCAGCTGACCCCCGGCAGCGAGCCCGGTGTCGTGTACGCCGGCACCGAGCCCGGTGCGGTCTGGCGCTCCGACGACCGCGGCGAGACCTTCGCGCTCGAGCGGGCGCTGTGGGACCACCCGCACCGGCCGCAGTGGAACGCCGGCTTCGGCGGCCAGGCCTTCCACACCGTGCTGCCGCACCCCACGGACCCGCGCTCGGTCACGGCGGCGCTGAGCACCGGCGGGGTCTACCAGACCAGCGACGGCGGCGCCTCGTGGGCGCCCCGCAACCAGGGCATCCGGGCCGAGTTCCTCCCGGAGGGCCAGCAGTACCCCGAGTTCGGGCAGTGCGTCCACAAGATCACCCGGCACCCGGCCCGCCCGGAGCGGCTCTTCCTGCAGAACCACGGCGGCGTCTACCGCTCCGACGACCACGGCGGCACCTGGACGTCGATCGCCGCCGGACTGCCGGCCGACTTCGGCTTCCCGATCGTCGTCCACCCCCACGACCCCGACACCGTCTACGTCTTCCCGATCAACGGCGGCGACCGGCGCTACCCGCCCGACGCCAAGGCCCGGGTGTGGCGCTCGCGCGACGCCGGCGAGACCTGGACCGAGCTCGGCGACGGACTGCCGGATGGCTTCTACGTCGCCGTCATGCGCGACGCGATGTGCGCCGACGACCACGAGACCGCGGGCCTGTACGTCGGAGCGCGCAACGGCGCGGTCTGGGGCTCGGCCGACGAGGGCGGGACCTGGCGCCAGATCGTCGCCGACCTCCCCGACGTGATGGTGGTGCGTGCGGCGGCACTCCCGGTGGCGACGTCGTGAGCGGCTTCGTGGTCGTCCGCTCGACGACGGTCGCCGCCGACCCCGCGCGCGTGCACGCGCTGGTCGACGACTTCCACCAGTGGCAGGCCTGGTCGCCGTGGGAGGGGCTCGACCCCGACCTGCGGCGCACCTACTCGGGGCCCGCGTCTGGCGTGGGCGCCCGCTACTCCTGGGAGGGCAACCGCAAGGCCGGTGCGGGCAGCATGGAGATCACCGGGTCGACGCCCGGCACGGTCGACATCCGGCTGGCCTTCCTCAAGCCCTTCGAGAACACCAACCGGGTGACCTTCACCCTGACGCCGACCCCGGTCGACGGTGCGCCGGGCACGACGGTCGAGTGGCGGATGAGCGGTGAGCGGACGGGCTTCTGGGGCCTGGTCGGCCGGGTGCTCCCGATGGACCGCCTGATCGGCAAGGACTTCGAGAAGGGCCTCGCCCGCCTGAAGGCCGCCGCCGAGGCCTGAGGCTTCTCGGTGGTCGAGCCTGGTCGAGACCAGGGGCCGCAATCCGAATACCCTGATCGCATGACCGAGCCTGACATCAAGCCCCGCTCCCGCGACGTGACCGACGGTCTGGAGAAGGCCGCGGCCCGCGGCATGTTGCGGGCGGTGGGCATGGGCGACGACGACTGGGTCAAGCCGCAGATCGGCGTCGCGTCCAGCTGGAACGAGATCACCCCCTGCAACCTGTCGCTGCAGCGGCTCGCGCAGGCGGTCAAGAACGGCGTGCACGCGGCCGGTGGTTACCCGCTCGAGTTCGGCACCATCTCGGTGTCCGACGGCATCGCGATGGGCCACGAGGGCATGCACTTCTCGCTGGTCTCCCGTGAGGTGATCGCCGACTCGGTCGAGACCGTGATGATGGCCGAACGCCTCGACGGCTCGGTGCTGCTGGCCGGCTGCGACAAGTCGCTGCCCGGCATGATGATGGCCGCCGCGCGCCTCGACCTCTCCAGCGTCTTCCTGTACGCCGGGTCGATCATGCCCGGCCAGGTCGACGGCAACGACGTGACGATCATCGACGCCTTCGAGGCGGTCGGCGCCTGCCTGGCCGGCAAGATCACCCGCGAGGAGGTCGACCGCATCGAGCGGGCGATCTGTCCGGGTGAGGGCGCCTGCGGCGGCATGTACACCGCCAACACGATGGCCGCCGTGGCCGAGGCCATCGGCATGTCGCTGCCCGGGTCGGCCGCGCCGCCGGCCGTCGACCGGCGCCGCGACGGGTTCGCGCACCGCTCCGGCGAGGCCGTGGTCAACCTGCTGCGCAAGGGCATCACCGCGCGCCAGATCATGACCAAGGAGGCGTTCGAGAACGCGATCACCGTGGTGATGGCCCTCGGCGGCTCGACCAACGCCGTGCTGCACCTGCTGGCGATGGCGCGCGAGGCCGACGTCGACCTGACGATCGACGACTTCAACCGGGTCGGCGACAAGGTGCCGCACCTCGCCGACCTCAAGCCGTTCGGCCGCTACGTGATGAACGACGTCGACAAGATCGGCGGCATCCCCGTCGTGATGAAGGCGCTGCTCGACGCCGGCCTGATGCACGGCGACTGCCTGACGGTGACCGGCAAGACCATGGCCGAGAACCTCGCCGAGCTCGCCCCGCCGGCGCTCGACGACGACGTGATCCGCAGGCTCGACCGGCCGATCCACGCGACCGGCGGCCTGACGATCCTCAAGGGGTCGCTGGCCCCCGAGGGCGCGGTCGTCAAGACCGCCGGCTTCGACGACTCCGTCTTCACCGGCACCGCCCGGGTCTTCGACGGGGAGCGCGCCGCCATGGACGCCCTCGAGGAGGGCACGATCGCGCCCCGCGACGTCGTCGTGATCCGCTACGAGGGCCCCAAGGGCGGCCCGGGCATGCGCGAGATGCTCGCGATCACCGGCGCCATCAAGGGCGCCGGGCTCGGCAAGGACGTCCTGCTCATCACCGACGGCCGCTTCTCCGGCGGTACGACGGGCCTCTGCGTCGGCCACATCGCGCCCGAGGCCGTCGACGCCGGCCCGATCGCGTTCGTGCGCGACGGCGACACCATCACGCTCGACGTCGCCAACCGGCTGCTCGAGATCGAGGGTGTCGACGACGAGGAGTGGGAGAAGCGGAAGGTCGGCTGGGAGCCGCTCCCGCCGAAGTACACCCGGGGCGTGCTCGGCAAGTACGCCCAGATGGTGCAGTCGGCGGCGCACGGCGCCATCACCGGCTGACGTGTCCACCGGAGGAGAGCCCGACCAGCGCGGACCCGTCCTCTTCCTGGTGTTCCTGCTGCTGGCCGGGTTCCTCCTGATCGCGTGGGGTCTCGGCCGCGACGAGGCGAACGGCGAGCCCGTACCCCCCTCGGTCGAGCGGGGAGGGGCGCCGCCGCCGACCGAGGTCGAGACGCCCGCGGACGACGCGTCCGCACCCGCGCCGACCACGCGGCCGACCGACCCGCGGCCGGCGACCCTGCCCGACGGCGGCACCCGGGTCTTCGGCGGCCACCACGTCCTCGTGGCCTACTACGGCACCGCGCAGACGGGCGCGATGGGCGTCCTCGGCGAGACCGACCCGGACACGATGGACGCGCGCCTGCACCGGGCGGCCGCACCCTTCCGCCGTCCCGGGCAGCCGGTCCGCCACGTCTACGAGCTGATCGTCACCATCGCCGACGCGAGCGCCGGGCCCGACGGCGACTACAGCCACGACATCCCGCGCGCGGAGGTCGAGCGCTACGTCCGGGCCGCGCACCGCAACCACGCGCTGCTCCTGCTCGACATCCAGCCCGGGCGCTCGCCGTTCCCCGACGTCGTGAAGCGCTGGGCGTGGGCGCTGCGGGACCCGTGGGTCGGGCTGGCGCTCGACCCCGAGTGGCGGATGGGCCCGCACCAGGTCCCGGCCCACACCGTGGGCCAGGTGAGCGCCCGCGAGGTCAACCGCACCTCGTGGTGGCTGGCCCGGCTCACCCGTGCGCAGGGGCTGCCCGAGAAGCTCTTCGTGCTGCACCAGTTCCGCACCGACATGGTCGCGCGCATCGCGCAGGTCAAGAGCCGCCCCGGGCTGGCGATGGTGCAGCACGTCGACGGGTTCGGCACCCCGAGGCAGAAGCTCGCGACCTACCACGCCGTCGCCCGGCCGCGGCAGTTCACGATGGGCTTCAAGCTCTTCTACGACGAGGACGTCCACCGGATGGGCGCGCCCCAGGTGCGCGCCGTGCGCCCGACCGTGCGGTTCGTCAGCTTCCAGTAGCGGCGACCGTGAACGACACCTCATGGGTCTCGCCGGGCTGGAGCACGAGCAGGTCGACCCCGGTGCGGAACGCGTCCGGCGGACACGTCATCGGCTCGATCGCGAGCGCCTGACGGGGCGGGTCGTGCGGGTCGCAGCTGAAGAGGTGCACCCAGTCGAAGCCGTCGCCGAGCGTGAGCTCGATCCCGCGCCCGGACTGCGGGTCGACGACCGAGACGACGCTGTCGGTGAGCCCGCCGAGCGGGTGGTCGAGGACGGTGTCGCCGACCGCCCGCGGCGTGCGGAAGTCGTACGGCGTGCCGGCGACCGGCTCGGCGGCGCTGGGGAGACCGCGGTCGTCCATCGGGCAGTACGTCGTGGCCGGCACGGTCAGCACCAGGTCGTCGACCGGGCGGCCCAGGGTGAAGTAGGGGTGGTGGCCGGTGCCGTACGGCGCCGGCCCGTCGCCGACGTTGTGGGCAGCCAGGGTGACCCGGAGCCCGTCCGGGCCGAGCTCGTAGGTGACGGTGAGGTCGAGGGAGAACGGGTAGCCGGTCTGGGGTGGCATCTCGTAGCGCAGCGTCGTCCGCGACTCGTCGTACGACGCCACCGTCCAGGGGACGAAGCCGACCAGGCCGTGCAGGGCGTTGCCGCGGGCCACCTCGCTGAGAGGGAGCTGCAGCGACGCGCCCGCGAACTCGTAGGCGCCATCGCCGACCCGGTTGGGCCACGGCATCAGCACCCAGCCGCGGAACTGGGGGCACATCGTGCCGGCCGGGTAGCCCGCGACGAGGTCCACGCCGTCGTGGGTCAGGGTCCGCAGGCCGGCACCGACGGTCACCACCTCCGCGCGGTAGGTGTCGTGGGAGAGCAGCAATGTCTGTCCGGCAGGGTCGCGCACGCGCACACACTGACACAAAGTCGGTAGCCTCTGCGCGTGCCTCTCGTTGCCGGCGTCGACTCCTCGACGCAGTCCTGCAAGGTCGTCGTCTGTGACGCGGAGAGTGGTGAGCTGCTCCGCAGCGGCCACGCCCGCCACCCCGAGGGCACCGAGGTGCACCCCGACGCGTGGTGGGAGGCGCTGCAGGAGGCGATCGCCGCGGCCGGCGGTCTCGACGACGTCGAGGCGGTGGCCGTGGGCGGCCAGCAGCACGGGATGGTCTGCCTCGACGAGTCCGGCTCCGTCGTGCGACCTGCCCTGCTGTGGAACGACACCCGCTCGGCCCAGGCCGCGCTCGACCTGACCGCCGAGCTCGGCGGTCCCTCAGCCTGGGTCGACGCCGTCGGCCTGGTGCCGGTCGCGTCGTTCACGGTCACCAAGCTGCGCTGGCTGCGCGACCACGAGCCCGAGAACGCCGCCCGGACGGCTGCGGTCTGCCTGCCGCACGACTGGCTCACCTGGAAGCTCTCCGGCTCGACGTCCCTCGACGACCTGGTCACCGACCGCGGCGACGCGAGCGGCACGGGCTACTGGTCGCCCGCGACGGGGGAGTACCGCCGCGACCTGCTCGAGCTCGGCCTCGGCCACGACGCGATCCTGCCGCGGGTGCTCGGCCCGGCCGAGGTCGCCGGCCGGCTGCCGAGTGGTGCCCTGCTCGGCCCGGGCACCGGCGACAACGCGGCGGCTGCGCTCGGCCTCGGAGCGGTGGCCGGCGACGTCGTCCTCTCGATCGGCACGTCGGGCGTCGCGTGCGCCGTGGCCGACCGCCCGGTCGGTGACGTGTCGGGTGCGGTGGCCGGCTTCGCCGACGCGACCGGTCGCTTCCTGCCGCTGGTCGCGACCCTCAACGCCGCGCGCGTCCTCGACGCCGCCGCGCGGATGCTCGGCGTCGACCACGCCGGGCTCTCCGAGCTTGCGTTGGAGGCGCCCGCCGGCGCCGGGGGCCTGGTCCTGGTGCCCTACCTCGAGGGCGAGCGCACCCCCAACAAGCCCGACGCCACGGGCGCGATCCACGGGCTCCGGCTCGAGACCGCGAACCCGTCCTACCTCGCGCGCGCCGCCGTCGAAGGGATGCTCTGCGGTCTCGCCGACGCCGTCGACGCGGTGCGCGCCCTCGGCACCCCGGTCGAGCGGATCATCATGGTCGGCGGCGCGGCCCGCTCGCGTGCGGTGCAGGAGGTCGCCTCGGCGGTGCTCGGCCTGCCCGTGACGCTGCCGCAGCCGGGGGAGTACGTCGCCCGGGGCGCCGCGCGCCAGGCCGCCTGGGTGCTGGCCGGCGGCGCCGACCCGCCGCCGTGGCCGCTGAGCGACGTGGTGTCGACGGAGGTCGGGCCGACGCCCGCCGTCCGCGACCGGTACGCCGCGGTGCGCGACCTGACCGCGCCGCGACCCTGATCCTCAAAACGGACACGCGGCGACCGAGAATCTGACACGCTGCGGCGTGCGCACTCTCACCTCTGCCCTCGTCACCTCGCTCGTCGCTGCCGGACTGCTGGTCGGGGGTGCTCCGAGCCAGGCCGCGGTCGCCGAGCGACCCGGGCCGATGCGGCTGAGCTCCACGAGCGTGCCGGAGGACGCCGGTGTCGGCACCTCGATCGGCCGGCTCTCCGCGGGCCGCACCGAGTCGACGTTCCGCCTCGTGCCGGGCGCGGGCTCCCGCGACAACGCTCTCGTCGAGATCCGGGAGCGTCGGCTGACGGTGGCCGGGCCGCTGGACTTCGAGACCGCGCCCCAGCTGCGGATCCGGGTGCAGGCCACCAGCCCCGACGGCAAGCACCGGGTGGCCCGCTTCACGGTCCCGGTGCGCGACGTCGTCGACCAGCCGCCGACGGACATCACGCTGACCGGCGGCTCGGTCGCCGAGAACCTGCCCGCCGGCACCCCGGTCGGCACGCTCGGGACCGTCGGCGCGGACGCCACCGGCACGTACGCCGTCGTCGGCGCTCCCGACTTCACGGTCGTCGGCGACCAGCTGCGCACCACCGCACCGCTCGACCACGAGGCCGCGGCGCTGCGCACGGTCCGCGTCCAGGCCACGACGGCTGCCGGCACGGTCGAGAAGGACCTGGACGTCACGGTCACCGACGCCAACGACGCACCGACCGACCTCCAGCTGAGTCCCGCCTCCGTCCCGGAGCTGTCGGCCCCGACCCTGGTCGGCACCCTCGCCGGCACCGACCAGGACCAGCCCGAGACGCTCACCTACGCCCTGGTGGCCGGCGCGGGGGACCGTGACAACGGACTGTTCTCGATCGCCGGAGCCCAGCTGTGGACCGCGAGCCAGCTCGACCACGAGGCCGGCGGCGCCTACAGCGTGCGGGTCCGCGTGACCGACGCGGCCGGCGCGACGTTCGAGAGGTCCCTGACGATCACCGCGACCGACGTCTACGAGGCGCCGTCCGTCAACCAGGCGCCGTACGACCTGCACCTGACCGACGACCACGTGGACGAGAACCAGCCGGCCGGCACCGTCGTCGGCAACGCCGTCGCCACCGACCCCGACGGCGACGCGCTGACCTACGAGCTCGTGGTCCCGGTGCGCTGCCGGGCGGCCGCGCACCGCGGCTGCCGGATGTCGCCCCTCCCCGAGGACCCGTTCGAGGTGTCGGCCGCGGGCGAGGTCACGACCGCCTTCGAGTTCGACCACGAGGACACCCAGACCTGGGCCCTCCGCATCCAGGTCACCGACAGTCGCGGCCTGAGCGTGGAGCAGGACTTCACGGTCACCGTCGACGACGTCAACGAGGCGCCGTTCGGCCTCGCGCTCGACGTCACCTCCCTCCCCGTCGACACGCCGGTGGGCACCGTCGTCGGACACGCGAGCGCCACCGACCACGACGCCGGCGACCAGCTGACCTACACCCTGGTCAGCGGCTGCCCGGTCCGCGCGCGCTGCCGGACGACGACCACGATCGGCGCCTTCTCCATCACCTCGGAGGGTGAGCTCTCGACCGCCACGGCGCTCGACTTCGGCGGGTACTCGGTCAGGATCAGGGTCACCGACCGCGCGGGTCTCAGCCAGACCGAGGTCTTCGGGATCGGCGTGAGCTGCCCGGGGCGCCCCGCGGCGCGCTGCTGATGCCCGGGCCCCTGCGGTAGACATGGGCGCATGAACGCCCTCGATGACGCCGACCCGCTGGCGTCGTACCGCGAACGCTTCGTCGGCGCCTCGTCGCCGCTCGTGTACTTCGACGGCAACTCGCTGGGCCGGCCGCTCTCGGTGACCGGCCCGCGGCTGGCGGCGTTCGTCGAGGAGGAGTGGGGCGGGCGGCTGATCCGCGGCTGGGACGAGCGCTGGATGGAGCTGCCGCACCGGATCGGCGACGAGATCGGCCGGATCGCCGTCGGTGCCGCTCCCGGCCAGACGGCGGTCGGTGACTCGACGACCGTGCTGCTCTACAAGTTGATGCGCGCCGCGGCCGCCGCGCGTCCGGGCCGGACCGAGATCGTCATCGACCGCGACAACTTCCCGACCGACCGCTACGTCGCCGCCGGGGTGGCCCGTGAGTGCGGTCTGACGCTGCGCTGGATCGACGTCGACACCACTGCCGGCGTGACGGCCGCGCTGCTCGAGGAGGCCGTCGGGCCGGCGACCGCCCTGGTCGTGCTCAGCCATGTCGCCTACCGCTCGGCCTGGCTCGCCGACATGGCCGAGCTGACCCGGATCGCCCACGGGGCCGGGGCCCTGGTGCTCTGGGACCTCTGCCACTCGGCGGGGTCGGTGCCGGTCGAGCTGGACGCCTGCGACGTCGACCTGGCCGTCGGGTGCACGTACAAGTACCTCAACGGCGGCCCGGGCTCGCCGGCGTTCGCCTACGTGGCGTCGCGCCACCTGGCGGAGCTGACCCAGCCGATCCAGGGCTGGCTCGGCAGCGTCGACCCGTTCCTGATGGGGCCGAGCTACGCGCCGGCCGAGGGGGTCCGGCGCTTTCTCTCCGGCACCCCGCCGATCGTCGGGATGATCGCGTTGCAGGACATGCTCGCGCTCCTCGACGAGGCCGGGATCGACGCGGTGCGCGCCAAGTCGGTCGCGCTCACGTCGTACGCCGTGGAGGTCGCCGACGAGCTGCTCGCACCGGCGGGCGTCGTGCTGGCGTCGCCGCGCTCTGCCGAGCAGCGAGGTGGGCACGTGACGCTCAACCACCCGCTGATGCGCGAGGTGACCGCGGCCCTGTGGGAGCGCGACGTGATCCCCGACTACCGCGATCCGGGCGGCCTGCGGATCGGGCTGTCGCCGCTGTCGACGTCGTTCGAGGAGGTCCGCCGCGGGCTGGAAATCGTTCGCGAGACGCTCGACGGGCTGACAGCCTGAGGCATGCGCTTCCCACGGCCGCTCGTCCCCGGAGACCGGATCGGCGTGACCGCGCCGTCGAGCGGGGTCCAGCCCGAGATGCGGGCGCGGTTCGAGGTGGCGCTGTCGTCGCTGCGCGACCGCGGCTACGAGCCGGTCGTCGGTGACTGCCTCGGCACGCCGTCGGTGGTGTCCGCGCCCAAGGAGGCGCGGGCGGCCGAGCTGACGGCGATGCTGGTGGACCCGTCGATCCGCGCGGTCGTCCCGCCCTGGGGCGGCGAGCTCGCGATCGACCTCCTCGACCAGCTGGACTGGGACGCGTTGGCCTCCGCCGAGCCGACCTGGTTCGTGGGCTACAGCGACCTGACGACCGTGATGCTGCCGATCACGCTGCGGCTCGGCTGGGCGACCCTGCACGGCAGCAACCTGATGGACACGCCGTACTCGCCCCCGGAGGGGCTGCTGCACTGGACGACCCTGGCCTCGGCTCCCGGCCCGTTCACGCAGTCCAGCCCGGGCCGGTGGCGGTCGACGAGCCGGGACGACTACGTGAGCCGGCCCGCGGTGTCGCGGCTGACCCTCGACGCGGTGGGGTCGTGGCGAGTGCTGGACGGCTCTCCCGTGGATGTCTCGGGCCGGCTGATCGGTGGCTGCATCGAGACCGTCGGGCCGCTCGCGGCCACGCCGTACGGCGACGTGGCGGCCTTCGGCCGGTCGCACGCGCAGGAGGGCCTGGTCGTCTACCTCGAGGCGTGCGAGGACGGCGCCTACACGATCGCGCGGGCCTTGCACTCGCTGCGCTACGCCGGCTGGTTCGAGCACGCGTCGGCGGTGCTCATCGGGCGGACGTCGGCCCCGGCCGTGTCGGACATGACCCAGGCCGAGGCGGTGGCGGACGCCCTCGGCGGCCTCGACGTCCCGGTGGTGCTCGACGTCGAGTGCGGCCACGTCGCGCCGTACCTGCCCCTGGTCAACGGGGCGCTGGCCCATGTCGTGGTCGACGGCGACCGGCGCGAGATCACGCAGACGCTGGCCTGACCGCCCCGGCGGTCAGCTCACGAGGCTCCGAGCCCCTCGTCCCGGGCCCTGATCATCGCCTGCGCCCGGTCGGGCACACCGAGCTTGGTGAGCACGTTCGAGACGTGGTTGCGCACGGTCTTGGGTGACAGCACCATCCGGCGCGCGATGGTCGCGTTGTCGTAGCCCCGCGCCAGCAGGTCGAGCACCTCGCGCTCGCGGTCGGACAGCTCGGGGAAGGGCACCCGCACCGCCGTACGGCCCGACGTCAGCGTCGCCATCGCGCGCGAGGCGACCTGCGGACCGAGGATCGCCTCGCCGTTGGCGACCGCACGGATGCCGCGCTCGACCTCGGTGGGTGACGCGCTCTTGAGCAGGTAGCCGCGGGCGCCGGCGCGCATCGCGGCGACCACCGACTCGTCGTCCTCGTCCATGGTGATCACCAGGACCGCGAGTCCGGGCAGCGCGCGGACCAGGTCGCGGGTCGTCTCGATGCCGGAGTCGGCACCGAGGTGCAGGTCCATGAGGACGACGTCGACGGACGCGTCGATGCGCGCCATCGCCTCGGCGGCGCTCTCGGCCTGGCAGGCGACCTCGATGCCGTCGAGGGAGGCGAGCAGCCCGGCCATCCCCAACCGGAAGACGGGGTGGTCGTCGACGACCGCGACGCGCAGCGTGGGATCAGGCACGGGCAGCTCCCGGGACGGGCAGGACGGCACGGACCTCCGTGCCACCCTCGGGTCGAGGACGGACGTGCAGGCTGCCGTCCTGCTCGGCGGCCCGCTCCCGCATCGAGCGGCTGCCGACGCCCGGCACGGCGTCCGCGTGCACGCCGGTGCCGTCGTCGCCGACGGTCAGCACGAGCCACCCGTCCTCGCGCGCGGCGCGGATCCAGCAGTGCGTCGCTCCCGCGTGGCGCACGACGTTGGTGGTCGCCTCGCTGACGATGCCGTACGCCGCCGCCGCGAGCTGCGGGTCGAGGTCGACGAAGCGGTCGCTGTCGACCGTGACCTCCAGCCCGCTGCCCGCGTAGCGGCCGGCCAGCTCGGTCAGCGCGGCGGCGAGGCCGAGCTCGTCGAGCACCGGTGGCAGCAGGTGGTGGGAGAGGCTGCGGACACCGTTGGTCGCCGCCTCGACCTCGTCCTGCAGGTGGTCGAGCAGGGTCAGCCCGGCCTCCGGGTCGGTGCGCAGCAGGTTGCGGGCGCCCTGGAGGCCGAGCCGGATCCCGGCCAGCGAAGGACCGAGCCCGTCGTGGATCTCGCGCCGGATCACCCGCCGCTCCTCGAGCCGCACCTCCGAGAGCCGGGTGCGCAGGTCGGCCACGTCGGCGGCCGCGCGGGCCACGGCGACGGCGGCGGCGACGACCGACGAGAGGTCGCCGAGCGTCGTCAGGTCGCGCGCGGACAGGGACTCCCCGGGGATCGGCGAGACCTCGAGGACGCCGACCCGCTCGCCCCGGTGCCGGAGGTCGACCCGGGTCGGCGGCTCGGTCGGCTCGCCCCACCCCACCGGGCCGAGGCCTTCGGCGAGGACCGTCACCGACTCGAGGCGCATCGAGCGGCCGATGTCCTCGGTGACGCCGCCGAGCAGCTCCTCGACGGTCGCGCTGCCGACCAGCTGGGAGCCGAGCCGCCGTACGACGCGGCCCGGGTCGGAGGCGTCGCCGTACACGAGCCGGTGCACGCGCCGCGCCAGCACCAGCCGGGCCGGCTGGACGGCCACGGCGACCGCGCCGGCGGCGAGCAGCTGGGGCACGCCGTCGCCGGGCAGGACCTGCGCGAGAAGCAGGGTGGCGACCAGGTAGAGCCCGAGCAGCCCGGTCGCCATCAGGCCGGCCAGCACCGCCCGGCTGACGACCATCCGCAGCCCCCACATCCGGTTGCGGAGCACGGCCACGAGCACCGCGGCCGGGAAGACCGTCTGCGAGGCGAGGTGCAGGATCGGCGTGATCCAGTACGGCAGCCACGTCCACGGCGAGAGGACCGGCACGAACGACACCGACAGGATCGTCGTACCGACCACCAGCCACCCCAGCCCGTTGCGCTCCTCGACCGGCCCGAGCCGGTGCCGCAGCTCGACCGACAGTGCGGTGACGAGCCCCAGACCGATCGCGGTCCAGTAGAGCTCCTCGAGGCCGCTGCCCTCGAGGATCTCGACCGTCGTGATGGTCAGGGTGAGCGCGGAGCCGGCCAGCAGCCCGACCCACTCCAGGCCGAGCGGGTGGTCGCGCACCAGCCACGGGACGACGAGGAAGAGCGCCAGGGTCCCCGGCACCCACGCGGTGTTCTGCAGGAGCGCCACGTGGCTGCTCGGGTCCAGGCCGCCGGGCCGGGCCGACCACAGGTCGTAGGCGTAGCCGAAGGCCGCGAGCCCGCCGCCGACCGCGGCCAGCCCGAGGAGCCACGGCACCGGGTGGGCACGACGGCTCAGGGTGACGGCTGCGACGGTGCCGTACACGCAGGCGACGGCGACGTCGACGACGAAGAACAGGAGGTTCTGGTCGACGGTGGGCCGGGCCAGGACGAGCAGCGCCACCGCGACCACGGCCAGGGCCCAGGCGGCCACGGCGATCGCCGCGGCCGCCCGGGATCGGCCGATGCCGGCACGGGGCCGGTCACGGCGCTCCGGGTCCGCCTGGAGGAGGCCGGCGGGCGCCGGCGGCGGTGGAGCGCCCGGGGCGGTTTCCACACTCATGATGGGCCGAACCCTAGGCTCCGCAGCGGTGGCATCGGACGGATTTCGGTGAACCGGTGCCGGTCAGCCGACGGCTCGGTTGTGGCGGTCGCCGAAGGCGAAGCCGACGCCGAGGAGCAGGACGAGGACGGGGCCGGTGAAGCCCGCCATGTACTGGAGCGGCGAGATGCCGAACAGCATCGTGATCCCGCCGAGGACGGCGGCGGTCCAGCCGATCCACCGCGGTGCGGCGGCGTGCCGCAGGGCCGCGACGGCGACGGTGACGCCGGTGACGCCCGCGCCGACCCACAGCCACGGGATGGTGCCGACCCAGTGGCCGACGAGCGCCGCGAACTCCGGGTCGAGCCGGACGTCGTCGTTGCTGACGCCGAAGACGATCTCGGTCGTGAAGCCGGCACCCAGGACGGCGACCACGGCGGTGAGCAACAGCCCACCCGCGGCGACCTCCGGCAGCAGGCTGTCGGCCGGCGCCTGGGCCCGGAGCCGCCGCCGCAGACCGGCGGCGAAGACGAGCATGAGGAGGGCCGCCCCGACCATCGAGAAGTGCAGGGCGAGGAGCTGCGGCACGAAGTCGCCGAGCCGGTCCGCGATCCGCTCGGCGTCGCCGGCGTACGTCTCGTCGTAGACGGCGTCGATCTGGAGCGACGCCTGGATGCCGACGACGCCGGCGAGGCCGGCGGCGGCACCGGCGAAGGCCCATGCGCGGCCGGCGGTGGGGGTGACGCGCCGCGGGCGGAGCTCGAGCTCGTCGCGCTGCTGGCCGGTGGTGCTGGTGGTGGTCACGGTGGTTCTCCTGGGTCGTGGTGGTGGACGACCTCCAGGCTGGGCCACCCGGCGTCCCGGTCGTCAGGGCAGCGCGTCCCGACTTGTCGGGATGCTGTGCGAGGGTGGAGAGGCAGCCGTCAAACCCGGACCGATCGGACAGGTGGTGCTCCCATGAGCGAGCGAGACATCCAGGACCGCGACCCGAAGCAGCCCCTCCGCTACCCCGAGGTGGTGGCCGAGGAGGGTCTCGACGACTGGCGCTTCTTCCTCATGAAGCTGCACGCCCGCTTCAAGACCGGCAGCTTCGCGAAGGGCCTCGAGCTGGTCACCCGGATCGCCCAGGCTGCCGAGGAGGCCGACCACCACCCCGACGTCGCGCTGACCTACCCCCAGGTGGACGTCGACCTGCAGAGCCACGACGTGCACGGCGTGACCAGCCGCGACCTCGCCCTGGCCCGCAGGATCTCCGAGATCGCCGCCGAGCTCGGCGTCGAGGCGGCACCGCGGGAGGTCTCCACCCTCGAGCTCGCCCTCGACGTGCCCGACGCCGGCGAGGTGCAGCCGTTCTGGGCGGCCGTGCTCGGCTACGACGCCGGCCCGGGTGACGTCGTCGACCCGGGCGGCCGCAACAACGCGCTCTGGTTCCAGCCCGCCCCCGACGCGACCGGCGAGGTGCAGCAGCGCTTCCACCTCGACATCGTGGTCCCGCGCGAGGTCGCCGAGGAGCGGGTGGCGGCCGCGGTCGCCGCCGGCGGGACCCTGGTCAGCACCGACGACGTGCCGGCCTTCTGGGTGCTCGCCGACGCGCACGGCAACAAGGTCTGCGTGTGCACCGCGGACGGCCGCGAGCCCGCCACGGAGTGAGACGCCCGTCCCGCATGTTGGGACGCGTGGCACACTCGGATGACGGCTGCGAGGGCGAGCGGCTACCGTGAGCCCATGCGCAAGGACATTCTTGTACGCACGCGACGTGTGGGCTGAGTCGACCTCGACTCGAGCGCGCACGTCACCCCTCGCCGCCCCACCGGGCCGAGGGGTTTTTTGTTGGGCAGGGCACGGGCAGCAGCGAGACAGGAAGCAGATCCGATGAGCGAGCAGATGACGGGCGCACAGAGCCTGATCAGGTCGCTGGAGGCCGCAGGGACCGAGCACATCTTCGGGATCCCGGGCGGCGCGATCCTCCCGGCGTACGACCCCCTCATGGACTCCTCGATCCGCCACATTCTGGTGCGGCACGAGCAGGGCGCGGGTCACGCCGCCCAGGGGTACGCCGCCGCCACCGGGCGGGTGGGCGTCTGCATGGCGACCTCCGGTCCCGGGGCCACGAACCTGGTCACCCCCCTGGCGGACGCGCACATGGACTCCGTGCCGATGGTGGCCGTCACCGGCCAGGTCGGCGCGATGCAGATCGGGACCGACGCCTTCCAGGAGGCCGACATCCGCGGCATCACGATGCCGATCACCAAGCACAACTTCCTGGTCACCGACCCGGCCGACATCCCGCGCACCGTCGCCGAGGCGTTCTACATCGCCTCGACCGGTCGCCCCGGCCCGGTGCTCGTCGACGTCGCGAAGTCCGCGCTCCAGGCGATGACGACGTACGCCTGGCCCGCCGAGCTCAACCTGCCCGGCTACCGCCCGGTGACCCGGCCGCACTCGAAGCAGATCCGGGAGGCCGCGAAGCTGATCCTCGAGGCCCGACGCCCGGTGCTGTACGTCGGCGGCGGCGTCATCCGCGCGCGGGCGTCGAAGGAGCTGCGCGCGCTCGCGGAATTCACCGGCATCCCCGTGGTCACGACCCTGATGGCCCGGGGGGCGTTCCCCGACAGCCACCCGCAGCACCTCGGCATGCCCGGGATGCACGGCACCGTCCCGGCGGTCGCCAGCCTCCAGCGCAGCGATCTGATCATCAGCCTCGGCGCCCGCTTCGACGACCGGGTGACCGGCAACCTCGACACGTTCGCCCCCGGCGCCCGGATCATCCACGCCGACATCGACCCGGCCGAGATCGGCAAGAACCGCGCCGTCGACGTGCCGATCGTCGGCGACTGCCGCGAGGTCATCGGCGACCTCGTCGTGGCGCTCCGGGCCGAGGCCGACGCTGGCCACACCGGGGACTACGAGTCCTGGGTCGAGTTCCTCGCGGGCGTGAAGAAGAAGTACGCACTCGGCTACGACAAGCCCACCGACGGCGGGCTCTCCCCGCAGTACGTCATCGAGCGGCTCGGCGCGATCGCCGGCCCGGAGGCGATCTACACCTCCGGGGTCGGCCAGCACCAGATGTGGGCCGCGCAGTTCATCGGCTACGAGCACCCGAACACCTGGATCAACTCCGGTGGGCTCGGCACCATGGGCTTCTCGGTGCCCGCCGCGATGGGCGCGAAGGTCGGCATGCCCGACTCCACCGTCTGGTCGATCGACGGCGACGGCTGCTTCCAGATGACCAACCAGGAGCTCGCCACCTGCGCGATCAACGACATCCCGATCAAGGTCGCGATCATCAACAACGAGTCGCTGGGCATGGTCCGCCAGTGGCAGACGCTCTTCTACAACGAGCGCTACTCCAACACCGACCTGCACTCCAAGCGGATCCCCGACTTCGTGAAGCTGGCCGAGGCCTACGGCTGCGTGGGCCTCGCGTGCGAGAGCCCCGAGGACGTCGACGCCACCATCACCAAGGCGATGGGGATCAACGACGTGCCGGTGGTGGTCGACTTCCGGGTCCACCGCGACGCGATGGTCTGGCCGATGGTCGCCGCCGGCACCAGCAACGACGACATCAAGTACGCCCGCGACATGGCGCCGAGGTTCGACGACGACGATGACCTGGAGGTGCGGCCGTGAACGCCGTTCCCGACTCGAAGCACACGCTCTCGGTCCTGGTGGAGAACAAGCCCGGCGTGCTCGCCCGGATCGCCGGCCTCTTCAGCCGCCGCGGCTTCAACATCGACTCGCTCGCGGTCGGCCCGACCGAGCACCCCGAGGTCTCGCGGATGACGATCGTGGTCAACGTCGAGGGCTCGCCGCTCGAGCAGGTCACCAAGCAGCTCAACAAGCTGGTCGAGGTGATCAAGATCGTCGAGCTCGACGGCCCCGCGTCGGTCAACCGCGAGCTGCTCCTGGTCAAGGTCAGGGCGGACGCCGAGTCCCGCGGCCAGGTCCTCGACACCGTGCAGCTCTTCCGGGCCAAGGTCGTCGACATCGCTCCCGACGCCGTGACGATCCAGGCCGTCGGCAACGCCGACAAGCTCGCCGACCTGCTCCGCGTGCTCGAGCCGTTCGGTATCCGCGAGCTCGTCCAGTCCGGCATGGTCGCGATCGGTCGCGGCTCCCGCTCCATCTCCGAGCGCAACCTGCGCCCGGTCACCATCCCTGCCCCGCCCGCAGCGGGCTGACGTAACACCCCTACAGAAGGAGAAGCCCCCGTGGCTGAGATGTTCTACGACGACGACGCCGACCTGTCCCTGATCCAGGGCAAGAACGTCGCGGTGATCGGGTACGGCAGCCAAGGCCACGCCCACGCGCTGTCCCTCCGCGACTCGGGCGTCGACGTCCGCATCGGCCTGCAGCCGGGCTCGAAGAGCCGGGCCAAGGCCGAGGCCGAGGGCCTGCGCGTCCTGACCCCCGCCGAGGCGGCCGAAGAGGCCGACGTCATCGTGATCCTGGCGCCGGACCAGCACCAGCGCAAGCTCTACGCCGAGGAGATCGAGCCGCAGCTCGCCGAGGGCGACACCCTCGTCTTCGGCCACGGCTTCAACATCCGCTTCGGCTACATCACCCCGCCCGAGGGTGTCGACGTCTTCATGGTCGCCCCGAAGGGCCCCGGCCACCTGGTCCGTCGCGAGTACGTCGACGGGCGCGGCGTCCCGGTGCTCGTCGCGGTCGAGAAGGACGCGTCCGGCAACGCCTGGCCGCTCGCCCTGTCGTACGCGAAGGGGATCGGCGGCCTGCGCGCCGGCGGCATCAAGACGACCTTCACCGAGGAGACCGAGACCGACCTGTTCGGTGAGCAGGCGGTCCTCTGCGGTGGCGCCTCGCAGCTGGTGATGTACGGCTTCGAGGTCCTCACCGAGGCCGGCTACCAGCCCGAGGTCGCCTACTTCGAGTGCCTCCACGAGCTCAAGCTGATCGTCGACCTCATGTACGAGGGCGGTATCGCCAAGCAGCGCTGGTCGGTCTCCGACACCGCCGAGTTCGGCGACTACGTCTCCGGCCCCCGCGTCATCACGCCCGACGTGAAGGCCAACATGGAGGCGGTCCTCGAGGACATCAAGAACGGCAAGTTCGCGGAGCGCTTCATCTCCGACATGGACAACGGCTCGCCGGAGTTCACGGAGTTCCGCAAGAAGGGGGAGGCGCACCCGATCGAGCAGACGGGCCGCGAGCTCCGCAAGCTGATGGCCTGGGTGAAGTCGCACGACTCCGACTACGTCGAGGGCACCTCAGCCCGCTGACCACCTGCCGAGCCGGCGTGGGTGACCGCCCACGCCGGCCGGTGTCGACCGCTCGCCGCATCGACGCGTATGGCCATACAGGTATGGTACCTTGCCCGGGTGGACATCGACGTGCCGCCGGGCAGCAGCTGCCGTACGGCGGTCGTCGCGGGCCTGGTCGCCGCGGCCCGGGCCACCGGGGACGCCGCGATGGTGACCGTCGGCCGGTCGACCCACGAGCGGGTCCGCGAGGCGCTCGACCCGAGGCTCGCCGGCCGGGAGGTGATGCTGTCGTTCCCCACCTCGGTGCTCCAGTCGGACCTCCGGTGCGAATGCCTGGTGGTGGTCGTCCCGGACGCGATCCTCGTTGCGTCGACGTCACCGCTGCGGCACCCGCGGACCGAGGTCCTGGAGATCCGGCGCTCGGAGATCACCCGGGTCGAGCTCGAGGCGGGCCCGAGGGCCGGGCGGACGTGCCTGGTCGCGACGCTCGAGGGTGCCTTCGGGTCGTGCTCGCTGATCCTGCCCCCGGGTGCCGGCCTGTTCGCGGGGTGGATGACCGGTCCGAGCCCCCGAGCGCCCTGACATCGCACCGGAGACCTCGGGCGGAGCCCGTCAGTCCTCGCCGGGGAGGCAGTGCCGGAGCCGGGTTGCGCTCTCACGAGTCAGGATCATCGCGCGGTCGGCGTCCTCGCTCTCGGCGATGACGACCCAGGCGTCCGCGTCTGCCGGGCCCTGGACCAGCTGCACCACGATCTCCGACGGGCGAGGCAGGTGGCGCAGCGTCGTCGCGTCGACATCGGCGAGCACCGCGGCGAAGACCGCGCCGCGGTCGCGGTGGACGTGGTCCTCGGGGTGGACGACCTCGCGGTGCTCGCCCGTGCACCACGAGGGGCAGGTCTCGCTCCGGCGGGAGTGGCGATGCGCCTCGCCGTCACCGTCACCGTCACCTGGAGGGTGGTGGTTGCCGTTCGTCATGCCTGTGCCTTCCCGGCGGGGAGTGGGGCTGGTCCCTGGTTGGTGACCGTAGGACTCGCAGCCGACATCGGGCCTCCGATCTCGCGCGTTGTCCACAGGTGAGGCGATCATCAGCCGTTTCCCATACTGGTATGACCATCTCCGACCTGTCGACAGGCAACGCTGGACGCGTGCCTGGCCGCGAATCACGTCCGACCTGGGAGGCGTTCGCGCGCGAGCTGGGCCACAACCTGGTGCGAGCGCGTGAAGCGACCGGCCTCAGCCAGGAGCGGGTCGCGCACGCGGCGGGCATCGCGTCGTACACGTACCAGAAGTTCGAGAAGGGCGAGTCCAAGCCGGGGACGCCGATGAACCCGCGCCTCACGACGCTGGTCGCGCTCAGCCAGGTCCTGGACGTGCCGCTGGTCGACCTGCTGCCCCGCGACCTGCCGGACCAGACGTCCGGGCGCTGACCGCGGACCCGTCGAGGGCGCGGTTGGGGGCGCCGGGGGACGCGGCACCCGGCAGGCCGGGAATGTGCGGCCCGGGTGGCTGGTTCCACCGACATGCGCATCGAGATCTGGAGTGACGTCGTCTGCCCGTGGTGCTATGTCGGGAAGCGTCGTCTCGAGACCGCCCTGTCGACGTTCGACCACGCCGACGAGGTCGAGGTGGTCTACCGCTCCTTCGAGCTCGACCCGAGCGCTCCGCACCACGGCCACGAGCTGTCGACCGCCGTGATCGCGCGCAAGTACGGCCGCAGCGAGGACGAGATGCGCGACATGCAGCAGCAGCTCGTCGACCTCGCCGCCGAGGAGGGCCTCGCCTTCCGGCTCTTCGAGACCGTGCACACCAACACCGTCGACGCGCACCGACTGCTCCAGCTCGCCCTGGAGACCGGTGGCCCCGCCCTGCAGCGCGAGCTCAAGGAGGCGCTCCTCGCGGCGTACTTCCTGCGCGCCGAGGACGTCGGCGACCACGCCGTGCTGACCGCCGTCGCGACCTCCGCCGGCCTCGACGAGGCCCGGGTGGGCGAGGTGCTGGCGAGCGACGAGTACGCCGAGGCGGTCGCCGCCGACATCGCCCAGGCCCGCGCGTACGGCGCGACCGGCGTGCCGTTCTTCGTGATCGATCGCAAGTACGGCGTCGCGGGCGCCCAGCCCGCCGCGGCGTTCAGCCAGGTGCTCGACCAGGCGTGGAGCGAGGCGCACCCCACCCTGCAGATGGCCGGTGGCGACGCGGAGGCCTGCGGGCCCGACGGCTGCGCGATCTGACCCACCAGGCGAGAAGTCCCAACAATGGTTAGGCAAACCTAACTCCTCGGCGTACGATCGGGTTTCGTGTTCGCGAACTACCTGATCGGCCTGCGTGAGGGCCTCGAGGCGGCGCTCGTCGTCAGCATCCTCGTGGCCTACCTCGTCAAGACCCGCCGACGCCACCTGCTGCCGCGGATCTGGGCCGGCGTCGCCATCGCCGTCCTCGTGTCGCTCGGCTTCGGCTTCGCGCTGTTCTACGGTCCACGCGGTCTGACGTTCGAGGCCCAGGAGGCCATCGGCGGCACGCTGTCGATCGTCGCGGTCGCCCTCGTCACCTGGATGATCTTCTGGATGGCCCGCGCCGCCCGGGGCCTCAGCGGCGAGCTGCGCGGCCAGATCGACGACGCGGCCGAGGGCACGTGGTTCGGCCTCGTGGTGGTCGCGATGCTGGCCGTGGGCCGCGAGGGGCTCGAGACCGCGCTCTTCCTCTGGTCGACGACCGAAGCCGCCACCCGCGACAGCAACGCGTCCTGGCAGCCGCTGGCCGGCGCCGCCCTGGGCATCGCCACCGCGGTCGTCCTCGGCTACCTCATCTACCGCGGCGCGATCTCGATCAACCTCAGCAAGTTCTTCGCCTGGACCGGCGGCTTCCTGATCCTGGTCGCGGGCGGCGTGCTGTCGTACGGCGCCCACGACCTCCAGGAGGCCGGCATCCTGCCCGGCGTCGACGACCTGGCGTGGGACGTCTCCGACACGGTCGACCCCACCAGCTGGTACGCCACGATCCTCAAGGGCGTCTTCAACTTCTCGCCGGCCACGACCTGGCTGGAGGCAGTGGTCTGGGTCCTCTACGTCGCCGTGACGATGACCCTCTTCATCCGCGGCGTCCGCCGCCGCAGCGCTCCCGTCGCCCCCACCGGCACGCCCGCCGACCACCCCGTCCCCGCAGCCGCCGAGTCGGCTCCGACGACCGAAGGATCCTGACACCCGATGCGCACGCCCCTGATCGTGGCCCTGCTGCTGGCCACGCCCCTCGTCGCCGCCTGCACCGAGAACGCCCCGGCCGGCGGCGGCGACGCCGGTGACGCCCGCACCGTCTCGGTCACCTCGACCGACGACGGCTGCGACGTCTCGACGGCCGAGGCTCCCTCGGGCACCCTCACCTTCGACGTCACCAACGCCGGCTCCCAGGTCACCGAGTTCTACCTGCTGGGCGAGGACGGCCTCCGGATCGTCGCCGAGGTCGAGAACGTCGGCCCGCAGCTGTCGCGCCAGCTGGTCGTGAACGCGCCCGCGGGGTCGTACTTCACCGCCTGCAAGCCGGGCATGAAGGGGGACGGCATCCGCGCCGACTTCACGGTCACCGAGTCCGCCGACGAGCCGAGCGTCTCCGCCGACGACCAGGAGCTGGTCGACGCCGCGCTGACGAACTACTCGGCGTACGTCCAGGACCAGTCCGACCAGCTGGTCGCGAAGACCCGGGAGTTCGTCGACCTCTACGAGGCCGGCAAGGACGACGAGGCCCGCGCGCTCTACCCCGAGGCCCGCACGCACTGGGAGCGGATCGAGACCGTGGCCGAGTCGTTCGGCGACCTCGACCCGCGGACCGACGCCCGCGAGGCCGACCTCGAGCCCGGGCAGAAGTGGACCGGCTGGCACCGCATCGAGAAGGACCTGTGGCCCCAGCTCGCGGAGGACTACACGCCGCTCACCCCCAAGCAGCGCGCCTTCTACGCCGACGACCTGATGAAGAACATCACCACGCTCGACAACCGGGTCCAGGGCCTCGACTACACGGTCGACCAGATCGCCAACGGCTCGCGCGGCCTGCTCGAGGAGGTCGCGGCCGGCAAGGTCACCGGCGAGGAGGAGTACTGGTCGCACACCGATCTATGGGACTTCCAGGCCAACGTCGACGGCGCCCGGGTGGGCTTCGAGGGCCTCGAGCCGATCGTCGAGCAGAAGGACCCCGCGCTCGCGAAGACGCTGACCGCCCGCTTCGCCGACCTGCAGACGCTGCTCGACGCGCAGAAGACCGACACCGGCTTCACGTTCTACGACCAGCTCGGCCAGGACGAGATCAAGGATCTCGCCAACGCCGTCAACGCGCTCTCCGAGCCGCTGTCCCGGCTCACCGCGGCGGTGCTGTCCTGAACGAGCAGCAGCCTCAGGAGAAGCAGGGCCGCGGGCTCTCCCGGCGCGGCCTGGTCGGCGGCGGCGTCGCCGCGGCCGGGCTGGCCGCGGGCGCGTTCGCGGCCGGTCGGGCGACCGCGGCCGACGGTGAGCCCGCTCCCGGCGGCGGCGACGCCTTCGCGTTCCGCGGGGAGCACCAGGCCGGCATCGTCACGCCCGCCCAGGATCGGCTGCACTTCGCGGCGTTCGACGTCACCACCAGCTCGCGCGGCCAGCTGGTCGCGCTGCTGAAGGCCTGGACCGAGGCCGCGGACCGGATGACCCGGGGCCTGCCCGCCGGCGAGATCGGCCCGACCGAGGGCTCGGTCAACCTGCCGCCCGACGACACCGGCGAGGCCATCGGCCTGCCCGCCGGCGGGCTCACGATCACCTTCGGCTTCGGCCCGACGCTCTTCCGCGACGACGACGGCCGCGACCGGTTCGGCCTCGCCGACCGCCAGCCCCAGGCGCTGCGCACGCTGCCGCACTTCCCGGCCGACGTGCTCGACCCCGCCAAGTCGTACGGCGACCTCTGCGTCCAGGCGTGCGCCGACGACCCGCAGGTCGCCGTGCACGCGATCCGCAACCTGGCCCGGATCGGCTTCGGCACCGTGGCGGTGCGCTGGTCCCAGCTCGGCTTCGGCCGCACGTCGACCACCTCGACGGCCCAGTCCACGCCGCGCAACCTCTTCGGCTTCAAGGACGGCACGTCCAACATCAAGTCCGAGGAGACGAAGGACGTCGAGGAGCACGTCTGGGTCGCCCCCGGCGCCGACGCGAAGGCCGACTGGCTGGCCGGCGGCTCCTACCTGGTGGCCCGCCGCTTCAACATGAACATCGAGATCTGGGACCGGCAGACCCTCGGCGACCAGGAGGACTTCATCGGCCGCACCAAGGACACCGGTGCCCCGCTGTCCGGCGGCACCGAGTTCACCGAGCCGGACTTCTCGATGCCCGGCAGCAACGGCCCGGTCATCGCCAAGGACGCGCACGTCCGGCTGGTGCACCCCGACTTCAACCACGGGGCCCGGATGCTGCGCCGCGGCTACAACTTCGTCGACGGCTCCAACGCGATCGGCGGCCTCGACGCGGGGCTCTTCTTCATCGCCTACGTCTGCGACCCCGACACGCACTTCATCCCGATCCAGAACGCGATGGCGAAGTCCGACGCGCTGATGGAGTACCTCAAGGTGACCGGCTCCGCACTGTTCGCCGTACCGTCCGGCATCAAGCCGGGGGAGTACGTCGGTCAGTCGCTCTTCGCCTGATCCCGCCACGCGTCGGCGGTCATGACGAAGCAGGCCGACTCGCCCTCGTACCAGGTGTCAACGATGCCGCGGTCCTCCATGCCGAGGCGGCGCATCACCGCCTGCGACGCGACGTTGTCGGTGTGGCTGACGGCGATGATCTCCGGGAGCCCGGCGTCGAAGCCGTGGCCGAGCACCGCCCGCGCGGCCTCGCTGGCGTAGCCGTGTCCCCACGAGTCGGGGTGCAGGTGCCAGCCGATCTCGACCTCGCCGTGATCGGCGTGCGGGAGGGTCAGCAGCAGCACCGTGCCGAGCACGACACCGTCGGCGACCCGCTCGACCGACCAGAAGCCGAGCGGCGGGGTGGCGCTGAGCTCGGCGTACCGGTCGATCCTCCGGTGCGCCTCGTCGAGGTCCTTCATCAGCACGGGCTCGCCGTCGCCCAGCCACTTGACGACCTCGATCCGGCTCTGGATGTCGAGCAGTCGGGCGGCGTCCTCGTGGCGCCAGGGCCGGATCAGCAGGCGGTCGGTCTCCAGGTGCACGACGCTCAGCCTGTCAGTCACCCGGCCGATCGCTTTGCGGTTTGGTCCCAAACCGCAAAGATTCAGGCCGAAATCCTGCGGTTTGTGACCAAGGGAGCGCTCCCGCGACCGGGGCGGCGACGCCGCGCGTGCGACGACCGGCCGGCGGTGAGCCCGCAACCGATGTTCGTCCGGGCCGGGTGCTCACTCACCGCTGGTCAGGTCGCCCGGCGCGAAGGACCGCCCTCGGCCCCGAGGTCCAGCACCCGCTCGACCCCGATGTCCTCGAGGAACCCCTCGTCGTGGCTGGCCACGACCAGCGCCCCGCGGTACGACTCGAGCGCGGAGACCAGGGCGTCGTACGACGCGAAGTCGAGGTTGTTGGTGGGCTCGTCGAGCAGCAGTAGCTGCGGCGCCGGGTCGGCCAACAGCAGCGCGGCCAGGGTCGCCCGGAAGCGCTCACCCCCGGACAGGTCTCCGACCCGCTTGTCGGCGAGCGCGCCCCGGAAGAGGAAGCGCGCGAGCCGGGCGCGGACGAGGTTGGGGTCGGCGCCGGGTGACCGCGCCGCCACGTTCGCGTAGACCGACCCGTCGTCGTCGAGCACGTCGAGCCGCTGGGGGAGGAGCGCGACCGGCACCCGCGCCTGGCCGGCGAGCCGCCGCAGGAGCGTGGTCTTGCCCGAGCCGTTGGGCCCGACGACCGCGATCCGGTCCGGGCCGGCGACCGCGAGGTCGTCGCCGTCCAGCACCACCCGGCCGCGGGGCACCTCCGTGCCGGGCAGGTCGATGCGGATCTCCCGGTCCTCGCGCAGCCGCGACTCCGCGTCGGTGAGCCGCTCGCGCGCCTGGTCGAGCCGGTCGTCGTGGACGTGGCGGTACTTCGCGGCGGACTTCTCGGCCTGGTTGCGCTTGGTGTTGATCGCCGCCTTGCCCAGGCCCGTGGTGGCCTCCGCCTTCCTGGCGGTACGGCGGCGCTGGGCGAGCACCCGCTCGGCCTCGGCCCGGTCGTTGCGCTGCCGGCGCACGTCGGACCGGGCGCTCGTCACGGCCTGCTCGGCCGCCGCCTGCTCGGCGGCGACCTGGGCGGCGTACGCCGAGTGACCGCCGCCGTACCAGCGCACCACGCCGTCGCGCAGGTCGCCGATCCGGTCCATCCGCTCGAGCAGGTCGCGGTCGTGGCTGACGACGAGCAGCGATCGGGTCCAGCCCTCGACGACGTCGTACAGGCGTGCTCGTGCGTCGGTGTCGAGGTTGTTGGTCGGCTCGTCGAGGAGGAGCACGTCGGGACGGCGCAGCAGCAGGCGCGCCAGCCCGAGCTGGGTGACCTCGCCGCCGGACATCTCGCCGAGCCTCCGGTCGAGCAGGTCGCCGGGGAGACCGAGCCGGCCGAGCTCGGCGACGGCGCGGTCCTCGACGTCCCAGTCGTCGCCGATCGTCTCGAAGAGGTGCTCGTCGACGGCGCCCCCCTCGACGGCACGCACCGCGCGTCGTACCTCGCCGATGCCGAGGAAGTCGGCGACCGGCTGGTCGACGGCGAGGGTGAGGTCCTGCGGGAGGTAGCCGACCTCGCCGGCGACGTGGACGTGCCCGCCGGTGGGTTGCAGCACGCCGGCGGCGAGACGCAGCAGGGTGGACTTCCCGGCGCCGTTGACACCGACGAGGCCGGAGCGTCCGGGGCTGACGAGGAGGTCGAGGCCGCGGAGGACCGACGTGCCGTCCGGCCAGGTGAAGTCGAGCCGGGAGGCGCTGATGACAGGGGTGGGTGAGGACATGACGAAGCTCTCGGTGGGAGGGAGGACGGCCTGCACCTCAGAGCTTCAAATCGACCTGCCACCGGGAGGGGATACGACCTCTCGAGGGTAGGCACTCCGGGCTGTGGACGCCACCGGTTATCCCGGACCGGTCGGGTACAGTTTCGCGAAGCACAGCGCCGTGCCCGACCGGTCCACCGGTCGTTATTCATCCCGCACCAATGCCGAGGAATGAACCGCTGTGAGCATGCCTGTCGTCCTGATCGCCGAAGAGCTGAGCCCCGCGACCGTCGAGGCGCTCGGTCCCGACTTCGAGATCCGGCACTGCAACGGCGCCGACCGCGGCGAGCTCCTCGAGGCCATCGCCACCGCCGACGCGATCCTGGTCCGCTCGGCCACGAAGGTCGACGCCGAAGCGCTGGCCGCCGCGCCCCGCCTCAAGGTCGTCGCGCGCGCCGGGGTCGGCCTCGACAACGTCGACGTCCGCGCTGCGACCCAGTCCGGGGTGATGGTCGTCAACGCGCCCACCTCCAACATCGTCTCCGCCGCCGAGCTCGCCGTCGCGCTGATGCTCGCCGCGGCCCGCCACGTCTCGCCGGCCCACGCCGCGCTCAAGAACGGCGAGTGGAAGCGGTCGCGCTACACCGGCATCGAGCTCTACGAGAAAACCGTCGGCATCGTCGGCTTGGGCCGGATCGGGGTGCTCGTCGCCCAGCGCCTGTCGGCCTTCGGCATGAAGGTCATCGCCTACGACCCCTACGTCCAGGCCGGTCGCGCCGCCCAGATGGGCGTCCGCCTGGTCGACCTCGACACCCTGCTCGCGGAGTCCGACTTCATGTCGGTGCACCTCCCCAAGACCTCCGAGACCGTCGGCCTGATCGGCGTCGAGCAGCTCCACCGGGTCAAGCCGTCGCTGGTCCTGGTCAACGCGGCGCGGGGCGGCATCGTCGACGAGGCCGCGCTCTACTCCGCGCTCAAGGAGGGCCGGGTCGCCGCAGCCGGCCTCGACGTCTTCGCCCAGGAGCCGTGCACCGACAGCCCGCTCTTCGAGCTCGAGAACGTCGTCGCGACGCCCCATCTGGGTGCCTCCACCGACGAGGCACAGGAGAAGGCCGGCATCGCCGTGGCCCGCTCGGTCCGGCTCGCGCTGTCGGGCGAGCTGGTGCCCGACGCCGTCAACGTCCAGGGCGGCGTGATCGCCGAGGACGTCCGGCCCGGCATCCCGCTGTCCGAGAAGCTCGGCCGGATCTTCACCGGTCTGGCCGGCGAGGTCGCCCAGCAGATCGACGTCGAGGTGCGCGGCGAGATCACCGACTTCGACGTCAAGGTGCTCGAGCTGGCCGCCCTCAAGGGCGTCTTCGCCGACATCGTCGAGGAGCAGGTCTCCTATGTGAACGCGCCGCTGCTCGCGGCCGAGCGCGGGACCGCCGTACGCCTCGTGGTCGACCCGGAGAGCCCCGACCACCGCAACCTGATCACCATCCGCGGCACGCTCGGCGACGGCTCACAGGTCTCGGTCAGTGGCACCCTGGTCGGGATCAACCAGCGGGAGCGGATCGTCGAGGTCAACGGCTTCGACGTCGACCTCGAGCCCACCCAGCACCTCGCGTTCCTGACGTACGGCGACCGCCCCGGCATGGTCGGCACCGTCGGCGGCATCCTGGGTGACGCCGGCGTCAACATCGCCGGCATGCAGGTCTCCCGCGACGCCAAGGGCGGCCAGGCCCTCGTCGCGCTGTCCGTCGACTCGGCCATCTCGGCCGACACGCTCGCGGACATCCAGCACGCCATGGACGCCGCCTCGGTGCGCGCCGTAGACCTCGTCTGACGACCCGGCTACGAGGTCCCGCGGGGGACGGCCCGGTACTCGGTGGCCGGACCACCCGTGACCGGGTTGGTCCATTTCTCGCTGTCGCGGGTCTCGTACAGCCCGAGCTCGAGGCCGTGCAGGAAGGCGAGTCGGACGGTCACCCGGTGGAAGCCGATGCGCTTGCCCATGGCAGCCGGCGTGGTGAAGTCGCCGAAGGCGAGCATGTGCTCGTAGATGACCTCGTCGTTCAGTCTCTTGGTTTCTCTCTGTGGCACACCAGCACCGTAGCCGGAGGCGCCGACCATCGATCTCGTCGAGACGCCCGGGCTGCTCGCTCCCGATGCCCGAGGAGCCGGTCACGAGCCAGGCTCCAGGAGGCTGCATCGCGGCACGCGGAGGTCGGCCGATAGTTTGAGGCGTGTTCCACGTGATGTTCCTCGAGCCCCGCATCCCACCCAACACGGGCAACGCGATCCGGATGGTGGCCGGGACCGGCGCCAGCCTGCACCTGGTCGAACCCCTCGGGTTCGACCTGTCGGAGCCCAAGCTGAAGCGCGCGGGACTCGACTACCACGACCTCGCGTCGATCACGGTGCACCCCGACCTCGACACCGCGCTGACCGGTGCGGCGCTGGCGTCGTCGCGGGTCTTCGCCTTCACCGCCCACGCCACCCGGTGGTACACCGACGTCGAGTTCCAGCCCGGCGACGTGCTGCTCTTCGGCCCCGAACCGACCGGCCTGTCGGACGAGGTGCTGAGCCACGAGCGCGTCACGGACCGACTCCGCATCCCCATGGTGGCCGGGCGCCGGTCCCTCAACCTGTCCAACTCGGCGGCGGTGGTGACCTACGAGGCGTGGCGCCAACACGGGTTCCCCGGCGCGACGTAGCCGAGAGGGTGGAGCGGACGCGAGGATTTGAACCTCGACCCCTTCCCTGGAAGGGAAGCGTGCTGCAACTACACCACGTCCGCGAAGCCAGCCTCTGTCGAGCCTGACACGTTCGTAGTATGAACCACCTCTCGGACCGTCCGGGCGCCAGGGTGAGACCCCCGGCCCGGGACATGCGGCGGCAGACTTCCGCGAGGTCGACCAGCATCCGCACGGTGCCCGTGGGGTAATGACGAGTCATGGACGAGAATTCGAACGCCTCTCCTCCGCGAGGGCGCGCAGGCGACATCCAGCCACTCGAGGAGCCGGTGGCACCCGAGTTCCGCGCGGACGGCGTACGCGTGCTCGTCACCGGCGGCACCAGCGGCCTCGGTCACGCCATGGCCGCCGCGCTCATCGAGGCCGGCGCCCACGTGGCGATCACGGGCCGGGACCCCGCGCGTACCGCGGACGCCGCGGCGCGGCTCGCCGCGGACGGTGGCGTGGAGGACACCCGAGTGGTCGGTGTCGCCATGGACGTGCGCGACGAGGAGAGCGTCGAGCGCGGGGTGGAGGAGACCGTCCGCGCCTTCGGCGGCATCGATGTGGTGGTCAACAACGCCGGGATCGGCATGCGGACGGTGAACCCTCGGTTCCTCACCGACCCGCAGCCGTTCTGGCAGGTCAGCCCGCCCGGGTTCCGCGACCTGGTCGCCACCAACCTGACCGGGTACTTCCTGGTGGCCCGCGCCGTGGTGCCGCGGATGCTCTCGGCCGGCCGGGGCCGCATCGTCAACGTGACGATGAACCACTCCACCATGGTCCGACGCGGTTTCGTCCCGTACGGGCCGGCGCGGGCCGGCGCGGAGGCCTTGGCGCGGATCATGGCGGCCGACTTGGCGGACACGCCGATCACGGTGAACCAGGTGTTGCCCGGCGGCGCCACCGAGAGCGGCATGATCCCCGAGGACCTGCCGCTCGAGGCACGGGAGGGGTTGCTGCCGGCGGACGTGATGGCGGGCCCGATCCGCTGGCTGTGCTCGCCGGAGGCGGCCGGCGTCCACGACGAGCGGATCGTCGCGACGGAGTTCGCCAGCTGGTTGGCCTCCCGGTCCGCGCGCTGAGCTCCGCGCCGGCTCGGACGCCGGCGGGCGACCGGCGCGTAGCGCGACCGCGGCAGAGCCGGATGTCTCACTCTCGCGGATCGGTGATGAGGGTGGCGGCCAGCGCGATCGCGAGGCCGAGGAGGGTCTCGAGGGCGCGCTGAGCCAGCAGGGTGCCGATCGAGGCGGGCAGCATGAGGTCGCCGAGCACAAGCGCCATCGGGGTGAAGAAGACCAGGCCGAGGCTGTAGTTGCGCCCGGTGGTCAGCTCGGTGCAGGCCTGGAGCGCGGCGATCACGATGATCGCGGTGTAGCCGGTGGGATGGGCGGCCAGGACGAGGGCTGCGACGCCGAGCCCGGTGGCCGTGCCGATCACCCGCTGGGCGGCGCGCGCGAGGCGGGCGTGCAGGTCGGGTGCGGACATGGGCACGGATGCCGTGACGAAGGTCCAGTAGGGGTGGCCGATGCCGGTGGTCGCGACGGCGACGCCCGCGGCGCCGATGCCGAGCACGTAGCGGGCGGCGTGGCGGCCCGCCTGGTCGGGCGGGCGCAGGCCGCGCGTCGGCAGCCGACGCCGCGCCGGTTCGTCGCGGGCGCTGCACCCCGGGAGGGCCAGCAGGAGCGCGAAGGCGGCCGCGCCGGCCGCAGTGAGGGCGGCCGCGGGCACCGTGCTCAGCGGGATCGGGACGGTGGCCGAGGCAGTGAGGGCGAAGACCGGGTTGAGCGCTCCGGCCGGATGCCATCGTCCCCACTCGGCCAGCAGCACCGCGACCCCGGCCCAGGCGGCCCCGACCGGGATGAGCAGCCAGAGGCGGAACGGGAGGGTCGCCACCAGGGCACCGACGGCGACGCCGACCACCAGGACGACGCTCGCCTGCGCCTGCATGGCCAGGCGTGCCCGGGCCGGCTCGTGTCGTCCGTACAGGGCGGCGAAGGCGCCGATCGCCGCATACAGCAGCAGCTCGCCGCGGCCCGACGCCCAACAGGCCACCAGGGGCACGAGGATCGCCAGGCTCGCGCGCCCGGCGGTCCAGTGGGCGCCGGCGTGCGGGCCCAGGTCGAAGACCGTCGCCCACCAGGAGCGAGGCGGGGTGGCCTGCGTCATGGGGTCGCTCCGAGTTGCTACATGAGTGAAGTACCACCAGGTTACTACAGTGATGAACTAATCTGGGCAGGACCGGGGCCACGGATCGGGAGGACACGGATGGACCAGGACGCAGACGGCATGCCCGCCGGCGACGACGTCGTGGACCGGATGCAGCGCGAGTGGGCCCGGCTGCGCCCGGACCTGAGCTTCACGAGCCTCGGGGTGATCCACCGGCTGCTGCGCGCTGCCCGGCTCGTCCTCGAGGCCAGCGACGCCTTCCTCGCCGGCTACGGGCTGACCCGCGGTGAGCTGGACGTGCTGTCTGCCCTGCGCCGTTCGGACGAACCCCTGAGCCCGACATCGCTGGCCCAGACGCTGTTGGCCCCCCGCTCCGCGATCACCATGCGGCTGAACGCCCTCCAGGCTCGGGGGCTGCTGAGCCGGTCGACGAACCCGGCCGACGGCCGCTCGTCCCTGGTGGTCCTCACCGACGCCGGGGTCGCGCTCGTGGACGACGTGGTCCCCGCGCAGCTCGCCTTCGAAGACGCGCTGCTCGCCGAAGCCCCGGCCGGGGACATCGAGGGCCTCGCCGGCCGGCTGCGCGCGCTGACCTCGGCCTGGGAGCAGCGACGCAGCCCCTAGCCGGCTCCAGCGGAGCGACGGCCGGCTAGTCGAAGGTCGGGACCGACATCGTGGTGCCGCCTGCGATCGCCGACCGGTGGGCCGTGAGGCCGGCCGCCGTCCAGCGCGCCGCCGTCTGTGCGTCCACCAGCGACGGCCTGTCCTCCACGATGGAGCGGATGAACTCGTGGACGAGGTGGGGGTGCGACCCCCCGTGTCCGCTGCCCTGGGCCACCGACAGGTGTCCGTCCGCGCCGTAGACACCCTCGCGGGTGAACCTCGCGAGGCTGGGAGGGAGCAGGTCGCCGGTCTCGGGTGCCTTCAGGCGGGTCACCGTGATCGGGCGGTGCCGCGTGTGCTCCGGGTCGCCCATGGCGAAGAGCAGTGGGGTCTCGTCCTCCTCCAGCTGGCTCCACTCGAAGCCGCCGCGGTCGCCGTACAGGTCGAAGGACTCGGTGTACGGCCGCGCCACGCGCGACAGCGACCGGGTCACCTCGAGGGCGGCGTCATGCCCGTGCAGGCGGAAGATCGCCGTCTCCGCAGGGTAGGGGTTGCCGTACCTCGACTCCTCGGCCGGGTCCAACCGGCCCGAGCCGAAGCAGTGCACCTCGACCGCATGGGTGTCGAGCAGGGCCAGCAAGGGCGCGACGGCATGGGTCCCGTACCACATCGGGGGGAGTCCCTCCCAGTACGGCGGCCACCCGGACATGTCCTGGTAGTGCGCACCGCGAGCGAAGGTGATGCTGCCCAGCTCGCCCCGGGCGACGAGCCCCTTGACGTGGAGGAACTCGCGGGTGAAGACCGCCGTCTCCATCATCATGTACGTGAGGCCGGTCGACCGCTCGAGGGCGATGATCTCGCTGAGGTCCCGCTCGTCGACCGCCATCGGGACCGTCGAGGCGCAGTGCTTGCCGGCCCGGAGCGTCGCGATGCTCTGGAGGCCGTGCTCGGTGAGCGGCGTGACCAGGTGCACGGCGTCCACCTCGTCGTCATCGAGGACCGCCTCGAGCGAGGGATAGACCCGGTCGGCACCGTAGGTCGCGGCGAGCCGGTCGGCCCGCTCGGCGTCGACGTCACACAGACCCACCGTGGCCACGTCGGGGTGGACGCGGTAGATCGGGACGAACTCGGCGCCGAAGCCGAGGCCGACGACGACAACGTTCAGACGCTGGGGGGATGCCACTCAGCTCACTCCTCTGTCCGGGTTCTCACTCGGGAACCTCAATCCGATGGCGGTGCGGATGCCGTCCAGCGTCTCCATCACCGCCACTGTCTCTGCTGTCGGGCGTTGGGTGCTCTCGAGCAGGCCCTCCTCGATGCATCGGCGTGCCTCGGCCGCCTCGACGTGGAGCCCCACGCCGGGCACCGGTCGTTCGAAGAGCTCGGTCTCACCGGTCTCGCCCGTCAGCTCGAGCCGGTTCGGCCGGTACCAGACGGCCGGGATCTCCACCCGGCCGCGAGTGCCGGACACCGCCGCCCGGTTGGAGGTGTCCGCGCCGATGGTGGCAGTGAGCACCGCCTGGGCATCGCCGTACTCGAGCACGACCGAGGTCTGACGGTCGACGCCCGTGGACGTCATCACGGCTTGCGCGGTGATCCGCGTCGGCTTCCCGCCGAAGGCGAGCACAGCAAGCGAGACGGGGTACACGCCGAAGTCGAGGAGGGCGCCGCCGCCCAGCGACGGCTCATAGAGACGGGCCGCCAGCGCCGACGGCAGGTTCAGCCCGTGGTCCGCGGTCACGAGCCGCACGTCGCCGAGGGCTCCGGTGCCGAGCAGCTCGCGCAGTCGCCCGATGTGGGGCAGGTGCCAGGACCACATGGCCTCCATCAGGAACACCCCTGCCGCCCGGGCGGCGTCGACCAGGCCGACGGCCTGGGCCGCGTCGAGCGTGAAGGGCTTCTCGATGAGCACGTGCTTGCCGGCCGCGATGGCACCGTGCCCGAGCGCGGCGTGCGTGGCGGGCGGGGTGGCGACGTACACGATGTCGACCTGATCGTCGGCGAACAGGTCGTCGTGCGAGCCGTGGCAGCGCGGGACGCCCAGGCGATCGCCGAAGGCGCGAGCGCTCTCCTGGGAGCGGGACGCGACCGCGGTGACCACGGAGCCCGGTTCGTGGCGCAGGTCCTCCACGAACAGTGAGGCGATCGTGCCCGTGCCCAGGACCCCCCACCGCAGCGGGCGCGCGCTCACGGATGTGCCCCGTGCCAGGTCGTCGCCTCGGAGCCGGCTGCGGTCGCCGAGGCCAGAGCCTGGTCCGCGCTCCGGCCGGCGAGGAGGTCGGCGGCGAGCGTGCCGGCGAAGGCGTCACCGGCGCCCGTGGTGTCGGCGACCGCGACCCGCGGGGCGGGCGCCGTCAGGTAGCGCTGGTGGTCGCGCCACACCGCGCCCCCAGCACCCCAGGTCACCACCACCGACTGGGCTCCCAGGCCCAGCAGGTCGGAGCTGAGCTGTCGCAGGTCGTCCGACCCGGCCACGTCGCGCTCGTCGTCCCCGAGCAGGCGGAGCGCCTCTCGTGCGTTCACCACGAGGGGGTCACAGAGCCGGAGGAGGTCCTGGGGGAGCTCGGTGACGGGGCTGGCGTTGAGGATCACCCGGACTCCCTGATCCGCGGCGATGGTCGCCGCCGCGAGAACCGTCGCCAACGGCACCTCGAGCTGGCAGAGGAGGACGCTGCCCGGGGGGAGCGCCCGCAGTGGTGCGAGGCAGTCCGAGTCCAGTGCTCCATTGCTGCCCGGCAGCACCACGATGGCGTTCTCGCCGTCCTCGGTCACGGTGATGAAGGCGCTACCGGTGGACTGCTCCGGCAGCGTCCGCACGTGCGTCGCGTCCACGCCGTACCGCGTCAGCGCCTCGCGTAGCTCCGCGCCGTCCCGGTCGTCCCCGACCCCACCGATCATCGTGGTCGGCGCACCTGCTCGGGAGGCCGCCACCGCCTGGTTGAGTCCCTTGCCTCCGGCGGAACGTCTCACGGACGCGCTGAGCACCGTCTCTCCGGGCTCCGGCCGGCGCTCGAGTCCCACCACGGTGTCCATGTTGAGCGAGCCGAGGACCACGACCCGGGGCTGGGGACCGGTCACGGGACGGACGGCTGCTCGGCGGCAAGCAGACGCTGCATGAAGAGGGTGGTGAAGGCGTCGACGTCGGTGTCCACGGCCACCTCGGCGTTCGCGGGCGGCGCCGGGGCGAGGGCCAGGGAACGGTCCACGACGACGAGGCCCCGCGCCAGGCCGTCGGCGCATTCGACGTCGACTCGCGCGGGCTCCCACGTCAGGATCTCGCGGCCGAGGAGGGCGGCGACCGTCAGCGGGTCGTGCAGGAAGCAGCCGTCAGCGTGCTCGGGCCGGTTCGGCCACGCCTGGTGGAGGAAGTCGATCCACTGCTCCGCGCAGTCGGCGACCCACGTGGCGAAGGCGGACCCGTGGGCGCGCAGCGTACGGACGTGGTCGCGGGTCATGCGCACCCGAGAGGTCTGGTCGATCCCGACGGTGCGGATCTTCGCGCCACTGTCGAGGACCCGCTGCAGTGCCTCGGGGTCGACGAAGGCGTTGAAGTCACCCACCGTCGTCACGTTGTGGGCGTAGTTGGTCGCTGAGCCGACCATCAGGACGAACTCGCGCGCCGCCTGGGCGATGCGAGGCTCGAGCGCCAGGGCCAGGGCGACGTTGGTCATCGGCCCGATCGCCACCACGGTGATCTCACCCGGGTTCGCCATCACGGTCTCGACGATGTAGTTCGCCGCGTGGAGCCGCTCCGGAGTACGAGTCGTGTGGGGGAGCTCGACCCGGGCGGACGCCAGGTGCGGAGCGTAGAGCTCGTGGACGTCGTCGACGTTCTTGACCAGGGGCCGGTCGGCCCCGGCGTAGACGCCGACGTCCTCTCGCCCGAGGCGCTCCAGGAGGTACAGCGCGCACTGCACGCCCGTCTCCAGCTTCGAGTTGCCGTTGACGATGGTGATGCCCTCGACGGAGATCTCCGGAGAGGTCAGGGCCAGGGCGATGGCCAGACCGTCATCGATGTCGGCGTTCGGAACGCCGAGAGCCGGGTCGGTGTCGATGATGATGCGGAAAGGGCCCTCGGGGCGCTCAGCATCCTGCCCTGCACGTTCTTCCATGGTGGGTCTGTTCTCCTCGTTCGCGTATGACGTCAGGTCGGTGGTGCCAGTTCGGGTCCAGAGAGAGCAACGGTGCGGGTCATGCGGTGTCGCGGACCACGAGACTGTGCTCGATCAGCACGGTCTGTCGGGCCCCCAGGCGCCCGGCTCCCAGGCGGTTGAGCAGCAGTCGGCCCGCCACGCGGCCCAGCTCCCGGTAGGGGATGCGGATCGTCGTCAGCTGCGGGGACACCAGGGACGCGACCTCGATGTCGTCGTTGCCGATGATGGCGAAGTCGTCGGGGATGCGCAGCCCGGCGGCCCGGGTGGCGTCGATGGCGCCGATGGCCATGAGGTCGTTGGCCACGTAGACGGCGCTCGGCCGCTCCGGGAGTGCGAGTAGCCGGCTGGTCGCGGCGCGCCCGCTGTCGCGCGTCCAGTCGCCCTCGACGACCACCTCGTCCGACGTGGGGAGGCCCAGGCGGCGGCACGCGGCGTGGAACCCGGCCAGCCGCTGCTGGGCGACATCGGATGCGGCCGGGCCCGCGATGGTCGCGATGTGTCGGTGACCTCGCTCGAAGAGGTACTGGACGGCGTCGACGGCCATGCGGTGGTCGTCGCCCGAGACGATGTCGATGCCGGCGCCGGACAGCTGGTGACCGATCCCGATCACCGGGATGTTGGCGACGTGCAGCCGCTCGAACTCCTCGCTGCGCAGCGCGAAGGCGGAGATGACGACGGCGTCGACGCCGCGACGGGTGAACTCGGTGAGGAGCGCCAGCTCACGCCCGCGCTCCGAGTCCGAACCCGCGACGAACGTCAGGTAGCCGTCGGTCATCACGGTCTCCTGCAGCCCGGCCGCCACGCCGGTGAAGAACGGGTTGGTCAGGTCGGACACGATGAGCGCGACGGTGTGGGAGCGCTTCGAGCGCAGCGCCTGCGCCGCCCCGTTGGGCTGGTAGTCGAGCTCCGAGATGGCGCGGTTGACCCGGCGACGCGTGGCCGTCGAGACCGGCCGCTTGCCGGTCAGGACGTTGGACACCGTCGCCTTGCTGACGCCGGCCCGCTCCGCCACGGCTCCGATGGTCGCGAGCCGAGGAGGGCTTCCTCGGTCTTCGGACTCTGTCACTCCCCGCCTCGTTCACTCGACGTGCAAACCGTTTCAATAAACCGTGGCCTATCCGGGCCCTCACGTCAACACAGAAGACGGCCCCGATTTCCGTCCGCGCACCCCGACCTCAACCGCCTCTGAGGCGCTGAGTCCAGGGTGAGTAGCGGTTTCCGGAAGATGACGGCCAGGTTGAAAAGTTGTTGCGAAGTGCTTGACGAACACTCCGCTGGACAGGCAGATTGCGTGTGAACCGATTTATACCGATCGGTGAAACACGTGGCCGCAGGGTGCGGGCCGGGATGCGCGGACGAGCTACCTGCTGGTCCGAGTCCCGGAGAGCGTCAGGAAAGGGCGGGGTCCGAGTTGGCCAGGTTCGAGGGCAAGAAAGTGTTCATCACCGGGGCCGCGCGCGGTCAGGGTCGCTCGCACGCGCTTGCATTCGCACGCGAGGGCGCAGACATCATCGCCGTGGACGTGCCTGCAGAGGTCGCCACGTCGCCGTACGCCATGGCCTCCGAGGAGGACCTCCAGGAGACGGTCCGCCTCGTGGAGGAGTGCGGAGCGCGCATCGTGGCGCAGCAGGCCGACGTCCGGTCGCAGGAGGACCTGGACGCCGCAGTGACGGCGGGCCTCGCTGCCTTCGGGCACATCGACGTGGTCGTCGCCAACGCGGGCATCTACTCGGCCGCCCCCGCCTGGGAGCAGACGGAGCAGCAGTGGACCGAGATGGTGGACATCAACCTCAACGGTGTGTGGAGGACCGCGAAGGCCGCGATCCCGTCGATGATCGACGCCGGTCGCGGGGGCTCGATCATCTTGACCAGCTCGAACCTGGGCCTCGTGGGAGCGCTGAACTCCAGCTCGTACGTCTCCTCGAAGCACGGAGTCGTCGGTCTGATGCGCGCGCTCGCGAACGATCTCGGTCGGTACCGGATCCGGGTCAACACCGTGAACCCGACCAACGTCCCGACCGACATGATCATGAACCCCACCCTTTTGAAGATCTTCCGGCCCGACCTCGACGACCCGAAGCCGGCCGACGTGGTGGACGCACTCTCAGCAGGGCACCTGCTCCCCGTTCCGTGGGTGGAGCCCGAGGACATCAGCAGCGCAGTGCTCTGGCTGGCGTCCGACGAGTCGCGGTTCGTCACCGGCACGACCCTCCAGGTCGACGCAGGGGCGGTTGGACAGCTCGGGAATGTGCGCCAGTAGCACCAGCACCACGGTCCACGTCCAGTGGGTCGCCTTCGTAGAGGTGAGAAAAGGGAGATTCCAATGATCCGCAAGCTGTGGATCCCGATCGTCGCGATGGCCATGTTGCTCTCGGCCTGCGGCTCGGGTTCCGACGACGACCAGGCGGCGGACGGCAGCATCCGCGTCCACATCTGGTCCAACTTCGTCCCCGACATCCCGCGCGGCAAGGTGCTCGACGAGCTCATTGCCGAGTTCAACAAGGAGCACAAGGGGGAGATCGAAGTCGTCTCGGACCCCGAGCCCGATTGGCTCACGCTCCAGCAGAAGATCCGTTCCTCGATCTCTGCCGGAGACGCGCCCGACGTGTTCCTGTACAACTTCAACCCGAACGACATGTCGCGGGAGTCCTCGGGCCAGCTCATGGACCTGACGCCGTACATGGATGCGGACCCGGAGTGGAAGGCCCGTTTCAAGCCGGAGCAGCTCGAGGCGATCCAGTCCGACGGCAACCTCGGCGGTATCCCGAGCGACCAGTCCCCGGTGCTGTTCTACTACCACAAGGACCTGTTCGAGAAGGCCGGCATCACCGAGTTCCCCCAGACCTGGGACGAGTTCACCGCTGCGGCCGACAAGCTCAAGGCCAGCGGCGTGGCGCCGATCGCACTGTTCACCGGTGACGACGCCTGGTACTCGATGAACGCCTTCAGCTACTACGCGATGAGCGTGGGCGGCCCCGACGCCTGGCTGCCGGGCACCGACCTGGACTCCGACGCGGTCGTCGAAGGCGCCCGCTTCACGCAGAAGCTCTTCGAGGACTACACGACGCCGGACGCCGTGGGCTCCAACTACTCCGTGGCGGTGCAGAACTTCCTCTCGAAGAAGGCTGCGATGGTCGTCGACGGACCGTGGCTCATCGGTCCGATCCAGGAGCAGGTCGACTCGCCGTGCGACGTCGGTGTCGCTGTCGCCCCGACCATGGGTGACGGGACCGTCGAGCCGGGCACCAACCTCACCGACTCCATCAACACCTGGGGAGTCGGGAAGCAGGACAGCCAGGAGAAGGCGGACGCCGTCGTCGAGTGGCTCAAGTTCATGACGTCGCAGGACAACGCGGTGAAGTTCTCGATCGAGGGCCAGTACCCGCAGGCGCTCAACACCGAGTTCTCGGACGAGGACCTCGCGAAGACGTCGTGCCAGATGGCGTCGGTCCTGGAGATCCAGGCCGACGCGCCGGCCTCCGTCGTGCAGCTGCAGCGGTCGATCACCGCCCCTGCCCAGGAGAAGGTGAACGGCATGCTCGAGCAGTTGGCGCTGGGGGACATGACGCCCGAGGACTTCGCCTCGCAGCTCCAGGCAGCCAACCAACCCTGAGAAATCGATGAGTCCGGCTGGTGACCCGCCCGCAAGGGCGGGTCACCAGCTGCTCAGAGGAGACGACTTGCGTGAGCAACCGTAGACACGCCTACTTGTACCTGGCTCCAGGTGCCGCACTGGTGACCCTGTTCCTGGTGGGACCGATGGTCGCGCTGATCTACCTGGGCATGACGCGTTGGGTCGGCGTCGGCACGCCGGAGTTCGTGGGTTTCGCAAACTACCGGCAGCTGGTGGAGGACCCCTCGTTCCGTCAGGCGGTGGGGAACACCATCAAGTGGGCCGCCGTGGGCGTCTTCATCCACACCCCGCTCTGCCTGCTGGTTGCGTTGATCCTGGCTCGTCAGCCCCGGTTCTGGAAGTTCTTCCGCACGGTCTTCTTCCTCCCGAGCGTCATCTCGACCACGGCGATCGCGTTCCTCTGGTACTTCATCCTCCACGTGGATCTCGGCATGCTGAACAAGACCCTCGAGGTGGTCGGACTCGGTTCGCTCACCCGGGCGTGGCTCTTCGACCCGAGCACTGCTCTCATCTCGACCCAGCTTCCGTTCATCATCTACATCGGCTTCGGGATGGTGCTGTTGATGACGCAGATCTCCACCATCCCCGCGGAGGTGTACGAGGCGGCCGTCCTGGACGGCGCCTCCACCCTGCGCCAGGAGCTCTCCATCACCATCCCGCTGATCAGGAGAGGCATCGCCTTGCAGTGTCTGTTCGTGATCGCCTACGCGCTGCGCGCGTTCGAGTACCCGTTCATCATGACCAGCGGTGGTCCGGGTGATCGCACGACCAACCTCTCGTTCTACATCTACCGCCAGATGATGACCGCCAACCAGTACGGGCTGGCAGCTGCTGCCGGCGTGGTGACTCTCGTCCTCGGCGCCGCGATGGTCGCGGCGGTCTTCGTATTCCTCAACAGAGCGGAGCGGGCATGATTGGCCGGCTGTTCCGATGGGTCGTGCTCATCGGCTTCACTGTTGTCACGATCGTCCCGTTCCTCTGGCTGGTGATGTCGTCGTTCAAGACGAACGCCGAGATCTTCGCCGGCCCCTTCGAGCTGCCGTCCAAGTGGTCGCTCGACAACTACACGAGCGCGCTCGACGCGCACCCCATCTTGGTGTTCCTCCGGAACAGCTTCGTGATCGCGGCCTTCTCCGCCCTGGTCACCATCGCGGCGTCGCTCCTCGCGTCGTACGCCCTGCTCCACAAGTTCGTGCTCAGCAGGTTGGCGTACCTCTACCTGATGTTCGGCATCCTGCTTCCGGTCAACGCCTTCATCACGCCGATCTTCTTCCTGGTGCGCTGGTCCGGGCTCTACAACTCGGTGTGGGGCGTGGGTCTGGTCTACGCCGGGATCTTCTTCCCCACCGGCTTCCTGATCATCAAGGTGTACGTCGACACCATCCCGCACGAGCTGCTCGAGGCGGCGCGCATCGACGGCGCGTCCTACCACGCCATCTTCCGGCGCATCGTGGTGCCGCTGAGCGTCCCGGGCGTCGTCACCGCCGGCATCTTCTTGATGATGCTGGCCTGGAACGAGCTGCTGTTCGCCAGCATCCTCACCCAGGACGAGAGCTCACAGACGGTCCAGGTCGGAGTCCGCTACTTCCTGACGACCTACGCCGCGCAGTACCCCCAGGCCTTTGCCGCCACGGTCATGGCGATCGTGCCGCCGGTGCTGGTCTACGTCTTCTTGAGCAACCGCGTCATTGCCGGCATGACCGCCGGCAGCGTGAAGTGACCTCCGCCTTCAGCCACTGAACTCCTAGAGGAAGCACGTTCTATCACCATGCCCATGCGACATGTCCCGGTCTCTCTCACGCGATCCTCGATCGAGGACCACTTCTGGTCTCCGAAGATCCAGCAGATGCGCGAGGTGACGCTCCCGGTCCAGCACGCCATGCTGCAGGAGACCGGGCGGTTCGACGCGCTGCGCCTCCAGTGGAAGCCCGGTGACGACCAGCCGCATCCCTTCTGGGAGAGCGATGTCGCGAAGTGGATCGAGGCAGCGAGCTACGTCCTGGCCAAGCACCACGATCCGGACCTCGAGTCCAAGGTGGACGCCGCCATCGACCTGCTGGCGGGAGCGCAGCAGCCCGACGGCTACCTGAACGTGTTCTTCACGGTCGTCAAGCCGGGCGAGCGCTGGACCGACCTGCTCGACGCGCACGAGCTCTACGGGGCCGGGCACCTCATCGAGGCCGGCGTCGCGCACCATGCGGCGACGGGGAAGCGCACCCTCCTCGAGATCGTGATGCGGTACGCCGACCACATCGCCTCCGTGTTCGGACGTGGCCCGGGACAGAAGCGGGGGTACTGCGGACACGAGGAGATCGAGCTCGCCCTGGTGCGCCTCTACCGGGCGACCGGTGTCTCGCGCTACCTGGAGCTGGCCACCTACTTCGTCGACGAGCGGGGCCAGCAGCCGTTCTACTTCGACCTGGAGGACGCCGAGCGTCCCTCGCCGAGCTACTTCGCCGACGAGTGGCGCTTCGCCACCCGGGCCGAGGAGGTGCAGCTCTTCCGCGAGTACAACCAGGCCCATGCGCCCGTGCGGGAGCAGGCGGATCCGGTGGGGCACGCGGTCCGGGCGATGTACCTCTACAGCGCGATGGCGGACCTGGCGGGCGAGAACGACGACGCGTCGCTCCTCGAGGCGTGTGAGCGTCTCTGGTCCCGGCTGACGGGGCGTCGGATGTACGTCACCGGTGGGCTGGGTTCGTCGGCGCTCCTCGAGGGCTTCACCGAGGACTACGACCTTCCGGACGAGACGGCGTACGCCGAGACCTGTGCTGCGATCGGCCTGGTGTTCTGGGCGCACCGGATGCTGATGCTCCGCCGCAAGAGCTCCTACGGAGACATCCTCGAGCGGGCGCTGTACAACGGCGTGCTGAGCGGGATCTCGCTGGACGGGCGGTCGTTCTTCTACGACAACCCGCTGGCGAGCAAGGGCGCGGCCCACCGCCACGAGTGGTTCGGCGTCGCCTGCTGCCCGCCGAACCTGGCTCGCCTCCTCACCTCGCTCTCCTCCTACGTGTACTCGCACGGCGACGACGGCGTGGCCGTGCACCTCTACGTCTCGGGGACAGGTGCCTTCGAGGTAGGGGGAACCGAGGTCACGATCCGCCAGGAGACGAGCTACCCCTGGGACGGGTCGGTGAAGCTGTCGCTGGCGATGGGCGCGCCGGCCGAGTTCCCGCTCGCCGTGCGGCTGCCCGGGTGGTGCGACCGCCCGTCGCTCTCCGTGAACGGACACGAGGTGGACCTCGCGTCGGTCACCGTCGACGGCTACGCGGTGCTGGACCGGGCCTGGAACGACGGTGACGAGGTGACGCTCGACCTGCCGATGCCGGCGGTGCTCGTGCGCGCCCACCCGCTCGTGTCGGCCGCGTCGGGTCGCGGCGCCCTCATGAGGGGGCCGCTGGTCTACTGCGTCGAACAGGTGGACGTGGGCGTCGACCCGCTGCAGGTCGTCCTCGCGTCGGAGGTCACCTCCGCGACGACGGGGGTGGACGAATCGCTCGGCGGTGCGGTGACGGTCTGCGTGCCCGGGCACACGACATCGCTGGTCGGCTGGGAGGACGAGCTGTACCGGTCCGACGGTGGACCGGTGCTCGAGGAGGCGGAGATCGTGGCCGTCCCCTACCACCTCTGGGCCAATCGTGGCGACGGGGCGATGCGGGTGTGGCTCAGGTCGGCATCGTCGACCGGCGAGGCGAGCCGGTCGGCCTAGGCGCCCTGGCCCTCACGCCACCATCACCCGCCCGGAAGGGGCGCCCCGCCCCGGCGGCCGGTCGCGTACGGCGGACCACGCGTCGGCGAGCCGGCGGACCACCTCGACCAGCTCGTCGGTGGGCCGGGTCCAGGGGACCCGGACGAAGCGGTCGAGCCCGCCCTCCGCGGCGAACACCGGACCCGGCGCCACGATGAGCCCGCGTCGCTCGGCCTCGGCCGCGACGGCGGTGCCGTGCGGGCCGGGCAGCTGGCACCAGAGCGCCAGGCCGCCGGTCGGCACCCGGAAGCGCCAGTCGGGCAGGTCGTCGCCGATGGCCGCGACCAGGGCGTCGCGCTGCTCGCGCAGCCGCTCGCGGTGCGCCGTCAGGAGTGCGTCGGGTCCGGCCAGCAGGCGCAGCAGCACCAGCTGCTCCAGCACCGGGGCGCCGAGGTCCATGCTGACCCGCGCCCGGGTGAGGCGGTCGAGCTGACCGTGCGGCGCGCGGATCCAGCCGAGCCGCAGGCCGCCCCAGAAGCTCTTGCTCGCGCTGCCGATCGTGATCGTGTCGGGGGCGAACGCCGCGAACGGCCGCGGCATCACCTGCCCCTCGAGCGCCAGAGCCTGGTGGGCCTCGTCGACGATCGCGACGGTGTGGGCGCGGCGCAGGTGGGCGGCGTACTCCTCGCGCTGCGCGTCGGTCATCAGGTGGCCGGTCGGGTTCTGGAAGTCGGGGATCAGGTACGCCAGCCGCGGCGACGTCTGGCGCAGTGTCGCGCCGACCGCGTCGAGGTCCCAGCCCTCGGGGTCGACGGGCGACGGGGTGAGCCGCGCGCCGCCCTGCCGCAGCGCGTCGGTGGCGTTCGGGTAGACCGGGGACTCGACGAGCACCCGGTCGCCGGCCCGCGTGAACGCCTGGGCGACGATCGACGCTGCGGACAGCGCGCCCGCGGTCACCATGATCTGGTCGGGGTCGGTCGGCAGCCCTCGCTCGTCGTACCCCCGCGCGATGGCCTGCTGCAGCTGCGGGAGGCCGGTGGGGAAGTAGCCGTGCCCGCCGAGGTACGCCGGCAGGTCGGCGGCCGCGTCGACGTAGGCCTTGGCCAGCCCGGCCGGGGCCGAGTGTGCGGCGCAGTTGAGGTCGATCGCGTCGTGGTCGCCGGGGCGGGGGAGGAGCGCGCGGTCGTGGGCCCGGGCCCGGCCGCCCGGGACCCGGGTGAAGGTGCCGGACCCGCGCCGGGCGACGGCGTACCCGGCGTCGCGCAGCTCGGCGTAGGCCCGGGTGACGGTGGTGCGCGAGACGCCCAGGACCTCGGTGAGCTCGCGCTCGCTCGGCAGCCGGGTGTCGAGGGCGATCCGGCCGTCGCCGATCAGGAGGGTGAGCGCGTCGGCGAGGCCGGCGTACGCCGGGGAGCGGTCGAAGTCGCCCACGAGGGTGGCCACCCGGCCGGCGCTGATGAGGGAGGACATGCAGGCCACCCTTCCACGATTGGCTATTCAGGAGAAGGCCAATCTCCGCCAGGATGGGCCCGTGACCACGACCGCCACCGCCCGCCCGGGCCTGACCGACCTCGGCCCGATCGCGCAGTTCCGCGCCGGACGGCTCGCTCGTCGCCTGCCGCAGCTGTACGTCGGCCTCGTCCTGTACGGCGTCTCGCTGGGCCTGATGATCCGCGGCGACCTCGGCCTGGCGCCCTGGGACGTGCTCCACTCCGGGCTCACCCACCACCTGCCGATCACCATCGGCCAGGCGGTCGTGCTGATGAGCTTCGTGGTGCTGATCGGATGGATCCCGCTGCGCGAGATGCCGGGCATCGGCACCATCTCCAACGCCCTGGTCGTCGGCTTCGCGGCCGACGCCACGCTGGCGCTGCTGGACCGGCCCGACCTGCTGGTGCTCCGCATCGCGCTGATGCTCGGCGGCGTGGCGCTCTGCGCCCTGGCGACCGCGCTCTACATCGGGGCGCAGTTCGGCCGCGGCCCGCGGGACGGGCTGATGACCGGTCTGGCCCGGCGTACCGGGCTCTCGCTGCGGCTGGTGCGCACCGGCCTCGAGGTGAGCGTGGTGCTGATCGGCCTGCTCCTCGGCGGCACGCTCGGCATCGGGACGGTCCTCTTCGCGCTGGCGATCGGCCCGCTCACCCAGCTCTGGCTGCCCTTCTGGACCATCGACGCCACGGTGCAGGGCTGAGGGCTCGACGTCGGGAGGTTTCGAGGCTCAGGCGCCAGAGCGCCTTCGCACCTCAACCACCGAGACGGGGGTTGACGTGTGAGGAGCGCCAGCGACGAGCCTCGAAACCACCCAGACGGTGGTTGAGGTGTGAGGAGCGCCAGCGACGAGCCTCGAAACCACCCAGACGGTGGTTGAGGTGTGAGGAGCGCCAGCGACGAGCCTCGAAACCACCCGAGCCGCCGTCAGCGCTTGGTGGCGACGATCGCGGACGCGTCGGGGGCGACCATCACCTCGACGGCGGTGAAGCGCTCGTCGGTGAGCCACTGCTCGCGCAGGGTGTCGACCCGGCCGTAGGTGATCGGCGGCCAGATCTCGCACGGCGTGAAGTCGTCGAGCACCACGATCCCGCCCGCCTCCACCAGGTCGGCGACCGAGTCGACGCTGACCTCGGTCGGCTCGCCCGAGTCGAGGAAGAGGAGCGAGAACGGGCCCTTGTCGAGCAGCGTCGACCAGTCCGCGGAGAGCACCTCGACCTGCGGGTCGTCCTCGAAGATCTCGGCCGCGGCGTCGGCCAGCTTGGCGTCGAGCTCGGCGGTGATGATCCGGGCGTCGCCGCGGACACCGGAGCGCAGCCACGCCGTCCCCACCCCGCAGCCGGTGCCGAACTCGGCCATCGTGCCGCCGCGGGTGGCGGCCAGGGTGGCCAGCAGGCGGCCGGTCTCGTTGCGGCAGAACGACGCGTAGCCGGCCTTCCGGGAGACGGCGAACGCGCGGGACACCACGTCGGGCAGCTCGGGTGGGGCGCTCATGCGTGGGAGTCTTTCATTCCGGGACGGCCGTCTCGCATACCGAACACTCCGTGGAATGTCGTGGCCGTACGGCGCGAGGTGGCCTACGGTTGCGTCACCATGCGGAGCATTTTCGTACTCATCGAGTGCCGCGGCGAGGCCTGTTAAGAGAGGCCACCTCGTCGCGGTGTTCGGCGTTGCGGTCTCTCGGCACATCTCAATCGAAGATGTCTCCGTTGTGAGATCGCCCAGCCAGCACCGCGCGATCCGCACTCTGGATGGTTTCTCCCTCTCGTGCGACCCATGAGTCGACTGTTCTCGCACGGAGTCTCTTCGTTTCAGGTGTGTCGAGCCGAATGGCAGTCCGACACCCAGCCCACGAAACACGAGACTCAGAGAGAGCGATTCCGATGTACGACATGTACCCCGAGTGGGGACCCGCCAGCCACCACCCCGACAACCCGCGCAGCCACGAGAACGTGATCGCGGCCCTGCAGGAGTCGCTCGACCTGCGGGACAACGGCGGCCAGCGCCCCGACGACAACTAGCGTTGCTGCCATGAGCGACTCGAACCCGACCACCAGCACCGGCACGCTGAAGCTCGCCGTCATCCCCGGCGACGGCATCGGCCAGGAGGTGACCGCCGAGGCCCTCAAGGTGCTCGAGGTCGCGGCACCTGCCGGCGTGAAGTTCGAGCCGACCCGCTACGACCTCGGCGCCGAGCGCTACCTCGCCACCGGCGAGGTGCTGCCCGACTCCGTGCTCAGCGAGATCCGCGAGCACGACGCCATCCTCCTCGGTGCGGTGGGCGGCAAGCCCAACGACCCGAACCTGCCCCCGGGCATCCTCGAGCGCGGGCTGCTGCTGCGGCTGCGCTTCGAGCTCGACCACTACGTCAACCTGCGACCGTCCCGCATCTTCCCGGGGGTGGTCTCACCGCTGGCAGACCCTGGCGAGGTCGACTTCGTGGTCGTCCGCGAGGGCACCGAGGGGCCCTACACCGGCAACGGCGGCGCCCTGCGCGTCGGCACTCCGCAGGAGGTCGCGACCGAGGTCTCGGTCAATACCGCCTTCGGTGTCGAGCGCGTCGTCCGCGACGCCTTCGCCCGGGCCCAGCGCCGACCGCGCCAGAAGCTCACCCTGGTCCACAAGACCAACGTGCTCGTGAACGCCGGCTCCGTCTGGTGGCGGCTCTTCCAGCAGGTCGCCGCGGAGTACCCCGACGTCACGACCGACTACATGCACATCGACGCGGCCATGATCTTCATGACGACCGACCCGTCCCGCTTCGACGTGATCGTCACCGACAACCTCTTCGGCGACATCATCACCGACCTCGCCGCCGCCATCACCGGCGGCATCGGGCTCGCGGCGTCCGGCAACGTGAACCCGGACCGCACCGCGCCCAGCATGTTCGAGCCGGTCCACGGCTCTGCGCCCGACATCGCGGGCCAGCAGAAGGCCGACCCGACGGCAGCCATCCTGTCCGTCGCGCTCCTGCTCGACCACCTCGGACACCCCGACGCCGCCGCGGCGGTCGAGGCCGCCGCCATCGCGGACCTGGCCGACCGCCGGCCCGGTACCACCCGCCGTACGGCGGAGGTCGGCGACGCCATCGCCGCCCGAGTAGGCAGCTGACGCCCCCTCGTCGGCTCCCACCGACGGCCGGGCCCACATTGGGGTGCCCGGCCGGCGGCATTTCGTAGGAAGGCCTACTAAGTTGTCCCCCATGGAGATCAGCACCACCCCGTCCACCACCGTCGTCGACGACACCCGCCTCGCCGAGATCCTCGCGAACCCGGGCTTCGGCAACCACTTCACCGACCACATGTTCACCGTCGAGTGGACCCCCGACGCGGGCTGGCACGACGCCCGCATCGAGCCGTACGGCCCGCTCACCCTCGACCCGGCCACGGCGGTCCTGCACTACGCGCAGGAGACCTTCGAGGGCATGAAGGCCTACCGCCATCAGGACGGGTCGATCTGGTCGTTCCGGCCGGAGGAGAACGCCGCCCGCATGGTGCGCTCGAGCCACCGGCTCGCGCTCCCGGTGCTCGACGTCGACGACTTCGTGCAGGCGGTCGACGCGCTGGTGACCGTCGACCAGCGATGGGTGCCGGACCCGGCGGGGGAGAAGAGCCTCTACGTGAGGCCGTTCATGATCGCCACCGAGAAGTTCCTCGGCGTCCGCCCGTCGCAGCACGTCACCTTCATGGTCATCGCGAGCCCGGCCGGCGCCTACTTCAAGGGCGGCGTGAAGCCGGTGACGCTCTGGCTCACCGAGGAGTACACCCGCGCCGGGCGCGGCGGCATGGGTGCGGCCAAGACCGGCGGCAACTACGCCAGCTCGCTGGTCGCGCAGCAGGAGGCCACCAGCCACGGCTGCGACCAGGTCGTCTTCCTCGACGGCCAGGAGGGCAAGTACATCGAAGAGCTCGGCGGCATGAACATGTACTTCGTCTACGACGACGGCCGCATCGTCACGCCCGCGACCGGCACCATCCTCGAGGGCATCACCCGGGCCAGCATCATCGAGCTCGCCGGCAAGCTCGGCCACCAGGTCGAGGAGCGCAAGATCTCCATCGACGAGTGGCGCGACGGCGTCACCAGCGGCGCGATCACCGAGATCTTCGCCTGCGGCACCGCCGCGGTCGTCACCCCGGTCGGCGCCCTGAAGTGGGCCGGCGGCGAGGTGCCCTGCGCGGCCGAGGCCGGCGAGGTGACCATGCAGCTGCGCAAGGCGCTCGTCGACATCCAGTACGGCCGCGCCGAGGACACGTTCGGCTGGATGCACCGCATCGTCTAGGGCCGAGTCGTACGGCGTCCTCTGTTGATCTCGGTCTCGAGGGCGTCGAGGCGCTGCTCCCAGAAGCCACGGAAGCGCGCCAGCCAGGCGTCGACCTCCGCCATCGGGCCGGCGTCGATTGCGTAGAGCCGGCGCGGGCCCTCGGCCCGCACGGTCGCGAAGCCGCTCTCGCGCAGCACCCGCAGCTGCATCGACACGGCCGGCTGGCCGATGCCGAACTCGGCGGAGATCACGTCGACGACCTCGCCCGAGGCATGCTCGCCGGTCGCGAGGAGCTCGAGGATCCGGCGCCGCACCGGGTCGCCGAGGACGTCGAACGCCTGCACCCTCAGTCCTCGGGCGGGGCCTCGGGTGCCCCGGTGTACGCAGCCGTGCAGCGCGCGCCGGCGGCCCGTGCGGCGTCCGGGTCGGTGCCGGCGGCGATGCTGGCCTCCGCCCACGCCGCGCTGCTGCGCGTCAGGTAGTCGCCCAGGTCCGGGAGGTCGTCGCGCGGCGCCGGTCCGGCCGGGTCCGCGAGGTGCTCGGCGAGTCCCATCAGGCCCATCTCCCAGCCGATCCCGACCGCACCGGGGCCGTACTGCTCCCACATCGCCGGGTCGACCGGTGCGGAGTGGTCGAGCTGGAGCAGCGTGCCGCCGTCGGTCGGGCGCAGGCTGACGTCCACCCAGCTGACCTGGTCGCCGTCCTCCCACGTCAGGGCGAGTCGCTCGGGCGGGTCGCAGGCGAGCACCTCGCCGCCGGCGTTGCCCTCGAGCTGGTAGCGGCCGCCCGGCTCGAGGTCGCCGGTGACCGGCGTCATCCACGTCGAGATCCGCTCGGCGGTCGTCAGCGCGTCCCACACCTCCTCGAGCGTGGCGTCGAAGGTCCGCTCGACGGTGAGGAGCCGCAGCTCCTGGCCGTCGCGCGTGGTCGTCGAGAGGGCTCGGCGCACCTGGCCGAGGTGGTCGGCGGGGGAGGTCTTCATGGCCATCATCGTCGTATCAATGCTGCTGATATCAACCCGGGTGGACGACAGGGACGAGCGATGTAGATAAGGTTAGGCTCACCTAACTAACCCAAGGAGCACGATGAACCCCACCCGCCGCCGCTTCCTCGCCGGCCTCTCCGTCCTGGCCGTCGCCCCGGTCCTCGCCGCGTGCGGGTCGGGCAGCGACTCGACCGCGACGCCCTCGTCCGGCGGTTCGTCCGGTGGCGGCACCTCGGAGGAGGCCGCCTTCCCGGCGACGATCACCCACAAGTTCGGCGAGACCACGGTCGAGGCCGCTCCGACGCGGGTCGTCTGCGTCGGGCTCACCGAGCAGGACGCCCTGATGGCGCTGGGGATCGTGCCGGTCGGCGTCACGTACTGGTTCGGCGACAAGGAGCTCCAGGGCGTCTACCCGTGGGCGCAGGACAAGCTCGGTGATGCGGCGCTGCCGACGGTCCTGGACTCCACGAACGGCATCGACATCGAGCAGGTCGCCGCGCTGGCGCCCGACCTCATCATCGGGCAGTACGCCGGCATCACCGGCAAGGAGTACGAGCTCCTGTCGAAGATCGCGCCGACCGTCGCGCAGTCCGGCGACTACGCCGACTACGGCATGCCCTGGGACGAGATGGCGCTCAACATCGCCACCGCGGTCGGCCGGCCCGAGGCCATGCGGGCCATCATCGACGGCGTCAACGGGCAGGTCGCCCAGGCCGCCGCCGACCACCCCGAGTTCCAGGGCCAGACCGCCGCCGTGGTCACGCCGTACGAGGGCCTCTTCCTCTACGGCCCCGAGGACCCGCGCTCGCGGATGCTCCAGGACCTCGGCTTCGACCTGCACCCGCTTATCACCGACGCCGACGACAGCGAGTTCGGCGTCTCGCTGAGCTCCGAGCGCACCGCCGACCTCGGCGACATCGGCGTCGCGGTCTGGCTGGATCTGGCGGCCGACCAGCAGGTCGAGCAGATCTTCGACAAGACGAAGGCCCACGACGAGGGTCGGTGGGTCGACATCAGCGACGCGGACGGCAGCTACTACGTCGCGCACAGCTTCGTGACGCCGCTGAGCATCCCGTACCTCCTCGAGCGCTACGTGCCGCAGCTCGCCGCGGCCGCCGACGGCGACCCGAAGACGGAGCCGCCGGTCGTCACCGGCTGACCGGTAGCGTGCGCGCATGCGTCTCAAGCTCGGCCGGCCCGACCTGGGTCGGTACGCCGACCGCTTCGACGTACCGGCCGCCACCGGCGCTCTCGGCGTCACGTTCCTCGGTGTCGCGAGCCTGCTGATCGACGACGGCGAGACCGCGCTGATGACCGACGGCTTCTTCTCCCGGCCGTCGCTGGCGAAGGTCGCGCTCGCCAGGATCGCGCCCGACCCGGCGCGCATCGACGCCGTGCTGACCCGGGCCGGCGTCGACCGGCTGGCCGCGGTGCTCCCGGTGCACACGCACTTCGACCACGCCATGGACTCGGCGGTCGTCGCGGAGCGGACCGGCGCCGACCTGGTCGGCGGCGCGTCGACGGCGTACGTCGGTCGCGGGCACGGACTGCCCGACGACCGGATCCGGGTGGTCACGCCCGGCGAGCCGCTGACGTACGGCGGGTTCACGCTGACGCTCGTCGAGTCGCACCACTGCCCGCCGGACCGGTTCCCGGGCGAGATCACCGAGCCCGTCGTGCCGCCGGTGAAGGCCGGCGCCTACAAGTGCGGCGAGGCCTGGTCGATCCTGGTCGAGCACGTGAGCGGGGCGACTGCGCTGCTGCAGGGCAGCGCCGGCTTCGTCGAGGGGTCGCTGGCCGGGCGGCGCGCCGACGTGGCCTATCTCGGGGTCGGCCAGCTCGGCGTGCAGAGCGAGGACTACCTCCGCACCTACTGGGCCGAGACGGTCGAGGCCGTCGGTGCCCGCCGGGTGGTGCTGACCCACTGGGACGACTTCTTCCGCCCGCTCGACCGCGACCTGCGCGCGCTGCCCTACGCCGGCGACGACCTCGACGTCACGATGCGGGTGCTCGACGAGCTCGCCACGAGCTCGGGAGTGACCGTGCACCTCCCGACGGTGTGGCGGCGCGAGGACCCCTGGCGGTAGCGGGTCAGGTCGCGCTCGCCACTCCCGCGGCGATCAGGCCCTGGGCCGCCGTGTAGGTCGCCATGACGACCGACTCGACGACAGGCCGGGGCTCGGTGAGCAGGAACTTCTGGACCGCGAGCACGCTGTCGGAGACGAGGAACAGCGCGGTGCCGACCTGGAGCGTCCGGCGCGCCCCCCGCGGCAACGCGGGGTCGAGCATGCGTGAGCTCGCGAACATCCCCGCCAGGATCGTGGCGTACGCCGCCACCGGCGCCCGGAGGGCCGGGTCCTGCCGCCCGGCCGCGATACTCATCAGGGGAGTGGCGGTCAGCCACAGGCCGAGCGCGACCTCGAGGCCTGCGGTGTCGTAGTCCTCGGGCTCGCCGCGCACCGACAAGAACGCGGCGAGGTAGGCGACGTGCGCCCCGAAGAACGACCCGACGCCGGTGAGGAACGACCGCTCGCTGGTGCCGAGCAGTGCCACGTCACCACCCCAGGAGAACGCCTGGGCCGCGGCCGTCCCGGTGCGGAGCCGGCCGGTGCCGGCGCGCGCTCCACTGCCCCGGGTGCCGTCGAGGAAGGCGGTCGCCAGTGCCGGCATCAACGCCGGCTTGAGCACGTACCTCAGCCGCCGGGCCGTGGCGCTGCTCCTCCCGGCCGCCACGCTGTCGGTGATCGCGAGGGCGGCGTACGCAGCGCTGGGCAGCACGGTCCTGGCTCGGGGCATGCCGCTCATCCTGGGGCCTCCCGGCAGCGCCCGCCAGCGCTCCACTCCGGCAGGCTCCGGTCCACGTAGGCTGGGGCGGTGAGTGAGGTGCTGGACGAGGGGCCGTTCTTCCACGGCACGAAGGCCGATCTGCAGGTGGGCGACCTCCTCACGGCGGGCTTCCCGTCGAACTACCGGCCCGAGATCCTGATGAACCACATCTACTTCACGGCGCTGCGCGATGGCGCCGGACTCGCCGCCGAGCTCGCGGCGGGTGACGGTGCCCCGCGCGTGTACGTCGTCGAGCCGACCGGGGCGTACGAGAACGACCCGAACGTGACCGACAAGAAGTTCCCCGGCAACCCCACCCGGTCCTACCGCAGCCGTGACCCCCTGCGGGTCGTGGGCGAGGTCGACGACTGGACCCGACTGCGCCCGAGGCGCTCCAGGCGTGGCGCGACCGGCTGGCCACGATCCTCGCGGACGAGCGCGGCGAGATCATCAACTGAACGGCGAGTCCGTGGCCGCGGCGTGGGACCATCCAGCGGTGGACCTCCACGAGCTGAGGACCGCGCGGCTGCGGTTGACCCGGCCCACGGCGACCGATGCGGCGGGCGTGTTCGCGATCCTCGGGGACCCGCGCACGGTCGAGCACAACCCGTCCGACCGGCTCGAGGATCACGGCGAGGCGGCCGAGCTGGTGGCCCGGTGGGTCCGCCACTGGGAGGAGCACGGCTTCGGCTACTGGTGTGTGCGCGAGTCCGGCTCGGATCGCATCATCGGGTACGCCGGCGTGAAGTGGATGCAGATCCACGAACGACCGGTGCTGAACCTGGTCTACCGCTTCGTGCCCGAGGTGTGGGGACGCGGCTTCGCCACCGAGGCCGCCTCCGCCGTGGTGTCGAGGGCCTTGCACGAGATGCCGGCCGAGTCCGTAGTGGCACGGGTGCGACCCGACAACCTGGCCAGCCAGAACGTGGCGGTGAAGGTCGGACTGCAACGCGACGCCACGATGGACTGCCAGGGCGAGGATGGCCTCGACTGGGCCTTCACGAGCCCGGAGATCCATTGAACGCGTGTCCGCGCTGCGGACATGCGGAAGGCTGTTGTACGCGCCCCACTGGCGGCGACATGGAACTCATCGCGGCAGAAGCGGACGCTTCTCAAGCGCGATGCCTGTTACTCGCCTTGGGCCCAAGCGGCGACGGGCAAGGAGAGGTACACCCCAACAGCGTTCGTTCCGGCGGCTTCGACCACCGCATCACGGAGCCGGTCGCACCGCTCCTGACCTGAATCGGCACGACTAGCGAACCACTTCGAACGAACCTCGACCACGACGTCGAGATCGCCGGAATCGTAGAGACCTCGTGGGCGGAATCGAACGTCCACGTCACCTGGCTGAAGCATGCCGTCGTACGGCTCTTCAGGACATTTGACAGCAAGCGAGACGGCGTGCGGGAGGACTTCGGCGAGGGTCCGCAACCTTGCCGCCGCAATCTGAGGGTCGTGGGTGACCTCAACGATGGGCATGGGGTGACGTTAGTTCCTCGCAAGGAGGAGGTGGTCGGCACGACCGATTCGCGGCAGATCCGGACGAAACGAAGCGCCGTCCTCAACTCATCGCTGAGATGGAGTTTCTGATCGCCTGCGCTTCCCTGTCGAGCGACGACCTTTCGCGTTCCACCGGGTCGGGCACGATGGTCCAGCCGTCTCCCGCGTACCGAGGGATGACGTGGAGATGGAAGTGGAAGACCGTCTGGAAGGCGGCTTCGCCGTCACAGACGAGGAAGTTGATCCCGTCGCAAAGCAGGGTTGATCGCCGGAGGGCCAGCGACAGGTCGTGACCGACTGACCAAACGTGAGCGCTCGTCTCTCCGTCCAGGTCTTCGAGGCCGACTGCATGCTTGCGAGGCACGACAACAAGGTGGCCAGGCACGACGGGGTACAGGTCCATGAAGGCCACTGCAATGTCGTCCTCGTACACCACGCTTGCTTCGGCCCGTCCGGCCGCGATGTCGCAGAAGATGCACTCTTGTCGGGTCGCCTGTGCCGCATCCGCCGTCATGCTCGCGATACTCCCAGCCCACCCAGATGGGTGCTACCGAGTTGCGCGAATACCCGCTCATCGGCATGACAGCTCAGATTCATCTGAGTAGAAGGCACAGAACCTTCCTGTCATGCCGATGAGCGTGCACCTCAGCGACCTCGCTCGCCTAAGGTCGACCCGTGGACCCGATAGACGATCTGCGGACGAAGATCGACACCTTCGGGTGGGCCGTCAGGAACGTCTCTGACGCCGACCCAGCAAGATGCCTGTCCTACACCGTCGGCCTGACTGCCTACGGGCACCCTGAGGTCGTTATGACGGGGCTTCCGCCAGAGGCTGGACATGCGTTCTTGAACATCGTCGGGGAAATCGTCGTTCGTGAAGGCGGACGGTTCACCGCTGGTGAGACGACAACGGAACTCGCAGATGGTCCAGCGATGCCAGTGATCGCAGTTGCCGACACGTCCGACCTCACAGCCGTGGAGGCGATCTACGGCGGCGTCCACGCCCTCCAGATCGTGTGGACGGATTCCAATGGCCGACTTCCATGGGAGCCCGGCTACGCCAATTCGCCCGGCTCTCAGCGGCTACTCGGGTCGCACTGATTCCCGCTGCAGCATCCGCTCATGCCGCGTTGAGGGCGGCGGCGCTTGCCCGGATCGGCGGTGCTGGTGTCGTTCGGCCCTCGTCTATGTCCCGGATGCCATGTAGGCGGCGAGGATGTAGTTGGGGTGTCGGTCGAGGTTCTTGCGTGCTCGGTCGTAGCGCATCGTGGTTCGGGGGTCGGCGTGGCGGGCGGCGATCTGGACGTCGCGGAGTGGGACGCCGGCGTCGAGCATCGTGGTGACGTAGGTGTGGCGCAGCATGTGTGGGTGCATTCGTGGCAGTCGGATGCCGGCTGTGGAAGCGAGAGCGCGCAGGCGTCTGGTGGCCGCGTGCCTGTCCATCCGGTTGCCGGTGTGGCTGAGCAGGATCGCTCCGTCGGATCGGTCGGCGACGGCACGGTCGATCGCGCGAGCCACGGCTGGCGGGAGAGGGGTCAGGACGACTTTGTCGCCCTTGCCGTGGACGCGGAGCACCCGATGACCATGGCTGTCTCCGAGGTTGGTGATGTCGCTGCCCGTTGCTTCGAAGATGCGGAGTCCAAGGAGCCCCAGCATCGTCACGAGGGCGAAATCGAACGGATTGGTCGACTCGTGGGCACTGGTGAGGATGGCTTCGAACTGCAGGTGACTGAGTCCGAGTGTTGGTGATTCGGGCGGGACGTGGGGTCGTCGGACGTAGTCGGCGGGTGAGTGTTCAAGGACGCCGTCAATGACGCAGGTTCGATAGAAGCCCACCAGGACGGAGAGTCTTCTAGACACCGTCGATGGCTTGTAGTGCTGGACTTCCTGCATCCATCGCACGTAGAGCTCGACTTGGGGTCGGGTGGCGGCGAGCGGTGGGACGTTCCGGTGCAGGGACCAGGTGATGAAGCTTCGGAGATCGGAGTGAACGTGCTCGCGCGATTGGCCTTTGTAGCGGGCGAGGTGGGCAGCAATCGCGAGACGAAGTAGTGGGTCGTCGTGTGGGTCGGTGGGGAACAGGAGTTTGGTCGTAGTAGTCATCACTCGAATGCGCCACACGACCGCGGCCCGCGCAAGCCGGGTAGAAGCAGTCGCAGCAATCCTCAACGCGGCAGATCCGGACGCTAGCGGGCGCGCATCAACCCACTGGTCTGCGGCGGAGCGCCAAAACCGGAGCGACGGTTCGTGGTTGAGGTGCGTTGGCAGTCAGGTTGTTTCGTCGGGGCGATCCGGGTCGACGAGGAAGTCCAGTACAAGGCCACCGATGAACAGGCCGCCAAGGCTGGCGCCGAGTCCCAGGAAGACCAGCGGGTCAATCGCCTCGGAGTCCCCTCGCAGCGTCCACAACAGCCACGCCTCCACTAGGGCCAGGCTGGCGAACAACCCCACGGGGGCGAAGAAGCCCACGCGCCGTGTCCTCCGGTAGGCGATGACACTCACGAGCAGGCCCGCTACACCAGCACACAGCCCTGACCATTCCCAGTTGAGGATGATCAGACCGAGCGCTCCGAGGACAAGGATGCTCGCCAGCAACCCTGTGACGGCGGCGAGCCCAATGCTGGTACGGGTGTCGCGAAGCACTCGCTCAGGCTAGTCATGGTTCGACGACCGCACATCGGCAGATCTGCGCACACCTCGCGGCAGATGAGTGCGCTCCTCAGGCTGGTGCACGCGCTTCAATCGCTGGGATAGGCGAACACCGCGCCCTCGGCTCCGGTGTCACGCATGCAGCGAAGCACCGTCTGGTTGTCGAGACTCTCCATGTCCCGGATGTTGTCCGGAGAGTAGAAGCCACCGCCACCAGTGAACTCCTCGCCGACAGGTACTGCGGAGGAAGGGGACTGCTGAAGGTCTGGTT
>NZ_BDJE01000040.1 GCF_002117935.1 Nocardioides sp. PD653-B2 | reverse complement strand
AACCGAAGGCGCGCCTTCCTCCACCACCGGGGGTGGTCTGGACTCTCAGCGAGATCTCAGGGGTCGGGTGCAACGTGGCGTCGAGTGGGTGCGTCTCACTGCTGGGCCGAGACACGGCCGGATGAGGAGGGTTCCGATGAGGATCGTTCAAGCGCTGCTCGGGTGCGTGGCCACCGGCCTGGTCGTGGCGGGGGTGCTGGTGGCCGTGCCGGCGACCGCCGACGGGCGGGACCGGGCGGTGGGGGAGTGCACCAACGCGGAGCTGACCGCGTCGTACCACGCCCGGGACGCCGCGATGAGCCACCGGTACGGGCGGATCGTGCTGAGGAACACCTCGGACCACGCCTGCCGCACGGGTGGGTACGGCGGGCTGTCGTACGTCGGCGGCGGGGACGGCACCCAGATCGGTGCCCCGGCCGACCGGACGAGGAGCCGGGTGCGCGAGCTGGTGGTGCGGCCCGGTCAGCGCGTGGTGAGCCCGGTCGTGGAGGTGGTCGCGGGCGCGTACGGCCCGCACCGGTGCCGCCCGGCGGAGGTCGACGGCTTCCGGGTCTACCTGCCCGACGAGACGCGCTCGCAGTTCGTCGAGCACCGCACCACGGGCTGTCGCAACCACGCCGTCCACCTGCTCTCGCACCGGGCCCTCCGTCGGCCCTGACCGGCCCTGGGTGCCTGATTCACGGCCGCGTGCCGCCGCCTGAGAGAATCGCGGGGTGAGCATCCCCGCGCAGACCGACGTCCTCGTCGTGGGCGCCGGCCCCGCGGGGTCGGCGGCTGCTGCGTGGGCGGCGCGCGCCGGGCTGGACGTCGTCCTGGCCGACGCCGCGGTGTTCCCGCGCGACAAGACCTGCGGTGACGGCCTGACCCCCCGCGCGATCGGCGAGATGCAGCGACTCGGGCTCGAGGACTGGCTGCGCGCCCACACCGTCAACCAGGGGCTGCGCGCCCACGGGTTCGGCCAGACGCTGCTGCTGCCGTGGCCCGGCGGCTCGCTGCCCGACTGGGGCTCCGCCGTCGCCCGCACCGAGCTCGACGACCACCTGCGCACGACGGCGATCAAGGCCGGAGCGGTGGCCGTCGACGGTGCCCGGGCGGTGGACGTACGGCGCGAGGGCGACCGGGTCGGCGCGGTGGTCTTCAAGACCGAGGCCGGACCCGTGGAGATCGCGTGCAAGCGGCTCGTGGTGGCCGACGGGGTGCGCTCGCCGCTCGGCAAGGTGCTCGGTCGGGAGTGGCACCGCGACACGGTGTACGGCGTGGCCGGCCGCTCCTACATCGCCTCGGAGATGTCCGACGACCCGTGGATCAGCTCGCACCTCGAGCTGCGCGGCGAGGGCGGCCCCGACGGCAAGGGACCGGTCCTGTCCGGCTACGGGTGGATCTTCCCGCTCGGCACCGGTGAGGTGAACATCGGCGTCGGCACCCTCGCCACCTCGAAGCGACCCGCGAACGTGGCGATCAAGCCGCTGATGGCGTTCTACGCCGAGCAGCGCCGCGAGGAGTTCAAGCTGTCCGGTGAGCTGCGGATGCCCACCTCGGCGCTGCTGCCGATGGGCGGTGCGGTGTCGCACGTCGCCGGGCCCAACTGGGCGCTGATCGGTGACGCGGCGGCCTGCGTGAACCCGCTCAACGGGGAGGGCATCGACTACGGCCTCGAGACCGGCCGGCTGGTGGCGGAGGTGCTGGCCGAGGGGGACGACCTCGCCCAGGTGTGGCCCGCGCTGCTGCGCGACCACTACGGCGAGGGCTTCTCGATCGCGCGGCGGCTGGCCGGCCTGGTGACCGTGCCGCGGCTGCTGCCCGCGCTCGGCCCGGCCGGCATGCGGTCCGACTGGCTGATGACGCTCGCCCTGCGGTGGATGGGCAACCTGGTCACCGACGAGGACCGCGACCGCGCCGCGCGGGTGTGGCGCTGGGCAGGCCGGCGCTCGCTCGCCCTCGACAACCGTCCGCCGTTCAGCTGATGGCCGGGGGGCTCCCGAAGCGCCAGCGGGTCGCGGCGTACGCCGTGATCCTGCGCGACGGGCGGATCCTGCTCAGCCGGCTCGCCCCGACGGTGACGTCCGAGGAGCTCTGGACGCTCCCGGGTGGCGGCCTCGACCACGGCGAGGACCCCCGCGACGCCGTGGTCCGCGAGATCCGCGAGGAGACCGGGCTGGACGCGGTCGTCGGTGAGACCGCGCGCGTCTACTCGGCGCACCTGCCGGGCGTGTGGCGCGACGGACGCCGGGTCGACGCCCACGCGTTGCGGATCGTGTACGACGGGTGGGTGCCGGTGGACGCGCCCGAGCCCCGGGTGCTCGAGGTCGACGGCTCCACGATGGAGGCGGCCTGGCTGACGGTCCAGGACGTCGTCGACGGCGGCGTCCCGGTGGTGCCGCTGGTGCTCGAGGCGATCGCCGACCACCAGCCGTTCCGCCACCAACGCCTGGGCGCCTACGCGCTCGCCGTCCGCGACGACAGCGTGCTCCTGGTGCGCATCTCGGCCCGCGGCTTCCACACCGGGTCGTGGACGCTGCCCGGCGGCGGCGTCGACCACGGCGAACCGCCGCGGGCGACCGTCATCCGCGAGGTCCGGGAGGAGTGCGGGGTCGACTGCACGGTCGGCGAGCTGGTCACCGCCCACGACGAGCATTTCAGCGGGACGGCGCCGTCGGGTCGCTACGAGGACTTCCACGCGGTCAGCCTGGTGTACGACGTGACCCTGGCCGACGGCGCCGAGCCCCACCTGGCCGAGGTCGACGGCACCACCGACGCGGTGGCGTGGGTGCCGATCGCGGAGGTCGAGTCCGGTGCTCGGCCGGTGCTCGACGTGGTCCGCCAGGCCCTGGGCCGCTGACGACCGGCTACGGGAGTCGCGCGGCCGCGACCTCGCAGGTGTTGAGGTAGGGCTTGGCGTCGTTGTTCGTGACCATGTAGGACGAGAGCACGTAGCCGATCTTGGGGCCGTCGGTGCCCTGCGGCGCGAACCACAGCCGCATCATCCCGTTGCGCGGCAGGTCCACGGGACCGATCAGGCCGGTCACCGGGTCGACGTCGAGGTCGTAGTAGCGCGAGATGTGGTCCGGGTCCGTGGTCCGGCCCTCGCCCTGGTTGTACTCGTAGTCCATGTAGGGCTCGGCGCTGCCGTCCGGGTCGGCGCCCGGGTCGTACGCCGGCGGGCGCAGGGCCACGCTCCGCTCACCGTTGCGCCCGGTCTCGCAGGTCACCAGCGCGTCGCCCAGCCCCGGGATCGAGGTGCTGCTGGTCGAGGTCGTCGCGGCCTCGTCGCTGCCGTGCCAGTTCAGCCCGAACTGCTGGTCGGTGTCGGTCTTCAGCGCGAGCGTCATCTTGCAGTACTGGCTGCCGGGATAGGCCATCCGCTCCCAGTACCAGGTCAGCTTGTAGGCCGCCGCGGGCACCGTGAGCGCGCCGCCGCCGGGCTGGTTGCGGCCCGGGCGCTGGCTGATCACGCCGTACGCCGAGCCCTTGGCGTAGTCCTCGATGCCGTGGGCGCCCTGGTTGAGGCCCTCGTGGGCCTGGGGACCGGTGCCGCCGGTGCCGTCGTCGGCGGCCGTGGCGTAGGTGTAGATGCGGACGTTCTTGACCGCGATCCGGTCGGTCCCGTCCTTCGTCTCGTACTTCGCCATCCACATCTGCGTCTCGGCCCGCCGGTCGTTGGCGCGGATCCGGAGCATCGTGTTGTTGGGTCGGCACATCAGCTCGATCTGGCCGATCCCGGGCAGGTCCGCGACCTTCTGGTACTTCGGGTACTTCTGGTAGCCCTCCCACTTCACGACGATCCGCTTCGACTGCTGGACGGACCTCTTCGCGGCCTGCCCGCCGGCGTACGTCGGAGCCACGCCGACCGCCGCGAGGGCGAGCAGCAGGGGCACGACGAGCGCCAGGACCCGGGCGGACCGCGATGTCATCGGGCAGGCTTCTCGCTCGCCACCGGCTCGGCCGGCGCGGTCACGTCGTCGTCGGGGGCGTAGAGCAGCGGTGCCTGCTCGCCGCTGAGCCAGGACTGCTCGAGGGCCACGGTCTCGGCCGGCAGCGCGACGAGGCGCGCGTTGGCGGCGGCCTCCTGCGCGTTGGCGAGGTAGTGGCTCATGAAGTCCCGGACCTCGGCCCGTGCCAGCGAGCGGGTGGTCGTGGTGATCAGCAGCTGGCGGGCCAGCGGGTATTCACCGCTGGTGATCGTGCGCTGGCTCGGGAAGATGCAGTTCATCTGGCCGTCGGTGGTGGTGATCTCGAACGGGCGCAGCTGGTCCTCGAACAGCTCGTAGTAGCTGAAGCGGAAGTAGGCGACGTGACCGCGGTAGGCCTCGTAGAGGCGACGGGCGCCGTCGGTGTTGCGGTAGAGCTCGTCGACCCTCTTGTAGCGGAGCTCGACGGCGTTCAGCCGGGTGCGGGCGGCGGCGCGGCGGTCGAACGCCTTGTCGACGCGCCGCTGGTCCTTGGCCTTGTCGGCCGGGCTCCGCTGGTCGCGGATGCCCTTCGCGCGCTCGGCCAGCGCCGTCGCCAGCTCCTGGCGCGCGGCCTGCATCTCGGTACGGGCGTCCTGGAGCGCCTGGTTGGCCTGCGTACGACGCCGGGTCACGTCCTCGAACCGGGCGGAGCGGAGCTCGAGGCGGCGCGTGCCGACCACGAACTGGCGGGCGAGCTCGTCGGTCCCGGCCTGGAAGTAGTCGGAGCGCAGGTCGACCTGGGACGGCTCGGGAGCACCGAGGACGTAGCGGCCGAAGAAGCCGAAGCCGTTGGCGTCGATGTTCGGGCCGCCGACCTTGAGCGGCACGTCGTCCATGCCGACCTGGCTCCAGTTGGTGACGGGCGAACCGGCGCGGTAGATGTCGCGCACCTGGTCGACACGCAGGCAGTCGCCGCCGACGTCGGTCTCGGACTTGATCGCGAGCACGATCGCCTCGGCGGCGACCTGGAACTGGACGACGTCGAGGCCGACCGCCTGGCAGGCCTCCCACTCGGCCCGGCTGATCGGTCGCGCGGAGTCGACCAGGTCGATCCGGCCGGCGCAGAGCTCCTGGAAGGCCTGGTCCTCGCCGTTGTTGCCGACGTTGATCTGCGCCGCGTTGGAGGTGCCGCCGTACAGCACCGCCTCCGTCGGGGTCAGCGAGCCGTCGGTCGAGCCGTCGACGTCGACCACGCCCGCGGGGCGTGTCGGCAGGTTGGCGTTCGCCTTGTCGATCTCCTTCTGGTCGGCGACCTCCTGGCGGTACTGGTCGGCCTGGCCCTGGCTGACCGAGTCGGTTGCCTCCTGGGACGGGTCGGAGCAGGCACTGAGCAGGCTGAGCGCGACCGTGGCGGTCACCACCGCCCCGATCAGGCTGGTGCGTCGGGTGTTCACTGCGCCTCCCCGGCGTCGGGCGAGCTGGACGGCGAGGCCGTCGGGCTCGCGCTCGGGTCGACCGTGATGTCGTCGGTCTCCGGGGGGTAGCGGTGCTTCTGGCCGAGGGGCATGACCTCGAAGTCGTCGAGACGGAGGCCCTGGAGCTCGTTGCCCTGGATCAGGCCGTCGGTGACGTCGCGCTGGGCGTAGAGGGTCGGGACCGCGGCCCGGTCGACGACGATGGCGCCGTAGGTGCGCAGGCAGGCCACGATCGCGTCGGCCAGGCGCTGCTGCTGCTTGGTGAGCTTGATCTTCCTGCCGGTGCGCGGGTCGACCGGCGCCGGCAGGATGACGTCGCGCTTGAGGCGGATCCGCGCACCCTCGGGGATCGAGCCGGAGCGGCCGGTGCCGTCGGTGGACGACGCAGGCTGCACGAACACGCCCGCCGCCGGGCCGGGCAGGCTGATGGCCAGCGCGTGCTGGATCTCGCCCGACTCGAGCTCGCCGGGGCGGATCAGGCCGGCGAAGAGCGGGAGCCCGGATCCCCGGGCGCCCTCGCGGTAGAGGTCGCTGAACCCGGGACCGTTGAGGTCCCACTTGCGCATGTAGTTGTAGGAGATCGTGTCGTCGTCCTCGCGGCGCGCGCGCCACAGGTCGTAGGCGACCGACGCCGAGGTGTCGAAGACGGTGTACCAGCCGTCGTAGCGCGGGTCCGGGTCGACGTCGTCGGGGATGTTGAGCACCGTGGTGTCGGCGCCGTCGCCGCAGACGAGCTGACGGCAGACCAGCGAGGTCGGCCGGCCGCCGGCCACGACCGGGACGGTCCACCGGGTGGTGTTGATGTAGAGGCCCTCGTCGACCATGTTGCGCGTGATCGTCGGGTTACCGCTGCCGGGCAGCTCGACGACGCCGACGCGCTCGTGGGCGAGCTCGATCATCCGGTTCGACTGGGGGTCGACCCGGGCGGTGTCGATCCGCTTGTTCCACGGTGAGCTGTCGTTGAAGAAGCGCCGCTCGGGCACCGGGATCGTGGTGGCTGCGGTGTCCGGGTTGACGGTGACGACGGCGTCCGGGGAGCGCCCGCTCCCACCGTCGCCCCCGCCGCAACCGGCGAGCAGCACGGCAGACGCGGTGACGAGGACCGCCAGGCACTGGGACCGGCGCAGACGAGTGGTGGACATGACCTTCACGACCCCGACGGGTGTTCGGGAGTCCGCCGGCGGGTGGCCAGCAGGGACTCGGTGGAGTCGGCGACACGGGAGACCGCGTCACCGAAGACGGCGAGCCGGTGACCGGTGTCGCCGGGATCGTCGTGGGGGTCGTCGATCTCGCCCGCGCGCATCCGCGCCGCGGTGACGATCGCGTGCGCCTCGCGGCGCGACTGCAGGCGGATCAGCTCCGCGTCCAGCTCGGCCTGGGCGGTGACCAGCTCGTAGCGGCGGGTGGCCTCGGTCTGCATCGCCTCGAGGTGGCGCAGGGTGGCCTCCTCGGCGGCGTGCATCCGGGCGATCACCCCGTCGGCGATCTGCTCGACCTCGCGGGCGACGTCGAGCTTCGGCGCGGCGGCAGGGACGGGTGCCGGAGCGGGAGCGGGGCCGGGAGCGGGGACCGGGTCAGGGGTCGCCACCACCACGGCCTCGACCGGGGCGGGTGCCGGCTCGGGCTCGGCGACGACGCGGGCCTCGGGCTCCGGCTCGGGCTCGGGCTCGGGCTCGGGGTCGGGCTCCGGCTCGACGGCGGCTGCGGACGCCTTGGTGACCTTGGGCAGCCGCACCTTCTTCGGCTTCGCGGGTGCCGGGGCGGGCTCCGCCTCGACGACGGGCTCCGCCGCGACGGGCTCCTCGACGACCTCGCCGATGACCACGTCCTCGACGGGCTCCTCGACGACGGGCTCCTCCGCGACGACCTCGGCCTCGACCGGCTCCTCGACCACGGGGGCCGGCGCGGGCTCCGGCGCGCTGGTGGTGTGGGAGGTACGGCGGGTGGTGGCGGTGCGTGCGCGGGCGTTGTCCGGGCGGTTCGCGCGCACGTCGTCCTTCGCCGCCGCCGAGGGTGGGTCCGGGGCCAGTGCGACGCTGAAGTCGACCTGGCCGATGCGGGACTCCTCGGTCAGCGACGAGAGCACGTCGTCGACCGAGGGCGGCGGCGTGATCCGCGGCTTCTGGTCGCCGATCACGACGACGTCCCCTGGACCTGGTCGAGCGTCGTCCCCACGGGACGGTAGCCGGAGGGCACGCTGACCAGGACGTAGCGCGGCGTGCGGTAGACGACCTGCAGCTGGGCGTCGGAGCCCGCCGCGGCGTCCGGGTAGAGCTTGGTGAGCAGGTCGCCGTTGTCGCTGGTCGACATGAGCAGGTAGTCGACGCTCTCGGCCGGGTTGCGTGCGGCTTCCTTCCACGGGCCGTCGCTCTTGTCGATCCGGTCGAAGAAGAACTCCGGGTGCCCGGTCAGCATCATCACGGCGTAGGTCTGGGCGTTGTCGGTGAGGATGGAGTTCGGGCGCGACACGTTGTTGTCGATGTACTCCGCCATGGCCTGCTCGGAGACGATGCCGACCTTCTCCCGGTTGAGGGTCTCGGCGCCCTCCTGGGACTCGCCGGTCGTCACCGCGGCCGCGAACGGCGCCTCGAGGTTCTGGTAGCGGTAGGTCTTCATCGCCTCGAGCGTCCACGGGATGCTCAGGAGAAGCCCGACGATCACCAACGCGGCCACGATCGTGCTGCCCTCGTCCGCAGATCGCGCCAACCAGACGGCGCCGATCATCGCGATCAGCAGGATCGGCAGCGCGTTGCGCATCAACATCGGCGAGTCGGTCAGCCGGAACGCGACCGCCATCGCCGGCGTCAGGATCGCGGCACCCAGGAGGACGCCGAGCCACAGCGCGAACGGGTTGCTCCGCGCGATGCCGGAGAAGAGCAGCGCCGGCAGCACGATGATCGCGATCGGTGCGCCGTACAGGACCAGCTCGCCGGTGCCGCGGAGCAGCTCGACGGCGGAGAACTGGTCGAGGCCCCCGGACGCGGCGGCGTCACTGCTGCGGGTGATCCACGCGAACGGGCGCAGCAGCAGGACCAGGTTGAAGACGGTCCACAGGGCGATCACGTAGACCGTGGGTGCGGCGAACCCGACCACGGTGCCCTCGACCTCGGTGCCGTCGGCGCCGAGGCGGGCCAGGATCGCGCCGACCATGATGGCGCTGAGCACGAAGAAGGTCAGGCTCGTGTAGCCGGACAGCGCGGCGACGGAGTAGGCGATGCCGCCGAGCATCACGAAGCGCACGTCGGCGGTGATGTACCAGGCGAAGAGCGCACCGAGCCCGGTGATCACGAAGGCGATCCACACGAAGTGGCGGGTGCCGGTCGACGCGTAGAGCAGCACGAGCGGGTTCGCCCCGAGGGCGAGCAGCAGGCCGAAGCGGAGCGGCGCGGCGATCAACGCCCGGCGCATCATGGTGTTGAACGCGACCATCGTGATGGCGGCGAAGATCGCGGACGCCACCGGCACCACGGCCATGGAGGTCACCGGGCCGCGGAGGATCGCCAGTGGGGTGATCAGCAGGGTGGCCAGCGGCGGGTAGTCGAACCCGATCGCGGACAGCTTGGCCGGGTCGTTGTGCCAGACCATGAGGGCACGGTTCAGCCGGTCGAGCGTCTCGAAGCCGACGACGTGCTTGTCGACGACCAGCCAGTAGCCGAACCAGCTGTAGGCGACGACGAAGAACAAGAAGACCCCGAGGGTCTCCCACGGGCGGCGCGGGACGTCACTCGGGCGTCGGCCGACGGACTGGACGATGCCGCTCAGACGGTCCTTCGTGTGGAGGACGGTGGTGGTGGTCATGAGTCACCGTGGTCGAGACCGTGTTCGGTCTTCTCCCAGTAGAAGGGGTTCGTGAAGAGCTGGATGAAGCCCTTCCAGGCGGCCATGCTCATCAGGCCCCAGTAGAGCGGGGACAGGAGCGCCGTCCGGGTGAGCCCGAACTCGCCGCGTTGGAGGCTGCCGGCGACGCTCAGGTAGACGAACACGAAGTTGCCGACGAAGAGCAGGAAGCTCGCGGCGTAGAAGATGATGCCCGGGAACAGCTGCTGGATGAAGCCCGCCTGGGTCAGCACGTAGAGCGTCGTCAGGCCCCAGAAGATCGGGTTGAGCAGCAGCACGAACGCGCTGCCCATCGTCAGGTTGAAGCTCATGAAGCCGTTGATGCCGGTCTGCGAGAGCAGCGTGAACGGGTGCCGCATGTGCACCAGCCAGGTCTGGATGTAGCCCTTGTTCCAGCGGCTGCGCTGGCGGATCCAGTTCGGGACCTGGGAGTTGGCCTCCTCGAGCGTGGTCGAGTCGATCATCGCCGTCCGGTAGCCCTCGCGGTGGAGGCGGATGCCGAGGTCGGCGTCCTCGGTCACGTTGAACGGGTCCCAGGCGCCGAGGTCGCGGAGCTTCGAGGTGACGAAGTGGTTGGACGTGCCGCCCAACGGGATCGGCGACTCGGCCGCGCCCATGGCGGGCAGCACGAGCTCGAAGTGCATGGAGTACTCGTTGGCGAACCAGGCCGTGAGCATGTTCTGGTCCTGGTTGAAGTGGTTGAGCTTCGCCTGGACGCAGACCACGTTGTTGGCGACCCGGCTGAAGGCGATGACGGCCTTCTTCAGCTGGTCGGGGTCGGGCCGGTCCTCGGCGTCGAAGATGACGCAGAAGGCGCCCGAGGCGAGCTGGAGGCCGTAGTTGCAGGCCTTCGGCTTGGTCTTGGGCTGGCTGTCCGGCACGACCACGAGGTGGAAGTGCGGCGGCAGGTCCATCGAGCGGATCTTGGCGACCGTCTCCTCGTCGTCCTCCTCGCAGAGCAGCTTCACGTCGAGGCGGGTCCGCGGGTAGTCCAGCGCGTTGATGTCGCGGACCAGGCGCGGCACGATGCCGGCTTCCTTGTAGAGCGGCACCAGGATCGTGTACACGGGCAGGTGCCGCTCGTCGAGGGAGGCGATCTCCTCGTCGGTGACGTCGGTCTCGAGGTGGGTGCCGAGAGCACGCAGGGTGAGGCGGAACTTGTAGAACGAGACGACGAGGTAGAGCACGCTGCAGGCCGCGACCAGGCCGATCAGCGTCGGCATCGGCCAGATCACACAGCAGACGACGACGAAGATCGACGCGATGACCAGGGCGGCCTTCTGCCCGCCCGAGACGACGACGTGTGCGGACTCCTCGGGGCGGGTCTCCATCAGCAGCCGGGTCGACACCTCGGCGTAGTGGCGGCTGTGGACCCGCTGGATCAGCTGGTCGAGCTCGGTGCGGTTGGCCAGGAGCTGGCGGAACGGCGAGCCGAGCGCCTCCTCGATCTGCGCCGACTGCTCGGCGTCGAGCGGGCGGGCGACGGCGAGCAGGACCAGGTCCTCGGTCGCCGCGACCGGCACCGTCTGGAAGGCCTGGGCCAGCGGCTCGGGCAGCCGCCGGGCGACCTCGATGTCCGGGGTGAACTCCGCGAGACCGACGCGCTGCATCTGGTACATCTCGGAGAGGGCCGCGACGAGGACGTCCTCGGAGATCGCCTCGTGCGAGACCAGGATGTCGCCGAGCGGGTCGCCCGTGCGGGAGTACTCGAGCATCGCGCGCTGCAGCTGGTCGTCGGTGATCAGACCGCTGCGGGTGAGCATCTGGGCCATCTGCATCCGGGACCGGCGGCCCTCGGGCGTCTCGACCTCGGTCTCCTGCGGCGGGTAGACCGAGTCGATGGCGGCGACGATCTCGTTGACCGTGTGGCGCACGAGCAGCACCGGGCGGTCGATCCGCTCGGCCACGACGTGGGCGGTGATGGTGTCGTCGGCGTCGGCCGCGGCGACCAGGACGGTGCCGTCGACGGAGGCGTAGGGCATCACCCGGAACGTGCGGCAGATGCCCTCGGGGATCAGGTGGCGCAGGTCCTGGTCGACACCGTCGGTCAGCCGCGGGTTGTGGCGGGTCTGGATGGCAGTCATGAAGTCCCTGCTCCGAAGCCGTGGGCGGCCGTGTCAGTCGCGCCGGCGCGGGGCGCGGAGCCGGTCCGCTTCTTCGCACGCGGTCGCATCGCGGCGTAGCAGAGGTAGGCGACCCCGAGCGCGAGCAACGGGGCGATGAGGAAGGCGAGGAAGGTGACCACCAAGATCACCAGCGTCAGGACCAGGTCGACGACTGCGGCGCCGATCGACTTCGTTGCCGGACGCGACGTACTCGCCTGCACCGACATGACGCATCCCCCCTGCTCAGGCACCGGTGTGTGCCGTTCACCCAATGATGGCCCGTGATCTGGTAAAAGACGGGCACTCTTCCCCAGTTGTGGATCCGGTCTGGTCCAGGGCGCCAAGTTGTTGATTTCGTGTAGCCCGGCTGTTGCCCACGTGTGGGGCGGATGTGGATTTGCAACGGCCGCCGAGGACGGTCAGCCGGCCGCCGGAAGATGCCCGGAGAGCCACTTGCGGGCTCTCAGGCCGTACGCCGTGGGCGTGCCCCGGTCGTCGGCGACCAGCGCCATCGGGTCGCCCGGGTGGTCGGCCCAGACCCAGAAGAGCGCGCCCTCGTGGTGCTGGTCGGCCCAGGCGAGGAAGGTGTCGACGTACCCGTCGCCGGGCTTCTGGGCGCCGAGCTCGGAGGCGAGCACCGGCACGCTGTCGGCGATCTCCCCGAGCACGTCGTTCCAGCAGGTCGCGTCGTTGCACTCCTTGAAGTCGTAGGAGTGGAACGACGCGATGAGCTGGTCGTCGTCGGGCGCGAACTCGAGCCAGTGGCGGAGGTCGTTGGCGTAGTCGAGGCCACCGAGCAGGATCGGCTGCGTCGCGCCGGCGCCGCGGATCGCGCCGACGACCGCGTCCATGCCGATGACCGGGTAGGTGACCCGGCCGACCGATGCCGTCTGGTCGTCCTCGACGGGCGCCTCGCAGCCGCCGTCGCGCCAGCACTTCCACGTCAGGTCGAAGAGGTAGCGGGTGCCGCTGGAGTTGTAGCGCGAGTACGGCTCGTTGAAGGCGTCGAACATCACCGACGGGTTGTCCTCGTACGCCGAGGCGACCGAGGTCCAGAAGGCGAGCGACTCGCCGTCGGGCATCGCCAGGTTGCCGAACTCCGGCTGGCCGATCCGCTTGCGGCTGTGGAGGTCGAGGATGACCACCATGCCGGCCCGGTTCAGGGCCGTGACGAACGAGTGGACGTCGTCGCGGTAGGTCTCGACGGTGCGTTCGTCGTACTGGTCGCTCACCGGGGCGCCGCGGGTGCCGAGCCAGCAGTCCTGGTTGAGTGGCAGGCGCACGGTGTTCGCGCCCCAGTCGGCGATCATCGCCGCTTCCGAGCCGTACGGGTCGCGGGCCACCATGGTGTCGAGCGCGGAGGTGCCCCAGCCCTGGGCGCAGGCGTACTCGAAGCTGCTCCAGTTGACCCCGCGCGGCACGAACTCGCGGCCGCTGCGGGCATCGACGATCCGGTTGCCGTCGACCACGGGGTGCGCCGCGCCGGTGTCGACCTCGCTGCCGGAGGCCAGGGGCGAGCGCTTCTGGGCATAGATCGCCCCGCCGGACAGCAGCACGACTGCTGCAGCCAGCGCGATCCAGCGCGCGTACCGCATGGAAGCCCCCCTCTTCGCTGGGAGAATCGTACGGGCCAGCGGGGCGGTTATGTTGGCCGAATGAGTGAGACCGTCTTCACCTACGCCGCGCCCGCGCTCAAGTTCGGGGCCGGCGCCTCCGCCGAGGTCGGGTACGACCTGCTGAACCTCGGCGCCCGGCGGGTGCTGCTGGTCACCGACGCCGGCGTCGCCGCCACCGGTCATCCGGCGCGGATCGCCGAGCAGGTCTCGGCTCGGGGCCTGCACGTCACGACGTACGACGGAGCGCGGGTCGAGCCGACCGACGAGTCGATGGCGGAGGCCGTCGCGTTCGCCCGCGACGCCGGCCCGTTCGACGCGATCCTGGCCGTCGGAGGTGGGTCGTCGATCGACACCGCCAAGGCCGTCAACCTGCTGACCACCAACCCGGGCGAGCTGATGGACTACATCAACGCGCCGGTCGGCAGGGCGCAGGCCCCGACACAGCCCCTGCTGCCGCTCGTCGCGATCCCGACGACCACCGGCACCGGCGCGGAGAGCACCACCATCTGCGTCCTCGACGTGCTCGCGCTGAAGGTCAAGACCGGGATCAGCCACCCGCGGCTGCGTCCGATCCTGGCGATCGTCGATCCCGTGCTCACCGCATCGCAGCCGGCGATGGTCACCGCGGCGTCCGGGATGGACATCCTCTGCCACGCGCTGGAGAGCTACACGGCGCGCTGGTACGCCGACTTCGACGCGAAGCAGCCCGAGCAGCGGGTGCCCTACTGCGGCGCCAACCCGATCGCCGACATGTGGTCGGAGAAGGCGATGTCGCTGCTCGCCGGCGCCTTCCGCGCGGCGGTCCGGGACGGCTCGGACGGGGTCGCGCGCGAGCAGATGGCGATGGCCGCGACGTTCGCCGGGCTCGGCTTCGGCAACGCCGGCGTGCACATCCCGCACGCCAACGCCTACCCGATCGCCGGCCGGGTCCGCGACTACCGTCCGGAGGGCTATCCGGCACGAGAACCCATCGTCCCGCACGGGATGGCCGTCTCGCTGACCGCGCCGGAGGCGTTCCGGTTCACGTTCGAGGCGGCCCCCGAACGACACCTGCACGCGGCCCGGCTGCTGGACCCGTCGGCGTCCGGCGACGGCCCCGACGTGCTGCCGACCGTGCTGGCGCAGCTGATGCGCGACGTCGGGATCCCGAACGGCCTGGCCGAGGTCGGCTACGGCGACGCCGACGTGGGGGACCTCGTCGACGGCGCCCTGAAGCAGCAGCGGCTGCTCGCGACGGCGCCGCGCAGTCCCACGGAGGAGGACCTCGCGTCGGTCTTCCGTGCGTCGATGGAACACTGGTGACGTGTCGGACACGTCCCGCCCACTGGTGGCAGCGCTGCGCCGGCGGGGCATCTCGGACGTCGACGACTCCACGCTGACCCGGGCGCTGTACTCGTCGGACGCCTCCCTCTACCGCGTCGTCCCGCAGGTGGTGGTCCGGCCGCGGCACCCCGACGAGCTGCTCGCCGTCCTCGACGCGTCCTGCGAGACCGGTGCGCCGGTCACGATGCGCGGCGCGGGCACGTCGATCGCGGGCAACGCGGTCGGCACCGGCATCGTCGTCGACACCCTCAAGCACCTCAACCACGTCGTCTCGATCGACGCCGAGGCGCGCACCGCCGTCGTCCAGCCCGGCGTCGTCCACGCCGACCTCCAGCGCGCGGCCGCGCCGTACGGGCTGCGCTTCGGGCCGGACCCCTCGACGCACACCCGCTGCACGATCGGCGGGATGATCGGCAACAACGCCTGCGGCTCGCGAGCGCTCGGCTACGGCCGCACCGTCGACAACGTGGTGGCACTCGACGTGGCGCACGGGCCCGGCGCGACCGACGTCGAGGCGCAGCTGGCCGCCCTCGCCGACCAGCACCTGGGGCACCTCCGGACGACGTTCGGGCGCTTCTCCCGCCAGGTCAGCGGCTACTCGCTCGAGCACCTGCTGCCCGAGAAGGGCCGGAGCCTGGACCGCTTCCTGGTCGGCTCGGAGGGCACGCTCGGCGTCGTCCTCGGCGCGACCGTCCGGCTGGTCGAGGACGAGGCGGACCGCCGGCTGGTCGTGCTCGGCTACCCCTCGATGATCGAGGCCGCCGACGCCGTGCCGACCCTGCTTGCCGCGACCGACGGCCGGATGATCGCCTGCGAGGGGCTCGACGCCCGGATCGTCGACCTGGTCCGGGCCAAGGGCAACGCCGTGCCGGAGCTGCCCCGCGGCGCCGGCTGGCTGTTCGTCGAGCTGGCCGGTGCGGACGCTGCGTCGCTGCTGGCCCGGGTGGTCTCCGAGGCGGGTGCACTCGGCCACCGGATCGTCACCGACGAGCGCGAGGCGGCCGCGCTGTGGCGGATCCGCGAGGACGGCGCCGGCCTGGCCGCGCGCAGCCTGTCGCGCCCGGCGTACTCCGGCTGGGAGGACGCGGCCGTGCCGCCCGAGCGGCTCGGCGCCTGGCTGCGCGACTTCGACGAGCTCCTGCGGGAGCACGACCTCGACGGGGTGCCGTACGGCCACTTCGGGGACGGCTGCGTGCACGTGCGGATCGACTTCCCGTTCGCCGAGCCCGACGGCGGTCAGGTCTTCCGTGACTTCCTCACCGCGTGCGCACACAAGCTGCGCGAGCACGGCGGCTCGCTGTCGGGAGAGCACGGTGACGGGCGGGCCCGGTCGGAGCTGCTGTCGGTGATGTACGACGAGGAGTCGATCCGGCTGTTCGGCGCGGTCAAGGCGATCTGCGACCCCGCCAACCTCCTCAACCCCGGCAACATCGTCGACCCGGTGCCGTTCGACGCCGACCTCCGGCCGACCCGCCCCCGGCAGCAGGTGCGCACCGCGCTCAAGCTGGTCCACGACGGCGGCTCGCTCGGCAACGCCGTGCACCGCTGCACCGGCGTCGGCAAGTGCGTCGCGCCGACCACGAACGGCGTGATGTGCCCGTCCTACCTCGCCACCCGCGACGAGAAGGACTCGACCCGGGGCCGCGCGCGGACCCTGCAGGAGGCCCTCGACGGGTCGCTCGTCGGGGGTCTCGGCGACCCGGCCGTCTCCGAGGCGCTCGATCTCTGCCTGGCCTGCAAGGGCTGCGCGTCGGACTGCCCCACGGGCGTGGACATGGCGACCTACAAGGCCGAGGCGCTCTACCAGAAGTACGACGGGCCCGACGCCACCGCGCGTCGACCCCGCAGCCACCGGCTGCTCGGCCAGCTCCCGAAGTGGGCCGCGCTGGCCGCTCCGATGGCGCCGGTCGCCAACCGGATGATGAGGCTCGGCCCGGTCGCCCGGCTCGCGAAGGCCACGGCGGGCATCGACCAGCGGCGCTCCATCCCGGCCTTCGCGCCGCGCACGCTCCGTCGGACGACGGGCGTCCCGGACGTCGTGCCGGACGTGTGGATCTGGGCCGACTCGTTCACCGACCACTTCTTCCCGGCCAACGCGCTGGCGGCGATGCGCTTCCTCGAGTCGGTGGGCGTCACGGCGCGGGTGATCGCCGACGACGCGTGCTGCGGCCTGACGTGGATCACCACGGGGCAGCTCGACCAGGCGCGCTCGATCATGGAGCGCACGGTGGCCACGCTGACGCCGTACATCGAGTCGGGCGTGCCGGTCGTCGGCCTGGAGCCGTCGTGCCTCGCGACGCTGCGCAGCGATGCGGCCGAGCTCACCGGGGCGAACCTCGACGTGCTGTCGTTCGCCGAGCTGCTCGAGCGGCTCGACGTGGAGCTGCCCTCGCTCGCGGGGGTCGAGGTCGTCGCGCAGCCGCACTGCCACCAGTCCGCGATCGTCGGCTGGGCAGCCGACAAGCGGCTGCTGGAGAAGGCCGGCGCGACCGTCACGCAGGTCGCGGGCTGCTGCGGCCTGGCCGGCAACTTCGGCATGGAGAAGGGGCACTACGAGGTGTCCGTCGCCGTCGCCGAGACGCACCTGCTGCCCGCCGTGCGCGCCAACCCGGGCGCGGTCGTGCTCGCCGACGGGATGTCCTGCCGGGTGCAGCTCGCCGACCTCACCGAGACCCCGACGATGCACCTCGCGGAACTCCTCGCATCTAAAGTGGAGCGGTGAATCCCCGCCATCGCCGTCTCGTCATCCCCGTCGCGCTGGTGGCGCTCCTGCTCGTGGTCGTGATCGCCGCGGTGGTCGGGAGATGAACGAGCCCCTGCTCCGCGCGCTGAACCGGATGCGCGGCCTCATCCTCGACCCCGACGTCCTCGTGAAGGCGGTCGGCTCGGGGCGCCAGAAGGGCGAGGTCCCGACGTGGAAGCGCGTCGAGATGCGGTACGTCGACCTCAAGGCCGGCCGGCACCTGCAGATCACGTCGTACGACCAGACGCAGGCGCACACCGAGAACCACGCGGTCGCCCCCTCTGATGGGTCGAGTGCGGCGCGCGACGCTGTCGACGCGCTGCTCGACGAGCCGTTCGGCAACTGGCACGTCGACACCACCACGCAGAGCCACCAGGTGCGGGTGACCAAGAAGCTGGAGGCGGTCGTGCACACGACCGACCGCGCCACCGAGGTCGAGGTCGAGCGCGGCCACGACCGCGACAAGGCCCGGCTGCTGCCCGAGTCCGACCCGGTGTTCGCCGCGCTGGGGCTCACGGACGCCGAGGGACGGCTGAAGCCGAGCCGGCAGGCGAAGTACCGCCAGGTCGAGGAGTTCCTCCGGCTGCTCGACTCGTCGATCACCGACGCACTCGACAAGGGCCACCTGCGCAGGCCCACGGCCGAGGAGCCGCTGCGGATCGCCGACCTCGGCTGCGGCAACGCCTACCTCACCTTCGCCGCGCAGCGCTATCTCTCCGGCGTCCGCGGGCTGCACGTGCAGCTCACCGGGGTCGACGTGAAGGAGCAGTCGCGCGAGCACAACGCGTCGGTGGCGGCCGAGCTCGGGGTGAGCGCCGAGTTCGTCGTCGGCACCATCGGCGGGGTGTCCCTGGACCCCGCCCCCGAGGTGGTCCTCGCGCTGCACGCCTGTGACACCGCGACCGACGAGGCCCTCGCCCAGGCCGTCGCCTGGGGAGCCCAGCTGGTGCTGGCCGCGCCCTGCTGCCACCACGACATCGCCGCCCAGCTGCGCCGGTCGCCGACCCCCGCGCCGTACGCCATGCTCACCCGGCACGGCATCCTCCGCGAGCGGCTGGCCGACACCCTGACCGACGGCCTGCGGGCCTCGCTGATGCGGCAGCAGGGCTACCGCGTCGACGTCGTGCAGTTCGTCGAGAGCCAGCACACCCCGCGCAACACGATGCTGCGTGCGGTGCTGACCGGCGGCAAGGTCAAGGGCGGCTCGGTGCGCAAGGAGTACGACGACCTCGTCGACACCTGGGGCATCTCACCTCGGCTCGCCCAGCTGCTCGACGCCTGATCGTGCTCGACCGGATCGTCGGCCTGGTCGCCGTGGTGCCGTTTGCGGTCGGCACGCTCGCCGGGGCGCCCGGACCGCACGCCGCCGTCGAGTTCTCCTACCGCGACCCGGCGATCGTCGAGTCCAGCGCGCTCGTGGTCGTCGACGACCTCTTCGTGACCGTGAACGACTCCGGTGACTCCGGCCGGGTGTTCGTCGTCGACCGCTCCGGCGCCACCGTCGGCGTGACGTCGTGGGACGGCGACCCCGTCGACGACGAGGCGTTGGCGCCGGCGGGCTCCGGATCGGTGTGGGTCGGCGACATCGGCGACAACGGCGGGTCCCGGGACTCGGTGGACGTCTTGAAGGTCCCGGTCGGGCGCGAGGACCAGCACGTCGACCCGGAGCGCTACGAGCTCGTCTACCCCGGGGGAGGCCGCGACGCCGAGACGCTGATGGCGAACCCGCGGACGGGCCAGCTCTTCGTGGTGTCGAAGAACCTCTTCGGCGGCACCGTGTACGCCGCGCCGCGGCACCTCTCGACCACCCACCCGAACCGGTTGCGGCCGGTCGCCGACAGCCTGGCCTTCGCGACCGACGGTTCCTTCTTCCCGGACGGGCGGCACTACGTCGTGCGTGACTACGCAGGCGCCACGGTCTACACGTTCCCCGGTCACGAGGAGGTCGGCTCCTTCACGCTGCCGAAGCAGAGGCAGGGGGAGGGCATCGCCGTCGACGGCGACGGCGCGGTCTTCGTCGGCACCGAGGGACAGTTCTCCGACGTGCTCCGGGTGCGCCTGCCGCGGGCCGTCGAGCAGGCGTTGGCGCCGCCGCCGTCCCCGTCGCCCACCGGTGGTGCCTACTCCTCGACGCTCACGCTCGACCAGGACGACGACGGGGCCGCGCCGCTGTGGCCGTGGCTGCTCGGCGGGGTGGTCGTCGTCGGGTTTGCCGCGGGCGCCGTGCGGCTACTGACCCGGCATGGTTCGGCTTCGTAGGACGTCTCCCGACCAGCCGGGCTGGACCCGGCGCCGGGCGGGCAAGGGGTTCGTCTACCTCGACGAGGCGGGCAACCGGCTGCCTGCCGACGACGCGCAGCGGGTGCGCGACCTCGTCATCCCCCCGGCGTGGGTCGACGTGTGGGTGACGCCGTACGCCAACGGGCACCTGCAGGCCGTCGGCACCGACGAGGCCGGGCGCCGGCAGTACCTCTACCACCCCGATTGGCGGACCCGGCGCGACGCCGAGAAGTTCGACCGGATGCTGGAGTTCGGCAAGGCGCTGGCCCGGGCGCGTGAGCTGGTGCTCACCGACCTGGGGCGCGAGGGCATGCCGCTCGAGCGGGCGTGCGCGGCGTCGGTCCGGCTCCTGGACCTCGGGTACTTCCGGATCGGCAACGACGTGTATGCCGACGAGAACGGCAGCTTCGGCCTGACCACGCTCGAGCGACGGCACGTGAAGCGACGTCAGGACCGCCTCGTCTTCGCCTTCACCGGCAAGTCCGGAGTCGAGCACGAGATCGAGATCGACGACGCCGTCGTCATCGAGGCGATCGAGATCATGCGCCGCCGGCGGGGTCAGGACCTGCGGCTGCTCTCCTACAAGGACGGCCGGTCGTGGCGTGCCGTGCTGCCCGACCTCGTCAACACCTACGTCCGCGCCTCCACCGGGCTCGAGGCCACCGCGAAGGACTTCCGCACGTGGCACGCCACCGTGCTCGCCGCCGCTGCGCTCGCCGAGACGCCCGAGCCGGGGGAGACGGCGGCCTCGCGCAAGCGCGCGGTCTCCGGCGCCATGAAGGAGGTCGCGTCGTTCCTCGGCAACACCCCGACGCTGGCGCGCTCGTCGTACGTCGACCCGCGGGTGATCGAGGCCTACGAGAACGGCCGGACCATCGCGCGCACCACCCGCCGTACCTTCGACAACCCCGACGAGCGCCAGGCCGCCCTGGAGCGTGCGACCCTGCGGCTGATCCGCGACACTTGAGCCGTGGACATCACCGTCGTCCAGGGCGACATCACCGCGCAGGACGTCGACGCCGTCGTCAATGCCGCCAACCGCGCCATGCGTGGCGGTGGTGGGGTGGACGGCGCCATCCACCGGGCCGGCGGGCCGGCCGTCCTCGAGGACTGCATCGCGCGGTTTCCCGACGGCCTCTCCACCGGTGACGCCGGCTGGACCACCGCGGGCCGCATGCCCGCCCGCTGGGTGATCCACGTCGTCGGGCCCAACCGCAACGCCGGTCAGACGGACCGCTCGCTGCTGCTCTCCTGCTACGCGCGGGCGCTCGAGGTGGCCGACGAGCTCGGCGCCGCCTCGGTCGCCTTCCCGCTGGTCTCCGCTGGCGTCTACGGGTGGCCCAAGGACGACGCCATCGCATGTGCGCTCGAGGTCTTCCGGTCCGCGGCGACCTCGGTCGCGCAAGCGCGGCTGGTGGCTTTCGACGGTCCGACGTACGAGCTGATCGGCTCGATGCTGTGAGGCTCCTGCTGGTGGCCCTGTTGCTCTCCCTCGTGGGGTGCTCGTCGCCCTCCGACGCGCCGGTCGCCGAGCCCATCGCGCCGCGCTCGTGGCTCGGGCTGGACCCCGGTGACGCCCGGGCCTTCCACGGACCCGCCGGCGAGCTGGTGCTCATCCCCGTGGACGAGACCTATGCGATCGACGGGGTCAATGCTTCCGCCGTCACCTGGGAGCTCGGCGACGACTACACCACCGACTACTACGTCGAGGACGCGGACGGCACGGTGTGGTGGTACGGGCGCCGGGGTTCCTGGCGCGCCGGCCGGCACGGCGAGACGCCCCGGGAGCTGCCGATCGTCGACCACCGGATCCGCTTCGGGGATCGCGTGATCACCCTGTCGGACGACGGCGGTCCCGTGCAGCTCGAGACGCCGGAAGGCGTCTTCACGCCCTGATCCACCCACGCTCCACCCACGAGAGGGACAGCCATGTACTTCGACAACCGGCCGTGTGACGTCTGCGGTTCCGAGGTCGAGCTCCGGCCCCACACCACGCTGAGCAAGGGCGAGGCCGACAGCGGTCCCGACGAGCGGGTCTGCACCAACGCCGAGTGCGAGACGAACACCTCCGACGACGTACAGCCCTGATCTGTTCCGCCACGCGGGGTGCTCGTATCCACGTCGCTCGTGGCGGCGAGCGGCGACCGATGCCTCCTCCTGCATGGCGACGAGATCGATCAGGTCGGCCTCGGTCGTTCGTCGGAAGCGCATGGCTCGACCATGCCGCTCGTGCCGCATGGCGTGACGGCATACCTACGGCCGTGGGGGCTGGTCCAGGTGTAGGTGCCGTCGGGTTCCCGGGTGTAGGACCAGATGCCTCGGGTCTTGTTGCGGTGGTGTCTTCGGCATGTCGGGGCGAGGTTGCCGGGGTTGGTCTGACCAGGCGGGCCACCCTTGTCGAGCGGGAGGTAGGGGGTGATGTGGTCGAGGTCGCAGGAGCGGGCGTCGGTGTGACACCAGGGGAAGACGCAGTGCTGGTCGCGCAGGATGACGTGTTCGCGCATCCAGGTGGGTGGGTCGTGGCGGTCGACGGCGTCGCACCTGTCCATCCGGAGCACGGGGAGGACGGTGACGTGGGAGTGGTCGACCCAGTCCTTGATCCTCGCCATCGACACGGGGCCGAGGCGTTCGACGGAGCCGGTGCCGATGGTCTCGTCGCTGAGAGCACTGAGGTCGGCGTGCACGATCAGCTTCGTCCGCGCGGGTCGCCCACCTCCGCTGCTGGTGGCGAGGTCGTGGATCGCGGCACCCAGGTCAGCGCTTCGAGTGAGCTGGTCGTGGATGCGGGTGAGGTCGTGGGTGTCGCCGGTGATCTCGAGGATGGAGGTGCCGGTCCAGCGGCCGGGGCCGGTGTGGGGTCCGTGGAAGATCCGGACCTCCCAGTTCTCCTTCGACAACTCCTCGTCGGCCTGCGGGGCCTCGGGGTCGGTGGCGGCGATGACCTGGGCGATGGTGCGGTCGATGAGGACGGTGCCGCAGGTCGCGGCCCGGTGTGCGAGCTCGCGGTCCACGAGGGCGGCTTGTTCTTGGGTGAGGTGGGCGGTGGCTTGGGCGATGCGCCGGGCGCGCCAGGCGGGGACGTTGAGGGACTCCACCCCGGCCCAGACCATCGGGAGGCGGTGACGGAGGTTCCAGGCGTCGGACATCAGCTGCCGGGCCGCATGCGTGGTGGTCTGCAGGGCGGCGCCGAGGGGTTCGGCGGCGAACACCGCCACCGGCGGGGTGCCGTGCCCGCCGATCGGGGCGTCCTCTTCGTCGTCGTGGGACTCGACGAGGTGCAGGCGGCACCACTGGGCGGCGTAGCGGAGCTTGCGGCGCTCCGCGATGCGGGACTGGGTCTCGGAGTCCTCGATCAGGGACAGCAGCCAGTCGGCGTCCAGGTCGTCGACCTGGATCGCGAACCCTCGGGTGTCTGTCTCGATCATGCTCACTCACCCAGCACAGCACGCAGGAACAGGGTCTGCACCTGGCCAGCCGATGACTGTGGACAGGGCTGCGCGATGCCGGCCCTGTGGATGCTGAGTGGGCTGGCTGCGGGGGTTTCGACACGGTCGCAGCGCGACCTGCTCGACCAACAGAGGGTGGTTTCGAGGCTCAGGCGCAGGGCGCCTTCGCACCTCAACCACCGTGGTGGTCACGGTCCTGCGTGGGCTGCGGGGTCCGTTGGTTTCGAGGCTCAGGCGCTGGGCGCCTTCGCACCTCAACCACCGTGGTGGTCACGGCCCGTCGTACGCCGGTGGTGGTTTCGAGGCTCAGGCGCTGGGCGCCTTCGCACCTCAACCACCGTGGTGGTCACGGCCCGTCGTACGCCGGTGGTGGTTTCGAGGCTCAGGCGCAGGGCGCCTTCGCACCTCAACCACCGTGGTGGTCACGGCCCGTCGTACGCCGGGGGTGGTTTCGAGGCTCAGGCGCAGAGCGCCTTCGCACCTCAACCACCGTGGTGGTCACGGTCCTGCGTGGGCTGCGGGGTCCGTTGGTTTCGAGGCTCAGGCGCTGGGCGCCTTCGCACCTCAACCACCGTGGTGGTCACCGAGACAGGACATCGCCCTTCCTCGACCGACGGGGGCCGCTGGTCAGAGGTGCTCGACCACGTAGTCGATCGAGGCGGTGAGGGCCTCGATGTCGGAGGGGTCGATGGCGGGGTACATCGCGATGCGGAGCTGGTTGCGGCCGAGCTTGCGGTAGGGCTCGGTGTCGACGATGCCGTTGGCGCGCAGGGTGGCCGCGATGGCCGACGCGTCGATGCCGTCCTCGAAGTCGATGGTGCCGATGACGAGGGAACGGTCGGCGGGGTCGGCGACGTACGGGAAGGTGTAGGACGTCTTCTCGGCCCACCCGTAGAGCGCGTCCGAGGACGCGGTGGTCCGCTCGACCATGGCGGACAGCCCGCCGGAGCCGTTCATCCAGTCCAGCTGCTCGGCCATGAGGAAGAGCGTGGCGAGCGAGGGGGTGTTGTAGGTCTGGTTGAGGGCCGAGTTGGAGATCGCCGTCGGCAGGTCGAAGAACGCCGGGATGTGTCGGTCGGAGGCCGCGATCGACGCGGCGCGCGCCAGGGCGGCCGGGGACATGATCGCGATCCACAGCCCGCCGTCGGAGGCGAAGCACTTCTGAGGAGCGAAGTAGTAGACGTCGGTCTCGAGCAGGTCGACGGGCAGTCCGCCGGCGCCCGAGGTGGCGTCGATCAGGACGAGCGAGTCGGCGGAGGCGCCGGCGGGGCGTACGACGGGCGCCATCACCGCAGTGGAGGTCTCGTTCTGTGCCCAGGCGTAGACGTCGATGCCGTCCTCGGCCACGGACACCGGCCGGGAGCCGGGCTCGGACTTGATCACCGACGGGTCGGCGAGCCAGGGCGCGGCGGCCGCGGCCGCGGCGAACTTCGACGAGAACTCGCCGAAGGACAGGTGCTGGCTCTTCTGCTCGATCAGGCCGCACGTCGCGACGTCCCAGAAGGCGGTCGCGCCGCCGTTGCCGAGCACGACCTCGTAGCCGTCCGGCAGCGAGAAGAGGTCGGCGAGACCCGAGCGGACACGGCCGACGAGCGAGCGCACCGGCGCCTGGCGGTGCGACGTGCCCATCAGCGACGTGCCGGTCGCGGCGAGCGCGTCCAGGTGGCTGGTCTGGATCTTGGAGGGTCCCGCGCCGAAGCGGCCGTCGGCCGGGAGGAGGTCAGCGGGAATCTTCAGGGCGTCGGTCATGAAAACCTTCCGAACGGGGTAGGTGGTGCTCCCTGACCACGCTGTCAGCGGTGCCCATTCTGGCATCGCTGTCCAACGACATTCTCGAGGAGTCCACGATGGCCGTCACTCCGGGTTTCGCCCGCCAGGCGCAGTACCGAACCGCCTTCCGTGTCCTCGGCGTCGTGCTGGCGATCGCCGGGCTCGCGGTCTTCGTCTGGGGCATCAAGTCGTTCATGGGCGCGACGGACATGCCCAGCTCGCTGTCGGTCGTCGCGTTCCTGGGCGGCTTCCTGGTCTTCGGCATCGGGTTGATGTGCCTCCAGATCGGCTTCGTGGGCGCGGCGGCCCGGTACGGCGCCGGCGAGACGATGCCGGTCGTGAAGGACTCGCTCGACTACCTGAAGTCGGGCCCCTTCTGCTCGAAGTGCGGCGAGCGCAACGACGCCGACGCGAAGTTCTGCGACTCCTGCGGGGCCACCCTCGGCTGAGCCGTCAAGCGACGACGACGTACCGCTCGTCCTCGATCCGCCTGCCCCAGTAGGCCGGGTCCGAGAGCGACGTGACCGTGCCCGGCCGCCCGGCCTGCTCCAGCAGTGCCAGCGTCTCGGCAGCGGTCAGCCCGGCACCGGTCGACCAGCTGCCCTCGATGAGCACCAGCCGGCCGGTCGGCGTGAGCAGGTCGACCCAGCGGGCCAGGGCCGCGGCCGGGTCGGGGAGCGCCCAGAGCACGTGCCGGCACAGGACGACCTCGTACGACGCGGCCGGCAGCCGCGGCTCGGCGGCGTCACCGACCACGAAGCTGGTGTCGGGGAACGACCCGACCTTCGCGACCGCGCGGCGCACCATCTCGGGGGAGAAGTCGACGCCGTCGACGGCGTGACCCTCCTGCACGAGCAGCAACGAGAGCGTGCCGGTGCCGCAGCCGAGGTCGGCGATCCGGGACGGGATCGGCGGGACGACCGACAGGAGCAGGGAGCGCCACGCCTCGTGCACGAGGGGGTCGTGCAGGCCGTGGTCGGGCTCGTCGTCGAACGAGGCGGCCTCCGTGTCCCAGAGTTCGCTCTCCCGAGGTGTCATCCCCCGACTCTAGGGGGGTCGGTGCTGCGGCCACCCGAGGTCGCCCGCGGCCTGGCCTATCCGGAGCGCACGCAACGGACGTCAGGTCCCCGCGGTCCTGGCGGCGGCGTGTCCCGCGACGTCGGCTGCGGTCACCCCGCCCACTCGTCGCGCCAGCCGTCGACGTCGGACGCCGGCCGCGCGGCCGGGCCGGTGTAGACGGCGGACGGCCGGATCAGGCGGCCCGTGCGCTTCTGCTCGAGGATGTGCGCCGACCAGCCGCCGGTGCGCGCGCAGGTGAACATCGACGTGAAGAGGTTCGCCGGCACCTCGGCGTAGTCGAGGACGATCGCGGCCCAGAACTCCACGTTGGTCTCGAGCACCCGGTCGGGACGGCGCTCGCGGAGCTCGGCCAGCGCGGCCTGCTCGAGCGCCTCGGCGACCTCGTAGCGCGGGGCGTCGAGCTCGCGCGCCGTACGGCGCAGCACCCGGGCGCGCGGGTCCTCGGCCCGGTAGACGCGGTGCCCGAAGCCCATCAGGCGCTCGCCGTTGTCGAGCAGCTCCTTGACGTACGACGCGGCGTCGCCGTCGCGCCTCTCGACCTCCTCGATCATGCCGAGGACGCGCGACGGGGCGCCGCCGTGCAGCGGGCCGCTCATCGCGCCGATCGCGCCGGAGAAGGCCGCGGCGACGTCGGCGCCGGTGCTGGTGATGACGCGGGCGGTGAACGTCGAGGCGTTCATGCCGTGCTCGGCCGCCGAGCTCCAGTAGGCGTCGATGGCCTTGACGTGCTTGGGGTCGGCCTCGCCCTTCCAGCGGATCATGAACCGCTCGGCGAGGGTCGTGCCCTCGTCGACGGCGCGCTGCGAGACGATCGGCTGGTTCAGGCCGCGGGCCGACTGGGCGGCGTACGACAGCACCATCACCGCCACCCGCGCGAGATCGTCGCGGGCCTGCTCGTCGGTGATGTCGTAGGTCTGCCGGAAGCCGAACGCCGGTGCGAGCATCGCGATCGCGGCCTGGACGTCGACGCGGACGTCCCCGGTGTGGACCGGCAGCGTGTAGGCCTCGGCCGGCGGCAGGCCCGGGTCGTAGGTGCCGTCGATGAGCAGGCCCCAGATGTTCTCGAAGGGCACCCGCCCGACGATGTCCTCGATGTCCACGCCGCGGTAGCGCAGCGCCGAACCCTCTTTGTCGGGTTCGGCGATCTCGGTCTCGAAGGCGACGACGCCTTCGAGTCCGTGGTGTACCTCGGTCATGGAGCTCCTTCGAACGGGGCGGGTCGGCGCGAGATGCGCCCGACGCATTCTGCACCGGGTCCCGACTAGGGTCGAGACCATGCCGCCCCTTGACCTCGCCGCGCTGCGCGAGGAGTACGCCCGTGCCGGCCTCGACGAGGCCGATCTCGCCGCCGATCCGGTCACCATGTTCGACCGCTGGATGGCCGAGGCGCACGACGCGATCCGCCACGACGCCAACGCGATGGTGGTCAGCACGGTCGACGCCGGCGGCCAGCCGTCCTCGCGGATGGTGCTGCTCAAGGGGGTGTCGGCCGACGGGTTCGTCTTCTTCACCAACGCCGGCTCGCGCAAGGGCGCCGAGCTCGCCGCCAACCCCCGCTGTGCCCTGCTCTTCCCGTGGCACGTGCTCGAGCGCCAGGTGCGCGTCGAGGGGACGGCCACCTCGCTGCCGCGCGCCGAGGTGGAGGCCTACTTCTCCAGCCGGCCGCACGGCTCCCAGCTGGGTGCGTGGGCCTCGCACCAGTCGCAGGTGGTGTCCGGGCGTGCCGAGCTCGAGGACGCGTACGCCGACGCCGCGGCGCGCTTCCCGGACGCCGTCCCGGTGCCGGACGAGTGGGGTGGCTACGTCGTACGCCCCGAGGTCGTGGAGTTCTGGCAGGGCCGGACGTCGCGCATGCACGACCGGCTGGTCTACCGGCGCTCCGTCACGGGTGGGGGCTCGACCTGGGTCACCGAGCGACTGGCTCCGTGAAACCAGTTGTGAGTGAGTGCTCACTCACTTAGGCTCGTGGGCATGTCCCCTCGCGCCCGCCCGATGTCACCCGAGGAGCGCCGCTCCGAGCTGACCGACGTCACCCTCCGACTGCTGCGGGTCCACGGCCGGGCCGTGACGACCCGCCACATCGCCGAGGCGGCCGGGATCGCCGAGGGCACGATCTTCCGGGCCTTCGTCTCCAAGGACGAGCTGATCGACGCAGCCATCGCCCGCGCCTTCGAGCCCGGCGACCTGGTCGCGCGGATCCAGGAGATCGACCGGGACCAGCCCCTGGGCGCCCGGCTCCTCAAGGTCGTCGCCATCCTCCAGCAGCGGTTCCGGGCCACCTTCGGGCTGATGCAGAAGATGGAGCTCGTCGGCCCGCCGACCCACGTGCACGACTCCGACGCCGTCATCGAGTGGCGGGCCCACCTCGGTGCGCTGCTCGCCGAGGTCGTGGGCGACGACGCCGACCAGCTGACGGTGCCGGTCGACCAGTTCATCCACGTGCTCCGGCTGCTCACCTTCGCCGGGAGCCACGACAAGATCGCCGACGGGCGGCTGATGACCCCCGAGCAGATCGTCGACACGGTCCTGCTCGGCCTCCAGAGGAGAGACTGATGCTGCTCCGCATGCTCCGCGAGCGACTCGCGCCCTACCGCGCCTGGCTGACGATCGTGGTCGTCCTCCAGTTCGTCGCGGTCGTCGCGATGCTCTACCTGCCGAGCCTCAACGCCCAGATCATCGACCAGGGCGTCGCGACCGGTGACACCGGCTACATCGTCCGCACCGGCGCACTCATGCTCGGGGTGTCGTTCGTCCAGATCATCTGCTCGGTGATCGCGGTCTGGTTCGGTGCCCGCACCGCGATGAGCCTCGGCCGCGACATGCGAGCCGCGCTGTTCCACCGGGTCGGCACCTTCTCGACCCGCGAGGTGCAGCACTTCGGCGCCCCGTCCCTGATCACCCGCAGCACGAACGACGTCCAGCAGGTGCAGATGCTGGTGCTGATGGCCTGCACCATCGCGGTCTCCTCGCCGATCATGATGGTCGGCGGCGTGATCATGGCGCTGCGCGAGGACATGGGCCTGGGCTGGATCCTCGCCGTCGTCGTGCCGGCGCTCTTCGTCTCGGTCGGCTTCGTGGTCAGCAAGATGGTGCCGAACTTCCGCAAGATGCAGGCCCGCATCGACGAGGTCAACCGGGTGCTGCGCGAGCAGATCACCGGCATCCGCGTGGTTCGCGCGTTCGTGCGCGAGCCGCACGAGGAGAAGCGGTTCGCGACCGCGAACGACGAGCTCACCGACGTGGCGGTCCGCGCCGGTCGCTGGATGGCGACCATGTTCCCGCTGGTGATGCTGGTCGTGAACGTCTCGAGCGTCGGCGTGATCTGGTTCGGCGGACACCGCGTCGACAGCGGCCAGATGGAGGTCGGCGCCCTGAGCGCCTTCCTGTCCTACCTGATGCAGATCCTGATGTCGGTGATGATGGCGACGTTCATGCTGATGATGATCCCGCGGGCCTCGGTCTGCGGTGACCGCATCGCCGAGGTGCTCGGCACCGACACCTCGGTGGTGCTCCCGGAGGACCCGATCGCTCCCGACCCGGCGCTGCGCGGGCACCTCGACCTCGAGCACGTCACGTTCTCGTACCCGGGCGCCGAGTCGCCCGTCCTGTCCGACGTCTCGTTCTCGGCGCGGCCCGGCCAGACCGTGGCGGTGATCGGCTCGACCGGCGCCGGCAAGTCCACGCTGGTCAACCTGGTGCCGCGGCTCTTCGACGCGACCGAGGGCGCCGTGCGTGTCGGCGGGCACGACGTACGACGCGTCGACCCGGACCTGCTCTGGGAGCAGATCGGGCTGGTGCCGCAGAAGGCCTACCTCTTCAGCGGCACGGTGCGCAGCAACCTGAGGTACGGCAAGCCGGACGCGACCGACGAGGAGATGTGGGCCGCCCTCGACGTGGCTCAGGGACGTGACTTCGTCGAGGCCCTCCCCGACGGCCTCGACAGCGCCGTCGTGCAGGGCGGCACCAACTTCTCGGGCGGTCAGCGGCAGCGGCTCGCGATCGCGAGGGCGCTGATCCGCAAGCCCGGGATCTACCTCTTCGACGACTCGTTCTCGGCGCTCGACCTGACCACCGATGCCCGGCTCCGCGCGGCCCTCCGGCCGACGACCCGTGACGCCACGGTGGTGATCGTGGCCCAACGGGTCTCCACGATCATCGACGCCGACCTGATCCTCGTGCTCGAGGACGGCCGGGTCGTCGGCCGCGGCACCCACCACGAGCTGCTCGAGAGCTCGCAGACCTACCGGGAGATCGTCACCTCGCAGATGACCGCGGAAGAGGCAGTCGCATGACGACCACCCCGGCACCGAAGAAGCAGGAGTTCGAGGCCACGGAGCGGATCGAGGCGCCCCAGGGCGGCCCCGGGCGCGGCCCGATGGGCGGCGGCATGGTCGGGCAGAAGGCGATGACCTTCGTCCCGTCCGGGAAGCGGCTGGTCGCCCGGATGCGCCCCGAACGCGTCCGGGCCGTCGCGGTCGTCGTCCTCGGCGTCGTCAGCGTCGCGCTGATGTCGGTCGGCCCGCGGATCCTCGGGCACGCGACCGACCTGGTGTTCGACGGCTTCATCGGCCGCAAGTTCCCGCCGGGCACGCCCGACTCCGCCCTGCCCGCCGCGGTCCAGGGCCGCGACGTCGTGCCGGGCGTCGGCGTGGACTTCGGCGCCGTCGGCCACGTGCTGCTGATCGTGCTGGCGATCTACGCTGCCGCGTCGCTGCTTGCCTGGCTCCAGGGCTTCATCCTCAACACGGTCGTGCAGAACACCGTCCGCCGGATGCGCGACGACGTCGAGGAGAAGATCAACCGGCTGCCGCTCGGCTACTTCGACCGGTCTCCCCGCGGCGAGCTGCTGAGCCGGGTCACCAACGACATCGACAACGTCAGCCAGACCCTCCAGCAGACGATGAGCCAGCTGCTCACCTCCTTGATGACCGTGATCGCGGTGCTCGCGATGATGTTCTGGATCTCGCCCCTGCTGGCGCTGGTCGCACTGGGGTCGGTGCCGATCTCGCTGCTCGTCACGAGCCAGATCATGAAGCGCTCGCAGGGCCAGTTCGTCGCGCAGTGGCGTCGTACGGGCAAGCTCAACGCGCAGATCGAGGAGGCCTACTCCGGCCACGCCCTGGTCAAGGTCTTCGGCCGCCAGGCCGAGGTCGAGCGGGCCTTCGCCGAGGAGAACGACGAGCTCTACGAGGTCAGCTTCGGCGCGCAGTTCGTCAGCGGGCTGATCATGCCGGCGATGATGTTCCTCGGGAACCTGAACTACGTCGTGATCGCCGTGATCGGCGCCCTCCGGGTCGCCAACGGCGCGCTCTCGCTGGGCGACGTGCAGGCCTTCATCCAGTACACGCGCCAGTTCACCCAGCCGCTCACCACGGTGGCCTCGATGACGAACCTGCTGCAGTCCGGGGTGGCCTCGGCCGAGCGGGTCTTCGAGCTGCTCGACGCCGACGAGGAGCCGGAGGACGCCGACGAGACGGCCACGCCCGCGGTACGCCGCGGGGAGGTCGCGTTCGAGCACGTGTCGTTCCGCTACGACGCGGACCGGCCGCTCATCACCGACCTGTCGCTGGTCGCCCGCCCGGGCCAGACGGTCGCGATCGTCGGCCCGACCGGCGCGGGCAAGACGACCCTCGTCAACCTGGTGATGCGGTTCTACGAGCTGGACGACGGCCGGATCACGATCGACGGGGTCGACATCACCGCCATGCCCCGGGCCGCGCTGCGCGGCCAGATCGGGATGGTCCTCCAGGACACCTGGCTCTTCGAGGGCACGATCCGCGACAACATCGCGTACGGCCGGCCGGACGCCACGGAGGAACAGGTCCTCGAGGCCGCGCGCGCGACGTTCGTGGACCGCTTCGTGCACTCGCTGCCCGAGGGCTACGACACGGTGATCGACGAGGAGGGCTCCAACCTCTCCGCGGGCGAGCGCCAGCTGGTGACGATCGCGCGGGCGTTCCTGACCGACCCGGCACTGCTGATCCTCGACGAGGCGACGAGCTCGGTCGACACCCGCACCGAGCTGCTGCTGCAGAAGGCGATGGCGGCCCTGCGCACCGACCGCACCAGCTTCGTGATCGCCCACCGGCTCAGCACCATCCGCGACGCCGACCTGATCCTCGTCATGGAGGACGGCGCGATCGTCGAGCAGGGCACCCACGACGGCCTGCTCGCGTCCGGCGGCGCCTACGCCCGGCTCTACAACGCCCAGTTCGCGGCCGCGATCGAGTGACGACGGATATCCCCTTGAACGGCCCTGCGCCTCGGCATACCGTGATCGGACACGGGAAAGGAGGTGGTCCGAAGAATGATCGATTCTTGGATGCGTGAGGTGGCTGCCCGCTAGCAGCCCCAGCAACATCGCGGGTGGAAGTGCCCGTGAAGGCTGCTGGTGAATCCATCGCAGTCACCCGACCCGCAGGCGATCCGGTCTTCACATCCACCGGAGCGGTCTCCCCGGAGGCCAGCGCCTGCGGGTCGCTGCATGTCAGGGCAGGTCGGTCGGGTCCTCGACCGGGATCTCCTCCGGCACGACGTTCGACCGGCTCGCGCTCTCCGCGAGCTCGACGACGAGCGAGACCGCGACCCAGACGCCGACCGCGCAGACGAGCAGCCGCACCAGGGCCACGTCCGGCGACAGCGTGCCCTCGACCTGGGCCGCCCACAGTGCGGGGGACCCGACCAGCAGGGTCCCGACCAGCACCGGCCACGACAGGGGGTTCACGCCCCGACCGCCATCCGCTGCTCAGCGCCGATCACGCCCTCGGACCGGATCTGCTCGGCGCCGGTGAGCTCCTGGTAGGACAGCACGGCCAGTCGCGGCACGATCGGGTGCACGAGCCGGTGCACCGCGGCCCGCACCTGCGGCGCGCAGACGAGCACCGGGCGGATGTTGCGGTTCTCGACCGAGGTGACGACGTGTGCCAGGTTCGACATCAGCGCCTGGCTCGTCTCCGGGTCGAGCGCGATCGAGTGCCCGAACTCCGAGGGCCGCAGCGACTCGAGGATCCGCTGCTCGAGCCGGGGCTCGAGCGTGATGGCGTGCAGTGCCTTGTCGACGAGGTACGGCGCGGCGATGGCCGGTCCGAGCGCCAGCCGCGCGGCCTCGACGAGCGGGTCGAGCTCCTTGGTCCTCGACGCCCGGAGCGACAGTGCCTCGAAGATGCGGACCAGGTCACGGATGGAGACGCCCTCGTCGAGCAGCGTCTGGAGGACCCGCTGGATCTCACCCAGGCTGAGCTGGGCCGGGGTGAGCTCCTCGACGACGACCGGGTGGGTGCGCTTCACGACGTCGGCGAGCATCCGGACGTCCTCGCGGCCCAGGAGGCGGGCGGCGTGCTGGGTGATCACCTCGGCCAGGTGCGTGGTGATGACCGAGGCGCGGTCGACCACGGTCGCGCCGCTCAGCTCGGCCTGGCTGCGCAGCTCGGCCGGGATCCACTTGGCCTCGAGGCCGTACACCGGCTCCTGGGTGGGCTCTCCCGGCAGCGACCCGAGGTAGTCGCCGATCGCGAGCACCGTGCCCGGGGGCGCCTCACCGCGGGCGACCTCGATGCCGAACAGCATGATCGCGTAGGTGCGGGTCGGCAGCTGCAGGTTGTCGCGGGTGCGCACCGGGGGCGCGACGATGCCGAGGTCGGTGGCGATCTTGCGGCGCAGCGCCTTGACCCGGTCGAGGAGGTCGCCGCCGCTGGAGGCGTCGACCAGATCGATCAGGTCGGCGGACAGCTCGAGGCCGAGCGGGTCGACCTGGATCTCGGCGGCCAGCAGCTCGGGGGTGTCGGGCGCGTTGCTCAGCGCTGCCGTCGCGGTCGCGTCGACCACCCCGTCGTCCTCGTCCTTGACCCGCGACGACGCCACCAGCATCAGGCCGCCCGCGATGATGAAGGGGATCTTCGGCAGGCCGGGGATCAGGCACAGCGTGAGGGCCGCGAAGCCGGCGATCCGCAGGGGCACCTTGTTGGCCGTGACCTGGCGCATGATGTCGGAGCCCATGTCGTCGTCACCGGTCGCCCGGGTCACGATCAGGCCGGTCGCGACCGACAGCAGCAGCGCCGGGATCTGGGAGACCAGGCCGTCGCCGACGGACAGGAGGCTGTACGTCGTCACCGCCTCGCTGAACGGCATGCCCAGCTGGCCGACGCCGACGGCGAAGCCACCGACCAGGTTGACCAACGTGATGATGATGGCCGCGATCGCGTCACCCTTGACGAACTTCGACGCACCGTCCATCGCGCCGTAGAAGTCGGCCTCCGCGTGCACGTCGGCGCGCCGGCGCCGGGCCTCGTCCTCGTCGATCAGCCCCGAGTTGAGGTCGGCGTCGATCGCCATCTGCTTGCCGGGCATGGCGTCGAGCGTGAACCGCGCGCCGACCTCGGCCACCCGCTCGGCGCCCTTGGTGATCACGACGAACTGGATGATGAGCAGGATCGCGAAGACGATGAGTCCCACGATCAGCGAGCCACCGACGACGAAGTGGCCGAACGTGTCGATCACCTTGCCGGCGAACCCGTCGAGGAGGACGAGCCGGGTGGCGCTCACGTTGAGCGCGAGGCGGAAGAGCGTCATCACCAGGATGACCGCGGGGAAGGCGGCGAAGTCGAGCGGCCGGCGGACGAACATCGCGACCATCAGCACGAGCAGGGCGCCGGTGATGTTCAGCGCGATCAGCAGGTCGAGCACCATCGCCGGCAGCGGGACGACCAGCATCACGATGATGCCGACCACGCCGACGGGCACGGCGAGCTGGCTCAGTCGCTTGAGGTCCACGGACGTCTCCCGGGGGTCGCAGGGGTGGGCGCCGTCCGTGGCACCGCGTTCCGACCCCGTCCTGGCGTCAGGGCCCTCATCGGCTGGCCGGGACCGGACCTGAGAGGTTGCGCCGGCGACGGCCGGCGACGGGCACGTCGGGGAGCTCGGTCTCGGGGCGCGGGCTCCGGTGCTCGCCGCCGCTCTGGCCCCGGCTCCGGCGGCTGATGACGTAGGCGAGCACCTGGGCGACCGCCGCGAACAGCTCGGCCGGGATCTCCTGACCCACCGTCGTCGACGAGTAGAGGGCGCGGGCGAGCGGTACGTCGCGCACCAGCGGGACCCGCGCCTCGCCGGCCCGCTCCCGGATCGAGGCCGCGATCACCCCCGCTCCGCGCGCCACCACCCGCGGCGCGCCGCGCTCGGCGTCGTACCGCAACGCCACGGCGACGTGGGTCGGGTTCACCAGCACGACGTCGGCGGTCATGACGTCGGCCATCATCCGGTTGCGGGAGGCCGCGAGCTGGCGGGACCTGATCGCGCCCTTGAGCTGCGGGTCGCCCTCGGACTGCTTGTGCTCCTGCTTGACCTCGTCCTTGGACATCCTGGTCTGCTTGCCGACCCGGTGCCGCTGCACGACGTAGTCGGCCGCGGCGAGCACGACGCCGGCGATCGCGACGTTGCGGACCAGCGCGAGGGCGTGTGCGCCGACGGCCTGGAGGACGACGTCCATCGGCACCAGCCCGCCGAGCAGGGGCATCATCGACTGCACGGCTGCCCAGACGAGCAGGGCGACGATGCCGCTGCGCAGCAGCATCTTGGCGCCCTCCCAGAGCACCTGGGGACCGAAGATCCGCTTGAAGCCGGGCAGCGGGTTGATCTTGGAGAGCTTGGGCTTGACCGACTTGCTCGCGACGTAGAAGCCGCCCTGGGCGAGCGCACCGGCGACGCCGATCACGGCCACCCCGGAGCCGAGCACGACCAGGGACAGCAGCACGTGCCAGAGCCCCTCGCCGAGCAGGTTCGTCGCGAGCCCGAGGTCGGCCTCCGGCGCGGAGCTCAGGCTGGTGGCCATCAGCTCCTGCAGGGACTGCAGCTCGCGGCCGAGCAGCTTCGGGAGCGCCAGCGACACCAGCGCCAGGGCCGACCAGGCGCCGAGCTCCTGGGTCCTCGGGACCTGGCCCTGCTTGCGGTTCTCCTTGCGTCGCTTGGGCGTCGCCTTCTCGGTCTTCTCCCCGGTCATCGGCTGCTCACCCCGCCCCGGACATCGTGGACATCGCCTGGGTGGAGAGGTCGACCAGCCGGTCGACCGCCTGGGGGAGGACCGGGAAGGACAGGCCGACGAGCAGCAGGGTGAGGCCGATCTTGACCGGGAACATCACGTTGATCGCGTTGAGCTGCGGCGCGACCTTGGTCAGCAGCGCGAGCCCGAGGTCGGAGATGAAGAGGACCGCGATCATCGGGAGCGCGATCTGCACCGCGGTGGTGAAGAACAGGCCGAACGCCGTCATCAGCACGTCGGGGAAGCTGCCCCACTCGGGCGAGGTGCCGAGGGGCAGGAAGTGGAACGTGCGGAGCAGGCCGCCGATCACCAGCAGGTGGCCGCCGCTGACGAACAGCAGCACCGTCGCCAGCATCTGGTGGAACTTGCCGAACACCGTGTTGGAGTTCATCGACAGCGGGTCGAAGCCCTGGGCCAGTGAGAAGCCACCGAAGACGTCGATCAGGGCGCCGGCGGCGGCGATGGCGCCGAGCAGCAGCTGCGTGATGAAGCCCATCGCGAGCCCGATGAGGACCTGGGTGCCGACGTTGAGCACCAGGCTGATCGTGTCGACCGGGATCGTGCCGCTGTCGGGCACGGCGGCGAACGCGAGACCGAGCCCGAGGACGACCTTGGCCATCGTCGGCACGGTCCGGCCGGAGAACGGCGGGACGACCGCGAGCCAGGCCACGATCCGGACCGAGGCCAGCAGGTAGGCGACGAGCGGCTCGCCCGAGACCGTCAGCGTCATCGGGCCGGCCTAGCCGAGCAGGGCGGGGATACCCGCGAAGAGGTCGCTCGTGAAGCTCACCAGCGTGTGCATCATCCAGTTGCCGCACAGCAGCAGGGCGACGCCGACGCCGACGACCTTGGGCACGAACGCGAGGGTCGTCTCCTGGATCTGCGTCAGCGACTGGAAGAGCGAGACCACGAAGCCGATGACCAGCGACGTGACGAGGATCGGGGCGGAGAGCTTCAGGGCCACGACCATGGTGCGCAGGGCGATCTCGATGATGGCGGTGTCGGACATGGTGTCGGCCTAGGTCCCGTAGCTCGCGACGAGTGACTTGATGACGAGGGCCCAGCCGTCCACGAGGACGAAGAGCAGCAGCTTGAACGGCAGGGACACCATGACCGGCGGCATCATCATCATGCCGAGCGCCATCAGCGCCCCGCTGACCACCAGGTCGATGACCAGGAAGGGGATGAAGACGATGAAGCCGATGATGAAGGCCTGCTTCAGCTCGGTGAGCACGAAGGCGGGGATCAGGGTCGCGGTCGAGACGTCGCTGCGGTCGTCGGGGAGGTCCCGGTCGGCCACGCTGGTCAGCAGCATCAGCTCGTCGTCGTCGGTGTTGTCGAGCATGAAGTCGCGCAGCGGCGCCATGCCGTCCTCGATGGCCACGGACGTCGTCTTGTCGCCGTCGAGGTAGGGCTGCAGCGCGTTCTCGTTGATGTCCGAGAGCACCGGGCCCATCACGAAGAGGCTGAGGAAGAGCGCCAGCCCGGCGAGGACCTGGTTGGGCGGGGTCTGCTGGAGGCCGAGGGCGTTGCGGGTCAGGCCGAGCACCACGAAGATCTTCGTGAACGCCGTGCAGCTGAGCAGGATCGCGGGCAGCAGCGAGATCAGGGTGAGCCCGATCAGCACGGTGACCGAGGAGCTCGGGCTGTTGGTGAGACCGTCGAGGCCGATGGTGACGCTGGAGGAGCCGCCCTGGGGCCCGGCCGGTCCGGTGGGTCCGGCCGGGTCGGCGTACGCCGCGACGGGCGCCGCGACGACGGCGGTGAGGACCGTGACGAGGACGGAGCCGGTCAGCAGCAGCGCGCGGCCGAGTCCGCGCCCGCTCATGACGCCCGCCGGGTGGCGGCTGCGAGGGCCTGGCGCCAGGTGTCGGGGCTGAGGACCGAGCCGGTCAGCGGACCGTCCGGGCGGCGATCGGCGCGCCGAGCGCCCGGACCGCGATGGGTGCCGGGCACCGGTGCGGGCGTGGGGGCGGTGGCCTCGCCGGACACGAGCGAGAGCACGTCGCCGTCGGCGTGCGGGGCCCCGGGCACGCCCTCGGGGTCGAGCTCGGCGAGCACCCGGACCTGCTGGTCGGTGGTGCCGAGCACCAGCACCCGGTTGCCGACGGCGACCACGGCGACCGCGGTGCTGCGGGACAGGTGCTGACGGTGCAGGACCCGCACCATCGCGTCGTTCTTGCCCTTGAACCGGCGCCCGCCGACGCGGGCGAGCAGCAGCAGGAGGCCGACGACGAGGGAGAGGGAGAGGACCAGCCGGACGGTGAGCTCGACCACGTCAGCCCGCCGCGGCGTCGGTGACGATCTCGGTGATCCGGAGGCCGAAGTCCTCGTCGATCACGACGACCTCGCCGCGAGCGATCAGGCGCCCGTTGACCAGGAGGTCAGCAGGGCTGCCGGCGGCGCGGTCGAGCTCGAGGACGGCGCCGGGGGAGAGGTCGAGGAGCTCCCGCACGGTCATCCGGGTGCGGCCGATCTCGACCGTGACCTCCATGTCGACGCCGTGCAGCAGCTCGATCCCGCGGCGCCGGCCCTCGATCGGAGCCGGCGCGGGTGCCTCGAGCGCCTGCGGGGCCGGCACGAGCACGGTCTCGGGGATCAGGATCGCGGCCACCGGGCCGGACCCGGCGAGCGGGACGGCGACGAACGCGCCGCCGAGGTCGTGGACGACCAGGCCGAGGTCGACCTGGCGGGCGGCGCCGACGCGGGCACCGAGGCCCTCGGCGACCGCGTCCAGCGTCGGCTGGAGCGCGGCGGCCAGGTCGAGCCCGCCGAGCGGGCTGCCGGCGAGCGCGGCGACCAGGTCGTCGCCGACGAGCACGGCGATCCGTCCGGCGACCGAGCCCTCGAGGTCGGCGAGCACGGCGCCCGCGAACGGCTCGGCCGCGGCGGCGTCACCCGGCACGGGCGCGCCCGCGGCCAGCGGCTCGGACGCGGGGAGCACCCGGGCTCCGGCAGTGGCGGCGGCGAGGGCGAGCTGGGTGTCGACCGTGGTCGAGACGATGGTCATGGTGTCTCCTTCGGGGTGCCCACGATGAGGGCGGCGAGCCGGAACCCACTGGTCCCGGCGGTGGCGTGGGCGAAGCTGATGCCGTCGGCGACCACCTCGAGGGGCGCGGCGGCGGGGTGGTGCAGCCGGATCGCGTCACCGGGCTGGAGGGCGGCCAGGTCGCCCGGGCCCAGGGTGGTCGGGCGGAGCCTGACCGCGACGTCGACGGGGACCCGCTGGAACTGGTCGTGCAGCTCGGCGGCGGAGCGCGCGCGCTGCTCACGCTCGCGATCGGAGACCGGCGACGGGGCCGCGGCGCGGATGAGGTGCGGCAGCAGGCCGGAGAACGGCATGCACATCGTCATCCGGAACGTGCGGTCGTTGATCTTCAGCTCCAGGCTGGCTGCGACCATCACGTCGGAGGCGCCGGCGACCTGGGCGAACTGGGGGCTGTACTCCACACCGCGGACGACGGGGTCGAAGGACACGATGGTGGCCATCGAGTAGCGCATCTCGCCGAGCAGGCGCTCGACCATGCCGCCCGCGACGCCGCCCTCGATCTCGGTGAGCGGGCGCTGCGGCTGTTCGAGCCGGCCCGGGCCACCGAGCATGTGGTCGACGCAGGTCATGATCGCGACCAGCGGGATCTCGAGCACGCCCTGGTTGAACAGCGGCTCCGCGGAGAAGACCGTGAGGTACGTCGAGTTGTCGAGCGAGTCGATGTACTCGGCGTACGTCCGCTGCTCGATCGACGACAGCGTGACCGAGCAGACGGTGCGCAAGGACGACGTGAAGACGGTCGTCGCCTGGCGGCAGAAGCCGTCCAGGGTCAGCTGCAACATCCGCGAGTGCTCGCGCGAGAGCTGGATCGGACGACGGAAGTCGTACGGCAGCGGCTCGGCGCCGGCGAGCGCGCCAGGAGCGTCGGAGGAGGGCACGCCAGACTCGATCGGCGCGCCTGCGCCGAACCTGAAGGAAATGGGTGAGCGAACCGGACCGGTCAGGTCACCGGGGCACTCGCTGGGTCACTCACTGGGTCACTCACTGGGTGACGAACTCGGTGAAGTAGACGCTCATCACCTCGCCCTCGTAGGCCTCCTCGAGCTCGGCGTTCAGCTTCTCCTTCAGGTGCTTGCGGTTCGCGGCCTTGGACACCTCGTCGATCGACCGTCCGCTGAAGAGGTCGATCGCGGCGTCCAGCGCCTTGCTGCCGTCCACCTCCTCGGCTCCCGCCACCAGCTGCAGCGCGATCCCGAGCTTGAGGTAGTGGCCGGAGGCGAGGTTGATCTGGGTCGACTCGAGCGGGAGGATCGCGCCCGGCTCCGGCTCGGTCGGCCCGCTGGGCCTGAGGAGGAACCAGTAGCCTGCGGCCGCCACCAGCAGCAGGGCGACGGCGAGGACCACGAGCTTCTTCTTGCCGCCCTTCTTCTCCTCGGTGACGTCGCCGCCCGGGCTGTCCGTCTGGTCCGGCTTGATCGTCGTCACGCTCATCCTTCTGCTCCCGCGCGGTCGGTCGGTCTGGCTTGCATCACGTCGTCGATCAGCGCGCTCGACTCGACGTCGGTGTCGGGCAGGACGACGATGTCGACGCGCTTGTTCACCTGCTGCGAGTCGGGCAGTCGGGGGTCCACGAGCGGCCGCTCGTGGCCGAACGCCGACAGCGAGAGCCGCTCCTGGGGCACGCGGCCCTGCTCGTTGAGCCGGCGCAGCACGGTCACGGCGCGCGCCGCCGAGAGGTCCCAGTCGGTGGCGTAGAGGCGCGGCTGCACGGGCTCCTGGTTGGTGTGTCCGTCGATGCGCAGCGCGTTGGGCACCTCGCGCAGCACCGGAGCCAGCGTGTCGACCACGGCGCGCCCGCGCTCGCTCAGCTCGGCGATGTCGGCCTGGAAGACGACGTGCCGCGAGACCAGGCTGACCACGAGCCCGCGCTCGTCGATCGTGGTGCGTACGTCGTGCTCGAGACCCGCCCGGACGAGGGCCGCCATCAGCTTCTTGCGCACGATCTCGAGCTTGTCCGCCTCGGTCTCGGCCTCGGCGTAGGTCCGCTGCACCCTCCGGGTCTCCTCGGCGTTGACCGCGTCGACCACGAGCTGGCGCTGCTCGTCGGGCAGCGCCTGGAAGATCTGGCTGGAGATCAGCTCGGGACCGGCAGCGGGCGGCCGGTCCTCGAGGATCGAGTCGGTCCCCGACATGGTGGAGCTCTCGGCGCCGAAGCCCTCGGCGAGGCCGGACCTCAGCGCGGCGTACTTCCTGTCGTCGACCTGGCTCATCGCGAACATGACGATGAAGAGCACCATCAGGAGCGTGAGCATGTCGGCGTAGGTGACCAGCCAGCGCTCGTGGTTGTCGGGCTCCTCGGGCTCCTCGTGCCGGCGGCGACGGGCGGTCATCAGGCCGCCTCCTCGTCACGCTGGGCGGACGGGAGCAGCGAGCGCAGGCGCTGGGCCACGAGCCGGGGGTTGGATCCGGCCTGGAGCGCCGAGACGCCCTCGATGACGAGCTCCATCCGGGCCACCTCGAGCTCTCCGAGGCGCTGGAGCCGGGCGGCGATGGGGAGGAAGAGCAGATTGGCCGACAGCACGCCCCACAGCGTCGCGACGAACGCCCCGGCGATCAGGTGGCCGAGCTTCTCCGGCTCCGCCAGCTGCTCGAGGACGTGCACGAGGCCCATCACGGTGCCGACGATGCCGATCGTCGGGGCGTAGCCGCCGGCGGCGGCGAAGAACTTGGCGGCCTGCTTGGCCTCGGCCCGCTGGGCGACGACCTCGGACTCGAGGATGTCGCGCAGCTCCTCGGGGTCGGTGCCGTCGATGGCGAGCGTGAGCGCCCGGACGAGGAAGGGGTCGTCGAGGCCGGCGACCGCGTCCTCGAGGGCCAGCAGACCCTCGCGGCGCGCCTTCTCGGCGAGGGTGACCAGCTCGGGGACGAGCTGGTTGGCGGTCGGGGCCTTGCCGGTGAAGGCGTGCTTGAGGCCGCGGAGCGCGAGCTTCGCGTCGGCGACGGTCCCCCCGGCGAACGACACCAGCAGGGTCGCCCCGAACACCAGCAGCAGCGGGGGCAGCAGCACGAGGCTCATCGGGTTGCCGCCCTCCATCACGTTGGCGACGATCACCACGAGGAAGGCGAGCAGCACCCCGATCAGGGTTGCCGGATCCATCAGGAGTCCGCCCGGTCGAGCTGGGGGACCGCGCCGAGGCGGAGCCTGGGTGCCGCCCGTGGCTCGAGGTCGGCGAACGTGCTCAGCGCGAGCACCTCCCCCCGATGCCGGCGGACCGCCGCGACGATGTCCTGGAGGCTGTCGGTCACGACGTACTTCTTGCCGTCGACCAGCGTGACCACGGTGTCCGGCGTGGCGTCGACGCGCTCGATCAGGTCCGAGTTGAGCGCGAACGTCGTCCCGGAGAGTCGCGTGAGGGTGATCATGGGTGCACCGTCCTTGTGCCAAGTACCGAGCTGCCGTCCGTGGCGGCTCGCAGGGACTGATCGGCGGTCCGGCTCCGGACCTGAGGAACGTCGCGCAGGCAACGGGCCCGGCACCTGTCCCCCGAGTGGGTCAGGTGCCGGGCCCGTGCCGGGCGGGTCAGCGCTTGATGTTGACCAGGTCCTCGAGCACCTGGTCGGACGTGGTGATCACCCGCGAGCTGGCCTGGAAGCCGCGCTGGGCGAGGATCAGGTTCGTGAACTCGGCGGCGAGGTCGACGTTCGACATCTCCAGCGAGCCCGGGTTGAGCTCGCCCAGGCGGCCCTCGCCGGACACGCCGAGGGTCGCCCCACCCGAGCTGGCGCTCGCGACGAAGCTGGTCTCGCCGGCCTTCGACAGGCCCATCGGGTTCGCGAAGTCGGCCATCGCGATCTGGCCGATCACCTGCCTGCTGTCGTCCTCGAACGTGCAGGTCACCTTGCCGTCGCGGCCGATCTCGTACGACGCGAGGTCCTGCGGGGGCGTCGCGCCGTTGTCGGTCGGCAGCTTGATGTCGCCGACGGCACCCGTGTGGGTCCCGGTGGCGTCGAAGGTGGTGTAGCCCTGCACCCGACCGCCGCCCGGGCTGACCAGCGTGCCCGTGTCGTCCCAGCCGAAGGCGCCGGCGCGGGTGTAGCTGGTCTGGCTGCCGTTCCTGACGACGAAGAAGCCGTCGCCCTGGACCATCAGGTCGGTGGGCCGGCCCGTCGTCTCGTTCGAGCCCTGGGTGAAGTTGGTGGTGGTCGCGGCCACCTGCACGCCGAGGCCGACCTGGACCGGGTTGGTGCCGCCACGGCCGCCGTTGTTGGCCGAGCCCGCGGTGAGCATCTGCGACAGGGTGTCCTGGAAGACGGTGTTGCTCGACTTGAAGCCGACGGTGTTCGCGTTGGCGATGTTGTTGCCGGTCACGTCGAGCATGGTCTGGTTGACGCGCAGGCCGCTGATGCCGGCGAAGAGGGAGCGAAGCATGGTGGTCTCCTGATCAGGGGGTGGTGGGTGCGGGAGTGGTGGGCGCGGGGGTGGGCGCGGGGGTGGGCGTCTTGGCGACCGCGTCGACGGACGTGACCTGGCCGAGCGTGACCTGGGCTCCGTCGACGACGAGCATCGGACCGCTCGCGTCGTAGGTCACGGACTGCACCAGCCCCGAGACGGAGGTCCCGTCCTCGGCGAGGTAGCTCACGTTCTTGCCCACCAGGCCGGCGGCGCCGAAGGTCACCTGGGCGGACAGCAGGGCGGCGGTCTGGTCGGCGACGTCCTGCATCTTCTCGAGCGCCGTGAACTGGGCGTTCTGGGCCAGGAACTCGCCGGAGTCGGCCGGGTTCATCGGGTCCTGGTAGCGCAGCTGCGCGACCATGAGGTCCAAGAACATCTCCTTGTCGGTGGTCGAGCCGGGGCTGGTCGCCGGCTGGTACATGCCGGCCGGGGTGACGGCCTCGGTTGCCGATACGGACACGGTGTCTCCTCACATGGTCACGTCGAGGCCCGTGCGGACCCCCGTGACCGTCTCGGTGCGCCGCGACGGGGCCGTCGGGGCCGGGGTGCCGTCCATGGCGGTGCTGCTTCCACGGGGGTCTTCCTGCGTGCCGGCCTCGCCACCCGAGGGTCCGGTGCCGCTGCCGGTGCTGGTGCCCGAGCCGCCGGCGAGGTCGGCCGAGAGGCCGGTGGCTGCGGTCGGCGGCTGGACGACCGGTGCCAGGGCCGTGGCCGGCACGGGCACGCCGGCGAGGTCGCGGACCGTGATCCGCGCGTCGCCCCGGCCGATCGCCTCGAGCAGGCGTTGCAGCTCGGGGGCGCCCTCGGCGAGCGCGCGCCGGGCCTCGGCGCCGCCCGCGAGGCTGACGTCGAGCCCGCCGCGACGGCTGGTCAGCACCACCCGCACCTCGCCGAGCGACTCGGGGTCGAGCCGCACCGTCACCCGGCGCGGCCCGTCCGGGTCGGCGACGACCCGGACGACCTCCGAGAAGACCTGCCGGCCGATCCGGTGGATGTCGGTCGGGGCCGTCGGGGCCGTCGGGGTGGACGCCACCGGCGCGGCCGCGCCGGCGGTCGGGACCGGGGTGGTCGACGACTCCGGGGCGGTGCCGGCGACGGGCTCCGGGGGCGCCGGGGGAGCAGGGGCGGAGGCGGCCGGGTCCGGGTCCGTGCCGGGGTCGCCGATGTCGGCCCGCACCGGAGCCGGGGTCGCCGTCCCGGCCGGGATCTCCGCAGCCAGGGGGAGGGGCGACCCGTCCGAGGGAGGAGCGGCCGGCTCGACGGCAGCCGGGACGACCGCGGTCGTCACCGCGACCTGGACCAGGGGAGGGACCATCGGCGCGACCACCAGCCCGGCCGCGGCGGCCTCGGTCGCGGTGTCGGCGGTGGCGGAATCAAGGGCGGCGTCAGGGGCGGAGTCGGTGGCGGTCGCGTCGGCCGGCACCTCGGGCATCGGCGGGGCGGTGGCCGCGGCCTGGCCGGACGTCTCGTCGAGCAGGCCCAGCACGAGGGCGAGGAACGCGTCGCCGGCGTCGCTCCCGGCCGGGGGCGCGGTCGTTGCGGTGCCCGGCGCCGCAGACGGGACCGGGCCGAGGATGGGCGTGGACATGGTCATGCGGCCTCCACCATGGACATGACGGAGCGGACGTAGTTCGTCGTCTCCGGGTAGGGGGGCACGCCGCCGTACCGCAGCACGGCACCCGGGCCGGCGTTGTAGGCGGCGAGCGCGAGCGGGGTGCTGCCGAAGCGGTCGAGCAGGCTGCTCAGCAGGCGGGCGGCGCCGTCGACCGCCTGGGCGGGGTCGAACGGGTCGCTGACGCCGAGGCCCCGGGCCGTCGCGGGCATCAGCTGCATCAGGCCCTGCGCACCGGCGGGGCTGGTCACGGTCGGGTCGAAGCCGGACTCCTGGCGGGCGACCGCGGCCAGCAGGGTCGGGCTGACGCCGTACTTCTGCGCGGCCGCCTCGAACAGCCCGGAGTACGGCGTGCCTGCGGCGACGCGTGCCGTCGGGGTCGCCCACGCCGGGGTGACCGCGCTGGTGGCGTCGGGGACGATCCGCCGGATCGCGGACGGGGTCTCGTAGACCGGGCCGACCCGCACCTCGAGACCCGGGCGGGGTGCCTCGATCATCTGGTTGTCGCCCAGGTAGATGCCGACGTGGTGGACCGGCGAGCCGAAGGCCAAGATGTCACCCGGCTGTGCCTGGGCGAGGCTCGCGACCGGCCGGCCGGCCGTCGCCTGCTCGTAGGAGACGCGGGGCAGGTCGTAGCCGAGGTCGGCGTAGGCACGCTGCACGAGACCGGAGCAGTCCAGGCCCGACGCCGGGTCGGTGCCGCCCCAGACGTAGGGGACGCCGAGGTACTTCTTCGCCGAGGCGACCACGGCCTCGCCTGCGGTGGTTGCGTCGGCGGCCGAGGTGGCGCCGGCGGCCGAGACCGCGCTCATCGAGGTGGCGAAGGCCGCGGAGGAGGCCGCGCTCCCCCCGGTGGGGGCGAGCAGGGCCAGCTGGGCCTGGATCTGACCGATGCGGGAGGTGACGTCCGCGATGCTCACGACGCCTCCTCGTCGGCCGCGGCGTGCTGGCGGCGCCAGAGCTCTCCGGCGATCTCGTCGAGCTCGCGGTTCTCCTGCCGGCGGCGCTCCTCGCGGACCGCCGCCGCACGGCGGGCCACGAGCGACTCGACGGCGGCGAGCCGGCTGCGGTCCTCGATCCAGCGGGTGCGTGCCTCGAGTGCGATCTGCCGGGCCACCTCCTGGCCGGTGCGGGCGTCGACCAGGGCCACGCCGAGCGTCTCGACCCGGTGCTGGAGGGCCCGGAACGTCGCGAGGTCGGTGGAGACCGGGGCCGGCAGGGCCAGGAGCCGGCGCTCGAGCTCGGCCACCGTCGCCGTCACGGCCCGCTCCTCGGCGAGGGCGGTGGCCAAGCCGATCCGGCTGTCCCGCTCACGCACGCCGCGCAGCCGGACCAGGCCGCCGAGGCTCCCGTGCCGGGTCACGGGGTCACCAGCTCGTGCAGCGCGGACCAGGTGTCGGCCGCGTCGGTGCTGTCGTCCATGTCCTGGCGCAGGAAGGCGTTGATCCGCGGCATCAGCGCGAGGGCCTGGTCGGCGTCCGGGTCGGTGCCGGCGACGTAGGCGCCGATCTCGACCAGCTCGCGGACCGAGCGGTGCGCCGCGAGCAGCCGGCGCAGGTGCTGGGCGTCCTGGCGTGCGGTCGGTTCGATGACCGCCGACGCGACGCGGGAGATCGACTCGAGCACGTCGATGCTCGGGAAGTGGCCTGACGTCGCGAGGTCGCGGGAGAGCACGACGTGACCGTCGAGGATCGACCGGACGGAGTCACCGATCGGGTCCTGCAGGTCGTCGCCCTCGACGAGGACGGTGTAGAGCCCGGTGATGCTGCCGGCCGGGGAGGTGCCCGCGCGCTCGAGCAGCCGGGGGAGCAGCGCGAAGACGCTCGGCGGGAAGCCGCGCGTGGCCGGAGGCTCGCCGGCGGAGAGGCCGATCTCGCGCTGGGCGAGGGCGACGCGGGTCAGGCTGTCCATCATCAGCACGACGTGCCGGCCGCTGTCGCGGAACCACTCGGCGATCCGGGTCGCCACGAAGGCGGCCCGGAGGCGGACCACAGGCGGCTCGTCGGAGGTGGCGACGACGACGATCGAGCGGCGCAGGCCCTCCTCCCCGAGGTCGTTCTCGAGGAACTCGCGGACCTCGCGGCCGCGCTCGCCGATCAGCGCGATCACCGAGATCTCCGCGTCGGTGCCGCGGGCGATCATCGACAGCAGGCTGGACTTGCCGACGCCCGAGCCCGCCATGATGCCGAGCCGCTGGCCGCGGCCGCAGGAGATGAGGCCGTCGAGGGCGCGCACGCCGAGGCTGAGCTGGCGGTCGATCCGTGGTCGGCTGAGCGCGGCCGGGACGACGTGGTCGACGACCACGGACTCGAGGTCGTCGAGCGACGGGCCGTCGTCGACGGCCCGGCCGAGGCCGTCGAGCACGCGACCCCGGAGCGCCTCGCCGACCGGGATCCGCAGGCCCTCGCCGAAGTCGTGGACGTGGTCGCCGGCGCGCAGCCCGGTGGTCTCGGCGAGCGGCAGACAGGTGAGCACGCCGCCGCCGCTGGCGACCACCTCGACCGGCACCGGACCCGCGGCGCCGTGCACCTCCAGGAGGTCGCCGAGGGCGGCGGTGATGCCGGAGACGGTGACGCGCAGGCCGAGCAGCCCGACGACGCGCCCCATCCGGACGGGCCGGACGGCGGCGCGGGCACGCTCGCGGTGGGCATCGGTCAGCACGCTCATTGCAGCACCTCCGCGAGCCGGGTGAGCGCGGTCGAGACGCGCAGGTCGATGGCCGCGGTGTCGGTCTCGACGACGGCGTCGGCGGGGGCGAGCGTGGGATCGACGACGACGCGTACGCCGCGCTCGTCGAGCAGCCGGGCGGCGTCCGTGCCTGCGGTGTCGGGGTGCAGGCGCACCAGCGTGGTCGGGCCCTCGGGCAGCACGGCCAGGACGCGGGAGACCACGCCGGCGCCGGGCTCCGCGGCGACGGCCAGCTCGTGGCCGACCAGGGAGCGGGTGAGCTCGAGGGCGAGCCCGGTGGCCTGCTCGGCCACCCGGGCGGACACCTCGGCGGTGGCCGCCTCGAGGGCCGCGGCCGCGCGCGCCAGCCCCGTGACGGCGGCGGCGTGCTCACGGGCCCGGCGCTGCTCCTGGAGCCGGACCTGGTCCTCGGCGCGGGCGGCGGTCTCGGCCGCGCGGGTGAGCGCCTCCTGCCGGCCCTCGGCCCAGCCGACGGCGTAGCCCTGGGCGCGCGCGGCGCGCTGGGTGCGCTCGGCGAGGCCGCCGAGGGCCGCCTCGGTGGCCTCGTCGCCGAGCACGGCGCTGCCGCCCAGCCGGGTCCAGAGGCCGGTGCGCAGGTCGGGGCGGTCGGCCGTGCGGTAGCCGGCCGGCCGCACCTCAGACGACGAGCTCATCGTCGTTCCCGCGGTGGATCAGGATCTGGCCCTGCTCCTCGAGCTGGCGGATCGTGCGGATCACCGCCTGCTGTGCCTCCTCGACCTGGGCGAGGCGGACGGCGCCCAGCAGCTCGACCTCCTCGAGCAGGGTCTCGGCGGCCCGGGCGGACATGTTCGTGGTGATCTTGTCGCGGACGGCGTCGCTGACTCCCTTGAGTGCGAGCGCGAGGTCCGTGGACTCGACCTGGCGCAGCACCAGCTGCACGGAGCGGTCCTCGATGGAGAGGATGTCCTCGAACATGAACATCCGGCTGCGGACCTCGTCGGCCAGCTCGGCGTCGAGCGCCTCGAGGCCCTCGACGATCTGGCGCTCGGTGATCCGGTCGGAGCGGTTGATGATGTTGACCAGGGGGTCGACGCCGCCGACCCGGGACATCTCGCTCGGCTGGAGCACGGACGACAGCTTCCGCTCGAGGCTGGCCTCGACGGCACGGATGATCTCGGGCGAGGTGCGGTCCATGACCGCGATCCGGTGCGCGACCTGGGCCTGGAGGTTCGACGGCAGGCTGGAGAGCACCAGCGACGCCTTGTCCGGGGTCATGTGGGCGAGCACCAGGGCGATCACCTGCGGGTGCTCGTCGGCGATGAAGGTCCGGACCTGTGCCGGGTCGGCCCGGTGCAAGAACTGGAACGGCATCTGGATCGCGGCGGCCTGCAGCCGCTCGATGATCTCGTGGGCCCGCTCGTGGCCGAGCGACTGCTCGAGCATGGTGCGGGCGAACGCGAGCCCTCCTTGGGCGATGTTGGCCCGCGCGGTCGCCATCTCGGTGAACTCGGCGAGCACCGCGCTGCTCTCGGTGCCGTCGACGTACTCGAGCCGGGCGATCTCGGCCGAGATCGCCTCGACCTCGGCGTCGGAGAGGTGGTTGAGGACGGCGGCGGCGTTGTCGCGGCCCAGCTGGATGAGCACGATGGCCGCCTTGCGGATCCCCATCGTGGCGAGGTTCATCGTCATCACGAACGCTCCACCAACCAGCCGCGGAGCAGCGCGGCGACGTCGTCGGGCTGCCTCTCGGCGAGGTTGGCGAGGTCGCGGCGCAGCCCGTCGGCGGCCACCTGGTCGGCACCCTCGAGCGCGGTGAGGGCCGGGGAGGTCTCGAGGGCCGCGGCCGCGGCCGCCCGCTCGAGGGCGTCGTTGCGCAGCTGCTCGACGAGGTACGTCGTGGTCTCCTCGCGGAGCCGGCCGCGACGGCGTGAGCGCAGCCAGGCCAGCAGCAGCATCGCCAGCACGGCGACCGCGATGCCGATGTTGCGGACCAGCTGCCACATCTGCTCGGTCTTCGCGGCCTTGGCCGCAGCGGCCAGCTCGGCGGCGGCCGCCTGGTCGGCGGTCCGGTCGAAGGGCATCGTCGTCACCTCGACGGTGTCACCCCGCTGGGGGTCGATGCCGACTGCGGAGGCGATCAGGCTCTGCACGTCGGCGGTGTTGATGTTCTGGGCCGCGGCGCTGTCGAGGACGACGCCGACGTGCAGCGAGTTGACCGCGCCCGGCGCCGTCTCCCGGTGCTCGACGGTGGTCTCGACGGCGTTGTCGGAGGTCTCCGACTCCTTGGTGTAGCGGGAGCTGCCGGAGCCCCCGCCGGTGAGGGAGTCCATCTGGCCGTCCGGGCCGACGACGCCGCTGGCTCCGCCGCTGCCCGCCGGGCCGTCGTACTTCTCGGTGCTGATGCTCGACGAGAGCGGCGGCACCTTCGTGTTCTTGCCGTACGTCGTGGACTCCGAGACCGACTTGTCGAAGTCGAGGTCGGCCGTCACCTGGACGGTCGAGTTGCCGGGGCCGAGGACCCGGTCGAGCATGCTCTGGATCTGCTGGCTCTTCTGCTGCTGGAACTCGGTGACCTGCTGGTCGCGGGCGCTGGCGCCGAGGCCACCGGTCTCCCCGCTCGACAAGACCTTGCCGGACGAGTCGGCGACCGTGACGTCGTCGGGGTTGAGGCCGTCGACGCTGGCGGCGACGAGGTGCACGATCGCCTGGACCTGCTCGGCGTCGAACGTCGTGCCGGCGGAGGTGTCGATCAGCACCGAGGCGGTCGGCGGGTCCTGCTCGTCGGCGAAGACCTTCGTCGGCGGCAGCGCCAGGTGGACGACGGCGGTGTTGACACCGTCGACGGCCTCGATGGTCTTCGCGAGCTCGCCCTCCATTGCGCGCTTGAAGTCGGTCTGCTCCTGGAACTCCGAGGTGGAGATGTCCTGGTTGTCGAGCAGCGAGTAGCCCTCGTCGGCGCCCTGCTGGGGCAGGCCCTGGCCGCTGAGCGCGATCCGGGTCGAGTAGACCTCGTCGCGCGGGACCATGATCGTGCTGCCACCGTTGGCGAGCTGGTACGGCGTCCCCTGGGAGTCGAGCTCGTCGACGATCGCCGAGGCGTCCTCGGAGGCCAGGTTGCTGTAGAGCGGGGCGTAGTTCGGCGTCGAGACCCACCGGAACACCATGAAGGCGGCGAGCACGAGGGCCGCCGTGCCGATCACGGCGACGACGCGCTGCCCGGGCGTGAAGGACAGGAAGGTGGTCCGCAGCCTGGTCAGCGTGCGGGTCAGGTTCTGCTTCATCCGATCGGCATCCGCATGATCTCGTTGAACGCCTCGAGGGCCCGGTTGCGCACGGCGACGGTCAGCTGCGCGGTGACCGACGCCTCGGTGGCAGCGATCGTGTAGTCGTGGATGTTGTCGAGGTTGCCGGTGGCCGCCTGCACGGCGAGCCGGTCGGACTCGTCCTGCACGGACTCGAGCCGGTCGAGACCGTCGAGCACCAGGTCGCCGAAGGCGGCACCGGCCGTCGAGCTGCCGGCGACGCTCGGGGCGCCGGTCGGCAGCTGCGGCGCGACGTACGGCGTGAAGCCCGCGGCCTCGATCCCGCTGACGCTCATCAGGCACGACCGATCTGCAGGGCGCTCTGGTAGCTCTCCTGGGCTTCCTTGGTGACCTGGACGGAGGCCTGGAAGCCGCGCTGGGCCATGATCAGCTGGGTCATCTGGCTGGACAGGTCCATGTCGGGGGCCCGGACGTAGCCGTCCGCGTCGGCGAGCGGGTTGCCCGGGTCGGACACGAGTCGGCCGGCCGGGTCGCTCTGCGCGATGCCCGCGACCTCCACGCCCCCGCCGGGGGCGGAGCGGATGATCAGCATCTGGGCCTGGAAGGCGTTCTGGCTGGTCGGCGTGACGGTGTTGACGTTGGAGATGTTCGACGCGAGCGTGTCGAGCCACGTCTGGTGCACGCCGAGCGCGGAGCCGGCGATGCTGAGCAGGTCGAAGGCGCCCATCAGGAGCCCGCCACGGTCTTGATGAGGTCGAAGCGGTCGCTCGTCGCCCGCGTGATCATCTGGTACTGGAACTGGGACTGCACGGCCGCCAGCGTCTCCTTGCGGAGGTCGACGTTGTTGCCGTTGGCGCCGACGGGGGTGTCGGTGGCCACCAGCTCCGGGGCGCCGACGACGCTCGGGTCGCCGGACGCGATCGCGGCCCGCAGGCTGCTCTCGAAGTCGACGCTGCTCGCCCGGTAGCCGGGGGTGTCGACGTTCGCGATGTTGTCCGCGATCACCCGCTGTCGCAGGGCGATCCCGTCCAGGGCCGAGCTCAAGATGGCGCCGACAGGGTCTGGGTGCACGAACGACACGCCTGGCCTCCGAGTAAGACGAGGTGGGGTGCCGTTCCGTCGGCGGGGGGCGAGCCGTCCATGTGCTCGCAGTGTCCTTCGGCGACGAGCCGGTCGACCTGAGGGAAACGCGGACGACTTCGGGTCAGGCCTCGAGGTCGACGTACACCGCGTGGTCGAGTCGTCGTCCGGTCGCCCGGTCGACCCGGTCCGCGAACCGGTGCTGGCGCCGGGTCGCGCTCAGCGCGGCGACCAGCTCGGCCTCCACCGCCCGCTGTCGGCCGCGGATCGCGTTCGCGCGCTCGGCGAGGCCGGCCGGGATCGGACCCTCGAACTGGGGCTCGTCCCACGGCTCGTGGTCGGGCACTGGCTCGCCGGTGGGATCGGCCAGGAGCCGCTCGGCGAGATCGACCTCGAGCTCGAGCCGGTCCAGCGCGTTCTCCCAGTGCAGGTGCCGCCGGGCGGCGACGTCGTGCCCCGTCGGGGCACTCATGCCGACGCGGCCAGGAGCGACCCCGCGGCGTCGCGCCAGGTGTCGCGCAGGTTGCTGACGACGTGGAGGCAGAAGTCGGTGATGGTCGGGTCCTTGGCGAGGTTGGCCTTCACCAGCTCGCTGTGCAGGTAGTCGTACAGCGACGCGAGGTTCGCGGCGCCCTCCCACGCGTCGACCTTGAGGCTGGCGTTCAGCTCGAGCACGATCTCCTGTGCGTGCAGCAGCGGCTCGTGGGCAGCGCTCGGCCGGCCGTCGCGGAGGGCGTCGGACGCACGCTGCAGGTCGAGCGTGAGCCGGTCGTACAGCATCACGAGGAGCTGAGAGGGCGTCGCGGTCGAGACCGTGGCGGCCAGGTAGGTGTCGCGGGGGTTCATCATCGGTTTCCTTCCGTGGTCACGATGAGTACGAGGGCAACGAGGCGATCTGGCTCGCCAGCCAGGTCCCCTGGCTCTGCAGGCTCGAGAGCGCGGTCTCGAGCGACGTGTAGGTCCGTTGCAGCGAGGTGCGCCGCAGCTCCAGCCGGCCGTCCCAGTCCTCGATGCTCTTGGTCAGCCGATCGATCGTGGAGGTGCGCCCGGTGATCGCCGACGCGATCGTGCCGGTCGTGGGGTCGCTGGCGCCGGTGGCGACGGCGGCCAGCCGGGCCGCCCAGCCGTGCTCGGCGGGGGTGGCGCCGGATGTGAACTTCGCGGCCACGCCGGCGGGGTCCGCGGCGTAGGCGGTCGCGAACTTCTCGGCGTCGAAGACGAGCTTGCCGTAGCGGTCGGTCTGGATCCCGAGCGACGCCATCGACGTCGGGGTGGTCGACCCGAAGACCGTGTTGAGCAGCTCACTGCGCAGGCTTCGCGCGGTCGAGTCGCCGGCCAGCACCCCGGCGGCGGCGGTCGCGGTCTTCGCGGCGGTCTGGGTGTCGATCGAGCTCAGCAGCGAGTTCAGCTGGTCGACGAGCGCGCCGACCGAGGCCTTGACCGCGGACGGGTCCTGGGCGACCTTGACGGTCGCGGTGGAGCCCACCGTGGCGCCCGTGGCGAGCGTCACCGAGACCCCCGGGACGAGGTCGGTGAACGTGTTGGTCGAGGAGGTCGCGGTGATCCCGAGCCCCAGGCTGACCTGCGCGTCGGATCCGGGTCGCACCGCGGTGCCGCCGAGCAGGTCGGTGCCGTCCGCGCGCGTCAGCGTGAACGACGAGTCCGCGCCGGTGGCGGCCGACTCGGTGAGGAGGCGGTAGCTCCCGTCGGCCACCTTGACCGCGATCGCGGTGACGCCGGTGTCCGCGGTGGACGCGTTGATGGCGCTGACCACCTCCGCGAGGGTGCCCCCGCCGGTGCTGATGGTGTGCACGGTGCCGTCGTGCGAGGTGAGCTTCACCCCGGAGCCGGTGGTGACGACGTCGGTGAGGGCCGCCGGGTCGGTGAAGGCCACCTGGTGGGTGGCGGCCACCTTGTCGACGGTGACCGAGAAGCTGGTGGCGGACGCGGTGGAGCCGACGGCGACGGTCACGCCGGAGCCCGTCACGGTCCCCTTGAGGGTCTGCCACGTGCTGGCCTTGGCCAGGGTGGTGGCCTTGCCGGCGAGCAGGGCGCTGTCGGTGTTCAGCGCCCGCAGCGCGGTGAGCACCGACTTCTCGGCGTCCTGCTGGGTCCGGAGGCGATCTTGGGGGACGGCCTCCAGCCGCATGAGCTGGTCGATGATCGACGCGGTGTCGAGACCGCTGACGAGACCGCTGACGCTGCTGGTGGCCACGGGATCCTCCGGTCGGTTCACGGACCGGGGCCGAACGACCCCGGAGGCCCCGGGAGAGTGGTCGGGCACTCTCCCGGGGACGGGTTTCGTCGGTGGGTCAGCCTCCGGCCGACCCACCGGCGAGGTCAGCGCAGGAGCGAGAGAACGCCCTGCGGGGCCTGGTTCGCCTGGGCGAGCATGGCGGTGCCGGCCTGCGACAGGATCTGAGAGCGGGTGAAGCTCATCATCTCCGACGCCATGTCGGTGTCCCGGATGCGGCTCTCGGAGGCCGAGAGGTTCTCCTGGGTCACGTTCAGGTTGTTGATGGTGTGCTCGAACCGGTTCTGCATCGCACCGAGGTTCGCTCGGGCGGTGGAGACCGACTTGATGGCGGTGTCCAGCTTGTCGGTCGACGCCTTGGCGTTGGTCGCGGTGTCGAGCAGCAGGCCGCTGACGCCGAGGTTGCCGGCCGAGAAGCCGCTGCTGCCGGCGGCCTGGGCGGTGGCGGTGTTGGCGCCGCCCAGACCCGTGCCGGTGATCGCGATGGAGCCCGCCACGGCGGCGTCCTTGGCCGCGATGACCAGGCCGCCCTTGTCGTCCACGGAGGCCGTGAACTTGTCGTTGAACGCCGAGTCGTTGTTGAGCTGACCGGCGATGTTGTTGGCGTCCGTGCTGGCCACCAGGGTGCCCGTCGTCGCGGTGACCGCGCCGATGGTGAACGTCGCGGTGGCGGCCGTGGTCGACGCCGCGCCGTTGGCGAAGGTGTTGTACGCCGCCGCAGAGCCGGTCTGGGTGATGCTCACCGCGATGGAGTCGGTGGGGCCCGTGCTGTAGCCGACCTGGAAGTTCTTGTTGGTGTAGTTGCCGTCGAGCAGCTTGACGTTGTTGAACGTCGTCGAGCTCGCGATCCGGTCCAGCTCGGACGCCAGGGCGTCGTTCTCGGACTTGATCGCGTTGCGCGAGTTGGTGTCGTTGCTGTCGTTCGACGCCTGGACGGACAGGTCGCGCATGCGCTGCAGGATCGAGTGCGTCTCCGTGAGCGCGCCTTCAGCGGTCTGCACGACCGACACGCCGTCCTGGGCGTTGCGGACCGCGACCTTGATGCCGCCGACCTGCGAGCGCAGGCCCTCGGAGATCGCGAGACCGGCAGCGTCGTCGGCGGCGCGGTTGATGCGGTAGCCGCTGGAGAGCTTCTCGAGCGACTTGCTCATCTGGCCCTGGGTGACCGACAGGTTGCGGTACGAGTTCAGGGCGTCGATGTTCTGGTTGATGCGGAGACTCATGGTGATTCCCTCCTGGATTCGAGTCAGGTCTGGAACCCGTCCGTGGGTTCCGTCACCGGCATCGATCGGCGCGGAGTGGACCGGCCTGAGCGGTCTGCGCAGAAAACTTGGGGGAATTGCTGCGCAGACCGCTCCGGCGGGCTGAGTCGTTCAGGCCCGCTGGGTCAGGCGGAGGCGTTGACCTCGGTGTCGGGAGCGCCGTACCGGCGCACGCCGGCAGCGTGGCGGGCGGCCACCGCCGCGAAGTAGGCCTCGCGGCGCTTCGAGGCGCACCCGTTCGGCCGGGCGGGCGCGGAGACCAGGTCGGGATCGAGCTCGTGGTTGAGCGCATCACGCAGGAGCACGAGCGCTTCGGCGCGCAGCTGGGAGATCCGCGACTCGCTGACGCCGAGGGTGGCGGCGATCTCAGCCATCGGCCGTTCGGCCAGGAAGTACTGCTCGACGACCAGACGCAGTCGTTCGGGCAGCTCGGCCACCGCCTCGGTCAGGTACGTGAGGCGCTCGCGGTGCTCGAGCGCGGCCTGGGGATCGGGCGTGGAGCTGACGAGCGTCTGCTCGATCCCGTCGTCCTCGGACGCATGCAGCGAGAGCACCTGGGCGCGTGCCACGTCCTCGTCGTTGGCGGCGACCTCGTCGAGGCTGAGGCCCACGGCCTGGGCGATCTCCGCCGCGCTGGCCGGGCGGCCGAGCAGGGTGGCGAGCCGGGCGCGGGTGGCGTCCAGCTCCCGTGCGCGGCGACGCACCGAGCGCGAGGCCCAGTCGATGCTGCGCAGCTCGTCGACGATGGCGCCGCGGATCCTGGTTGCTGCGTAACGGTTGAACGGCACTCCCCGAGAAGGTTCGTACGCGTGAGCGGATTGGACGAGGGCTGTCAGTCCGGCGGAGCTGAGGTCGTCGCGGTCCACGTGGGACGGCACTCGGGACATGGTTTCGCGGACAATGTGCCCAACCAGTGCCATGTGCTTCACGATCAACGCCTCGGAGCCCGGCGGGACGTCGTTGTGCAGGGTCACGAGAGCAGAGTGTGCACGGGCGGTGGGTAGTTGTCCGGTAAATCAGAAAAATATGCAAGCACCCTTGCGGTTTATGCATGTGGCGCTCGACACACGCGCTCGACACGGGCGCTCGAGACGGCGATCCCGAACTCCTCAGCAAGCGTGAACGCCGTCCGATTGGCAAGGGCGGACCCCCACTGAGAGCGGGTCTAGACCGGTTCGACACCGGGCGTCGACCGTGAGGGGAGCAACGCATCGTGGAGAAGCTGACGTGGGTCCTGTGGCGGGAGCGGGAGCTCCTGGAGGGCCTGCTCCACCGACTCGAGATGGAGGAGCTGGTCATGTCCAGCGGACGCGCGCGGTGGCTGCCCGCTGCGTCGCGTGACGTCGAGGAGGCGGCCCGCCAGATCCGCGAGATCGAGCTGCTCCGCGCCGTCGCCGCCGACGAGGCCGCGGCCGCCGTGGGCCTGGATCCCAATCCCAGCCTGAGTGCCCTCGTGGCCGCCGCCGACGAGCCCTGGAGCACGATCCTCGCCGAGCACCGCGAGACCATCACGGCCCTGAGTGAGGAGATCGTCCGCGCCGCTGCGACGACCCGGAGCCTGATCGCCGCCGGTCTGCGAGCCGCCCACGAGACCCTGCTCGACCTCGGCACCCCGGCGACGACGTACTCGGCCGCCGGCGCGGTGACCGTCGGCGCCACCCGCACGGCCGGCCTCGATCGGAGCCTGTGACATGAGCGGCTCCTTCGGCTCCATCAACACCGCACTGACGGCGCTGCGCTACCAGCAGGCCGCCCTGGACGTCGCGAGCACCAATGTCGCGAACGTCGGCACCGACGGCTACGTCCGGCGGCGGGTGGTCGGCGAGACGCTCGGCTCCGGGACGACGCCGGTGCTCTGGTCGCGGCCCGACGGCCTCGGCAGCAACGGGGTGCAGGCCGGCCGGCTGGACCGGATGACCGACGCGCTGCTCGACAGCCGGGTCCGACGTGAGCACGGCCGCCAGTCCTTCCTCGATGCGCGGGCGGCTGCTCTGGCGCGGGTGGAGACCGGCCTTGCCGAGCCCGGCGACTCCGGCGTCGCGGCCGCGCTCACCGACTTCCGCAAGTCGTTCCACGACCTCGGCAACGCGCCCGGAAGCGCCGCGGCGCGCAGCCAGGTCGTGTCCGCCGCCGAGACCGTGGTGGACGCCGTCAAGCTCCAGGCCCACCATCTCGCCGATGAGGCGTCCGACCAGCGGTCCCACGCCCTGTCGGCCGTCGACGAGGTCAACTCCCTCTCGACGCAGCTCGCGGCCGCGAACCGCACCATCGCGACCGCCCGGGCCGGCGGCAGTGACACCAGCAACCTGATGGACCAGCGCGACGCCCTCGCCCTGCGGCTCTCCGAGATGACCGGCGCGACCGCCACCGAGAACGCGCAGGGCGGCATGGACGTCGTCCTCGCCGCCGAGAATCCGCCGGTTGCGCTCGTCACCGGGTCGAAGGCCGCCGCCTTGACCATCACCGGCGGCATCGCCGCGGGCGGGAGTGCCACCTCCGGCACCGTCGCGTTCACCCTCGACCCGGACACCACCGGCGGGACCACCGCGCTGGCGGCGTCGCTCGGCGGCGACCTCGGAGCGACCGCCCGACTCCTCGACGTGGACCTCCCGGCCTACATCGCCGGGCTCGCCGACGTGGTCGACAGCCTCGTGTCCCGGGTCAACACCGCGCACCAGGCCGGGTACGACGCGGCCGGCACCCCGGGCGGCGCCTTCTTCGACCTCGACACGACCGCCGGTCTCGACCCGCTGGCGAAGCTCGACAGCTTCGGCGTCGCCGTCACGGCGGCGCAGGTGGCGGTCTCCTCGGTCGCCGACGCGAGCAGGGACGGGGGCAACGCCGGCCCGCTCGCGGACGCCACCAACGTCGACGACCGCTACCAGCGGCTGGTCAACGGCTTCGGCAGCACCGTGGCCGGGGCCCAGGGCCTCGTCGACAACCAGGCCGCCCTCACCGCGCAGGTCGACTCGGCGCGCGAGCAGCTGGCCGGCGTCTCGCTCGACGAGGAGACCGTGAGCATGCTCGCCGCGCAGCGCGCCTACGAGGCGGCCGCCCGGGTGATGACCACCGTCGACTCGGTGCTCGACACGCTCATCAACAGGACCGGAGTGCGCTGATGGGTACCGTGCGGATGACCCAGGGGATGTTGAGCAACCAGGCCCTCACGGGCATGCAGACCGGCCTCAACCGCCTGGCCAAGGTGCAGGAGCAGCTCACCACCGGCCGCATCATCAACCGGCCCTCGGACGACCCCACCGGCGCGACGTCGGCGATGCGGATCCGTGGGTCGCTGGCCGACCAGGGCCAGTACGTCCGCAACGCGGACGACGGGCTGGGCTGGCTCAACCAGATCGACTCCTCACTCTCGAGCGTCACCGACCAGGTCCGCCGGGCCCACGACATCGCGCTCCAGGGCGCCAACACCGGCTCGCTCGGCCCGGCTGCGCGCGAGGCGCTGGCGACCGAGGTCGACCAGATCCGGGCCGGGCTCGCGTCGACCGCGAACTCGACGTACCTCGACCGGCCGGTGTTCGGCGGGATCACCGCCGGCTCGGCGGCCTACGCGGTCGACCCCGGCACCGGGGCGGTCACCTACCTGCCCACGGTCGTGACGACCGGGGGCGTGGGTCGCATCGTCGCCGAGGGCGCGAAGATCCGGGTCGACGTCGAGGGGCCCACGGCGTTCGGGCCTGACGGCGACTCCGTCTTCGACCACCTCACGGCGCTCGCCACGGCGCTCCGGGCCGGGGACACGAGCGCGATCATCGGCTCGGTGAGCACGATCGAGGCCGACGGCAAGCGGATCACCAACGTGCAGGCCGACGTCGGTGCCCGGACCAAGCGGATCGAGCAGGCCCGGACCGCCGCGAGCGACGCCCAGCTGGGCCTGACGTCCTCGCTCTCCGAGGTCGAGAACACCGACATCGTGCGGGCCACCGTCGACCTGAAGCTCCAGGAGGTCGCCTACCAGGCTGCCCTCGGCGCGACCTCCCGCGTCATGCAGCCGAGCCTGATGGACTTCCTGCGATGATGGGCGCGCCCGGTACGACGATGGCCCGGACGACCCGACCCGCTGGAGACCCCGTGACCGACGTCCCCGTGATCGAGCTGGTCCGGCCGCTGCCCGGCTTCCCCGAGCTGACCCGCTTCGCGCTGGTCCAGCTCGACGACGCCGGCGAGCTCTGCAGCCTGACGTCCCTCGACCAGCCGGGGCTGCGCTTCCTCGTGGTGCCGCCGGACCGCTTCTACCCCGACTACGCACCCGTCGTCGACGACGCGATCGTCGCCGACCTCGAGATCGGCTCCGTCGAGGACGTGCTGGTCCTGGTCGTCCTGACCGCCGGACAGTCGCTCGCCGACACGACCGCCAACCTCGCCGCGCCGGTGCTCGTCAACACCGCGACCCGTCGTGCGGTGCAGGTGGTCCTCGACGAGCCGGGCCTGCCCGTCGCGGCCCCGCTGCTGGGCTGATCGGGCGCCAGCCCGTACCGTGATTCCATGCTCGTTCTCAGTCGTCGCGCCGGTGAGAGCATCGTGCTGGGTGACGACATCACCGTCACCGTCCTCGAGGTGCGCGGTGACGTCGTTCGGATCGGCATCGACGCGCCCCGCTCGCTGAAGGTGCACCGGGCCGAGCTGCTCGCCCAGCTCGAGGAGAGCAACCGGCAGGCCGCGTCGCCCAGTGAGGACGTCGTCGCCGAGCTGTCCCGCGCTCTGGGGCGCGAGCGCGACTGACCCGCTCCACCTGCGCCGATGGGGGGTGTCCTGCGTCTCATCGGTTGCCGATGTCAACCGTTCGGGAATATAGTTGTCCGCGACAACCTTTTACCGATCGTGAATCGAGCTTCCGTGTCCCAGGCGTCACCCGCCCCCGTCGCTGCCCCGCCCTCGGGTGAGGCCGGTCAGATGACCCACCGCCAGATCCTCGAAGCCCTCAGCGGCCTGCTCCTGGCCATGTTCGTCGCGATGCTGTCGAGCACCGTGGTCACGAACGCGCTTCCCCGCATCGTCAGCGACCTCGACGGCAGCCAGACCGGCTACACCTGGGTCGTCGTCGCCACCCTGCTGGCGATGACCGCCACCACCCCCATCTGGGGCAAGCTGTCCGACCTCTTCAGCAAGAAGCTGCTGGTCCAGCTCGCCCTGGTGATCTACACGATCGGCTCGTTGATCGCGGCCCTCGCTCCGAGCATGGGGGTCCTCATCGGCGCCCGCGTGGTGCAGGGCCTCGGGGTCGGCGGCCTCACCGCCCTGGTCCAGGTCGTCATCGCGACGATGGTGTCGCCGCGCGAGCGCGGCCGGTACTCCGGCTACCTGGGCGCCGTCTTCGCCCTCGCCACCGTCAGCGGGCCGCTCATCGGCGGCGTCATCGTCGACTCGGCCCTCGGCTGGCGCGGCTGCTTCTTCGTCGGCCTCCCGTTCGCGGTGGTCGCCTTCTTCCTGCTCCAGAAGACCCTGCACCTGCCCGTGGTCAAGCGTGAGGTCCACATCGACTACCTCGGTGCCACGCTCATCGTGGCCGGCGTCTCGATCCTGCTCGTCTGGGTGAGCCTCGCGGGCAACCAGTTCGCCTGGGCGTCGGGCACGACCGCGCTCCTCGTGGCCGCCGGGATCGCGGTCATCGCGGCCGCGATCTACGTCGAGGCCCAGGTCGCGGTCGAGCCGATCATCCCGCTGCGCCTCTTCAAGGACCGCACCATCGCCCTGGCCACGACCGCCTCGGTGATGATCGGGGTCGCGATGTTCGGCTCCACCGTCTACCTGAGCCAGTACTTCCAGACGGCGCGCGGCATGAGCCCGACCGCGGCCGGCCTGATGTCGATCGCGATGGTCGGGGGCCTGTCGATCTCCAGCGTGGTGAGCGGCCGGGTCATCAGTGCGACCGGTCTGTGGAAGCGCTGGCTGGTCGGCGGCATGGCCCTGGTCGTCGTCGCCCTCGGCCTGCTCGGCACCATCGACGAGACCACCAGCCTGGTGGCCATCGGGGCCTTCATGGCGATGCTCGGCATCGGCCTCGGTGCGACCATGCAGAACCTCGTGCTGTCGGTGCAGAACAACGTCAAGATGGCCGACATGGGATCCGCCAGCTCGGTCGTCGCGTTCTTCCGCTCGATGGGCGGCTCGATCGGAGTCTCGGTGCTCGGCGCGCTGCTGGCCTCGCAGGTCGCGGCCAACGTGGCGTCCGCGACCGGCGGGTCCGTCGACCACGAGAGCCACGAGGTGCCCGACATGAGCACGCTCTCGGGGCCGGCCCGGCGGATCGTCGAGCACGCGTTCGGCGAGTCGTTCGGCAACATCTTCATGATCGCGGCGCCGTTCGCGCTGATCGCGCTCGTGTGTGTCCTCTTCATCCGCGAGGTGCCGCTGCGCACGTCGAACCTGGACGCCGAGGCCGTGGCCTCGCCCGAGGTGGCGGCCGAGCTGCACGATGCGAACGTGAGCAAATGAGCGCGGCGATGCGCACGGCGACGACCGCCCGGGCCGACCTGCTCGGCGGCCTCGAGGAGGAGGTCGGCGTGATGATCCGCCGGATCCGGCGGGTCATCGGCGAGCGGGCCCGCGCCGTGCACCCGGACCTGCAGTCCTCGTCGTACCTCATGCTCTCCTGGCTCGCCCAGCGCGGACCGCAGCGGTCGTCCGCGATGGCGGAGGCCTTCGGCATCGACAAGGGCGCGATCAGTCGCCAGGTCCAGCACCTCGTCGACCTCGGCCTGGTCGACCGCACGCCCGACCCGGCCGACGGCCGCGCCACGCTCGTGTCGGCCAGCGTCGACGCGGGCGCCCGCCTCGCCGAGGTCAAGGACGACCGCCGCCGCTGGCTCGACGACCGCCTGGGGGACTGGCCGGACGCCGACCTCTCCGAGTTCGTGCGGCTGCTCGGCCGCTACAACGCGGCGCTCGACGCCTGACCGATCAGGTCAGCCAGACGGCGGTGTCGGCCGGCAGCTCGGCGTCGACCGGGCCGCTGGCCATCAGCACCTCACCGGACGGCAGTGCCACCGGCTCGGTGCCGCAGTTGAGGACGACCGTGACCGGCCCGCGCCGGAAGGCGAGCACGTCGTCGCCCGCGTCGAGCAGCTCGATGTCGTCGCCGGCCGTCGTCGCGAACGTCCGCCGGGCCGCCAGCGCCGCCCGGTAGAAGGACAGCGTGGAGTCGGGATCGGCCGTCTCCGCCTCGACGGTCAGCTCGGCCCAGTCGTCCGGCTGCGGGATCCAGGGCTGGCCGGTGCCCGGACCGAAGCCGTACGGCGGGGCGGTGCCGCTCCACGGGATCGGGACCCGGCAGCCGTCGCGGCCGGGCTCGCCGGTGCGCAGCCAGAGCGGGTCCTGGCGGAACTCGGGCTCGACCTCGACCTGCTCGAGCCCGAGCTCCTCGCCCTGGTAGACGTAGGCGGACCCCGGCAGCGCGAGCATCGTGAGCGTGGCGGCCTTCGCGCGGGCCAGCCCGACGGCGCCGCCGCCGTACCGCGTGGTGTGGCGCACCACGTCGTGGTTGGACAGCACCCACGTCGGCGAGGCGCCGACGGGCGCGACCGCCGCGAGGGTGCCGGTGATGACGTCGGAGAAGGCCTGCGCGGACCAGGGCGCGAGCAGCCAGGCGAAGTTGAAGGCCTGGCTGAACTCGTCGGGGCGGACGTAGCGCGCCATCGACTCGGGTGTCTGGGTCCACGCCTCGGCCACCATCATCCGGTCGCCGTCGTACTTCGCGAGCACCTCGTGCCAGCGGCGGTAGACCTCGTGCACCTCGGGCTGGTCCCACATCGGCTCGTCGACCTCGGTGAGCTCGACCATGGACTCGCCGGCGGACGCGTCCCGGACCGGCTCCTCGCCCGCGGCGCGCACCTGGTCGCGCAGGGACTCCACCTTGAACAGGCCGTGGGCGACGTCGACGCGGAAGCCGTCGACCCCGCGGTCGAGCCAGAAGCGGAGCACGTCGACGAACATGTCGCCGACCTCCGGGTTGCGCCAGTCGAGGTCGGGCTGGCTGGAGTCGAAGAGGTGGAGGTACCACTGGCCGTCGGGCACCTGGGTCCAGGCGGGGCCGCCGAAGACGGACTTCCAGTTGTTGGGCGGGTTGTCGTCGACGCTGTCGCGGAAGAGGTAGCGCGCACGCTCGGGGCTGCCGGGCCCGGCAGCGAGGGCCGCCTGGAACCAGACGTGCTCCTCCGAGGTGTGGTTGGGCACCAGGTCGACGATCAGCTTGAGGCCGTGCTCATGGGCGCGCTCGACGAGCTCGTCCGCGTCGGCGAGCGTGCCGAACAGCGGGTCGATGTCGCGGTAGTCGGCCACGTCGTACCCGTGGTCGCGCTGCGGTGACGTGTAGAAGGGCGACAGCCAGATCGCGTCGACGCCGAGGTCGCGCAGGTAGGGCAGTCGTGCCGTGACGCCGGGCAGGTCGCCCACGCCGTCGCCGCTGCCGTCGGCGAAGCTGCGGGGGTAGATCTGGTAGGTGACGGCGTTGCGCCACCACTCCTGCGCGTCCATTTGATCGTTCAAACTCATGCCTCCCATCGTAGATCAGGCGAAGGCGGCCGGGTCGACGGCCACCCACACGTGCTCGGCCCGGGCGACGACCCGGCCGTCCGAGTCGTGCAGCGTCGACGCGGTGAAGGTCTTGCGGCCGTCGCTGCCGAGGGCGAGGCCCACCACCACGTGCTCCTCGCCGACCACCGGCAGGGCGTCGACCCGCGCCGTCATCCGGGCCAGCACCATCAGCCGCTCCTCCAGGTCGCCGGCCCAGCCGCCGATGCAGTCGAGCGCGGCCCAGGTCACCGCGAGCGACGCCCGCGGCGTGTCGTCGAGAGGGCTGGGGACGTCCTCCGCGACCGTCGGGTCGGGGGTCCACGTCGCCGCGACCCGCGCGGCGCCGTCCTGGTCGTCGACCCGGCCCGGGAAGATCCGCAGCCCGTCGTCGCGGTCGACGCCACAGGCGAAGCAGGTCGGGAACGGGTGGAAGGACAGGCCGGCGTACGACGCCTCCGCGGCCCGCGCCACCTCGACCGGGACCGGCTCCACCAGCGTCGGCTCGGCGTCGGTCGGCTCGGCCCGGGCGACCACCTCGCCGTCGAGGGTGGCCTCGGTGGCGCCGTCGCGGGTGACCACCGGCATCGGGGTGTCCAGCGGCGGCGGCTTGCGCAGCGACACCGAGACTGCCGGCCACGGCTCCGCGCTGTCGTCGGGAACGGCGGCGCCGACCAGCGCGGCGAGGGCGCCGGCCGTCCAGCCGCCGTTGCCGGAGGACGGAGGGCCGCAGAAGCGGCGGGGCACCAGCAGTTCGGGCATCTCGCACACGCTGGCATGCCGACCCGCCTCAGGTCCACCCCGTCGGCGCACGCGGTCGGCCGTCGCGGACCAGCGTCAGCGGATCTCCTCCCAGCGGGCCAGGGCCTCGAGCCGCTCGGCGGCGTGGTCGACGACCGGTGCGGGATACCCGGCGGTCGCGCGGTCGTCGGGGCTCGGGTCGTGCGGGTCGCGGACGTCGGCGAGCTCCGGGACCCAGCGGCGTACGTAGCGGCCGTCGGGGTCGAACTTCTTGCCCTGCGAGGTCGGGTTGAAGACCCGGAAGTACGGCGCCGCGTCCGTGCCGCAGCCGGCCGTCCACTGCCAGCCGTGCTGGTTGGACGCGAGGTCGCCGTCGACCAGCCAGCGCATGAAGTGGCGGGCGCCGTGCTGCCACTCGACGTGGAGGTTCTTCACCAGGAAGCTCGCGACGATCATCCGCACCCGGTTGTGCATCCAGCCGGTCGCGAGCAGCTGGCGCATCCCGGCGTCGACCACCGGGAAGCCGGTCCGGCCCTCGCGCCACGCAGCGAGCCCCGCGCCCGGCTCGTCGTACCGCATCCGCGCGAAGGCGGGCTTCAGGTAGTCGCGGGCGGTCTCCGGGCGCGCAGCCAGCACCGCGGCGTAGAACTCGCGCCAGGCCAGCTCCTTGCGGTACGTCGCGGCGCCCGTGCTGCGGAGCCTCGCGAGGTCGGCGAGCAGCGTGCGCGGGTGGACCTCGCCCCACTTGAGGTGCACCGACATCCGGGACGTGCCGTCGACGCCCGGCCGGTCGCGGTGCTCGTCGTACTCCGCGACCCGGTCGAGGAAGTCCGCCCACCGCGCGCGGGCCGCGTCCTCGCCGGCCTCGGGCAGCGCCAGCCCCTCCGGCAGGTCGGGGTCGGGGATCTCGACGGTGCTGCGGTCGGTGAGCCCGACCCAGGTCGCCCCGGACGGCGGGTCGACCGGGGCGCGCCAGCCGTGCTCGGCCCAGGCCCGGTGGAAGGGCGTGAAGACCTGGAACGGGTCGCCCGCCCCCGTTGTCACGCGGCCGGGCGCGACGGCGTACGGCGACCCGGTGCGCACCAGCTCGATCCCGTGCTCGGTCAGTGCCCGCTCGACGGCCGCGTCGCGCACCCGGCCGTAGGGGCCGAAGTCGGCCGCCACGTGGACGCGCTCCGCGCCGACCTCCCGGGCGGCGTGCACGACGGCCCGGACGGGGTCACCGCGCACGACCGACAGCCCGGCGCCACCCAGGGAGGCGTCGAGCGCGCGCAGCGAGGCGCCGAGGTAGGCGCGGCGGCTCGGTCCGGCCGGCTCCCAGAGGGCCGGGTCGAGCACGAAGAGGGGGAGGACGTCGCCGTCGGCGCACGCCTCCAGGAGGGCGGGGTTGTCCCCGAGTCGCAAGTCGCGTCGGAACCACATCACGGCAGGCATCGCGCTCCAGCCTGCCAGCGCCGTGGGTGAGCGGCCCGCTCTCAGGTTCGATGCGCAAGAATGTGCAGGTGAGCGACCTGATCGACACCACCGAGATGTACCTCCGGACCATCTATGAGCTGGTCGAGGAGGGCATCGTCCCGCTGCGTGCCAGGATCGCCGAGCGTCTCCACCAGAGCGGCCCGACCGTCTCGCAGACCGTCGCCCGGATGGAGCGCGACGGCCTCCTCACCGTCGAGGGCGACCGGCACCTCCAGCTCACCGACGAGGGCCTGCGGCTCGCGACCCGGGTGATGCGCAAGCACCGCCTCGCGGAGCGGCTGCTGACCGACGTGATCGGGCTGGAGTGGGAGCTGGTGCACGAGGAGGCGTGCCGCTGGGAGCACGTGATGTCCGAGACGGTCGAGCGGCGGCTGCTGCAGCTGCTGGACCACCCGACGGAGTCGCCGTACGGCAACCCGATCCCCGGTCTCGACGAGCTCGGCGAGATCGAGGTCGGCGAGGAGTTCATGGAGGGCGTCGAGCCTCTCTCACGGGCGGCGGGCCCCGACGAGGGCCGGGTCCTGGTCCGCCGCATCTCGGAGGAGATGCAGAAGGACGAGGTGCTGATGAGCGCGATGCGTCGGGTCGGCGCGCTGCCGGACAAGACGATCACGGTCGTCTCGACCGCCGAGGGCGTGCTGGTCGGGTCGGGCGGCGAGACCGCGGAGATCGTGCCCGAGGCGGCAGACCACATCTTCGTGCGCAAGCTCTAGCGCCGCTGCACTAGTCAGGTCCCGCCTCAGGAAGTGACTCGCATCACGAGATGTCGGCATTTTGTGGACATTTCTTTCACATTTTGTGGATATTGAGAGGCCGCTCGCCGCTTAGGGTCTTCTCGGCTGCTCTCGGGGACAGACAGCCACACCGTCGGTCGGGCGCTGACGTAGGGGGATCATGATGGAGTTTCTCGAGCTGAACGGGCCTGCCCGTGTGGAAGGAAACCACTTGCTGGTCGTGGCTCACACGCGGACCAAGCTGACGCGAGGACTCGACCACGGCGAGGCTGTCGTGGTGCGGACGTCGACAGGCGAGCTCCACGCTGCGCGCGTGCTGGACATCGGGTTCGAGCCCGAGGACACCATCTACACCCTCGACGTGGGCGCGCGCCTGCCCGAGGACCTCGCCCGCGAGCGGGTGGCCGGCCTCGACGCCGACGTCCACGACCTGGCGCTCCACGAGCTGGTCGACCTGCTCGGCGAGCTCGTCCACGACTAGAACCTCTGCGGTCAAGGCCCCGGACACAGCCGCTGACGCCCCGGACGACGCTGCCGCTCCGCGGAGGCGTACGTCGAGGCCCGACCGGGTAACGACGGGGGATGTCCCCCGAGATCATCGCCGGCCGCTACCGCGTCGAGCGTGCCGCCGGCCGCGGCGGCATGGGCACCGTCTGGCTCTGCCGCGACGAGGTGCTCGGGCGTGACGTGGCCGTCAAGGAGGTCGGGGTGTTCCCCGGCGAGTCGGTGCCGGACCTGGCCCGAGCGCTGCGCGAGGCCCGGTCGTCCGCGGTCCTGAACCACCCGCACGTGGTCTCGGTCTACGACGTCGTCGAGGCCGACGACCAGATCTGGCTGGTCATGGAGTTCGTGCCCGGCACCACCCTCGCCGAGCTGATCGCCCGTGAGGGCCGGGTGGACCCGGCCCGGGTCGCGGCCATCGGAGCGCAGGTCGCGGACGGGCTGGCCGCCGCGCACGCGCGTGGCACGGTCCACCGCGACGTCAAGCCCGGCAACGTGCTGGTCGACGGCGACACGGCGAAGATCAGCGACTTCGGGATCGCGCGCACCGACGGTGACGCCCAGCTCACCCGGTCCGGACTGGTGACCGGGACGCCCCTCTACTTCTCGCCCGAGCTGGCTCGCGGCGAGGACGCCACGCCCGCCTCGGACGTGTGGGCGCTCGGCGCGACCTTGTACGCCGCGGTCGAGGGCACGGCGCCGATCGCGGACCGGGGCAACGCGATCGCGACCCTGACGGCCATCGCCGGGGGGCGGCCGGCGCTCCCGGAGCACGCGGGCTTCCTCCGGGACGCGATCGGCCGGATGCTCGACCCCGACCCGCAGTCGCGCTGGTCGATGGCGGACGCCGCCCACGCGCTGCAGCGCCTGCACCGCCAACACCGCCCGCCCGGCACCTTGGAGACCACGGCCCCCGTCGCCGCCGCGATAGTCCCTGACGATCCCGGGGTCGTCGAGCCCGTGACACCCCCGGAACGTCAGGGAGTATCGGCCCGGCCGGTCGCCACCTCGCCGCGGCGGCGCTCCCGGGGTCCGCTGCTGGTCGCCGGGGCCGTCGTGCTCCTCCTCGCGGTGATCGTCACGGCTGTGCTGCTCGGTCGTCCGGACGACTCCGCCGACGTCTCCGCACCCGGCGCGCCCGACAGCAGCCGTAGCCCGCGCGCCGAGAAGCCCGACCCGACCACGAGCGCGCCGACCGAACCGGAGACGACGGCCACCGCCTCGGCCGAGCCGTCGGTCACCCCGCCCGCTCCGGCCGAGAGCGCCGGGAGCGCCGAGCAGACGGTCGTCGACTACTACGCCCTGCTGCCCGACGACACCGAGGCCGCCTGGGAGTTCCTCGGGCCGAAGGCCCAGGACAGTGCCGGTGGGTACGGCGGGTACTCGGGCTTCTGGGAGGGCGTGGACAGCGTCACCGTCGACGGCACCCGTCGAGACGGCGACCTCGTCCTCGTCGACCTGACCTACAACGGCGACGACCCGGAGACCCGGCAGCTGGTGGTCACCCGCGCCGGCGACGGCTGGCAGATCAGCGAGGACCGGGGGCCCCTCTGACCTCCGCCAGCTCGCTCAGCAGCTCGCTGCACCCGACGTCGAGCTTGTACGTCGCGAGCTCGTCGCCGCGGGTCTGCCCGCGGTTGACGATCACCACCGGCACGCCGGCCTTCGCGGCCCGCCGCACGAACCGCAGGCCGGACATCACCGTCAGGCTCGAGCCGGCGACCAGCAGCGCGCCGTGGGTGTCCGCGAGCGCGTCGACGGCGGCGTAGCAGCGCTCGACCCGGGCGGGCGGGACGTTCTCGCCGAAGAACACGACGTCGGGTTTGAGGACGCCGTCACAACCGGGGCAGTCCGGCACCACGAACCCGGCCGTGTCGTCGAGCTCGACGTCGCCGTCGGGGCGCACCTCGACCTCGAGGTGCCGCTCGGCGAAGCCGGGGTTCAGCCGGGTGAGCCGCTCCTGGAGGTCGGCCCGGGTCGAGGTCGCCCGGCAGCCCAGGCAGACCACGTCGGCGATCCGGCCGTGCAGGGCGACCAGCCGCGGCGTCCCGACCCGCTCGTGCAGGCCGTCGACGTTCTGCGTGATCAGCAGCCCGGGCGCGATCCGCGCGAGCGCGTGATGACCCGGGTTCGGGTCGGCGCGCCTCATCCGGCTCCAGCCGAGGTGGCTGCGTGCCCAGTAGCGCTGCCGGGCCGCCGGGCCGGAGACGAACTCCTGGTAGGTCATCGGACTCGGCCCCCGTGAGGTTGAGCCGGCGGGCCTCGGGCCCCGGTAGTCGGGGATCCCGGAGTCGGTCGACAGGCCGGCGCCGGTCAGCGCCACGAGAGGCCGCTCGCGCAGCAGCGCGAGCGCCTCGCCGTACGCCGTGGTCGAGGGGGCGAGCGTCAACGCGCGTACCGGAGCTCGGCCCGGGCGCGGGCCTTGGCCGCCTCGACCTCGCGGTCCTTGGGTGGCGCGGTCGTCACCAGGTCGTCGAGCAGGTGTTCGGTGATGTGCGCGATCTCGCGCACCGCGCGGTCGAACACCTCCTGGTTGGCCTGGGACGGCTTCGTGGTCCCACTGACCTTGCGGACGTACTGCAGCGCAGCGGCGGTGACCTCGTCGCGGGTGGCCGGCGGCTCGAAGTTGTTGAGCGGGCGGATGTTGCGGCACATGGTCCGAGCCTACGTCGCTCGATCATGCGTGGGGTCGCCTGAGAGAGTGGCCGCATGGCTGACGCACGCGACTTCGACCTGGTCCTCTTCGGGGCCACCGGCTTCACCGGCGGTCTCACCGCCGAGTACCTCGTCCGGCACGCGCCCGCCGGCCTGCGCTGGGCGCTGGCCGGACGCAACCCCGAGAAGCTGGAGTCCGTCCGGCACCGGTTGGCCGCGATCGACCCCGCGGCGGCGGACCTCGCGCTGCTGCACGCCGACGTCACCGACGCCGCGTCACTGGCCGACGTCGCCGCCCGGGCCCGCGTCGTGATCACGACCGTCGGCCCCTACCTGGCGTACGGCGAGCCGCTGGTCGCCGCCTGCGCCGGCGCCGGCACCGACTACGTCGACCTGACCGGTGAGCCCGAGTTCGTGGACAGGATGTACCTCGCCCACCACGCCACCGCTGAGCGCACCGGCGCCCGGATCGTGCACGCCTGCGGCTTCGACTCGATCCCGCACGATCTCGGCGCCATGTTCACCGTCCAGCAGCTCGCGCCCACCGGGCCGGTGCAGGTGCGCGGCGTCGTCCGCGCCGCCGCGATGTTCTCCGGCGGCACCTTCCACTCCGCGATGGGTGCGTTCTCCCGGGTGCGCCGCTCGAGCGCGGTCCACCGGGAGCGGCGCCGGGCCGAGCCCCGTCCCGAGGGCCGCCGCTCGCGCGCGGTCGCGGGCAAGCCGCACCGCGACGCGCAGCTCGGCTACTGGCTGCTCCCGCTGCCCACGCTCGACCCGATGGTCGTCGCCCGCAGCGGCGCCGCCCTGGCGTCGTACGGCCCCGACTTCACCTACTCCCACTTCGCCGGCACCAAGACGCTGCGGTACGCCGCCGGCGCGGCCGGCCTGGTCACCGCCATGTTCACGGCCGCGCAGGTGAAGCCGCTGCGCAACGTCCTGCTCGGCCGGATCAAGCAGGGCGCCGGCCCCGACGAGAGCCGCCGGGCGAAGTCGTGGTTCACCGTCGACTTCGTCGGTGAGACCGACGGACGCAGCATCCACACCCGCGTCTCCGGCGGCGACCCCGGCTACGACGAGACCGCGAAGATGCTCGCCGAGTCGGCGCTGTGCCTGGCCTTCGACGACAACCCGACCACCGCCGGGCAGGTCACCACCGCGCAGGCGATGGGTGCCAACCTGCTGGCCCGGCTCCAGGCGGCGGGGATCACGTTCGAGGTCGTGGAGTGACGGCTGGTCCGATGCTCCGCCTGGTCAGGACGCGTCACGAGGTCGCGACCGGAGGTCGACGGCTCGGTCGTCGCGGTCCGGGGCGTCCTCGAACGCGGCGAGCTCCACCTGCCGGGCGAACTCCTCGAAGGTGAAGCCCCCGACGTCGAGGCTGTCGATCACCCGTCGGGCGCGCAGCAGCGCGGCGTGTTCGTTGTAGAGGCACAAGCGCCGGAACTCGGCGTCGCGCAACTCGGGCGGCACCTCGCGCTCCCACTGGTTGTAGAAGTTCAGGCACTCGTGTCCCCGGCGGATCACCCAGCCGTCGCCTGCGTCGGCCACGGTCAGGCACCATCGCGACCGGCTGGGATCCTCGACCTTGTCGTACCCGGACGGAAACACGGTGTACGTGCTGACCCGGTAGGTCGGCGTCGGGGGAGCAGGTGGCATCCCCGAGGATCCTCGGGGCCGAGGACGTCTGTGGCCGATGATCATCGTCTTCTCCGAATCACGGGACACGCGGCGAGAACGGATTGCCCACCCGGCCGCCGCGCTCTGACACCCGCTTCCTCCCATCGAGGGCGGGAAGGGCCCGCGCCGTGAGCCGCGGCGCCTTGCTGCCTGTGGGGGGACAGGAGCAAGGCGCCACGAGGGTCGGCTGGCAACCCGACCTCGATGGTGACACCGGGAGCGCCCGCCCCGGCCCACCTCGGCGCGACTTTGCGCAATTCGGCCTCTCGACCGCGCTCCGCGGCTCATCGAGCGCGATCCGGGTGACCCGGCCCACGGTCCATCCGTGCAGCGGACCCGGTTGGTGGCCCAGGTAGGAGTCGAACCTACGACCTTTCACCTACGGTTCTGGCAGCCACCCCGAGGGGCGGCACGGGCGGTGGGGCTACGGCGCCGATCGCACCCGGACGCCAGAGACCGGGACGGTCACGGCACCTGAGGGGGGCGGTGGAGGAGTCGCCGCCCTTGGCGCGACCGTCTCAGGCGCTGCCGCTCCAGGGCGCCGGCAACAGCACCCACACGATCTCGGCGGCCCGCGAGCTGCTGGGGTTCTCCCAGGTGTGGGGCTCGCCTCCGCGCATGGTCAGCGCGTCCCCGGCGGCCAGCCGCTCACGCCGGTCGGCGAACACGACGTCGATGCTCCCCTTGAGGATGTAGACGACCTCGATGTCGCAGTTGATCGTGTAGAGGTCCGGCCCGCCGGTCGCGCCCGGCTCCGCCGTGGTGTGCACCAGCTGGACGCGGGGCTGACCGCGGGGCGTCATCAGCTTCTCGCTCACCCCCGTGCCGCCGAGGTTGATCGCAGGTGCGGTGTCGCGGCGGATCAGGTCGACGTCGGGCGCGGTGAACAGCGATCCGGGGTTGATGCTCATCACCTGGCAGAGGGTGATCAGCGACGCCACGCTCAGCGACGTCTCGTCGCGCTCGACCCGGCTGACGAAGCCCTTGGTCAGCCCGGCCGCGGTCGCCAGCTGGTCGAGGGTGTAGCCGTGTGCCTTGCGGGCCGCCCGCAGCCGTGCTCCGAGGCGCGCGCCGTCGGAGGTCGGGGAGACCGGCAGGGGTCGCAATCGGGCTCCTCGGTCTCGCTGGGCTGATGATCTACGGCTGGGGGAGAGGCTATCCGGACACGCCGTCGGCGACCTGCAGGGCCACCGCCCGGACCGGGGCGCCGTCGGCCGCCTCGAGCGCGATCGGGAAGCAGGACACCACGGGGTCCGGCCAGTCGATCGCGCCGACGTTGCGGAAGTTCTCCCCGATGACGCCGCCGGCCTCGGCGATCAGGTGGTGCACGGGGAAGCCCTCGCCCGGGTGGTCGTCGTCGGGCGTCTCGTCGATGTTGATCGCGTCGATGCAGATCGTCCGCACGCCCGCCTCGAGGATGCGGCGGGCGGCGTCGGCGTCGAGGAAGGGGTTCTCGAAGTAGGTCGCCGTGCCGTAGTGCTCCGACCAGTCGGTGCGCAACAGCACGATGACGCCGGGCGCCAGCCGGTCGGCGATCGGCGCGACGTGCTCGTCCCACGTGATCCGCCCACGCGGGCCGGCGCCGGTCGCGTCCACCACGACCGCGGGCCCGAAGAAGCGCGCCAGCGGGAGCTCGTCGATGCGTGGGGTGTCCTCGTCGAAGTGGTAAGGCGCGTCCACGTGGGTGCCGGACTGCGAGCCCATCGAGACCGAGAGCAGGTTGAACCCGTCGCGCTCGACGGTGCTGTGCACCGTCAGCCGCGGCTCCGGGTCTCCGGGGTAGACGACCGTGCCCGCGCCCACTGGTACGGACAGGTCGACGAAGCGAGTGATCCTCACGGGCAACAACTATTGCATGTGACGAAACCTGTGGCTAGCCTCACTGATCGTTCGGCGCACCGACGCGAGCCGACGACCAGACACCGGGAGGGCCTGATGGAGATCGACGAGCAGCAGTACGACGTGGGCCGTGGGAGCACCCCCGCGATCGAGCGCCCTCGTATCACCGAGGTCGAGCAGCACGGCATCGACACGATCCCCGCCGAGCACCGGCACTCGCGGCCGCTCGACCTGTTCCGCATCCAGTTCGGCGGCGCGAACACGTTCGCCACCGTCATCCTCGGCACCTTCCCGGTGCTGCTCGGCCTCTCGCTGGAGCAGGCCCTCCTGGCCACGATCACCGGCGTCGTGGTCGGCACGCTGTTCCTGGCGCCGATGGGCCTGTTCGGGCCGCTGACCGGCACCAACAACGCAGTGAGCTCGGGCGCTCACTTCGGCGTCCGCGGCCGGGTCGTCGGCTCGTTCCTGTCGCTGCTGACGGCGGTCGCGTTCTACTCGATCTCGGTGTGGGTGAGCGGCGATGCCGTGGTCGGGGCGCTCGTCCGGCTGACCGCCGTCGAGGACTCCGACCTGCTCCGTGGCGCCATCTACGCGATCCTCGGTGCGATCGTGATCGTGGTGGTCGTCTACGGCTACGCCTTCATGCTGCTGGTCAACAAGGTGGTGGTCTTCGGCAACACGGTGCTGATCCTGCTCGGCGTGCTCGCCTACTACGGGCAGATCGACTGGGGCTACGACCCCGGCCCGTCGGCCTACGCCCTCGGCTCCTTCTGGCCGACCTTCGTCCTGTCCGCCTTGATCGTGATGGGCAACCCGATCTCGTTCGGCGCGTTCCTCGGCGACTGGTCGCGCTACATCCCCGCCGGCACGCCCGCGAAGCGGCTGCTCGCCGCCACCTTCGGCGCCCAGCTGATGACGCTGGTCCCGTTCTTCTTCGGCGTGGTCACCGCGACGCTGGTCGCCGGGCAGGTCGACTACATCATCGCGCTGATCAACATCTCGCCCGCCTGGTACGCCGCCCTGCTGATCCTGGTCGCGTTCCTCGGCGGCCTCTCCACCGGCATCACGTCGCTCTACGGCACCGGCCTGGACTTCTCCTCGGTGTTCCCGCGGCTGTCGCGGGTGCAGGCGTCGCTGTTCATCGGCTCCATCGCGTTCGTCTTCATCCTGGTCGGCCGGCTGGCCTTCAACCTGATGGACAGCGTGAACGCGTTCATCGGCGCGATCGTCATCTGCACGACGCCCTGGATGGTGATCATGACGATCGGCTACATCGTGCGTCGCGGCCACTACAGCCCGAGCGCCCTCCAGGTGTTCAACCAGGGCCGGCGCGGCGGCGCCTACTGGTTCCACGGCGGCGTCAACTGGCGCGGCATGGCCGCCTGGATCCCCGCGGCGATCCTGGGCTTGCTGTTCGCGAACTACCCGCCGCTGATCGAGGGCCCGTTCCGCAACGCCGCGGGCGGAGTCGACCTCAGCCTCGTGGTGGCGATCGGCGTGGCCGCCGTCTCCTACCTCGCGCTGATCGTGATCTTCCCCGAGCCGCGCTACGTCTTCGGCCCCGAGGGCCCGCGCGGCGTACCCGCCACCGACGCCCCCATCCCGGAGGTCGTCGACGACCACGGGGCCTCCGTGCACCGGGCCAGCCGGCGCACGACCCTCCTCGAGGACTGACGGCCACCGCCGTTCCTCGCCCCTGCAGGTCTCGGAAAGAGAGGCAATCCTCCGTGTCACAACCGCCCCGCATCACCACCGGCGGCCGCGTCGGCCAGGTCGACGCCACCGTGGTCCCGCGCTTCGCGGGCCCGGCCACGTTCGCGCGGCTCCCGCGCATCGACGAGGTGTCCGACGTGGACGTCGCCGTCGTCGGCGTGCCGTTCGACGCGGGCGTCTCCTACCGGCCGGGCGCCCGCTTCGGGCCGGCCCACGTGCGCGAGTCGTCGCGGCTGCTGCGGCCCTACAACCCCGCGGCCGACGTCGAGCCGTTCGCCACCCAGCAGGTCGTCGACGCCGGCGACATCGCGGTGAACCCCTTCGACCTCGAGACCGCGATCGGCCAGATCGAGGCGGGCGCCCGGGATCTGCTCGAGCGCAGCGATCGGCTGGTCGCCATCGGCGGCGACCACACCATCGCGCTGCCGCTGCTGCGCGCCGTCGCCGCCAAGCACGGCCCGGTCGCCGTGGTCCACTTCGACGCCCACCTCGACACCTGGGACACCTACTTCGGGGCCGCCTACACGCACGGCACGCCGTTCCGCCGCGCGTCGGAGGAGGGCCTGATCGACCGCAGCGGCTGCCTGCACGTGGGGACCCGCGGTCCCCTCTATGCCCGCCAGGACCTGGTCGACGACCGCGAGCTCGGCTTCCACATCGTGCCGAGCGTCGAGATCGACGACATCGGTGCTCGCGGCATCGCGGAGCGGATCCGCGAGCGGGTGGGGGAGCGCCCCGTCTACCTCTCCGTCGACATCGACGTGCTCGACCCGGCGTTCGCGCCGGGTACCGGCACGCCCGAGGCCGGCGGGATGACGAGCCGGGAGCTGCTGGCGGTGCTGCGCGGCTTCGCCGACCTGAACCTGGTCGGCGCCGACCTGGTCGAGGTCGCGCCGGCCTACGACCACGCCGAGGTCACCGGCATCGCGGCGGCCCACGTCGCCTACGAGATGCTGTCCGCGCTCGCGCCGCGCGGGGAGGAGGGCCGGTGAGCGTGGAGAACGCGGTGCTCGACTCGGCCCGGGTGCTGGTCGAGGCGTTCGGCGCCCACGACACCGAGGCGTACTTCGCGAGCTTCGCGCCCGACGCGACGTTCGTGTTCTACACGCACGACGCGCCGCTGCGATCGCGCGCGGCGTACCGGGAGCTGTGGACCGGTGGGGAGCAGGACGGTTTCCGGGTCCTGTCCTGCGCCTCGTCCGACCAGCACGTCCAGGTGCTCACCGACGACCTCGCGGTGTTCACCCACCAGGTGCGTACGGTGGTTCGGACCGGATCCGCGGAGGAGTCGCTGGACGAGCGCGAGACCATTGTCTTTCGCCGCGAGGCCGGCGGGAGCTGGGTGGCCGTCCACGAGCACCTGTCGCCCGCGGCCCCCGACACCGCCGAGGCACGATCCGACAAGGAGCAGTGATGACCCAGTCCGCACTCCAGTACGCCGTCGTCGATCCCGCGACCGGCGAGCAGGTCAAGGTCTATCCGACCGCCACCGACGCCGAGGTGGTCGACGCCGTCTCGCGCGCCCACGAGACGTTCCGCTCCTGGGCGCGGAAGGCGAGCGTGGCGGACCGCGCGGCGCTCGTCGGCCGGGTCGCGGAGCTGCACACCGAGCGGCGGCAGGAGCTGGCCGAGATCATCGTCCGGGAGATGGGCAAGCCCCTGGAGGACGCCCTGGGCGAGGTCGACTTCAGCGCCGCGATCTACGCGTTCTACGCGGAGAACGCGGAACGGTTCCTGGCCGACGAGGAGGTCGGCCTCCTCGAGGGCGAGGGCAGCGCGGTGGTGCAGCGGCGCCCGCTGGGGGTGCTGCTCGGGATCATGCCGTGGAACTTCCCGGTCTACCAGGTCGCCCGGTTCGCCGGCCCGAACCTCGCGGCGGGCAACACGATCGTGCTCAAGCACGCGCCGCAGTGCCCGGAGTCGGCGGCCGCGCAGGAGCAGCTGTTCCGCGACGCCGGGTTCCCCGAGGGTGCCTACGTGAACGTCTACGCCACCAACGAGCAGGTCGAGACGATCATCGCCGACCCGCGGGTGCAGGGCGTGTCGCTGACCGGCTCCGAGCGCGCCGGCGCGGCCGTGGCCGAGATCGCCGGGCGGCACCTGAAGAAGGTCGTGCTCGAGCTCGGCGGCTCCGACCCGTTCATCGTGCTGAGCACCGACGACCTCGACGCGACCGTGGAGGCCGCGGTCGCCGCGCGGCTCGACAACACCGGCCAGGCCTGCAACGCCGGCAAGCGGGTCATCGTCCACGAGAGCCTGTACGACGACTTCGTCGCGAGGTTCACCGAGCAGATCCTGGCCACGCCCCCGGCCCCGCTGTCCTCGGAGGCCGCCGCCGCGCGGCTCGAGCAGCAGGTCGGGTCGGCGGTCGCGGAGGGTGCGACGCTGGAGACCGCCGGCGAGCGCAGGGGCGCCTGGTACGCGCCGGGGGTTCTCACCGGCGTCCGCCCCGAGCACGCGACCTACCGCGAGGAGCTGTTCGGCCCCGTCGCCATGGTCTTCAAGGTGCGCGACGAGGACGAGGCGGTCGAGGTCGCCAACGACACGCCGTACGGTCTCGGGTCCTACGTGTTCACCACCGACCCGGAGCAGGCCCGCCGGGTCGCGGACCGGATCGAGGCCGGCATGGTGTTCATCAACGGCGTCGGCGCCGAGGGCGCCGAGCTGCCGTTCGGTGGCGTCAAGCGCTCGGGCTTCGGCCGCGAGCTCGGCCGGTTCGGCATCGAGGAGTTCGTGAACCGCAAGCTGGTGCGCACCGTCCGCTGATGCCCAGGACGCCGAGTCGGCGCTGTCTGATCGACGACGGCGCCGACTCGGCGTTCCTGCGCAGCACACCTACCCGTAGCGCTCCGTGGTGAAGGCCGCGATCCGTTCGGCCATCTCGCGCAGCGTGGGGGCGGCGGGGTGGCGGCGGTCCCAGACCGCGTGCAGGTCGAAGCGCAGAGGCGTACCGGCGGCGTCGACGACCGGGAGCTGGTGCAGGTCGAAGCGGGGGTCGTCGGAGACCAGGGCGACGCCACGACCGGCGGCGGCCAGGGCCTGTGCGACCGTCCCGTCGCTGGCCTCGACCTGGGTGCTCCAGGCGAGCGCCGCGCCGGCCGCACCGGCGGCTTCGATGGCGGCGCGAGCCAGGAAGCCGCGCGGCGGCACGATCACGGTGGTGGCGCCGAGGTCCTCGAGGGTCACGGTGGCCCGCTCGGCCCAGGGATGGGACGCCGGCACGTACGCCCACACCGGGAACGAGCCAACCCGCGCGCTGTCGAGGGCGCCGACCCCGGAGGCGGCGCTGATGACGAGGTCGGCCCCGCCCTCGACGGCGCGGGCCGCGTCCTGCCCCTCGGTCGTGCGGAGGTGCGGCGTCGGGTCGTCCTCGCGGAGGGTGGCGACGAACGGCGAGATGACGTCGGCCAGCGTGGTGGCCGACGCGGCGATGGTGATGTCGTGGAGCCGCCCCGCCGCGATGTAGCTGGCCGCGGACTGCAGCTCGGCCGCGTCGTCGAGGCAGCGGCGGGCCAGCGGCAGCAGCTGCCGGCCGGCAGCCGAGAGCGCCAGCCGGCCGCGGGCCCGGTCGAAGAGGGTGACGCCGAGCTCCGACTCGAGCTGCTGCAGCGTCCGTGACAGCGCGGGCTGGGCGACGTGCAGGCCGGCGGCCGCGGCACTGACGGTGCCCCGGTCGGCGACGGCGACGAACGCCCGCAGGCTGCGCAGCTCCATGGCGCCCTTCTATGCCGTTTCGGCATGGGATCTAGTCCCAACCAGTGTTGGACAGTCTAGGCCCGGCGGGCGGACCATGGACCGGACACCCGCAGGAACATCGCCGGCATCCGCGCCGAGGACACCCACCGGGCCGCCGCAGCACACCGAGGAGCAGCACGTGACCATCGCCCAGGAACGCCGACTCGTGACCCCGATCCCGGGACCGGTGTCCCAGGAGCTCGCCGCCCGCAAGCAGGCGGCGGTCGCCACCGGTGTGGGTGCGACCATGCCGGTCTTCGTCGCGGAGGCGGCCGGCGGGATCGTGGTGGACGTCGACGGCAACCACCTGATCGACCTCGGCTCCGGCATCGCCGTGACGACCGTCGGCAACAGCGCACCGCGCGTGGTCGACGCCGTCCGCGAGCAGGTCGGCCGGTTCACGCACACCTGCTTCATGGTCACGCCGTACGAGGGCTACGTCGCGGTCGCCGAGAAGCTCAACGAGCTCACCCCCGGCGACCACGAGAAGGCCACCGCGCTGTTCAACTCCGGCGCCGAGGCCGTCGAGAACGCGGTCAAGATCGCGCGCGTCCACACCGGCAAGGACGCGGTCGTCGTGTTCGACCACGCCTACCACGGCCGCACGAACCTCACGATGGCGATGACCGCCAAGAACATGCCCTACAAGCAGGGCTTCGGCCCGTTCGCCGGCGAGGTCTACCGCGCGCCGCTGTCCTACCCCTACCGCGACGGCGAGCTCGCCGACGGCGCGGCCGCGGCCCGCCGGGCGATCGACGTGATCGAGAAGCAGGTCGGTGCGGACAACCTCGCCGCGGTCGTCATCGAGCCGATCCAGGGCGAGGGCGGCTTCATCGAGCCGGCCACCGGCTTCCTGCCGGCGCTGGTCGAGTGGTGCCGCGCCAACGGCGTCGTGTTCGTGGCCGACGAGGTGCAGACCGGCTTCGCGCGCACCGGCGACCTGTTCGCCTGCGACCACGAGGGCGTCGTCCCCGACCTGATCGTCACCGCCAAGGGCATCGCGGGCGGGCTGCCGCTCTCCGCGGTCACCGGTCGTCGCGAGATCATGAACGCCACCCACGTCGGCGGCCTCGGCGGCACCTACGGCGGCAACCCGCTCGCCTGCGCCGCCGCGCTGGGCGCCATCGAGACGATCGTCGAGGACGACCTGGTCAACCGCGCCGGCAAGATCCAGCAGCTCATGGTCGGCCGGCTGCGCGACCTGCAGAGGCGCGATGACCGCATCGGCGACGTGCGCGGCCGCGGCGCGATGATCGCGGTCGAGCTGGTCCGACCGGGGACCACCGAGCCCGACGCCGACCTGGCCAAGAGCATCGCCGCGCACGCCCACTCGCGCGGCGTGATCGTGCTGACCTGCGGCACCTATGGCAACGTGATCCGCTTCCTGCCGCCGCTCAGCATCTCCGACGAGCTGCTGGACGAGGGCCTGGACGAGGTCGAGGCCGGCCTCGCGGCGGTGCCCCGATGACGATCGCACCGCCCGCGCCGACCGCGGCGAGCGACCAGTACGGCGCGGTGCGCGCTGCCGGCGGCCTGGACCTGCCCGCCCTCGAGGCGCACGTCGACGAGCACGGCACGGTGGTCGGGTTCTCCGGCTCCGAGCCGATCCCGGGCGACGACCTGCTCGAGCTCGACGTCGACCTGCTCGTGCCGGCCGCCGTCGAGGGCGTCCTGCACGCCGACAACGCCGGCAACGTGTCCGCGCGCGTCGTCGTCGAGGGTGCCAACGGTCCCACGACGGCCGACGCCGACGAGCTGCTCCGGGACAACGGCGTCCTGGTGGTGCCCGACATCCTCGCGAACGCCGGAGGCGTGCTCGTCTCCTGCTTCGAGTGGGTGCAGGCCAACCAGGCCTACTGGTGGAGCGAGACCGGGGTCGAGGCGCGCCTCGCCGACCGGATGACCGCCGCCTGGCACCACGTCCTGACCGAGGCGGAGCGGCGTCGTACGACGCTGCGCACCGCCGCCACCTGCCTCGCGGTCCACCGGGTCGCCGAGGCGCACCGCCAGAGAGGGCTTTACCCGTGACCGACCGGGCCCAGCAGATCGACAAGCTCGACCCCGCCCTCGCCCTCGTCATCGGCGGCGAGCGCCGCGCCGGCGCCGACGGTACCTTCGAGGTCGACGACCCGGCGACCACCGCCGTGATCGCGACCGTCGCCAACGGCGACGTCGCCGACGCGACCGCCGCGGTCGACGCGGCCGCGGCGGCGTTCCCGGAGTGGAGCAGCACCTCGCCCCGGCAGCGCTCGGACGTGCTCCGCCGCGCGTACGAGGCGATGCTCGACGACAAGGACCGGCTGGTCGAGCTGATCAGCGCCGAGAACGGCAAGTCGCGCGCCGACGCGGCCGGCGAGGTCGTCTACGCGGCCGAGTTCTTCCGCTGGTTCAGCGAGGAGGCCGTCCGCCACGACGGCGCGTACGCCGAGGCGCCGGCCGGCGGCGTCCGCAACCTCGTCACCCACAAGCCCGTGGGCGTGGCCGCGCTCGTGACCCCGTGGAACTTCCCGGCCGCCATGGCGACCCGGAAGCTGGCCCCGGCCCTCGCCGCGGGCTGCACCATGGTGCTGAAGCCGGCCGCCGAGACCCCGCTGACCGCGCTCGCCGTGAGCGACCTGCTGCACGAGGCCGGCGTGCCGGCCGGTGCGGTCAACCTGGTCCCGACCCTCGACGCCGCGGGCGTCGTGAGCACCTGGCTGTCCGACGAGCGGGTCCGCAAGATCTCGTTCACCGGCTCGACCGGCGTCGGCCGGGTGCTGCTGCGCCAGGCCGCCGACCGCGTCGTCAACGCGAGCATGGAGCTCGGCGGCAACGCGCCGTTCGTCGTCGCGGACGATGCCGACCTCGCTGCCGCTGCCGACGGCGCGATCATCGCCAAGTTCCGCAATGCCGGCCAGGCCTGCACCGCCGCCAACCGGTTCTACGTGCACGAGTCGGTCGCCGAGCAGTTCCTCGAGGAGCTCACCGCGCGCACCGCGAAGCTGCGCGTCGGGCCGGCTGAGACCGGCGCCGACCTGGGCCCGATGATCACCCGCCGCGCCGCCGACCGCGTCGAGGCGGCCGTCGAGCAGGCCGTCGCCGAGGGCGCCACGGTGCGCTTCCGCGGCGAGCGGCCCGACGCCGAGGGCTACTTCGTCCCGCCGGTCATCCTCGGTGACGTGGCTCCCGAGGCCAAGATCGTGGCCGACGAGATCTTCGGCCCGGTGGCGCCGGTCGTCGTGTGGCGCACCGAGCAGGAGCTGCTCGAGATGACCAACGCGACCGAGTACGGGCTCGCGGCGTACGTCTTCTCCCGCGACCTCCAGCGGGCCATCCGGATCGCCGAGCGCCTCGACGCCGGCATGATCGGCGTCAATCGCGGTTTGGTGTCGGACCCTTCCGCGCCGTTCGGCGGCGTCAAGCAGAGCGGCCTGGGCCGGGAAGGTGCCCGCGAGGGGCTCAAGGAGTTCCAGGAGACGCAGTATCTCAGCGTCGGTTGGTGACCGGCGCGCTCCGGATGGTGCTGGACTACGCGGTCGACGACGACATGCTGCTGCTGAACCCGGCTTGTCGCGTGAACGTCCGTCGTCTGCCGAAGCCAGCCGACATGGCCGAGCACGAGCGCAAGCGCGACCGCCTCACGACCACCGATGTGAGCGCATAGCAGTTGTCGCAGCCTGCCGAGACGCGGTCACAACCCGTCGTCGGGTTCCACGTGGCCTCGGTCCACTCGATGGCGCTCTTGTCGGACATGTGCGCACGGTAGCCCGTTCGAACAAGTGTTCGATATAACTAGCGGCGGCGCGTCCCTCCGGCGCGCTGCGGGGTGGGGAGCCGGGATCGGGCCTCTGAGGGGTCCGGGCAGGTGAGAGGGGCGTTGCACGCCCATGCAGGGGCCTCTCCCAGTCCCGGAGACGGCCCGAACGGCGCTCGACTCGACCCGTTCGGGGAGGCCGTTCCGGAGGGCTCTACCGCCGTGGCCCGCTCGTGGACCGGGGTGACCCGACGAGGCGTTTCTCGGTGCCCCAGGTAGGAGTCGAACCTACGACCTTTCGCTTAGGAGGCGGCTGCTCTATCCACTGAGCTACTGGGGCGGGTGATGTCGGCGCACAGTGTTTCACGCTGGTCGCTCGGCCCGCTGCCCTGCCTCCGTGAGCCGCCGTTTTGATTCGAGAGGTCGCTCACAGGGACACTTAAGGTTCGAGACGTACGCTCGCCGTGCCCTCTCCGAACCGATGCCGAGGTACCCCTGTGTCCGACCCCGCGCCCGACGGTGCCGAGCCGGACACCAGTGCGCCCAAACGTCGGGGCAAGGTCCGCAAGCGACACACGATCGGCAAGATCGTGCTCGCGACCGTCCTCGTCATGGCGATGGCGACGGGGCTCGGCACCATCTGGCTCTACCGGCACCTGAACGGCAACCTCAACGTCGTCGACGTGACCGGCCAGCTGACCAACCGGCCGGACAAGATGGAGGTCGAGGGCCCGCAGGAGCCGCTGAACGTCCTGGTGATGGGGTCCGACAGCCGCGACTGCGAGGGCTGCAACATCGACAACCTCACCGGCGGCGGGCAGCGCTCCGACACGACGATCCTCTTCCACCTCTCCGCGGACCGGGAGCGTGCCTACGGCATCAGCATCCCGCGCGACCTGATCGTCGACCGACCCGACTGCGTGGACGAGGACGGCACCACCATCGCGGGTGCCGACGGCGTCATGTGGAACGAGGCCTTCTCGGTGGGCGGCCCGGCCTGCACCATCCAGCAGGTCGAGCAGCTCACCGGCATCCCGATGGACCACTACGTGGTCGTCGACTTCGAGGGCTTCAAGGGCATGGTCGACGCCATCGGCGGCGTCGAGGTCTGCATCCCCGAGCCGATCGTCGACCCGGCCCACGGCATCAACATCGAGGCCGGCACGCGCAAGATCAAGGGCGCCGAGGCCCTCAACTACGTGCGCGAGCGGTACGTCGTCGGCAACGGCTCCGACATCGGCCGGATGAAGCGCCAGCAGGCGTTCATCGCGTCGATGGCCCACCAGGTCGTGACCGCCGGCACGCTGGCCCGGCCCGACCACCTGGTCGGCTTCCTCAACGCGGCGACCAAGTCGCTGACCGTCGACGACGGCCTGGGCAGCATCGTCAAGCTGGCGCAGCTCGGCGGCCAGTTCCAAGGCATCGGCCTCGACAACATCCAGTTCCTCACCATCCCGAACATCCCGGACCCCTCGGACCCCAACCGGCTCGTCTGGAAGCAGCCCGAGGCCAAGAACGTCTGGGACAAGATCGCGCACGACGAGCCGCTGACCAAGAAGCTCAGCGAGGACGTCATCAGCGCGGGCAACGTGCCCGGGTCCAGCTCCTCGTCCGGCTCCGGGAACGGCAACGGTGGCTCGTCCAACGAGGCCGACAAGCAGGCGCTCGCAGACGCCGGGCTGTGCACGTGAGCGGGGAGCGCAAGCCGGAGACCGACTGGGAGCGCCGCAGGCGCCTCGCCGAGGTGTTCGGCGACGCTCTCCCCGACACCACGCGCGACGACCGCGACGACGACGCCCCGCGGGAGTCCGGCACCGACGCGTGGCTGCGCGCGCAGGTGCCGCCCCACCACGGGGGCTGACCGCTACAGGTCGGTGGACGCCGGCTTGCCCTGCTGCGTGGCCAGCAGGTCGCGGATCTCCTGGAGCAGCTTCACGTCTTCCGGCGTGCCCGGCTGGGGGCTCGGGAAGAAGCGCTCCTTCGCCTTGGTGTACGGCATCACGACGAAGAAGTAGACGACCGTCGCGAGGATGACGAACGAGATCACCGCGGTGATCCAGGCGCCGACGGAGACCCCGCCGGGGTCGTAGCTGGAGAAGTCCTTGGCGCCGCCGACCTTGCCGATGAGGTCCATCAGGAGGGTGACGGTCGCCGTGACCACGGCCGCGAACGCGGCGGCCATGATGAAGGCGACCGCGAGCTCGACCAGGTTGCCGCGGAGGATGAAGTTCTTGAATCCGGTCATCCCGGCACGTTAGTCGGCGAAGGCAACCGTCACGAAGGTGCGCACCGCGGCGTCCGCGATCCGGGCGACGTCCGCCGGGTCGGCGCCGATCACCACCAGCCGCCCGGTCAGGCCGGAGCCGCTCGTGTCGGCGGCGGCCGGGATCGCCAGCACCGGTACGGCGCTCGCGACCACCTCCGCGCCGCCGCCCTGGGGGTCCGCCGAGACCAGGTCGACCCGGTCGCCGACCCGCAGCAGCTCGACCATCCCGGCGTCGGGGAGCCGGACCGGGACCGCGGCCAGCCCCGGGTAGCCGTCGGTCAGTGCCGGTCCGACCAGCCGGAGGTCGGCGACCGGCTCGCCGGCCCGGAGCGGTGCGGCGAGGGTCCGCCCGGCGGCGTCGGCGGCGAGCCCGTCGGGGACGGAGCCGGGCGCGAACCCGACGGTGCGCAGGTCGTCGGCGCCCAGCACCGCACCGGCCGGCAGGTCGCGCGCGGCGACCCGCACCGGCACCTCGGCCGGCGGCGGGGAGGCCGCGGCGTGGATCCCGGCCGCGACCGCGACCGCGGTCAGGACGGCGGCGAGCAGCCGCCGCCGGGCCAGCACGGCGCGTCGTACCGGACGGAGGGTGGCAGCGAGACGGTCGCGCGAGGACATGCCTCGACGCTAGGAGAGATCAGCGGAGCCGGCGCGGGCTCTCCACAGGGCTCAGTCGGAGGACGACGAGGCCGAGGCCGACGTCGTCGCGGCGGGCTTCGACCCGGACGTGGTCTCGGACTTCTTCTCGCCCGTGCTCTCGGTCTTCGTCTCGGTCTTGGCGGCCTGGGCGTCGGTAGCGGTCGAGCCGGAGCGGCTGTCGGTGCGGTAGAAGCCGGAGCCCTTGAAGACGACGCCGACGGCGTTGAACACCTTCCGCAGCCTGCCGTGACACTGCGGGCACTCGGTGAGCGCGTCGTCGGAGAAGCTCTGGAACTGCTCGAAGGCGTGGCCGCACTCGGTGCAGGCGTACTGATAGGTGGGCACGGGTCTCCTCGGTGGTCTCCCCGGGGCGAGGAAACTGGCACTCGGCCCCGACGACTGCCAATGGTACGACACGGCACAATGACCAGCACCATGACGGACGAGAAGCGGCCAGGCCCGTGGCAGAGGTTCCAGGCGTGGCCCCGCTTCGCCCGGATCGCGGGGTACGTCGCGGCCGCCCTGGTGATCGTCCTGGTGGCGGGGTCGATCACCGCGGTGCAGCTGGTGCGGCGACCGTTCCCGCAGGTCTCCGGGTCGGCCGGCCTGCCGGGCCTCGAGGGCGAGGTCGAGGTCGTGCGCGACGCGCAGGGCATCCCGCAGCTGTACGGCGACTCCGTCGAGGACCTGATGCGCGCGCAGGGCTACGTGCACGCGCAGGAGCGCTTCTTCGAGATGGACGTACGCCGGCACGCGACCGCCGGCCGGCTGGCCGAGATGTTCGGCGAGGACGCGCTCGAGAGCGACGAGTACATCCGCACGATGGGCTGGCGCCGGGTCGCCGAGAAGGAGCTGGCGCTGGTCAAGCCGGAGACCCGCGCCGCGCTCGAGGCCTACGCCGACGGGGTCAACGCCTACCTCGACAGCCACTCGTCGAGCCGGATCGCCGTCGAGTACACGGTCCTCAACGCCGGCGGCCTGCACTACCAGCCCGAGCACTGGACGCCGGCCGACTCGGTCTCGTGGCTCAAGGCGATGGCGTGGGACCTGCGCGGCAACATGACCGACGAGATCGACCGGGTGCTGGCGCTCGCCGGGCACAGCGCGGCCGAGGTCGCCGAGCTCTACCCGGAGTACCCCTACGACGAGCACGCGCCGATCGTCGGCCAGGGCGCGGTCGTCGACAACGTCTTCGAGCAGGACGCCACCGCGCCCGGCACCCGCAACCCGCAGCGTCCGCCGTACACCGCCGACATGCGGGGCGTGCTCACCCGGCTGCGCGACGGCATCGCGAAGATGCCGTCCCTGCTCGGCCGCGGCGACGGCATCGGCAGCAACAGCTGGGTCGTCGACGGCGACCACTCCGTCACCGGGTCGCCGCTGCTCGCGAACGACCCGCACCTCGGCGTCAGCCTGCCCGGCGTCTGGATGCAGATGGGCCTGCACTGCCGGACCATCTCGGAGGCCTGCCCGCTCGACGTCGCGGGCTTCACGTTCTCCGGCGTGCCCGGCGTGATCATCGGCCACAACGCCGACATCGCCTGGGGCTTCACCAACCTCGGGCCCGACGTCAGCGACCTCTACCTCGAGCGGATCGAGGGTGACCGGTGGCGGTACGACGGCCGGTGGCGACCGCTGCGCAGCCGCACCGAGACGATCGAGGTCGACGGTGGCGACGACGTCACGATCACGGTCCGGTCGACCGCGCACGGCCCGATCGTGTCCGACGTGTCCGAGGAGCTCGAGGACGTGGGGGAGGACCCTCCGGGCGTGCCCGCCGGTGACTACGCGGTCGGGCTGCAGTGGACCGCGCTGCGACCGGCACCGACGGCCGACGCGATCCTCCAGCTCGACCTGGCGACGGACTGGGACTCCTTCCGTGAAGCGGCGGCGACGTTCGGTGTCCCGGCGCAGAACATGGTCTACGCCGACCGTGCCGGCCACATCGGCTACCAGGCGCCGGGCCAGGTCCCGATCCGGAAGTCCGGCAACGACGGGTTGCTGCCGTCGGCCGGCTGGAAGCCCGAGAACGACTGGACCGGCGACTACGTCCCGTTCGCCGCGCTGCCCAACGTGCTCGACCCCGACGACGGCTTCGTGGTCACCGCCAACCAGGCCGTCATCGGTCCGGACTACGCGCCGTTCCTCACCGACGACTGGGACCGTGGCTACCGCTCGCAGCGGATCCGCGACCTGATCGAGCAGCGGGTCGACGAGGGCGCCGACCTGTCGGTCGACGACATGGCCGCCCTCCAGCTCGACGACCTCCACCCGCTGGGGCCGGTGCTCACGCCGTACCTCCTCGACATCGACCTGCACGGCTACTACGCAGCCGGCCAGCGCAAGCTCCGGCACTGGGACTTCCACCAGGACGCCGACAGCGCCGCCGCTGCCTACTTCAACGTCGTCTGGCGCAACCTGCTCGCGGACACCTTCCACGACGACCTGCCCGAGGAGATCTGGCCCGACGGCGGCCAGCGGTGGTACGCCGTGGTCGGCAACCTGCTCACCGAGCCCCGCTCGGCGTGGTGGGACGACACGTCCACCGACGGCGTCGTCGAGACCCGCGACGACATCCTCGCGCGGGCGCTCCGCGACGCCCGCGACGAGCTGACCCGGCGCCAGTCGCTCGACGCCGACGAGTGGACCTGGGGACACCTGCACCGCCTCGACCTGCACAGCCCGACCCTCGGGGAGTCCGGCGTCGGCCCGGTCGAGTGGCTGGTCAACCGCAACGGCTGGCAGGTCGGCGGCGGCAGCTCGACCGTCGACGCCACGTCCTGGGACGCGTCGGAGGGGTACGGCGTGGTCAGCGCCCCGTCCATGCGGATGGTCGTGTCGCTCGGTGACCTCGACGACTCGCGCTGGATCAGCCTGACCGGTGTCTCCGGGCACCCGTTCGACCAGCACTACACGGACCAGACCGACCTCTGGGCCGCCGGTGCCACGCTCCCGTGGGCGTTCACCCGCGACGCCGTCGACGCCGCCGCCGAGGACGTGCTCACCCTGGAGCCGGTCGCCGAGGACTGACCGCTCCACCTACCGCAGTCGGATGACGCCCGACGGGGTGGCGGCCGCGAGCACGGGGCGGTCGTGCGGCTCGGTGGGGACGTCGCGGCCGACCTCGTCGTCGTAGAGCAGCACGCAGGTGAAGGTGCCGACCGGCACCCGGCCCAGGGCGCGGTCGTAGGAGCCGCCGCCGCGACCGAGCCGCATGCCGGTGGGCGAGACCGCCAGGCCGGGCACCAGCACGACGTCGGCGGTCGCGACGGCGTCCACGCCGAGGGGCTCGCCGTCGGGCTCGAGCAGGCCGCGGCGCGCGGAGACCAGGTGGTCCGGACCGCCGTACACCGCCCAGTCGAGGTCGTCGTCGGGCAGCAGCACCGGCAGCAGCACCCGCTTGCCCGCGGCCCGGAGCGCGTCGAGCAGCGGTCCGGTGCCGGGCTCGCCGTTGAGGGAGACGTACGCCGCGACGGAGGCCGCGCGGCGGAGGTCGGTGGTGGCCAGCAGGTGCTCGGCGATCGAGCGGGCCGCGTCGCCGACCTCGGCCAGCGACCGACGGCTGCGGGTGGTCAGCAGCCGGTCGCGCACGGCCGTCTTGGCGGGTGATTGCCCGGGTGATTGGGGAGCGGCCACACGGGAAGCCTACGATCGTGAACATGGGTAGCGCTGGCTTGAACCGAGCGCGCGACAAGATGGCCGCCGCGGGAGTGGACGAGATCGCCATCGAGACGTTCGCGCACTACTTCCGTCTGCTCGAGCACGGCGAGACCGGCATGGTGCCGGAGTCCTCGATCGAGCCGGTCGAGATGGAGTCGCTGACGAGCGTCGAGGTCGACCCCGACGTCGCCGCCGAGGCGGTCCGCTCGACCGCGGTGATCAAGCTCAACGGCGGGCTCGGCACCTCGATGGGCATGGACCGTGCCAAGTCGCTGCTGTGCGTGCGCCGTGGGCTGTCGTTCCTCGACATCATCGCCCGGCAGGTGCTGCACCTCCGTGAGGAGTACGACGCCACGCTGCCGCTGATCTTCATGAACAGCTTCCGCACCTCGGCCGACACCATGGCCGCGCTGGCCCGCTACGAGAGCCTGCCGGTCGAGGGCCTGCCGCTGGAGTTCCTGCAGAACAAGGAGCCCAAGCTGCTGGCGAAGGACCTCTCGCCGGCGAGCTGGCCGAAGGACCCCGACCTCGAGTGGTGCCCGCCCGGCCACGGCGACCTCTACACCGCGCTGCGCGGCACCGGCCTCCTCGACCGGCTCATCGAGGCCGGATACGAGCGGGTCTTCGTCTCCAACTCCGACAACCTGGGCGCGGTCCCGGACGCCCGGGTGGCCGGCTGGTTCGCCGAGTCCGGCGCGCCGTTCGCGATCGAGGCCGTGCGCCGTACGCCGTCGGACCGCAAGGGCGGCCACTTCGCCCGCCGCAAGTCCGACGGGCGGATCGTCCTGCGCGAGAGCGCGCAGACGCTCGACGCCGACAAGGACGCGCTGGCCGACCTCGATCGTCACAAGTACTGCTCGACCAACAACCTGTGGTTCGACCTGGCCGCGATGAAGCATGCGCTCGACGTCCGTCAGGGCATCCTCGGCCTGCCGCTGATCCGCAACGTCAAGACCCTCGACCCCGGCGACAAGAGCACGCCCGAGGTGATCCAGATCGAGACCGCGATGGGTGCCGCGGTCGAGGTGTTCGAGGGCTCCCGGCTGATCGAGGTCGGTCGCGACCGGTTCGTGCCGGTGAAGACCACCAACGACCTGCTGGTGCTGCGCTCCGACGTCTACGACATCGGTCAGGACTTCGTGCTCGACCAGACGGCGGTCGAGATCCCGTTCGTCGATCTCGACGACGACTTCTACAAGCTGGTCGGCGACTTCGACAAGCGTTTCCCGCACGGCGCGCCGTCGATGAAGAAGGCCAGCTCGCTGCGGGTCGAGGGCGACTGGACCTTCGCCGGCGGGGTGCAGGTCGTCGGCGACGTGACGCTCGAGGCCGCGTCGGCCCAGCGCGTCGACCCCGACACCGTCCTCTCCGATGGCTGACGCCCCCGCCGGTCCCGCCAGCAGCACCGTCACCTCCGTCGACGACCACCTCGCGCGGATCCTCGACGGCGTCGAGGCGCTCCCCGACTTCCCGCAGCCGCTGATGGAGTCGCTCGGCCTGGCCGTGGCCGAGGACGTGGTCGCCCCGATCGCGCTGCCGTCGTTCGACAACTCCGCGATGGACGGGTACGCCGTCTGCCTCGCCGACGTCGCGTCCGCCACCGAGTCGTCGCCGGTCCAGCTGCCGGTCGTCGGCGAGATCGGCGCCGGGCAGGCGCAGCTGCTGGCCATGTCGCCGGGCACCGCCGTCAAGATCATGACCGGCGCTCCGATGCCGGTCGGTGCCGACAGCGTCGTGCCCTACGAGTGGACCGACCGGGGCGTCGCCCAGGTGCGGATCGACCGGGCACCCACGCTCGGCCAGCACATCCGCGCGGCGGGTGAGGACGTCACCGCCGGTGACGTGCTCGTCGAGCACGGCACGGTCCTCGGGCCGCGTCACCTCGGCCTGCTCGCGGCGGTCGGCCGGGCCACCGTGCGCTCGCGCCCGCGCCCCCGGGTGGTCGTCATCTCCACCGGCTCCGAGCTGCGCGAGCCCGGCACGGAGCTCGGCCACGACTCGATCTACGACGGCAACTCGTTCCTCCTCGCGGCCGCGGCGCGCAAGGCCGGGGCGATCGCCTACCGGGTCGGGATCGTCCCCGACGAGCCCCGCGCCTTCCTCGACGCGCTCCACGACCAGCTCGTGCGCGCCGACATCGTCATCACGAGCGGCGGTGTCTCGCAGGGCGACTTCGACGTCGTCAAGGAGGCGCTCCTGCCGCTCGGCACGGTCTGGTTCGGCGGCGTCGGCATGCAGCCCGGCAAGCCCCAGGGCTTCGGCCACGTCGGCGAGGACCGCACCCCGATCTTCACGCTGCCGGGCAACCCGGTGTCGTCGTACGTCTCCTTCGAGCAGTTCGTGCTGCCCGCGATCCGCAAGATGATGGGCAAGCTGCCGTACTCGCGCCCGACCACCCCGGCCCGGCTCACCCACACGATCTCGTCGCCGGAGGGGCGCCGTCAGTTCGTGCGCGGGGAGTACGCCGTCGACAGCGCCGGCCCGCACGTCGCGCCCGTCGGCGGACACGGTTCCCACCTGATCGGCGATCTGGCATCGTCCAACGCGCTGGTCGTGGTGCCCGAGGACGTCACCTCGGTCCCGGCCGGCGAGCTGGTGCCGGTGCTGAGGCTCGACGAGGAGTTCTAGAGATGAGCGAACCGCGGCTGACCCACGTCGACGAGTCCGGGGCGGCGCGGATGGTCGACGTCTCGGGGAAGGACGTCACGGCGCGCACGGCGTCCGCGTCCGGCCGGGTGCTGGTCTCCGCCGAGGTGGTCGCGCTGCTGCGCGGCGAGGGCGTCCCGAAGGGCGACGCGCTCGCGGTCGCGCGGATCGCCGGGATCATGGGGGCCAAGCAGACCCCCGCACTGATCCCGCTCTGCCACCCGCTCGCGATCTCGGGCGTGACACTCGACCTCTCCATCGCCGATGACGCCGTCGAGATCGTGGCGACGGTCCGCACCACCGACCGCACCGGCGTCGAGATGGAGGCGCTGACCGCGGTCTCGGTCGCCGCGCTCACCGTGGTCGACATGGTCAAGGCCGTCGACAAGGGCGCGGTGATCACCGACGTCCGCGTCGAGAGCAAGACCGGCGGCAAGTCCGGCGACTGGGCGCGCGCGTGATGCGCGCCGAGGTGGTCGTCGCCTCCAACCGTGCCGCGGCCGGGGTGTACGACGACACGACCGGCCCGCTGATCGTGGACTTCCTCCGCGAGCTCGGCTTCGCCGTCGACCCGCCCGTCGTGGTGCCCGACGGTGACCCGGTCGGCGCCGCGATCGCCGCCGCCGCCGAGGGCGGCGCCCGCGTCGTCCTCACCACCGGTGGCACCGGCCTGACCCCCACCGACCGGACGCCGGAGGTCACCCGCCCCCTGCTCGACTTCGAGGTGCCGGGCATCGCGGAGGCCATCCGTGCCCACGGCGTCGCCCAGGGCGTGCCGACCGCGGTGCTCTCGCGCGGCCTGGCCGGCGTGGTCGGCAGCTGTCTCGTGGTCAACCTGCCGGGCTCGCGGGGCGGTGTGAAGGACGGCCTGACCGTGCTCCGGCCGGTCCTCGTGCACGCAGCAGAACAGGTCGTCGGGAGCGACCATTGAGCCGGAGCGTCGGGAGCGACCATTGAGCGGGTGGCCGGTCTGGCTGTCCTCGGAGGACGTCACGGTGCGCCCGCTCGCCTACTCCGACGCCCGCGCCTGGCGTGAGTCCCGGCGCCGCAACGCCACCTGGCTCCGGCCCTGGGACGCGACCGTCCCGCCCGGCTCCGACGCGCGGCCGTCGACGTTCCGCTCGCTGGTCTGGCGGCTGCACAAGCAGGCCCGCGCGGGCACGACGTACCCGTTCGCCGTGGAGGTGGACGGCCACTTCGCGGGGCAGATCACCGTCAACAACATCGTGCGCGGGTCGGCGCAGTTCGCGTCGATCGGCTACTGGCTCGACCGCGAGTACGCCGGCCGCGGGGTGATGCCGCGCGCGGTCGCGATGGTCATCGACCACTGCTTCGTGATCGCCAAGCTGCACCGGATCGAGATCGCGATCCGGCCGGAGAACTCCAACTCCCTGCGCGTCGTGGAGAAGCTCGGCCTGCGCGAGATCGGCTACGCCCCGCGGTTCCTGCACATCGACGGGTCCTGGCGCGACCACCGCATCTACGCCGTCACCGTCGACGAGTGTCCCGAGGGCATGTTGGCGCGGCTCAAACCACACGAGTCACACGAGTGATTTTGCGACACACCTGTGGACATCCGCGGCCGGGTCGGGTATCGCTCATAACCTCTGTCTCGTGGACCTGAGCGCTCTGATCTTCGTCGCCCTCGCTGTGGCGTGGGCCGTCTACCTCGTCCCGAAAGCGCTCAAGCACCACGACGACGTGGTCCGGAGCCGTTCGGTCGACCGGTTCTCGCACACGATGCGGGTGCTCGCGCGCCGGGAGCCCGTCAACCGTCGCAGCGCCCGCCTCGTCGTCACGCCCGGTCGCCCGTTCTCGCAGGCCACCGTCGTCACCAAGCCCACCTCCCGGCCCGAGCCGGTGGCCGAGGCGCCGGCTCCGGAGCTCACGCCGGGCCAGCTGCGCGCCCGCCGCGCCGCCGCGTCGCGCGCCACGAAGCGCCGCCGCAACGTGCTCGCCCTGATCCTCGTCGCCACGGTCGCGGTCGTCGCGGTCGCGGCCTTCGCGGTCATCAGCTGGGCGTACGTCGCGATCCCGGTCGGCGTCCTGGTCGCCTGGCTGGTCGCCTGCCGGATCATGGTCAAGGGGGAGCGCAAGGCGCTCCGCCCGGCCGGCCGGATGCCGGTGGAGGTGCCCGGGACCGAGGAGCCGGTCGAGGCTCCCGAGGACGCCGCCGCCTCCGTCGAGGACGCCGACGACCTCGGCGAGGTCGACCCGATGGCCGACACGTCCGCCGGCATCGCCCCGGTCGACCCGGCCCTGTGGGACCCGGTGCCCGTCACGCTCCCGACGTACGTCACGAAGCCGGCGGCGGCCCGTCGCACCGTCCGCACCATCGACCTCGACGACACCGGCGTGTGGACCTCCGGTCGCACCGACGCCGACGCCCAGATCGCCCGCGAGGCCGACGCCGCCGAGAAGGCCGCGCGCAAGGCCCGCCGCGACGGCGACGAGCACCGCGCCCTCGGCTCGTAATCTGGCGGCATGGTCCTCGAGCTCGCGTCGTCCCGCACCTACCCGGTCAGTGTCGAGCACGCCTACGACATCGTGCTGCCGATGCCGCTGGCGGAGCTGCTCTCCCAGCGGTACGCCGTGTTCCCGGCGGTCCGCGAGGTCCGCGACCAGCAGGGCGCCTGGGGCAGCGTCGGCCAGACCCGGACGATCGAGCTCGCCGACGGTGGCAGCATCCGCGAGACCCTCACGCGCGTCGAACGCCCGCACTCCTTCGGCTACCGGCTCTCCGACGTCACCGGCCCGATGAAGCCGTTCGTCACCGAGGTCGCGGGGAGGTGGAGCTTCGAGCCCGCGGGCACCGGCGTCCGCATCACCTGGGCCTGGACGGTGCACCCGCGCGGCCGCCTCGGCAGGCTCGCGATGCCGGTCTTCGCACGGATGTGGACGGGCTACGCACGCCACGCCCTGGAGCGGATCGAGGGCGTCCTGGTCCCCTGAGACACGGTGCTCCGAACCGATTCGGTGGACCCGCGGGGCGGGTGCTAACGTTTCCCACCGCGTCCCTCGGGGCGTGAATCTGGGGCTGTGGCGCAGTTGGTAGCGCGTCTCGTTCGCAATGAGAAGGTCAGGGGTTCGAATCCCCTCAGCTCCACCAAAGAGATCCTCCGGGTGATCAGCGCAAACGCACGGATTGCCCGGGGGATTCGTCGTTGCTACTCGCTTGTGCGTCCGGCGGATGGCCCCCCGGTGGCCCCCGGCGCCCTGTTGAGCCGCTCGACGATCGGGAGAACGCGGTTGGCGATCGGGACGCGCCTAGATCGTGAGATCCGTTGGCGGTTCGAAGACGGCTCGACCATGCTCGGCCGCCACGTCGAATTGGACCCGCCGCGACGGGTGGTGATGCGTCACGGCTGGGAGCGCAGCCAGATGGGTCGTCGCGCAGGCCTTGGGCGTGGGGGCGCACGCCGCCCCGTATACCGGGACGCTCCGCCCGTGGAGCAGCGGCGACGGAACCGCGAGAAGTTGAATCGATGCTTGAGCGGCCCCCACGCCGAGAGCGAGCGAACTTGGCGCCTCGACGTTTGTCGAGGCGCCAAGCAAGGGTGGGGGTGCCTATTCACTCCAAGCTGGGGCCTGTCAGGAGAACCCTCCGACCCATGAGCCGCAGCCGACGATCACGCCGCCGCTACGACGGCATGCCCGGATTTCGATTGCGGCATCTTCGGTGATGCCGGAGAAGGTCTGCGAGTTGCTGGTTCCGGATCCCCCAGATGCGACCACGGTCTCGATCGTGCCGTTGGGTCGACGCAGCTGGGCAACGGCCGCATCTCCGTCCCCGGCAGTGTCGGTAGCGGTGAGCCGGTCTGGTGCATCGGTCCAATTGGCTCGAGCACCGGTGGTCGTGGCCTGGAAGTCGTTGGCCCATGCCGGGTTGGCACTGAGGGCGAGGAACATGCTCACTCCGAGCACGACTGCTGCGCGAACTGCTTTCATTGTTGATCCCTCCCGAGTGGGTTTCACGTGGCCGCGTTCCCGATGATCGCGGCTGTGGGCAGCATCACATTTTGTGATGCTCTTGCCAACGACGTCCGCGCACCTTCGCAATGAGAAGGCCAGGGGTTCGAATCACTCAGCTCCACCAGGACACGCTCACTCCGAGAGGGCGGGTCGCCAACTCGTTGGTGAGGGATGTTCGCTGGCGCGGACCGCGTCCGGGTCGTGCCGAGCCTCGAGAGGTTCTGGTGCCTCCGGTGCGCGGCGATCGCGTCGGGGGACTCGTCGACGACGCCGCGGATAGGCTGCGGTCGTGGTGGGGACAAACGGGAGCATCTACGTCCACGTCGGCATGCCGAAGACGGGGACGAGCTACCTGCAGTCCGTCTATCACAACTCAGCGGAGCAGCTTTCTCTCGAGGGCCTTGCGCTCGCGCCGCCCACTCGACGCGAAGCCTTCTGGCTTTCTCTGGCAATCCGTGACGGGCTCCATCCCGAGCGCGATCCAGCCGCCGCACTGCACGTGCTCGAGAGATTCGCGGAGCAGGTCAAAGACGCGGAGGCGGAGAGGTTGCTGGTCTCTGATGAGCTACTGGGGGCAGCCTCACCGGTGCAGATCGAGCGACTGCTGGAGGCTTGTCGTCCCCGGGAGGTCCACCTGGTGCTGACGGTTCGGAGCCTGGCTCGACTGCTTCCCTCGACCTGGCAGCAGCGAATCCAGCAGGGGAGTGAAGCCCCGGCCCTTGACGACTTCCTCGATGCGGTCGTCGACAGGCAGGGCCGCATCGGAGCGCGGTGGTGGGATGAACGGGGCGTCCAGAACGTGATCGAGAGATGGTCACAGTACGTGCCACTGGATCGGGTGCACGTCGTCACCGTTCCCAGTGGCCCTTCATCCGAGGAGCTCCTGCAGCGCTACTCCACGGTGCTCGGCGTGAACCCGGCTCGGCTGTCTACCGGCGCACCCCGCGAGAACGCCTCACTCGGGTATGCGGAAGCCGAGTTGCTCAGACTGGTGCGCGACCGGATTCCCCGTGGCCTGCTCAACCGTCATGAATATGTGCCGGTGGGCAAGCGTTGGCTGGCGCAGCGACACCTTGCGCCCCTGGGAGGACCGCCGCCGCGCATGCCGTTGCGGCTGCGCACCTGGTGCGAAGCGGAAGCGCAATCGACGATCGACTACGTGCGTCACCATTCCCTCGAGGTGGTCGGCGATCTGGAGGATCTACGACCGCTCCCTGAGGACTTCCACGACGGCTCTTCCGTTTCTTCGGACGAGTTGGTCGAGGTTGCCGTCCGTGCGTTGGCTTCGATTGCCCTCGAGCGTCTCGACGATCAGCGAGAGGAGCGCCCGACGCCCCGGGTGGAGGGCGGTTCCCTAGCCCGATGGCGGCAGAGGGGACGACGCAGGTTCAGGACGGGTCGGTTGAAGCGCAAGCGCCCGTAGCTCGGCGTGCGGTTGCTGCTGGAGACGTGCCACCTGCTGGCCAGCCTCACGCGACAAGCCGTCCGGTAGCGCGCTGGTCAGCTCGTCCGGCTTGTCAGATCTCGGGCCCTAGGACCCTGGTGCCGGCCCTCCCGCGCGAGCAGCATGGATCGTGAGGAGGCTCCGATGACGACCACGATGACGGGTGATCCCGTCGAGTTGCTGTACCGCGCCACGACGACGCCTCGGTTGGTGGAGGTGCCCGCGCTGACGTTCCTGTGCGTCGACGGGCACGGAGACCCGAACACCAGCCCGGCGTACGCCGAGGCGATCCAGGCGCTCTACGCGGTGTCGTACGCCGCGAAGTTCGCCGTGAAGAAAGAGACCGGCCAGGACGTCAAGGTCTCGGCCCTCGAGGGCCTGTGGTGGGCCGACGACGTGAGCACGTTCCTGACCGGCGACAAGTCCGCGTGGGACTGGACGATGATGATCCGCCAGCCGGCCGCCGTCACGGCCGAGCTCGTGGAGCGACTCGCGGCCGAGGTGGCTGACAAGAAGCCGCTCCCCGCGGTCGCGAAGCTCCGGCTGGTGACCTTCGAGGAGGGGCCGGCCGCCCAGGTGCTGCACGTGGGGCCGTACGCCGCCGAGGGGCCCACCATCGAGCGGCTGCACGCCTTCCTCCGCGACCAGGGCCTCGCCCTGGGCGACCCGGAGGAGCACAAGCACCACGAGATCTACCTCGGAGACCCGCGCCGGGCCGCGCCGGAGAAGCTGCGCACGATCATCCGGCAGCCCTACGCGCCGTCGCTCAGCCGCCACCCGCGGGCAACGCCTCGAGCATGATCTCCGGGTTGTCGCGAGCGGTGACGTTGGCCCGCCACTGGTCGACGAAGAGCGCCAGGTGGGTGCCGTCGGAGCGCTGCAGCACCTCGACGCCGCGCATGCCGGACAGGGCGACGGCGCCGTCGGCGTCGGTGCGTCGCGCGACCTGGTAGTCGAGCCGGGACAGCCGGATCGGTGAGTTGAACTCGTTGGTCATCCGCTCCTGCACGACCTCGAACTGCATCGGGCCGACCGCGGCGAGCACCGGGCTCTGGTCGCCGCGCAGGTCGGAGCGCAGCACCTGGACGACGCCCTCCTGGTCGATCTGGTCGATGCCCTTGCGGAACTGCTTGTAGCGACCGATGTCGGCCGCGGTGGCCGTCATGAAGTGCTCGGGGGCGAAGCTCGGGACGGGCGGGTACTCGATCGGGTCGCCGACGTACATCGTGTCGCCGACCCGCAGCGCCTGGGCGTTGACGAGGCCGATGATGTCGCCGGGGTGCGCCTCCTCGATCGAGGAGAGCTCACGGCCGAAGACGGCCTGGGCGTACTTCGTCGCGAACGGCCGGCCGCTGGCGGCGTGGGTCACGATCATGCCGCGCTCGAAGGTCCCCGACACGACGCGGGCGTAGGCGAGCCGGTCGCGGTGGGCGGCGTTCATGCCGGACTGCACCTTGAAGACGAACGCGCTGAACTCGTCCTCGACCTGGCGGACGGAGCCGTCGACGCCGGGCGTCGCGTGCGGCGCGGGGGCGAGGTCGAGGAGGAGGTCGAGGAGCTGCGCGACGCCGAAGTTCTGGAGGGCGGAGGCGAACATCACCGGCGTGGTCTCGCCGGCCAGGAACCGCTTCTGGTCGTGGTCGGCGTCGTCGGCCGACAAGAGCTCGTGCTCCTCGACCGCGGCCTCCCACACCGACGCGTCGTCGGGACCGACCTCGGCCGCGGGCATCCGCTTCTCCGGGGCGCGGGTGGCCCCACCGGCGGTGCGGGTGTACTTCACGAACTCGCCCGTACGGCGGTCCAGAACGCCCCGGAAGTCACCCGCCTCGCCGACCGGCCAGGTCAGCGGCGTCGGGCGCAGCTTGATCTGCTGCTCGATCAGGTCCATCAGCTCCAGCGCCGACAGGCCCGGCCGGTCCCACTTGTTGATGACGGTGATCACCGGGATGCCGCGCAGCGCGCAGACCTTGAAGAGCTTGAGCGTCTGCGGCTCGAGCCCCTTGCCCGCGTCGACCAGCATCACGGCCGAGTCGACCGCGGAGAGCACCCGGTAGGTGTCCTCGGAGAAGTCGCTGTGGCCCGGGGTGTCGACCAGGTTGACGACGTGGTCGCGGTAGACGAACTGCAGCGCGGCCGAGGTGATCGAGATGCCGCGGGCCTTCTCCATGTCCATCCAGTCGGACACGGTGGCGCGGCGCCCGCCCTTGCCGTGCACGGCACCGGCCTCGGTGATCACCCGTGCGTGCAGGGCGAGGGCCTCGGTGAGCGTGGACTTGCCGGCGTCGGGGTGGCTGATCACCGCGAAGGTACGGCGAGGGCGGGTGTCGGACACCCGGAGAACTTACCGGCTCAACCCGCGGTTGACCGCTTCCGGAGCAGCCAGACGGTGTTGGTGCCCGCGGTGTGCCGGGCGGCGACGGAGCGCAGGTTCGCGCGTTCGAGGCGGACCGCGGTCGGCAGCGGGCACACGTAGCAGCGCTCGTCCGATTGGGGGAGCACGCCCAGCGAGCGCCGGCCCACGACGCTGAAGCCGCGGTCGAGGAAGGGTCCGACGATGCTGCGGTTGGTGGCACCCGGGGCGTCCCGTCCGGAGCGGGCGCGCCGCACCACGTAGGACGACGACCAGAAGTTGCGGTGGTTGTTGAGCAGGAGGTGGCCGCCCGGTCGCAGCACCGCGTCGAGCGCCGCGACCGAGCTGCGGCGCAGCGCGGGGTCGGCGTTCGGGAAGAACCGGAACGCCGTCGCCAGGTCGACCGACCCGGCGGGCACGACCGAGGTGAGCTCGCGCCCGTCGAGCTCGACGAAGGTGGCTCCCGGCACCCGCCGGCGCGCCACCTCCAGCATCGACGCCGCGACGTCGACGCCGGTCACCTGGGCGCCCGGCAGCTCGTGCACGAGCCGGTCGGTGATCCGGCCGGTCCCGCAGGCGAGGTCCAGCACCGTGGCGGCCTCGATCGGGGCGAGCAGGTCGTGCAGCACCGCCTGCTCCATCTCCCACATCATCGCCCGCAGCGGTGCGGTCGCGAACCCCTCGTCGTAGTCCTCGCCCCGCCCGAGGTGGCTGGAGGTGTAGTCGGTGGTCGGTTCGGGACGGCGCCGCAGCAGGCTGTGCATACCCGCCTGTGCCCGGCGACCGTCCTCCCCAACCCGGCAGGGGCCCGGGTCAGGCCGGCCCGCCGTGGCGTCGGGCGCTGCGCTGCTCCTGACGAGCGGCGCGGCGCCGGCGCAGGCGGCGCACCAGCCGCGGCGCGTGTGCCTCGGCGGCGGGCAGGTCGATGATCGTGTTCAGCAGCTGGTGGTAGCGGGCCGACGTGAGGTCGAACCTCTCGCGGAGCGCGGTCTCCTTGGCCCCGGCGTGCTCCACCCAGTCACGCTCGAACTCGAGGATCTCGCGGTCGAGGTCGTCGAGCTCGGGCTTGTCCGCGTGCATGGGGACAAGCCTGTCATCCGGCGGTCGACGGCGCGAAGGCGGCCGAGACGAGGAACCGCTCGACCTCGATCCGGACCGCGACGCGGCGCGGGTTGGGCTGGGGCGTCCGGTAGCGGCTGGCGTAACGCTCCTCGGCTCGCCGTACGGACGTCTCGTCGGTGAGCACCGCGCCGGTGCCCTCGATCGTCGACCAGCGGCGCCCGTCGACCTGGCAGGCGGCGAGCATCCCGGAGTGCGCGAGGTTGCGGACCTTCTGGGAGGAGTCGAACGTGATCACCCACGCGCAGCGCTCCTCGGGGTCGAGCGCGACCCCGACCGGGACGACGTGCGGCCGCCCGTCGGCGCGCAGGGTCGTGAGCGTGCACAGGTGCCGCTCGGTCCAGAAGTCCAGCAGTTCTTGGGGGAACGCGTCCCACACCGGTCGCCACGAGGTCACGACGCATGCTTTCACGTGCCGACGGCTACGTTCGAGGCATGCGTCAGCTTCCGATCTCGACCCGGGTGGCCTCCGGCATCGACACCCTCCTGGACCGGACCGTCGTGCCCGGTTACACCGTGATCGGGCCGGCCGTACGCCGGCGGCTGCGCACCTGGCCCGACGACCCGAGGCCCGGGTCGATGGCCGGCAAGGTCTCCGTGGTCACGGGGGCGACCTCCGGGCTCGGGCGCGCGACCGCCGAGGGCCTGGCCGACCTGGGCGGGACGGTGATCCTCGCCGTCCGGGACACCGACAAGGGCGCGCGGGTGCTCCGCGAGATCGCCGCCACCCGGCCGCTGGCGACGCTGGAGGTGCGCCGCTGCGACGTGGCCGACCTCGACGACGTACGCCGCTTCGCGGCCGAGCTCGCCGCCGAGCTGGGTGACCGCTCCCTCGACGTCCTGGTCCACAACGCCGGGGCGATGCCACCCGAGCGCACCGAGTCGCCGCAGGGCCACGAGATGGCGATGGCGCTGCACGTGCTCGGCCCGGTGCTGATGACCGAGCTGCTCAAGCCGCAGCTGCGCGGCGGACGGGTCATCTTCGTGACCTCGGGCGGGATGTACACCCAGCGGCTCCGCGACGACGACCCGGAGTACCTGAAGGGCGAGTACAAGCCCGCCACGTCGTACGCCCGCAGCAAGCGCGCGCAGGTCGAGCTGCTGCCGATCCTCCAGCGCCAGTGGGCGTTCGAGGGCGTCGACGTGCACGCCACCCACCCCGGCTGGGCGGACACCCCGGGCGTGACCGAGTCGCTGCCCACCTTCGACAAGGTGATGGGCCCGCTGCTGCGCGACGCGGCGGGTGGTGCGGACACCACCGTGTGGCTCGCCGCGACGCAGCCCGCTCCCACCGGTGGCCGCCTCTGGCACGACCGGCACCCGCGACCGACGCAGATCCTCAAGAAGACCCGCACCGGCGAGGCCGAGCGCCAGCACCTCTGGACGTGGGTCGTCGAGCAGCTGGGACTCGACGAGTAGTCCTGACGGCCGTCGGACCGTGCCTCGTGGTGTCTGCGGCTATTCGAAGTCTGTCTCGGCGGTGTCAGACCGGCTTTCGTTCTTCCTTCTCGGATCGATCCCCAACATGTCTTCGAACCCGAGCATGTCCGTCCACTGGCTGCGGCCCGCGGCGTCTCGGAGCAGCGCGAACTGCACCCTTTGTGCGATGTCCGAAACCTCGCGTGGTGTCAGCCCCAACCTGTCCGCAGCGACATTGATCGACCTGTTTGAGTCCGCAAGAGTTTGAAAGGCGGCGATGTCCTCGGGTTCCAAGTCGAGTTGCTGGGCGATCTTGATACGACGTTGACGATCCCGCTTCGCGCGGACGCCGGCGTTGTGCACCGCCTCGACCAGGTTGCCTGTGGGCGGGCGCTCGTCGCTGTGGCGCTGCTCGTTCGCGCGAAGCAGCGACCTGATCTCCTCGAACATGGCGAAGATATCGGCATCGGGGCCTGTCATCGGACCGGCACTCCCATCATCCAGTCTCGGAGGCGGCGGTGAGCCCTCGCCTTTCGATCGGCCACGGTCGAGATGCCGCAGCCCAGAGCCTCGGCGGTCTCTTTCAGAGTGAAACCCCACAGGTCAACCATCAAGACTGGCAGGTATTCGTTCACCGGAAGGTCGGGGATGTGATTGAGGAGTCTCCGAACCTCTGACGATACGCCGGCATTGGTTCGTAGTGCGTCGATGGTTGCTTGGGACTCGGCGAGTACGCGTGCACGCTCTGTCTTCAGCATCCGGAGGGCCGCATTCCGGACCGTCGTCATGACGTACGCCTCCAGCTCGCTGGGCAGCGACGGGAAGCGACCACCGCGCGCGTACCTCTTGATGAGGTGGTCGATCGCCATCGCCACAGCGTCCTCAGCCAGATCAAACGAACCGGTCACTCGTTGTGCCACGCGGGTAGCTCGTGGCAGACGGTCGATGAGGAAGTCTGCGAACCGGTCGATCTCGTCGTCGGTGGGTAGTTCGACCAACCCTGAGCCACCTCCCATCGAGATTTTCTTCGGTGATCCGGAAATCGCCTGCCTCTGCGGACTTTAGAGGTTGAAGGGCACACACGCCCGACAACCTGGGAGGTAGAAATGTTGAGCACGATGAAGACGACCTGGCGATCAGCGATCGTCACGCTGATCGCCTTGGCGAGCGTGGTTGTCGCCTCGCCCACGCCCTCGCAAGCCGCCGCCGACACGTCGCCGGGAAGCGGTTCGACCATGCACGCTGCACGAGCGTCTTACCTACCCGTCTCCGGTGTCACGGTATGTCGCAGCCAAGGCCACTTCGGCGGCTCGTTCTGGTGGTACTGGAACCCGGCAAGCTGGTACTGCTACGACCTGTCGATCCCATGGGGCATCTCGATCGCGGGGTCGCCAAACTTCGGCGCCTACTGTCGAGCCCGCGGTTACCCAATTGCCGAGGCGTATCCCTGGAACACGATGTCCTGGCGTTGCTATCGGCGGTGATGGTGAGAGGGATGCTCAGCCAAGGAGGAAGTGCTTGGCTGAGCATCCCTCTTGGTGATTTGTCGGCAGCCGCCCTCCTGGCGCGGGCTGCGGGTCGCTTCGGGTTGCGGCCGACAGGCTGACAACGGGGCCAGGTGGGACCCGGTTCGTGTGTGGGTGCGGGGGTTGGGGCGGTCGGCCTATTGGCGCCGGGTGAAGGCGACCTTGCCGCCGGGGAGCTTGGTCATGGTGTAACTGGGGTCGTGTGCCCTGGTGTGGTGCTTGGGGCAGAGCAGTCGCCCGGTTTTCGCGCTCGTGCCTCCGCCCTTCGACCAGGGGTGGTCGTGGTGGGCGTGGCACAGGCCGGGTGGCCAGTCGCAGCCGGTGGTGGTGCAGCCCTGGTCTCGGAGGGCCATGGCGATGCGCATGGGGGTGGTGTGGAAGCGGGTTTTGCGGCCGACGTCCAACACCTCGGAGGGTCCGCCGAGGACGGCGGGGATGATGCCGGCTTCGCAGGCGAGGCGTCGGGCGAGTCCGGGGGAGAGGTGTTCGCCGGTGTCCAGGTGGGCGGCCTGCAGGCGGCCCTCCAGGGTCTCGAGGGTCATGGTCACGACCACGGTGGCGTTGAGGCCGCCCGTGTTCGGGAGCTGGTCGACGGGGTAGCGCTGGATGAGCTCGGCGAACGCCCGGCCCATGCGTTCGGGTCCCGGTCGTCGCTCACCGAGGGGGCCTTGGGTGGCTTGGTGTTTGGGTGCGGCGATCGCGAGGAGTGCTTTCTTGAGCATGGCGCCGGTGAGGGCGTCGAGGGTGAACCGGCCGTGCACGCGGCCGTGGCCGTCCTCGGCCATCGTGAACCGGAGCGACTCCTGGGCCGCGCGTTCTTCGCGTTCCAGCAGTTTCGCTTCGCGTTCGTCGGCCTGGTCGGGGGCGATGACCTCGAAGAGCCGCCGCCCGAGGATGCGCAGCGTCTTCGCGTCGTGGTGGCGTGCTTCGGCGACCAGGTGCCGTTCGGCCTGTTCGACCAAAGCGGTGTCGAGGTCGGCGGGGAGCTGCTCGACCGCGTGGACGATGACCTGGGCCTGCTCGAGGACCAGATCACCGGCGGCCAGCGCCACCCGCACGGGTTCGTGACCGGCAGAGAGCGCGGCGGCGAGACCCATCTGCCGGATCGCCTCACGCCGGGTCTGGTGGGTGGCGTGCGCCCACCACACGGCCGTCGAGGTCGCACCGGAGGCCTCGCCGACCTGGGCTTCGTCGGCGTGGGCGGCGACGCGGAGCTTCAGCTCGGTGACTCGGGCTTCGAGCTCGGTGTAGGCGATCAGGGTCGCGGCGGCCTCGTCCGGGTCCATCGACCACATCGGTGTCTGGGTCACCTCGTCGATGAGGGCACTCAGCCGCACGGCAGCCCGCGACACCGGGTGTCGTGGTGCGGTGTGCGTGCTGGTCGCCATACCCATCACTCAACCAGGGACCACCGACAATCAGGCCCTGAAATCCTGTGGACAACAGGGGTTGGGGGTAACGGTCTGGTAACAGTGTTTCGCCTTTGTCCACAGGGGTTTCGAGAGAGTATCGGTGGTTGAGGAGGTTGCGCAGCAACCGTCTCGAAACCCCCGCAGCCCCCGCGCCTGCCTGGGTCCCCGGGGTTTCGAGACAGGCGCCAG
>NZ_BDJE01000039.1 GCF_002117935.1 Nocardioides sp. PD653-B2 | reverse complement strand
GGTCCTGGCCGGCGGCACGCTCGACGACTCGGTGGGCTGGTTCGTGCGCCCGACCGTGGTCGAGTCCACGGACCCGACCGACCAGATGTTCTCCACCGAGTACTTCGGCCCGATCCTGGTCGTGCACGTCTACGAGGACGGCGACTACGAGAAGGTCGTGCACCAGCTCGAGTCGGTCGCACCGTACGCCCTGACCGGTGCGGTCATCGCCCAGGACCGCCGGGTGATCGCGTGGACCCAGGAGGCGCTGCGCTTCGCGGCCGGCAATTTCTACGTCAACGACAAGCCCACCGGTGCGGTCGTCGGACAGCAGCCCTTCGGCGGCGGCCGCGCGTCCGGCACCAACGACAAGGCCGGCGCAGCGGTCAACCTGCTGCGCTGGACCTCACCGCGGTCGATCAAGGAGACGTTCGTGCCACCGAAGGACTACCGCTACCCCTACATGGGGTGACCGGCGACGGTCAGCTGGCGAGCGAGGGGTAGTCGGTGTAGCCCTCGGCGCCGCCGCCGTAGAACGTGTCGGGGTCGGGCTCGTTGAGCTCGGCCCCGGTCTCCCAGCGCTTCGGCAGGTCCGGGTTGGCCAGGAAGAGCCGGCCGACCGCGACTGCGTCGGCGAGGTCCTGGTCGAGGATCGCCTGGGCCTTCTCACGGGTGGTGATCTCGCCGAAGCCGTCGTTGGCGATCAGCACGCCGCCGAAGTCCTTGCGGAGCTTCTGGACGAGCTCGTCGCTCGGGTCGGCGAGCACGCTGAGGTAGGCCAGGCCGAGCGGGGCGATGCCCTCGATCAGCGTGGTGTACGTCGCGGCGACGTCGGCCTCGTCGGTCTCGGTCGCGCCCTGGATGTTGTGGGCCGGCGAGATCCGGATGCCGACGCGCTCGGCGCCGATCGCCTCGGCGACGGCCCGGGTGACCTCGATGGCGAAGCGGGCCTGGTTGGCGGGCGACCCGCCGTACTCGTCCGTGCGCTCGTTGGAGCCCGGGGCGAGGAACTGGTGGATCAGGTAGCCGTTGGCGGCGTGCACCTCGACACCGTCGAGACCGGCCTCGACCGCGTTGCGCGCGGCCGTGACGTACTCCTCGATGACAGCGGGGATCTCGTCGGTCTCGATCGCCCGCGGCACCGGGTAGGGCTTCATGCCGTCGGCGGTGAACATCTCGTCCGGTGCGGCGAGCGCGCTGGGCGCGATGATCTCCTGGCCGCCGGTGTTGTCGGGGTGGGAGATCCGGCCGACGTGCATCAGCTGGGCGACGATGCGCCCGCCGTTCGCGTGCACGGCGTCGGCGACGCGACGCCAGCCCGCGAGCTGCTCGGGGGAGTGGAAGCCCGGCGTGTTCAAGTAGCCCTGGCCCCGGGCGCTGGGCTGCGAGCCCTCGGTGATGATCAGCCCGGCCGAGGCGCGCTGGGCGTAGTACTCCACGGCCAGGTCGCCGGGGACGGTGCCCTCGGCGCGGTTGCGGGTCAGGGGCGCCATCACGAGGCGGTTCTTCAGGTCCCAGGACTGGACGGTGAGGCTCTCGAACAGGTCAGGCATGCGGGTGCTCCTCTGGTTCGTGGTCGTTGAACACTTGATCAACCAGGGGAGGTGTCCGGGGGATTCCCCCTCCGGGGGAGAATGGGCCGCGATGAATGTCACGGTTTGGCTGGTTGCCCTGCACCTGGGCGCGCTGCACCCCGTCGAGAAGGCCCTCACGCTGGGGCTGGCGTTCGGGCCGTTCCTGCTGCTCGCCGGGGTGATCGTCGTGCGCCGGCGCCACGACGCGCTCGAGGACGCCGCGTCGGACGAGGCTCAGCGGGACAAGTAGTCCCGGCCCACGGACTCCTCGGCGACCAGCGCCTTGCGGAGCATGTCGGCGATGAGGCTCTCGATCTTGCCCGCGACCAGCGGGATGTTGACCTTGACCTCGACGTCGACGGTCTCGGTGGTCGTCGCGCCGGCCTCGGTCAGCGCGATGGTCCCGGTCATCTCGCCGGGCTTGCCCGGGATGGTGACGTGCAGCTCGGCTCGGGTCTCCGAGCTCCAGACCTCCGTCTGGACGATGTGGATCTCGTCGCCGACGAACTTCTTCGCGAACGACGGGATGCCGTGCGCCGCCTGGACCTGGTCGACCACGACCCGCATGCCCTCGGGGGTGTCGTCCACCTCGACGGTCGCCCGCAGCACCCGCTGGAACGCGCAGACCTCCTCGCGGAAGGTCGTGTCGTCGAGCATCGCGGACACCTCGGCGAGCGGGGCGTCGTACGTCAGGGTGTGGGTGAACCGCGTCGCCATCAGCGGTCCCCGGCCAGCCAGGCGACGCCGACCGAGTGGTCGGACTCCACGCCGGCGGTGACCCTGTCGGCGAGCAGCTTCTCGAGCTTGCCGCCGATGAGCGGGACCTTGATCTTCAGGTCGAGCTCGATGATCTCGCGGGAGCCGGAGCCCTCGGGGCGCAGCGTGATCGTGCCGTTGATCTCCGACGGCTTGCCGGGCGCCTCGATGCGCAGCGTGCCGCTGGTCGAGTCCTCCCACACCTCGCGCTGGATCGCCCGGGTGGAGTCGCCCGCGAACGTCCGCGCGAACGCCGGGAGGTCGTCGGTCCGCTGCATCTGGTCGATGGTCAGGGTGAACCCCGCGCCGCTGCGCTCGAGGCTGACCTCGGCCGAGATCACGTCCTGGGCGTCGCAGCACGCCTCGCGGAACGCCGGGTCGGACAGCATCTCGAACACCTCGGCGGGAGGCGCGTCGTAGGTGATCTCGTGTCGGAGCTTCATGTCGGCCATCATGCCGGTCCGGCCGTCTCGGGAAACCCTTCGTGACCCGCGACACTAGGGTCGGGTCATGACTGAGAACTTCGTGTCCTTCGGCGAGCAGGGGGCACAGCTGACCTACGGCAGCTACCTGCGGCTGCCCCAGCTGCTGGACGCCCAGCACCTCGAGTCAGACCCCCCGGCGCACGACGAGCTGTTGTTCATCACGATCCACCAGGTCTACGAACTGTGGTTCAAGCAGCTGCTGCACGAGGTCGGCGCCGCGCGCGACGCGATGCTCGGTGGCGTCCAGGGTGCCCGGCTGTGGTGGGCCCAGCACCTCCTGGCGCGGGTGCACGTCATCGAGCGGGTCCTGGTCCAGCAGATCGACGTCCTGGAGACGATGACCCCGCAGGACTTCCTGGAGTTCCGGCAGCGGCTGGCACCGGCCAGCGGCTTCCAGTCGGTGCAGTTCCGTGAGCTCGAGTTCCTGTCGGGTGCCAAGGACCCGTCGTACGTCGAGCGCTTCCGCGGGCTCACCGAGGCCGAGAAGGACCGCCTCGGCGCCCGCCTCGCCGAGCCGACTCTGTGGGACGCGTTCCTCGCGGTGCTCCGCAGCGAGGGCCTCCCGGCCGGGACCGACGCCGAGGTCTCGGCGTCGCTGCGCACCGTCGCGCACGACCGCTCCCGGCACGCCGTCGTGTGGGCGCTCTCCGAGGCGCTGCTCCAGCACGACGAGCTCGCCGCCAGCTGGCGCGCGCGCCACGTCGTCATGGTCGAGCGGATGATCGGCGCCAAGTCCGGCACCGGCGGCTCCAGCGGCTCGACGTACCTCCGCTCTCGCCTGCCCGTGCAGTACTACCCGTTGCTGTGGGACCTGCGCTCCGAGCTGTGAGCTGCCGTCGTGGCCCGAGCTCGCTCGGGTCACGACGAGGCAGCAGCCAGGTCGAGTAGCCCCGCGAGCGAGGGACGAGCTCGCGACGGGCGTATCGAGACCGGGAGCACGGTGGTCTCGATACGCTCGCTGCGCTCGCTACTCGACCGACGATGGCGCAGGTCCGCCCGGCGGTGGAGGAGGTTGCGCAGCAACCGTCTCGAAACCCGGTGAGTCGACCGGCCACCTGGTGTGCGCGTGGGCTACGGGGGTTTCGAGACAGGCGCTGCGCGCCTTCCTCAACCACCGGGAGGGACCGATCCGACTCGCGGGTAACCGCCCCGTGTTGGCCCCGGTGACGGGCGGGTCCTAGTGTCGGAGGCGTGTCAACGACGACGCGCGATCAGGACAAGTCCGCCCTTCTCACCGAGGCCATCGAGCTGGCCAGGAGCGGACGGGGGACCGGCGGTCCGCCGCGCGACTCCGTCGACGCCCTGATCCGCGCCTACTACCGCCACGTGGCGGCCGAGGACGTGTGTGACCGCAGTGGTGCCGACGTGTACGGCGCGTTCGCGTCGCACTACCAGCTCGCGGCCAACCGGCCCCAGGGCACCGCCCGGGTGCGGGTGTCGACGCCGAGCCTGGCCGACGAGGGCTGGTCGGCCGCGGGGCACTCGGTCGTGGAGGTCGTCGTCGACGACATGCCGTTCCTCGTCGACTCGCTGACGATGGAGCTCTCCCGCCAGCTGCACGACGTGCACACCGTGGTGCACCCGCTCTTCGACGTCGTCCGCGACATCACCGGCGCCCTGCGAGAGGTGCGCCCGGTCGCCGACGGCGAGCCCGACTCCGACACCGAGTCGGACCGCGAGTCGTGGATGCACATCGAGATCGACCGGATCCCCGACGGGTTCGACGTCGCCGAGCTCGAGGAGTCCCTCCAGCGGGTGCTGCGCGACGTGCGCGAGGCCGTCGAGGACTGGGACAAGATGCACGCCGAGGTCCACCGGATCGTCGCCGAGCTCGACAGCGCCGACCTGCCCCTCGACCCCGACGAGGTCGACCAGGCCCGCGGGCTGCTGCAGTGGCTGGCAGCCGACCACTTCACGTTCCTCGGCTACCGGGAGTACCGGCTCGAGCAGCACGGCGACGACGAGTACCTGCGCGGCGTGCCCGGCACCGGGCTCGGCATCCTGCGCGCCGACCAGGACATGTCGGCGTCCTCCGGGAAGCTGCCGCCGATGGCCGGGGCGAAGGCGCGCGAGAAGACCCTGCTGGTGCTCACGAAGGCCAACTCGCGCTCGACCGTGCACCGGCCGGCCTACCTCGACTACGTCGGCGTGAAGAAGTTCGAGGACGGCCAGGTCGTCGGCGAACGGCGCTTCCTCGGCCTCTACTCGAGCGCGGCCTACACCGAGTCGCTGACCCGGATCCCGCTGCTGCGGGAGCGGGCGGCCGCGGTCCTGAAGCGGATCGGGTTCTCGCTGCAGAGCCACGACGGCAAGGCCCTGATGGACACGCTCGAGACCTACCCCCGCGACGAGCTCTTCCACACCAGCGTCGACGAGCTGGCCCCGATGGCCGAGGCCGCGATGCATGCCCGCGAGCGCCGCCAGCTGCGGCTCTTCATCCGGCGCGACACCTACGGCCGCTACGTCTCGGTGCTCGTCTACCTGCCCCGCGACCGCTACAACACCAACGTCCGCGAGCGGTTCTCCCAGATCCTCAAGGACCGGTTGGGCGGCGACTCCGTCGAGTTCACCGTGCGGCTGACCGAGTCGACGACCGCCCGCGTGCACTTCGTCGTGCACCCTGCGAAGGGGTCGACGATCCCCGAGGTCGACAGCGGTGACCTCGAGCGCCGCCTGATCGAGGCGTCCCGCTCCTGGCGCGACGACTTCACCACCGCCGTCATCGCGGAGTACGGCGAGGAGGTCGGCGCCCGCCTCGCCCGGCGCTACCTCGACTCCTTCCCGGAGGCCTACAAGGAGGACTTCGCTCCCCGGGTCGGCGCGGTCGACCTCGGCCGGCTCGAGGCGCTCACCCTCGACGAGCTCCCCGGTGGCGAGGCTGCGGGCATCGACCTCGCGCTCTACCAGGACCTCGACGCCGGTCGCGGCGAGGCCCGGCTGAAGGTCTACCGGGTCGGCCCGCCGCTCTCGCTGTCGCAGATCCTGCCGATGTTGTCGTCGATGGGCGTCGAGGTCATCGACGAGCGGCCCTACGAGCTCGACGGCCTCGAGCGGCCGTCGTACATCTACGAGTTCGGCCTGCGCTACGGCAAGGCGCTGCCCGAGAACTCCCGCGAGCTCTTCCAGGACACGATCCGCGCGGTCTGGGACGGCCACAACGAGATCGACGGCTTCAACGGGCTGGTGCTCGCGGCCGGCCTGACCTGGCGCCAGGCGACGGTGCTGCGGGCGTACGCGAAGTACATGCGGCAGGGGAACTCGCCGTTCGCCCTCGACTACATCGAGGACGCGCTGCGCAACAACGTCGACATCACCCGGCTGCTGGTGCTGCTCTTCGAGATCCGTTTCGACCCGACCGCCGACCGCGAGCGCACGACCATGGTCGAGGAGCGGATCACCCGCGCCCTCGAGGACGTCGCCAGCCTCGACCACGACCGGATCCTGCGGTCCTACCTGACCCACATCGGCGCGACGCTGCGCACCAACTACTTCCAGCCGGCCCGCGACGGCTCCGGCGCGCGGTCCTACATCTCGTTCAAGCTCGAGCCGTCGGCGATCCCCGACCTGCCCGAGCCGCGACCGAAGTACGAGATCTTCGTCTACTCGCCGCGCGTCGAGGGTGTGCACCTGCGCTTCGGTGCGGTCGCCCGCGGTGGCCTGCGCTGGTCCGACCGTCGCGACGACTTCCGCACCGAGGTGCTCGGCCTGGTCAAGGCGCAGATGGTCAAGAACACCGTGATCGTGCCGGTCGGCGCGAAGGGCGGGTTCTTCTGCAAGCAGCTGCCCGACCCGAGTGACCGCGACGCGTGGCTGGCCGAGGGCGTCGCCTGCTACCGCACCTTCATCTCCGGGTTGCTCGACATCACCGACAACCTGGTCGACGGCGAGACCGTGCCGCCCGAGCACGTCGTGCGCCACGACGGCGACGACTCCTACCTCGTCGTGGCCGCCGACAAGGGCACCGCGTCGTTCTCCGACATCGCCAACGGTGTCGCGAAGGACTACGGCTTCTGGCTCGGCGACGCCTTCGCGAGCGGCGGGTCCGTCGGCTACGACCACAAGGCCATGGGCATCACGGCCCGCGGTGCCTGGGTGTCCGTGCAGCGGCACTTCCGCGAGCGGGGCATCGACTGCCAGACCGAGGACTTCACCTGCGTCGGCATCGGCGACATGTCGGGCGACGTCTTCGGCAACGGCATGCTCTGCTCCGAGCACACCCGTCTCGTGGCGGCCTTCGACCACCGCGACATCTTCCTCGACCCGACGCCCGACGCGGCGACGTCGTACGCCGAGCGGCAGCGGATGTTCGCGCTGCCCCGCTCGAGCTGGCAGGACTACGACCACGCCCTGATCTCCGAGGGCGGCGGCGTCTACTCGCGCTCGCTGAAGAAGATCCCGCTGAACGACGCGGTGCGCAAGGCGCTCGGCATCGACCGGCACGTGGAGGTCATGACGCCCGCCGAGCTGATGCGCGCGATCCTGCTCGCGCCGGTCGACCTGCTGTGGAACGGCGGCATCGGCACCTACGTGAAGGGCTCCGGCGAGACCCATGCCGACGCCGGCGACAAGGCGAACGACGGCATCCGCGTCGACGGGCGCGACCTGCGCGTCCAGTGCGTCGGTGAGGGCGGCAACCTCGGGCTCACCCAGCTCGGCCGCGTCGAGTACGCCCGGGAGGGGCGCGGCGGCGCGGGCGGCCGGATCAACACCGACTTCATCGACAACTCGGCCGGCGTCGACACGTCCGACCACGAGGTCAACCTCAAGATCCTGCTCGACCGCGTCGTCAAGGACGGCGACCTCACCGAGAAGCAGCGCAACCACCTGCTCGCGGAGATGACCGACGAGGTCGCCCAGCTGGTGCTGCGGGACAACTACGAGCAGAACGTCGCGCTCGCGAACTCCATCGCGCACGGCACGTCGCTGCTGCACGTGCACGAGGACTGGATGCGCAAGCTGGAGCGCGACGGCGTCCTGAACCGGCAGCTCGAGGGCCTCCCCACGAGCCGGGAGGTACGCCGGCGCCTCGACCGCGGCGAGGCGCTCTCCGCGCCGGAGCTCTCGGTGCTGCTCGCGTGGACCAAGATCGTCCTCGAGGGCGAGCTGCTCGCCTCCGACCTCCCGGACGACCCGTACCTCGACCACGACCTGCGGGCCTACTTCCCGACCGCGGTGCGCGAAGGCTTCGCCGACCAGGTGGGCAACCACCCGCTGCGGCGGGAGATCATCGTGACCCAGGTGGTCAACGACCTGGTCAACGGCGCCGGCATGACCTACTGGCCGCGCCTGTCCGGCGAGACCGGCGCGACCGCGGAGGAGCTGACCCGGGCCAACTTCGCCGCCCGCGAGATCTTCGGGTCGCTGCCCCTGCGCCAGGAGCTGATGACCTTCGACAACCAGCTCGACGCCGGCGTCCAGACCCGGATGCGGCTCGAGATGCGCACCCTGGTGGAGCGCGCGTCGCGCTGGCTCGTCAACAACCGGAGGCCCCCGCTCGACACCAGGGGGACCGTCCAGCAGTTCGCCGAGCCGGTCCAGCGGGTGATGGCGGAGCTGCCCGAGCTGATGACCGGCCGCGAGCTCGCGGCGTACGAGGAGCGACGCGACCGGCTCACGGCCGAGGGTGTGCCGGAGGACCTCGCCCGCCGGGTGGCGGTCCTGCCGCCGGCGTACATGCTGCTCGGCGTGATCGAGGTGGCCGGCCGCGAGGGTCTCGACCCTGTCGTCGTGGCCCGGGTGCACTTCGCGTTGGCGGAGCGACTCGGCCTGCCGATGCTGGTCCAGCGGATCCTGGCGCTGCCGCGCGACGACCGGTGGCAGACGATGGCCCGGGCGGCCCTGCGCGACGACCTGCACGCGGTCCACGCACAGCTCACCGCCCAGGTGCTGGCCACGACCGCGGCCGACGACTCCGTCGAGGCGCGGATCGCCGCCTGGGAGGACGCCGACGACGTCCTCGTTCCCCGGGCGACCGCGACGCTCGAGGAGATCTGCGCCGACGACCAGGCCGACCTGGCCCGGCTCTCGGTCGGGTTGCGCGTGGTGCGCGGGCTGCTGGCGACCGGATAACCCGTCGCCGGGGTCGGTGGCGCGACCTAGGATCGACCAGCGATGCGCCATCCTCTCGGCCCCGCTCCGGCCCAGGAGCCTCCTGCTGGCGTGCACTCGCTCTGGCGGCTGCGCGGCTACCTCCGTCCTCACGCCACGGCCCTGGTCGTGATGATGGTGGCCGCGCTCGGAGGGGTGGCGCTGTCCATCGGGATCCCGCTGGTCACCAAGGCGATCATCGACGGCCCGATCACCGACCACGACCTGGGAGCGCTCCTCCCGCTGGGTCTGCTCGCGCTCGGTCTCGGCGTCGTCGAGGCGTTCTTGATCTGGGTGCGGCGGTGGGTGCAGTCCAACGCCGTGCTCGGCCTCGAGACGGAGATGCGGCGCGACCTCTACGACCACCTCCAGCAGCTGCCGATGAGCTTCCACAGCCGCTGGGAGTCCGGCCAGCTGCTGTCCCGGGCGACCACCGACCTCTCGGCGCTGCGGCGGTTCGCCGGCTTCGGCCTGCTGTTCCTGGTCATCAACATCCTCCAGGTCACGATCGTCACGATCGTCCTGCTGCACATGTACTGGCCGCTCGGCCTGGTCGTCGCCGCCACGGCCGCGCCCATCGTGTGGCTGTCGATGCGCTTCGAGAAGAAGTACGTCCTGGTCTCGCGACGGGTGCAGGACGAGCAGGGTGACCTCGCCACCCTGGCCGAGGAAGGTGCCGTCGGCATCCGGGTGATCAAGTCCTTCGGCCGCAGCGAGCACGTCTCGAAGCGCTACGAGGCCGCCGCCCGCAGGCTCCACGACACCAGCATGGACAAGGTCCGTCTCTCGGCTCGTTTCTGGACGTTCCTCGAGGTCATCCCCAACCTCGCCGTCGCGGTGGTCCTGCTGCTCGGCGCGATCGGCGTCGGCAAGGGCTACCTGTCGCCGGGCGAGCTGGTCGCGTTCCTGACGCTGATGCTCTCGCTGGTCTGGCCGGTCGCGTCGCTCGGCGTGATCCTGGCGATGGCCCAGGAGGCGATGACGTCGAGCGCCCGGATCCTCGAGATCTTCGACACCGAGCCGGCCATCGTGACGGGCACCCGCGAGATCCGCGAGCCGCGCGGCCACGTCCGCTTCGAGCACGTCGACTTCGCCTTCCCCGACGCGCCCGACGAGCTCGTGCTGAGGGACGTGAACCTCGACATCGCGCCCGGCGAGACGGTGGCGCTGGTCGGCGCGACCGGCTCCGGCAAGAGCATCCTCACCGCCCTGGTGCCCCGGCTGTACGACGTCACCGGCGGCCGGATCACCATCGACGGCGTCGACGTCCGCGAGCTCCGGCTGGGCCACCTGCGCCAGCTGGTCGCCACCGCCTTCGAGGAGCCGACGCTCTTCTCGATGAGCGCGCGGGAGAACCTCACCCTGGGTCGTGCCGACGCCACCGAGGAGGAGATCGAGTCGGCGCTGGCCGTCAGCCAGGCCGGTTTCGCCCAGGACCTGCCGTGGGCCCTCGAGACGCGTATCGGCGAGCAGGGCATGGCGCTCTCCGGCGGGCAGCGGCAGCGGCTCGCGCTCGCCCGGGCGGTGCTCGCGAAGCCGACCGTGCTGATCCTCGACGACACGTTGTCGGCCCTGGACGTGCACACCGAGAAGCTGGTCGAGGAGGCGCTGCGCCGGGTGCTCGCCGACACGACCGGCCTCGTCGTCGCCCACCGCGCCTCGACCGTGCTGCTGGCCGACAGGGTCGCGCTGATCGAGCGCGGCACGATCACCCATGTCGGCGACCACCGCGACCTGCTCGCGACCGTCCCGGCCTACCAGCGGCTGCTCTCCGGCGACGCCCTCGAGAGCACGGGGGAGGTGCGGTGAGCGACCAGACCGACGAGGACGCCCCGCGCTGGCGCGGTGTGGCGGAGGCCGACGCCGACGAGGCCGCCGAGCAGATGACCGCCGGGCTCGGCGGCGGGTCCCAGCGGCTGCTGCGCCAGCTGCTCGCGCCCTACCGGCGCGCCATCCAGGTCCTGGTCGCGATCGTCGTCGTCGAGAACGCGGCCCGGCTCTCCATCCCCTACCTGGTCAAGGAGGGCATCGACGACGGCATCGCGCCGATCCAGGCCTCCGGCGACCTGGAGCCGCTGTTCCTCGTCGTCGGGCTGATGCTGGTCGCGACGCTGACCCAGGCGATCGCCCGCAACCTCTTCCTGGTGCGTTCGGGGCGGATCGGCCAGGACGTGCTCTTCGAGGTACGCCGCCGGATCTTCCGCCACTTCCAAGCGCTGAGCCCGGCGTTCCACGACGGCTACACCTCCGGCCGGGTGATCTCGCGGCAGACCTCCGACGTCGACGCGATCTACGAGATGCTCGAGACCGGCTTCGACGGGCTGGTGACCGCGGCGCTGACCCTGGTCGGCACGGCCGGCATCCTGCTCTTCCTCGACGTCAAGCTCGGCCTGGTCGCGCTGATCTGCGGCCCCTTCCTCGCGCTGCTGACCAACTGGTTCCGCAAGGCCTCAGCGCAGAGCTACAAGGTCACCCGCGAGAAGGTCGCGCTCGTCATCGTCCACTTCGTCGAGTCGATGGGCGGCATCCGCGCCGTCCAGGCCTTCCGCCGCGAGCCGCGCAACCAGGAGATCTTCGACGACGTCAACGACCAGTACCGCGCGGCCAACCTGGTCGCCTTCCGGCTGGTCGCCTGGTTCATGCCGGCGATCCGGCTGATCGGCAACGTGACCATCGCGGTGGTCCTCGTCTACGGCGGCTACCGCGCCTACCACGGCGACATCACCGTCGGCGTGCTCGCGGCGTTCCTGCTCTACCTGCGCCAGTTCTTCGAGCCGATGATGGAGATCTCGCAGTTCTACAACACCTTCCAGTCGGCCTCGGCCGCGCTCGACAAGCTCGCCGGTGTGCTCGACGAGCAGCCCGACGTCCCCGAGCCGGAGCAGCCGCTCCACCTCCCGGTCAGCCAGGGTGAGCTGCGCTTCGACCACGTCCGGTTCTCCTACGTCGAGGACCGGCCGGTGCTGCCCGACCTCGACCTGACCGTGCCGGCGGGCCAGACCCTGGCGCTGGTCGGCACCACCGGCGCCGGCAAGACGACGCTGGCCAAGCTGGCCACCCGGTTCTACGACCCGGTCGGCGGGCGGGTGCTGCTCGACGGCGTCGACCTGCGCGAGCTGACCTCCGACAACCTGCGCGACCAGGTCGTGATGGTCACCCAGGAGAATTACCTCTTCTCCGGCACCGTCGCCGACAACATCCGCTTCGGCCACCCCGAGGCGACCACCGAGCAGGTCGTGGCCGCCGCGACCGCCCTCGGAGCCCACGACTTCATCAGCGCGCTGCCCGACGGCTACGACACCGACGTCAGCAACCGCGGCGGCCGGCTCAGCGCCGGCCAGCGTCAGCTCGTGGCCTTCGCCCGGGCGTTCCTCGCCGACCCCGCCGTGCTGATCCTCGACGAGGCGACCTCGTCGCTCGACGTGCCCAGCGAGCAGCTCGTCCAGCAGGCGCTGCGCACCGTGCTCGCCGGCCGCACCGCGGTGATCATCGCCCACCGGCTCTCGACCGTCGAGATCGCCGACCGGGTGCTGGTGATGGAGCACGGCCGGATCGTCGAGGACGGCTCGCCGGCCGACCTGATCGCCGCCGGCGACGGCCGTTTCTCCGACCTCCACACTGCCTGGCTCGACTCGTTGGCCTAGTGGCTAGTGTTCCGCCATGAGCGACCTGAGCATGGTGGGTGTGGCCGAGACCGCACGACGCGTGGCCGGGGGCGAGATCTCCGCGCGCGGCGTCGTCGAGCAGGCCCTCGGCCGGATCGACGAGCGCGACCGCGACCTCAACGCGTTCTCCCGCGTGCTGGTCGACGAGGCGATCGCCGAGGCCGAAGCCCGCGACGCGGCGCTCGCCTCGGGGGGGCGCGTCGGGCCGTTGCACGGCGTCCCGATCGCCATCAAGGACGAGATCGACGTCGCCGGCACGGTCACGACGTTCGGCGGCGACGCCAACACGACGCCGGTCGCGGCCGACGCCGAGATCGTGCTGCGGCTGCGGACCGCCGGCGCCGTGATCGTCGGCAAGACCACGATGCCGGAGTTCGGCGCCTTCCCCTTCACCGAGTCGGCGTCCCGAGGCGTCACCCGCAACCCGTGGGACCGCACCCGCACGCCCGGCGGCTCCAGCGGCGGTACGGCGGTCGCGGTGGCCTCCGGCATGGTCCCCGTCGGGATCGGCGGCGACGGCGGCGGCTCGATCCGGATCCCCAGCGCGAGTTGCGGGCTCTTCGGGCTCAAGCCGCAGCGCGGCCGGGTCAGCACGGCGCCGCACCCGCACCTCTGGTTCGCGCTCGGCACCGCCGGGCCGCTGACCCGCAGCGTGCTCGACAGCGCCCTCGTGTACGACGCCATCCGCGGCAACGTCGACGGCGACCTCTACACCGCGGGCGGCGACGCCCCGTTCGTCGACGCGGTCGGCCGCGAGCCGGGGCGGCTGCGGATCGGCTGGTCGGTCACGGCCGTGAGCCTGGGTGTGAAACCCGACCCGGTCCACGTGCGCGCGGTCGAGGAGACGGCGCGGCTCCTCGGCGAGCTCGGCCACGACGTCCGCGAGGTCGACCCGCACTACCCCGACCCGACGGCGGCGTTCGTCCCGCAGTTCCTCGGCGGCATCCGCGCCGAGGCCGACCAGGTCCAGCACTACGACCGGCTCGAGCGGCGCACCCGCGAGACCTACCGGCTCGGCTCGTGGGTCACACCGCGGGTCGTCGACTGGGCGATGGGGCAGACCGAGAAGGTCTCCGCGAAGGCCAACCGGGTCTTCGACTCCGTCGACGTGCTGCTCACGCCCGTCATCGCGCAGCGCCCGCCGAGGGTCGGCCGCCTCGACGGGGTCGGCACCGTCCGCGCGGCGCTGCGCTCCATGCCCTCCATCGCGTACGCCGCGCTGTGGAACGTCGCCGGCAACCCGGCCGCGTCGGTCCCGTGCGGCATCGGCTCCGACGGCCTCCCGGTCGCGGTGCAGCTCGTCGGGCGCACCGACGACGAGGCGACCCTCTTCTCGCTCTCCGCCCAGCTCGAGAAGGCCCGGCCCTGGCCGCTGGTCGCCTCGTGACACTCCTGTTCGCGACCCCGACGGCGCGAGTACGCCGGCTCCTCGGACGACCCGGTCCGCTGCGCGGCCGCACCGTGCTCGTCACGGGAGCGTCGTCCGGCATCGGTGAGGCCACGGCGCGCGCGGTCGCGGCCAGGGGCGCGACCGTGCTGCTGGTCGCCCGCCGGGCCGACGAGCTGGAGCGGGTCCGGTCCGCGATCGAGGCGGCCGATGGCCGGGCGGCGTCGTACGTCTGCGACCTCACCGACGGCGACGCCGTCGACGCCTTGGTCGCCCGCCTGCTCGCCGAGCACGGTGCGGTCGACTACCTGGTCAACAACGCCGGCCGCTCGATCCGGCGCTCGCTCGCGCTGTCCTACGACCGGTTCCACGACGTGGAGCGGACCATGGCGATCAACTACTTCGGCCCGGTGCGGCTGACGATGGGGCTGCTGCCGGCGATGCGCGCCCAGCGCTTCGGCCACGTGGTCAACATCGTGACGTGGGGCGTGCAGATGAAGGCGCCGAAGTTCAGCGCCTACATCGCCTCCAAGACCGCGCTCGACACGTGGAGCCGGATCGCGGGGCGGGAGGCCTACGCCGACAACGTGACGTTCACGAACATGCGGTTCTCGCTGGTGCGCACCCCGATGTCCGCGCCCACCGAGGCGTACGCCGGCCGCGGCGCGACGCCCGAGCTGGCCGCCCGCCGGATCGTGCGCGCGCTCGAGGACCGCCCGCTCACGGTCAACACCTGGGCCGGCAACGTCGGCGAGCTGCTCAACATCTCGGCCCCGCGGCTCAGCGACTGGCTGTTCCACCGCTTCGACCGGATGTTCCCGGACTCGGCCGCGGCCCAGGGCGTCAGCGGAGCATCGACACCGCGGCGGTGACGCCGACCAGCACGATCAGCGCGCGCAGGGCCGTCGGGTTGAGGCGCCGCCCGATGCGCGCACCGACGTAGCCGCCGACGATCGACCCGCTGGCGAGCAGCACGATCGCCAGCCAGTCGAGGTCGGCGACGAAGACGAAGATCACGCTCGCCACCAGGTTGCTGGCGAGGATCGCCAGGGTCTTGAGTGCATTGACGATCCGGAAGTCCAGGTTCGAGCCGAAGCCGAGGACGGCCATCATCATCACGCCGGACCCGGCACCGAAGTAGCCGCCGTACACCCCGACGACGGTGGAGAAGACCGTCGTGACGGGGGAGAGGCGGGTGCGCTCGTGGGGTGGCGCCGCCTCGGCTGCCTTCCGCAGCCAGCGGCTGATCCGGGGCTGCGCACCGACCAGCAGGCAGGTGCCGAGGATCAGCCAGGGGACGACGGCCTCGAAGACACCGGGCGGCAGGGCCAGGAGCAGGGCGGCGCCGCCCACCGAGCCGAGGGCGCAGGTCCCGATGATCGTGGCCGTGACGACGGGGTGCTCGCGCAGCTCGGACCGGTAGCCGAACGACCCGGTCAGGCTGGCGGGCGTCATCCCGATCGTGTTGGAGGCGTTCGCGACCACCGGGGGGAGACCGACCGCGAGCAGCACCGGGAAGCTCAGCAGCGAGGCCACGCCGACGGTCGAGGTCATGATGCCGGCGACCAGGCCCGTGACCACCACGGCCAGCTCCTCCAGTCCCGTCACCCGGGCAGCCTATTTGACACTCGGCGCCGTACCGGGTCGGCTGGGGGCAGAGCCGCGGGTGTGAGCGGGGTCACTCGGGACCCTCGCCCGCCGGCCACGAGAGGTTGCGTTCATGGGACCGGAGTGGGTGGCGATCCTCGCCCTCGTCGCGCTGTTCGTCGTCGGCACGGTGCTGCCGATCAACATGGGAGCGCTCGCGTACGTCGCGGCGTGGTTGGTCGGGATGTACTCGCTGCACCTCGACGAGAAGGAGATCCTCGCCGGCGTCAGCGGCGACCTGATCCTGACCCTGATCGGGGTGACCTTCCTCTTCGCGATCGCCCGCAACAACGGCACCGTCGACCTGATCGTCAGATCCGCCGTGAAGGGCGTGGGCGGCCGGGTCGCCCTGATCCCGTGGGTGATGTTCGGCGTCACCGCGGTGCTCACCGCCATCGGTGCGGTCAGCCCCGCGGCCTGCGCGATCATCGGCCCGATCGCGCTCGGCTTCGCCGGCCGCTACGGCATCAGCCCGCTGATGATGGGCATGTTCGTCGTGCACGGCGCCCAGGCAGGCGGCTTCTCGCCGATCAGCATCTACGGCACGATCACCAACTCGGTGATGGCCGACAACGGGCTGCCGAACAGCGAGATCACGGTCTTTCTCTCCAGCCTGGTGATCAACACGATCCTGGCCGCGATCCTCTTCGTCGTGCTCGGTGGGCGCGAGCTGATGTCGCGCCGGGTCGACCCGGAGGAGGAGGCATCCGGATCCGGTGGGGGCACGGCGGTCGCGGTGGACACCCGCGTGGGTCGTGACCAGGTGCTCACCCTGCTCGCGTTCGTCGGCGTCGCGCTCGTCTCGCTGATCTTCGACAAGAACATCGGCTTCGTCGCGATCACGGCCGCGGTCATCCTCTCGGTGCTCGCTCCTCAGAAGAACAAGGACACCGTCAGGCAGATCGCCTGGCCGACCGTGCTCCTCGTAGCCGGCGTGAGCACCTACGCGACCATCCTCACCACCGCCGGGTCGCCGGAGTTCGTGGGCAACTGGGCTGCCGGGTTCAGCACCGCGGTGGTCGGCGCGCTGATCCTCTGCTACGTCGGCGGCGTGGTGTCGGCGTTCGCGTCCTCGACCGCACTCCTGCCGGTGATCATCCCGATCGCGATCCCGCTGGTCGCCGACGGCGGGGTCAGCGCCGGCCTCTTCGTCGCGGCGCTCGCGGTGTCGTCGACGATCGTCGACGTGAGTCCCTTCTCGACCAACGGAGCGTTGATGCTCGCGAACCGCCCGGACTCGATCGGGGAGGAGAAGTACTACCACCAGATCCTCACCTACAGCGTGATCGTCGTGCTCGTCGGCCCGCTGCTGGTGTGGGCGGCCCTGGTGCTGCCGGGCTGGTGAGTCTCAGGCCGGGTTCGGGCCCATCACCAGGAGCTCGACCCCGCTCGGGTCCGCCAGGGTCGCGGCCCGGCCGTACGGCGTCTCCTCGGGCGCGGTGACCTGGGTGCCGCCGAGCTCCGACGCGCGGGCCACGGCGGCCTCGGTGTCGCCGACCACGATGAAGAAGTGCCAGTGCGACGGGCGGTCGCCGAGGAACCCGGATGCGTCCATGATCCCGGCCAGGGCGTCCTCGTCCCTGCCCAGCGTCGTGTACCGGAACCCCGGGGTGTCGGCCATCGTGTGCGTGTCCCATCCGAAGACGTTCTCGTAGAACGGGATCACCGCGTCGTAGTCGCTGCTCAGCACCTCGAACCAGCCCGGTGCCCCTTCCCCGGCGCGGGTCGAGATGCCGGTCATCGAGTGCGGCTGCCAGATGCCGACGGCGGCACCGGCCGGGTCGGTCACCATCGCCATGTGGCCGAGGTCGCCGACCGGCATGGCCTCGAGCAGGACCTGCCCGCCGTTCGCCTTCGCCATCTCGACGGTGTCGGCTGCGTTGTTGCTCTCGAGGTAGACGTTCCAGCCGTCCACGCCCGTGCCGTCGTTCTTCATGCAGCCGGCGATCGGCGCGCCGTCGCGCCCGAACGTGATGTAGCCGCCGAACTCCTCGCCACTGCCGCGCGCCGTCCAGCCGAACAGCCCGCCGTAGAACCTCGTCGCGGCCTCGGTGTCGGACGTGAACAGCTCGATCCAGATCGGCTCGCCGGGAACGTCGTTGAGACTCATGGCTCTGCTCCTTCGCGGTCGTCGTCCTGCCTTCATCAGACACCCATGCGCCGACATTCTCATCGCCCCCGTCACCCCGGTGGTTGAGGAAGGACGAAGTCCTGTCGCACGCGGTGGTTGAGGAAGGACGAAGTCCTGTCTCGAAACCACCGCCACCCCGGTGGTTGAGGAAG
>NZ_BDJE01000038.1 GCF_002117935.1 Nocardioides sp. PD653-B2 | reverse complement strand
ACCCGTGCGTGCAGCAGACCCGATAGACGCACCTCGGCAACGGAAGACCAGGAGATAGGTCCGTTCACTCAGCAAAGGTGCTCGAACGTGCCCTCGCCCGTGGCCAGGACCTTCCGATGGTTCCGGGTCACCGAGTTGGACCGAGCTCTGGCACCTGCACACGGACCGGCGGGGGGCCAGGTGGCGCGTATCCGTTCGCGATCAAGACGGACTCCAAGCCTGCGTAACCGCCGATGTAAACCTCTTCGGCTGCGCACTGAAACTCCGCGGTGGCGCCGTATACGTCTCCCGACCAGGCACCGCAGCCGACTCCATCGCGACTGTGAAGGGCATGCGCGAACGCGTCCGCGGGATGATCGGCACGAACCACCGTCCACGTACCCGTCTGGTCTGTACTGGAGATTGCGGCGACCGCGTTCAGGTTGAGGGGGCGGTCGACGCCCTGCGAGTGGTGACGGGTCACGAAGAGGCGATCGACCGTGTCGACCGAATCAGCAATGGGTGAATGGCCGCGGATCCACTCGATTGCGTCCTGAACGGGGCCTGGACCCCAGAGGAGTCTTGTCGGATAGTCGGTTCGCTCGTACCAGCTGTCGTAGTTCCACAGGCCCTCGTCAAAACGCACCGCAAGTACGAGGACGCAGAGGAGGGCATCTGGGTCTTCCCAGTTCTCGAGTTGATCGCGCGTCGCAATCGTGATGGATCCGAGAGCGCGGTCGGTCCACGCGATCGCCATGACTTCGCGCTCCAGTGGGCCGGGGAACAGTCGACCTCCAGGGGTCGAACTGCCCCAGAGTTGATTGATGATCTCGGAGAGGTCTCGGATGGAGCGTGCAGAATCTACGGGAGTCACCAGGTGATAGCTGATGTGCCCAGCACGGATCCGATCTTGGTGAAGCAGGCCGTCGACGGCCCGAGATCGCTGTCCAGGCAGCAGGCCGGTCTGTCGTGCCCACCCTAGGAGGGTCTTGACATTCCCGGTGAAGGGAACGGTCCCTGCCTGCGTGACGACGCCCCATGGGCCCTTGCGGTGCGCGCCCTTTCGGAGGGATGCGTCAATGTCATCCCACTTCTTCGCGACCAGAGGCACGCGCTTCTGAGTTCGCGCATGTTCGAGGACGGCCGGCTCGGCGTCGTGCCAAGTCATGAAGCGTTCGCGTAGTGCGAGTTCAAGCGTCAGCGCGCAGAGGTCGTAGGCGACGGTGTATGCGTCGTAGAAGAATAGTCCGCGGAGGTGCAGTTGGCGGATCCGTTCGAATGCCTTCCGCGTTGCATCGGCAACCTGGTCGTTCAGATCGCAGCTCGAAAGCAGATGGCGGTGGTACTCCAATGCCGACTCTGGAGAAAGTGCCGAATCCAGGCTCAGCCCGCGCGAGGTGAACCGCAGTGAGCGCGGATCGGGCGATCTGAGGTCATCGAGCGTCAGCGCATCCATGCGCACATGATTCACGTTGGCACCACCAGGGTCACAGGTCCCGGCAGCGGAGGGACGCCGGTCCAGATCAATCGTGCTCGCCGAGCAGCGGGGTCGATTCGGGCTCGGCCAGGTAGTAGGTGTCATCCATATCCGGGTCGGGTTCAAACGGGGTCCAAGAAACGTGAGTGATCCTTCCGAGGCCCGGTGGCGCGTCGGGCTCGGGTTTAGCCCGGTCTTCCTCAAGTGTTTCGCGTGCGGCGTTTGCTCGTGCGCACTGTGCGTCGGTGAGGTAGAACCGCAGCGCTTCCAGGTGGGTCCAAGCACGGAAGAAGTCGTCGTAGCTGGGGCCGCGAGTCAATGCGATCTCGAGCTGCTCGAGTGGACGCTCCACGGCCGATGGGTGGATCCGTCGCGGGAGACGCGGAATGACGTTGATCATACCGTCCTCGCTCACGATGACGACCATGCAGTCGGCGCCCACGGCATGTTGATAGCGGATCGCTGAATTGAAGCGGGCTCCACGCGCGGCGTCACCGGCGCCGACGGATGTTCCGTCGAGGATGACGCCGACTGCGTGACAATTGGCCTGGGGATCGACCAGGACTGCGCCGTCGATGGCAGTGACGGCCTCCAGCGTGCGGGCGGAGAGTCGGGTGGGCTCAAGGCGCTGGGCCTGAGGGAGGAGGCGGACTGCCTCCTGAGCGGCAGCGCGATGGACAACGAGCATGGTGCCGTGCTCCGCTCTCGCGGCGGTCTCGGCCAGCGTCCAGAGTTCCGAGACGTCATCGGCAGATGCCTCGGGAAAGAGTCGCGTCGAAAGGTCCTTGAAGTCATCCTCGGAGAGTCGTGGGCGGGGGAGACCGGCGCGCGTGTTCGTGACCCGCAGGAGGGGCGAGTCTCGGTGCCGCAGTTCCCACGCACCTTGTCCGAGGACGTCGAACTCGAAGATCGACTCATCGGGGAGACGGGTCTCCGAGTCGGCGGCTGTCGATTCCGAAGTGCCAGCGTCGACGAACTCGGTAGCGGGCGCTTTCGAGTCTGGGAGAGCGCCTAGGCCGAAGACGTGCTCACCGTCGCACAGGAGGTATAGGCCGTCGCCGGTCATCTCCAGTGTCTTCCGCAGGAGACGCGCGTTGTCGAGTGGCACCTTCTCTAGAAACCTGAGCGCGACGTCGACTTCGGGGTGTCCGTCAGCGGCAAGGATGAGGCGACCGAATCCGGCGCGGCCTTCGTAGGGTTGCGAAGCGACCGCGTCGAGGGCTGTGTGGAGCTGGGTTTGCATCGCATGGCCCGCAAGCACTACCACCGACTGGGTGAGGGCTTGCGCGGCGCGGTTTGCGTACTCGCTCTCGTCGATACCGATGAACGGCAGACCTTCCGGCGGCTCCTGTTGTCGGAGCGCTGAGGTCGCCTTCGACAGCAACTCGGTGACGAGCGCGTGCTGGAGCGACCGCTCGACGGTGAACCGATCGAAGACGGTGGTAGCGAGGGCGGGCTTGGCGTCCCATCTCCCGCGCGGAAACGCCAGGATGGGGTGGACGGCATAGGCGCTGTCCACCACGCCCGGCATTCCGACGAAAAAGTAGCGGTCCGCTCCGGCCGCGGCGGCTTCGAGGGTGACCTTCACGGCTTCCGCGCGCGCACGATCTCGCAGATTCTGTTGTCTGCGCTCGTGGAGCGGCCGGTAGGAGTCAATGAGTTCGCTTTCGGGGTTATCCGTGTAGATCCGTTCGGCGAGCCCGTCGATGTCGGCGAAGCTGATCTGAGCCAGGGGGTCGGCCTCTGATTCGAAACACACGGGGAAACGAAGTCCGGGCTGGGTCGCGAAGCCGATCAGGTATGCGCGAGGCCCAGCACCGAAGTCAATGGACTCGAAGGCTCGGCGGGCGAAGGTCTCCAGACTGCTGCGAAAGTGCGGTTGGAAGCCCCACATGAACTGACTGATCGTCCGCATAGGGAGTCATGGTGGCACGGCCAGATGGTCAGGTCAGCGCATTGCAACACCGGGTCGGTCGCTAGCTGCTCCTATGACTCTGGCGCCGGATCGAAGCGTCCAGAACGACAACGTTGATCTGACGTCCCAGGTTGGTCAGCCGATCCACCTCGTTCTGAAGCGCAGCTCGCAGTTCCTCGATGCCGCCGAACCGTGCCGCGGCCCCTCTTCGGCTATCAGAGGCATCGGTCCAAGACCTCTGGTCGAACCAAGCCACAATGTAGAGACCGTGGTTGGTCTGGAGATCCGCCATGTACCGATCTACGAGTTGACTGCTAAGTGCTCCGACGACGTCCCTGTTCCAGGCCCCTTTGACCTCGCCGGGAATGCACACCGTTGCGGGGTTCATGCGGTCGTCTGCGGGCAGAGCCTCGATGCGGAGGTCGCTACGTTCGGGGAGCCCTGTGGGCTTGGTTCGGCGCACCTGGACCTCGCGGTTCACGATGGCTCCTTGGCGGTGCAGTCTTTGGTCCAGTTCGATCTTGATGAAGTCTGAGATCTCGTCCTCGGTCTTGGGGCGGCCTGCGAAGGTGTCCCATAGCAAGGTTGCGGACGGTGTGTCGGCTTGAAGTCGGTCTTGGAGTTCTAAGAGCGCCGCCAGGGCCGCACCCAAGAGATCGGCGTCAGTCCGGACCAGCCGGGTGCTCCGATTGGCGGCGAGCTGGTCAAGTTCCTCCGGCGAAACCGGCGACCATGATCTTTCGCCGACAGCACGTTCTGTGGTTGCTGAGATGCGGCTGATCCAACTGTGCCTTGGGAAGGCCGCAGCGATCCGGTCCACGGCGTCGACTGCCGCGCGCGTACCCGTGGAGCCGAGTTCGGTCAGGATGGCGTCGCGCCATGTGCCAATGGCTTCGCGCGGACCAATGAAGTGCGCGTCGTCGAACTTCGGATCCTCCTGCGACGGGAAGTGCTGCTCCAGCCAGATGTAGAGCGAGGCCAGGTCGGGTTCGGATAATGCGGGGACGCGTCGATCGAAGGCGTGCGAGCCATCCTGGAGTGCGGACTCCATGAAGGCCGGAGCGCTCCCGAGGAGGTTGGCAACCATCGGCCAGGACTCGGCTGCGTTGTGATGCAAGAGTCGAATCACCGCGTCGCGGGCGCGTCCGGGCTCTGCAGCCCTGCCGTTGTCGTCGATCCAGCTGTGAAGGATGGGGATGACGTGTGCGGGATTGTTCTCCAGAAGGACCTCGAGGAGGGCATTTCGTGGAGCTGGGGCGGTGATGAGGCCAAGTCGGCGGGCGAGCGCTTCAGCGAGTTCAGGCGAGTCGAGAACTTGGAGCTCGTCGCGGAGGAGGAGGTGGTTGCCATCTGCCACGGCCTTGTCCACGAGCGTTAGAGCGGTTGCGGTGAGTTCACTGCGCGCGTGCGGTAGCGCGAGGCGAAGCAGCATGCGCTTGTCGTCGGCGCGAGCAGCGTCATGCATCACCGGCCACTCGACAATGATCGGTGCCCACTCGCGCCACGTCGCGGGTGAAATGCTGGCAAGGGCATCAGGGTTCGCGCGCGCCAGGAGCATGAGTGCCCGAAAGCCCCCTTGGGCGGGGTAGAACCACTTGTCCTTCGCCAACCACTCTCCGGGCTGGCATCGTCCGCGTTCGAGGTACGTCGACGCGGCCGCGACGAGGTTCTGTCGGGTGGCGTCGGTCAACGTCTCCCAGCGAGGGTGCGCGATCAGGTCCGGTTCGAGGATCTTCTTGTGTCTCGTCGTTCCTGGGCGGACGGTGATCAGGTGAACCGCCTGCCAGAACGAGTCAGGGTCACCCTGACGGGCCTTGATGGCGTGCTCGGTGATCCGTGGGTTGATCCAGGCGTCGTTGTCGTCCTCGCTCTCGCGGCGTTCTCGGTTGCGTCGTCGCTCCCGATGCTTGGCCCAGTTGGCTTGCGCCGACTGGGCCTCGGGTGAGGCCAGGTCGATGGCGGTCCGCCAGTAGGTAAAGAGGGCAGCAGCAGGATCATCGGCGGACAAGCTCAACACGATGGTGCTGTGGTCGGTCTGTTCGGGCCGGTAGAGCATTTCCGCGGCGCGACCGATGTTCGCCTGAAGTTCGCCCCTTGCGTCGCGGTACTGATCCAGGAGCCAAGTGAGGTCACCGGTATCGAGCAACGGTTGCCGATTGGAGTGCAGGGTTTCGACGAGGCTCCAGATCTGCTCCTCGGACGCCGCTTCCAGCAGCAACAGAGCGATTTCGCGACGCGTATCCAACGACGGCACGAATGCGGGGGTCCCCAGTTCGGGATCCTCGAACAACGACTGATACTCGTCTGCTCGTCGCAGTGCGACCTTCGTGATGACCTCTTGCGCGTGCTCGAGGTGGAGATTTTCCGAGCAGAGCCTAAGGACCGCTTGTGTCAGAGCAGTCAGTCGACTGTCGTCGACGCGGTCTGGCTTGTCCAGGAGCCAGCGGCATGCCGGCTCCAAGTCGGCCGCGGTGAGCTTGTTCGCGAAGTCGCTGAGGAAGACGGAGTACAGACCGTGGTAGTTGCGCCGATACCTGGGTTCCAGCACGGCGAAGACTTCATCGGTGGAGATCGCATGGGGCCAGGAGGCCATGAGCGCGGCCGCCTGTAGCTCCTCCTGGGCGACATCTTCAAGGTCGCTGTCGTCCGCGGGACGCACGAGCGAGGCGAGGTCGTGACTGGGCGAAGCGACGGAAAGGTCGTGGACCCCGAGCGCTGCGGAGGTGCGTATCCCTGGTCCGGCAGCGTCATTCAGCGCCAGGCGGGTGAGGTCTGGAACGGCGCCGAGAACCCGGCTCTGACGTGCGATTCGCACTGCGATGCGGGCCGCGTCACCGTCGGCCTCCGCAAGCACTGGGCGGAGTTGCTCGGCGAGGTCCGCGTGCGCCAGGCCAGAGAAGTCGACCTCGTAGTCGTCGAAGAGTCTGCTGTCACGAGCCTTGAGCAGGATCGCGTCCACCAACTCGCGCCGGACCGACTCGTCGGGTAGGTCGACGCTCGCCAGGAATGCGACCGGGTCTGCTGGTATCAGGCGCCGAAAGCGATCGGCGTCCAAGGCGACCAACCACGCGGCCAGTTGGCGCAGTCGGGAGTAGATCTGGCTGCTGGTTGCGAGCAGCAGGGAGTCGATCTGCTGATCGTCGAGCTTGCTGTCGATCAGCCACTTCGCGGCAAGATAGTCGGCGAACGTCGCGTGTGACCAGCTCAATCGGTTCTCGCCGCCGCCGGTGAACATCCCCGATCGCAACGTGGCATGGACTGCCTCCGCTGCGTGGCGTCGCTCCTCGACCCGGAGGTCGGCTCGGATGCAGTCGTCGACGGTGATGTCTGCTGGGTCAGCCGTAGCCGCAGGACCAATCCAGACGGCCGGGCGGCTGCCTAGAAGCGAGATGGCAGCAATTCGTGTGGCCGCGTTGAAGCGATCGCGCACGGCGCCAGGTGTGGCTACCGTGGCGCGGCGGTGCTGATTCATCTCATCGACGAGCGCGAGCAAGCCGCGCTCGAACAACTCCGGGGTAGACCTCGGGAAGGACCCATCGGGACCGATCGACGCCCGGAGAAGGTTGAGGGTCAAGGGTCGAGCCGCCAGGGGCACCATCCGCGCAGTCTCGAACGCGGTGAGAAGTGCCTCTGGGTCGGCGTCGGTGGAACCCAGGACGCTGAGGGCGTCTGTTCGGCGAAGCGGCAAGAGTTCGTGCACCCCGATGTCGCCGAAGTGCTCGGCGAGTTCGTCGCGCAGGGCATGCGGCCAGTCGGCGGTTCGACAGGCGATGCGGAGGAAGAGCCGGTCGGTGCTCCAGTGTTCGAGGTAGCTGATGAGGAGGCGGCCGAGGTTCGGAATCCGGCCTTGTGCCTCGTCGAAGCCGTCAAGCGTCAGGCAGAGGGTGTGCGTGCCGGTCTCCCAGCCACTCACGGTCTCGTTCTCGAACACCACGCGTGCCAGCCGATCCTCGCTGGTGTAGGTGCCAAGGTCGAAGGTGACCGCAGTGCCCGAGGCGCTCTCGGGGAGCAGCGGTCCGTTGCTCTTCAGGGCACTCGTCTTGCCCATGCCAGGCTCGCCGAGGAGCACGAGACACCGCTGGGCCCCGAGTTCTTGGGTCATGCGGACGTGAGGGTTGGGAGCGAAGAGACCTTCGCGGTCGGGATCGGCGAGCCAGCCGGAGGCCGTGGTCGAGTAGACGGTCCCTGACGGCGTCCAGAATCTCGGGACGTCCACCATGCGGTCGTGTGTGGGACTCATGTCGGTGGCCTTGTTTCGCAAAGATTCTGGCTGCAGTAGTGGCGGCGGACTCAAACTCGAGTGCACACGATGCCACCAGCGGCCGACGGGGGTCTGGATTTGCAGGGTGTCGCTAGTGCTCCGCGCTTGGCGGCGTCTTGATCGACCGGGCTGCGCGAGAGTTCCTCAGGGCCGCGTGCGTCGCCGTAGGTGGCTCGTGGGCAGGCACCGCTGGGATCATGATGTGCAAACCTGGGCTGGCCCATTCTGGGCGGGATGTCCTAGGTGACCAGTCAACCGGATCCCGGTGGGTCCCGCCCACGACATCCGTCGGACGGCAGAGCGAGAGTCCACGATGGCTCGAGCGCCCATCGGCGCGCGACGATCGGCTGTGCTGACCGTCCGGGGTGATGACTTCTCGCGCCCGCACCCATCCTACCTATGTCGGGACACCAGGCGGAAGGATGACTTGATGAACGCGGTCGCACTGCTGGAGGAGCTGGGCGTGAGTGATCTGGGCGAGGTCGACGAGCCGGCCTTCTCCGGGCTGGCGGAGCGGCACCGCCGCGAGCTGCACGTGCGCCGGCGGCGAGGTGCCGTGGCTTCAGCCCGGCGTGAGCCGGTCCGGGGCTGCGGGATGGAGGTCGTGCTGCCCGGTGTTGCCCTGATGTGAAGCTCTCGCTGCTCGACCGTTCCCGGACCCGCGTGGGCGCCCCCGACGCCGATGCGCTGGAGGCGACGGTGGCGCGCGCGAAGCACGCGGAGCAGGCGGGCTACGAGCGCTACTGGGTCGCCGAGCACCACGCCGTGCCGGGTATCGCGTCCGGAGCGCCGGCGGTCCTGCTGGCCGCGATCGGTGCGCAGACCTCGCGGATCCGGATCGGGTCGGGCGGGGTGATGCTCCCGCTCCACCAGCCGCTGGTGGTGGCCGAGCAGTTCCTGGTCCTGGAGGCACTCTTCCCCGGCCGGGTGGACCTCGGGCTGGGCCGCTCGCTCGGCTTCACGGCGCCGGTGCGTCGGGCGCTGCGTCGCGAGCTCGACGCCGCTGAGTCGTTCGACGCCGATCTCGCCGAGCTGCGCGGCTACCTCGAGGGCACCGCCGACATCACCGTCCGACCAGCAGCCCGTCGCCCGCTGCCGCTGCACCTGCTCGCCACGGGTCGAGGCATCGACACCGCGGCGCGGCTGGGGCTGCCGGTGGTGGTCGGCGGCCCGGTCCTGGACTCCGACGAGCTTCCCGACCTCCTGGGTCGCTACCGTCGCGACTTCCGTCCGCACCGCGGCAGCACGGCGTGGGTGACGATCTCGCTGGACATCCTCGTCGCCGACGACGACGCGACCGCACGCGAGCTCGCGCTGCCCGAGGCCTGGGCGATGGCCCTCTCGCGGCAGACCGGCGAGTTCCCGCCGCTCGAGCCGGTGGCCGCCGTCCACGGCGCCCCGTCGTCAGCGCAGGTGCGGCGCCGGGTCGAGGCGTCGCTGGACCGGGCCGTGGCCGGGAGCCCGACGACGGTACGGCGCAGGCTCGAGCGGCTGGCGGAGCGCACCGGCGCCGACGAGGTGCTCTCGAGCGCGTCGACGTACGACCGCGACGCGGTGCTCGCCTCGGACCGGTCGCTGCGGGAGCTCGTGGCCTGACGGTCAGAGGAACCGACGCAGCGCGGCGACCGCCTCCGTGGGGATCTTCGCGTCGATGCCCTGCCCGATGGCCTCGAGCGTCCAGTGGTCGCCGTCGCGGACCAGCTTGGCGAGCACCAGCCCGGTCTGCGAGGGGCCGCCGAAGAGGTTGACGCGGGCGATCTCCACGTCGTCGTCGCCGACCAGTCGGCAGTAGGACCGGCTGATCCACTCGAGGGTGTGGCCCTGGTAGCTGCTCACCATGAAGACGATCGTGTCGACCTTCGCGTAGACCTGGGTGAGGTCGACGGTGATGGCCTCGTCGTCGCCCTCCCCGCGCCCGGTCTGGTTGTCCCCGAGATGGACGACGGAGCCGTCGCGGGTCCGGAGGTTGTTGTAGAACGCCAGGTCGAAGAGCTGGTCACCGGCGAACTGCACGGCCGAGGCGTCCAGGTCGACGTCCGGCGCACCGGTGCCGATGGCGCCCGCGGTCGCGATCTTGCGCCAGCCGACGCCCATGGTCAGCCGGGTCAGCGGCCGGCCGTCACCGGTGGTCAGCGCCAGCTCCTGGCCCGGGGTCAGCTCGATCATGCTCCGAACCTACCCGGCCCGGCCCGCACGACCCGTCGGGCAGGATGGCGCCATGCGAGTGGGACTCACCGGGGGCATCGCCTCGGGCAAGAGCACGGTGTCGGCCATCCTGGCCGAGCTGGGCGCGGTCGTGATCGACGCCGACAAGCTGGCCCGCGAGGTGGTCCAGCAGGGCACGCCGGGCCTGGCGCAGGTCGTCGAGGCGTTCGGGCCGGAGATCCTGACCGAGGACGGCGACATGGACCGCGCCAAGGTCGGCTCGATCGTCTTCAACGACGAGGCGAAGCGGAAGACCCTCGAGGGCATCGTGCACCCGCTCGTCTTCGAGCGGTACGCCGAGCTCGAGGCGGCCGCGCCGCAGGACGGGATCGTCGTCCACGACATCCCGTTGCTCGCGGAGTCCGGCCGGGCCGACGGCTTCGACGCGGTGATCGTCGTCGAGACCCCCGCCGAGGTCCAGGTGGAGCGGATGCTGCGCGACCGCGGCTGGACCCGCGAGGATGCGGAGTCGCGGATCGCGGCGCAGGCGTCCCCGGAGCAGCGCCGCGCGATCGCGACGTACCTCATCGAGAACACCGGGACGCGCGAAGACCTCCGCCACCGGGTGACGGAGGTCTTCGAGGCGCTGTCGGCCGGTTAGGCGGCCAGGTCGGGGTCGCCGATGCGGCGGAGCTTCTGGAGCGCCTCCCGCTCGAGCTGGCGCACCCGCTCGGCGGAGATGCCGTGCTTGGCGCCGATGTCGGCGAGCTTGTGCTGGCGTCCGTCGACCAGGCCGTAGCGCGAGCGGATGATGTCGGCGGCCCGCTCGTCGAGCTGACCGACCAGGCTGTTGAGCCGGTCGCGGGACTCGACGTCGAGGACGGTGAGGTCCGGGCCGGGCGAGGTCTCCTGGGCCATCAGGTCACCGAGCGACGTGTCGCCGTCCTCGTCGACGGGGGAGTCGAGGCTGACGTGCTCGCGCCCCCAGGCCATCAGGTCGAGGACCCGCTCGACCGGCATGCCGAGCTCACCGGCGATCTCGGTCGGGTCGGGGTCGCGGCCCAGCTGGCGCTCGAGGGTGCGGCGGGCACCGCCGACCTGGTTGAGCTCCTCCACGACGTGCACCGGCAGCCGGACCACGCGGGCCTGCTGGGCGATGCCGCGGGTGATCGCCTGACGCACCCACCAGGTGGCGTACGTCGAGAACTTGTAGCCCTTGGTGTAGTCGAACTTCTCGACCGCACGGATCAGGCCGGTGTTGCCCTCCTGGATCAGGTCGAGCATCGGCATCTGGGCGCGACCGTACTTGCGTGCGATCGAGACGACCAGGCGCAGGTTGGCGGTGATGAACGTGTCGATGGCCTTCTGGCCCTCGGCCGCCAGCCACTCGAGCTCTTCCTGGGTGGCCGTCATGGGTGCGCCACCCTTCTTGCGGCCGACGCGGCCCTCGGCGAGCAGGTGCTCGGCCATCAGGCCGGCCTCGATCGTCTTGGAGAGCTCCACCTCGGCGGCAGCGTCGAGAAGGGGGTTGCGCGCGATCTCGTCGAGGTACAGGCCGACGCTGTCGCGGCCCTCGATCTCGCGGCCGGCAGAAGCAGTACGTGTTGCCATGGGACGCCCTCCTCTTGCATCTGGTGGGCGACGCCGCTGCGTCTCCACACATCTTGCTCAACGTCCACAGTGACCAGCGGATTCCCTGGTCAAACGTTGAACCGTCATTCGGAAGGACGACCGAGACGGATGGGGAGTTGCATGCCGGCAGTACTCTCAGGGACTTCTCAGGGGCCGACCGCGGTGCCGCGACCGGCCAGCCCCATGCGATCGAGCATCCAGGCGAGTGAGAACGACCGGTCGTGCCAGGCCTTGTACCGCCCGGAGACGCCTCCGTGGCCGGCCGACATCTCGGTGCGGAGCAGCACGTCGCGGCGGCCCACGGCCGTCGCCCGCAGCTTCGCCACCCACTTCGCGGGCTCGACGTAGAGCACCCGGGTGTCGTTGAGCGACGTCTCCGCCAGGATCGGCGGGTAGTCGGCCGCGGCCACGTTGTCGTAGGGCGCGTAGCCGGCCATGTAGTCGTAGACCGCCGGGTCCGCCTCGGGGTTGCCCCACTCGTCGTACTCCGTGACGGTCAACGGCAGCGTGGCGTCGAGCATCGTGGTCAGCGCGTCGACGAAGGGCACGCCCGCGACGACCCCCGCGAAGAGCTCCGGCGCCTGGTTGGCGACCGCGCCCATCAGCAGGCCGCCGGCGCTCGCGCCCTCGGCGACCAGCGTGTCGGGCGTCGTCCAGCCGGTGTCGACCAGGTGCCGGGCACAGGCGATGAAGTCGGAGAACGAGTTCTGCTTCGAGAAGAGCTTGCCCTCGTCGTACCAGCGCCGGCCCATCTCGCCGCCACCGCGCACGTGCGCGATGGCGAACGCCGCCCCGCGGTCGAGCAGGGAGAGCCGGGCGATGGAGAAGTACGGGTCGATCGAGGTCTCGTAGGCGCCGTACCCGTAGAGCAGTGTCGGGACCGGCCCGGTGCCGCCGCCCTCGGCCTCCCGGGAGCCGCGCTTGGCCACGATCGAGATCGGGACCCGCTCGCCGTCGTCGGCGGTCGCCCAGAGCCGGTGCTCCTCGTAGTCGGCGGGGTCGTAGCCGCCGAGCACCGGCGCCCGGCGCAGCAGCGTGAGCTCGCGGGAGCGGACGTCGTAGTCGTAGACCGACGACGGCACCGCCATCGTGGTGTAGCCGAGGCGGACGACAGGCTGGTGGAAGCCGGGGCTGCCCGCGGACCCGACCGTGTAGACCTCGTGGTCGAACTCGACCAGGTAGTCGTCGTCGACACCCTGCTCGCCGAGCTCGAGGATCCGCAGCTGGGTCAGGCCCTGGCTGCGCTGGTGGACGACCAGGTGGCCGGCGAACGCGTCCACGTCCTCGAGGCGTACGGCGGGGTCGTGGGCGATGAGCGGCTGCCACTCCTCGGCCGGCGTCGGCGCGATCGGCGCGGTGCCGAGCTCGAAGTCGGGGCCGGCCTGGTTGTGCAGGACCAGGAACGTGTCGGCGCCGGCGACCACGGCGTGGTCGAGGGAGTACTCCAGCCCCTCACGGCGCTCGGCGAAGACCTGCCAACCGTCGCCGGGGGAGTCGGCGTCGAGGTAGCGGTACTCCGAGGTGGTCTTGGAGCCGGACGCGATCACCAGGAACCGGTCGCTGCGGGTGCGGCCGACGCCGACCCAGAAGCGGCCGTCGGTCTCGTGGTGGACCAGCTCGTCGTCGGCCTGGGTGGTGCCGAGCCGGTGCCGCCAGATCTTGTCGGCGCGCCAGGCGTCGTCGACGGTCGTGTAGTAGAAGTTCTCGCCGGCGCGGTCCCAGGTGGCGCCGCCGAGCGCGCCGACGATCTCGTCCTCGCGGAGCTCGCCGGTGGTGAGGTCCTTGACCCGGATCGTGTAGCGCTCGTCGCCCACCACGTCGGTCGAGTAGGCCAGGAGCTTCGTGTCCGGGCTGACCGCGGAGCCGCCGACCGAGAAGAACTCGTGGCCCTGGGCGAGGGCGTCGAGGTCGAGCAGCACCTCCTCGCCGGGGAGGGCCGGCTTGTCCGGGTCGGTGTCCTCGGCGGGCCGCGGAGGGGTCCAGTCGTCCGGGTCCGCGACCGGGACGCGGCAGCTCGCGCCGTACTCCTTGCCCTCGAAAGAGCGTCCGTAGTACCAGTAGCCGCGGTTGCGGGTCGGCACCGACAGGTCGGTCTCGAGGGTGCGGGCCTTGATCTCGTCGAAGATCGACTGACGCAGGTCGGCGAGGTGCGCGGTCCGCTCCTGGGTGTAGGCGTTCTCGGCCTCGAGGTACGCCGTGACGTCGGGGGAGTCCTTCTCGCGCAACCACTCGTAGTCGTCGGTGCGGGTGTGGCCGTGGATCACGGTGCTGGTGGGTCGCTTGTCGGCGACGGGCGGCTGCATGCGAGCGACGATAGCGTCGGGGTGTGGACGCCCCTTGGTCCGGACGGACGATCGACCTCAACGCCGACCTCGGCGAGGAGGTGTCGGACGACGAGGCGCTGTTGGCCGTGGTCACCAGCGCGAACGTCGCCTGTGGCTACCACGCCGGCAGCCCGGCGGTGATGCGCACCGTGTGTGCGGAGGCGGCCCGTCGCGGCGTCGCGGTCGGCGCCCAGGTGTCGTACGACGACCGCGACGGCTTCGGCCGGGTCGCGCGGGAGGTCGCCTACGAGGTCCTGCGTGAGCAGGTCGCCGACCAGGTCGGGACGCTCGCGTCGATCGCCGCCGAGGAGGGGACGTCGGTGCGCTACGTCAAGCCGCACGGCGCGCTCTACCACCGGGCGATCGACGACGAGGAGCAGGCGGCTGCGGTGCTGGCCGGGTCGGACCGGCTGCCGGTGCTCGGCATGCCCGGCGCCCTGCTGACGCTTGCGGCAGCGGCCGGGCGGACGATCTTCCACGAGGGGTTCCCCGACCGGGCCTACACCCCCGACGGGCGGCTCGTCCCGCGCTCCGAGCCGGGCGCCCTGGTCGAGGACGAGGACGGCATCGTCGCCCACGCCCTCGCGCTCGCCCGGACGGTCGACTCCCTCTGTGTGCACGGCGACTCACCGGGCGCGGTCGCCCACGCGATCGCCGTACGGCGCGCGCTCGAGGCCGCGGGTCACCAACTTCACGCCTTCTGACGGCGCGCCGCGCCCCACGTCGGGGCGTGTGGGGTCGATGGTTCTCCTTGTGACCAGACTCCGTGCCCTCGCGCTCGTGCCCGTCCTCCTCGCTCTCGGGGCCTGCTCGGCCGGCGTGACGGCCGGCTCCGACGACGGCTACGACGCCGACGAGATCGCGGCAGAGGTGCAGAAGGCCCAGGAGAAGGTGACGCCCGACCTCGAGGTGAGCGACGCGACCTGCCCCGAGGACGCCGACCTCGAGGAGGGGGCCGTCATCGACTGCTCGGTGAGCATCGCGGGCGTCAAGGCGCCGTACGAGGTCACCGTCACCTCGCTCGAGGACGGCCACGCGGAGTTCGACCTCGCCCCGGCGAAGGCGATCATCTCGGTCGACGCCGCGGTCGGGTTCCTGGAGGACCAGGCCGAGCAGCAGGGCCTGACCGGGGTCACGGTCGAGTGCGGCGACGCGGCGATCATCGTCCAGGACCCGCAGACGACGTTCCCGTGCACGCTCACCAACGGAGACCACGTCCAGGACATCTCGCTCCTGATCAAGGACCTGGACGGCACCGTGTCCATCGACTCCACCAGCTGATCCACAGGTCTGGACCACTCCCTGTGGAGTGTGCACTCCTGTTGTGGAGGAACGGGCCGCTCCTGTGGACGACCCTGTGGGTTGTCGGGAATCCCTTGCGGGGTGTGACCTGGCCCACGTAGAACTCTCCCTACCAGCCCACCGCTTGCGGAGGGCAGGGGATCGGACAGGAACGAAGACCCGTACGGCGAGGCAACTCGCCGCGTCGGCCCGGTGACGGGGGCGGCGGGGTCGGAGGACCGGTCCGGTGGTCCGGGCGTCACCTTTCCGGACAGCCGAAGGGCCCCTGGCGCTCATACCGCCGGGGGCCCTTCACCATTTCCCATGCTCACCCGGATCGCCCGTCGTGACAACGCTGCGCGTGTGACAGCGGCGTGAACGCCACCTCCCGGCAGACTGGGCCCATGGATCCCCGCAGCGTGCGGCTGCGACCGGTCGGCCGGACCGCCGCCCTGGTCGAGGTGGGCGACGCCGCGACCGCGTTCGCGCTCGCGACCTGGGCGCGCTCCGCCGGCGTCGACGCGGTCGAGGTGGTGCCCGCGGCCGAGACCGTGCTCTTCGACGGGGTGGCCGACCCGGGCGCCCTCGCCGCCGCGTTGGAGGGCTGGTCGCCCGCGGCCGCGCCGGTCGCCGGCGAGCCGGTCGAGGTCCCGGTGACGTACGACGGTCCCGACCTCGACTTCGTGGCCGAGGCGTGGGGGACCGACCGGGACGGCGTGGTCGCGCACCACACCGGGGTGGAGTACGTCGCGGAGTTCTGCGGGTTCGCGCCGGGCTTCTCCTACCTGGCCGGGCTGCCTGCGGACCTCGCCGTACCACGCCTCGCGTCGCCGCGCGCCAGGATCCCGGCCGGGTCGGTCGGCCTGGCCGGCGCGTGGTGCGGCATCTACCCGACCGCGTCGCCGGGCGGCTGGCGGCTGCTCGGCCGCACCGACGTTACGCTGTGGGACCAGACCCGCGAGCAGCCGGCCCTGCTGCCCCCCGGGACCCGCGTGACGTTCGTGGTGGCATGACCCTCCACGTCGTCGAGACCGGGCCGCTGGTGACCGTGCAGGACCGCGGCCGGGTCGGGCTCGCCCATCTCGGGGTGCCGCGGGCCGGCGCCCTCGACGCGCCCGCCGCCGCACTCGCGAACCGGCTGGTCGGCAACGACCCCACGGCGGCCGTGCTGGAGGTGCTGCTCGGCGGGCTGTCGGCGCGGGCCGACGCGGGCTGCTGGGTGGCCGTGACCGGCGCGCCGAGCCCGCTGCTCGTGGCGGGGGAGGCGCGCGGGCACGCCCACGCCGAGTGGGTCCCGGCCGGGGCCACGATCACGCTGCTCCGGCCGGAGACCGGTGCCCGGTCCTACCTCGCGGTCGCCGGCGGGATCGCCGTCGACCCGGTGCTGGGCTCCCGCTCGACCGACACCCTCGCCTGGGTCGGCCCGCCACGCGTCGAGGTGGGCGCCGTCTTGCCGGTCGGCCCGTCGTACGGCGAGCCGCGGCCGCTCGACACGCCCCGGACCCCGCGGCCCGGCCCGCTGCGGGTCACGCCGGGACCCCGGGCCGACTGGTTCGTCGACGGCGCGCTCGACGTGCTGTGCGGCTCGCCCTACGTCGTGGAGGCCGACTCCAACCGGGTCGGGCTGCGGCTCGACGGCCCGCCGCTGGAGCGCCGCGGCGCCGATGAGCTCGCGAGCGAAGGCATGGTGCTGGGCGCCGTCCAGGTGCCGCCGAGCGGGCGGCCCGTGGTGTTCCTGGCCGACCACCCGCCGACCGGCGGCTACCCCGTCATCGGGGTCGTGGACGCCGACGACCTGTGGCAGTGCGCGCAGCTGCGTCCCGGCGAGACGGTGCGGTTCAGCCGGAGGCCGGCTCCTCCGGATCCGGGGTCCGCCACGCACTGAGGGCCGGGTCGTCGTCGGGGTAGCTGCGCACCGGGCCGGCCGGCGACTCGGCGGTCTCGAAGCGCACCGTCACGACGCCGCGACCCGCGCCCCACACCCAGCCGCGGCCCATCTCGGCGTGGACGACGTCCATGCCGGGCGCCCAGGTGCTCCGGGAGTGGCGCGGGATGTCGGCCTCGGGCAGCAGCTCCTCCTCGTCCTCGTCCCCGGTCTCGCCGAAGAGGTCCTCCTGCACCCAGTCGGCCAGGCCGGACACCCCGACGCCGAGCAGCCGGACGCCGCCGGAGGTGTCGAGGTCGGTGAGCAGGCTGCGGGCGAGCCGGGCGATGGTGCCGGGGCTGTCGGTGGGCGAGGAGAGCGTGCTCGACCGGTTCAGGGTGGTGAAGTCGTGGAGCCGGACCTTGATCGTGACCGTGCGGCCCGACAGGCCGTGCTTGCGGAGCCGGCCGGCGACGTCGCTTGCCTGCCGGGTGAGCAGGCCCTCCATCAGCTTGCGGTCGGTCAGGTCGGTGTCGTAGGTGCCCTCGACGCTGACCGACTTCGCCTCCCGCTCGGCGACCACGGGACGGTCGTCCTCGGCCCGGGCGAGGTGGTAGAGCCAGGCGCCGCTGGCCTTCCCGAGCAGCCGGACCATCTCGTCCTGGGTGACCGTCTCCAGGTCGGCGACGGTCTGGATGCCGGCCCGGCGCAGCCGCTCGGCCGTGGCCGGCCCGACGCCGGGGATGACCGTGACGTGCATCGGGCGGAGCAGCTCGACCTCGGTGCCCGGCGCGACGACGACCAGCCCGTCGGGCTTGTCGAGGTCGCTGGCGACCTTGGCGATGAACTTGGACGTGCCGACGCCGACCGACGCGGTCAGCCCGCCGGTCACCTCCGTCACCCGGGCCCGCAGCTCGTCGGCGAACGCCGTGACGGTGGGGACGCTCAGGTCGGGCAGGTCGGCGCGGGCCAGGTCGACGAACGCCTCGTCGAGCGACAGCGGCTCGACCAGGGGCGAGACCGAGCGGAGCAGGCCCATCACCCGGGCGCTGGTGTCGTGGTAGGCGTGGAACCGACCGCTCAGGAAGGCGGCGTGGGGGCAGCGGGCGCGCGCCTCGCGCGTCGACATGGCCGACCGCACGCCGTACACGCGCGCTTCGTACGACGCGGTCGAGACGACACCCCGCCCGCCGATGCCGCCGACGACGACCGGTTTGCCGCGCAGGGAGGGCTTGTCGCGCTGCTCGACCGCGGCGAAGAACGCGTCGAGGTCGAGATGGAGCACCGACGCATCCGACCGCACGGGCGCAAACTACCCCGTCCGACGGACAGTCCGGACCACCAGCCGTCCACAGACGGCGCTCCGGCCCGCCTTTCCCCAGGCACCTCCCGGCACCGGCCCGACTGTCCGTCCCCGTGGGGAGGTTCCTCGCATGAGCACCTCACCCGCACCCGCCGACGTCCGCTACACCGCCCGCTGCCCCGAGGACGTGCTCGCGCTCGTCCCGGTCGTGCTCGGCTTCGTCCCCCACGAGTCCGTCGCGATGCTGACCTTCGGCGCGCCCCGTCCGTTCCACGCCCGCGTCGACCTCCCCGCCTCGCGCGCCGAGATCCCCGAGGCGGTCGCCTCGCTCCTCGAGCCGGCCCGGCTCCATCGGGTCCGGCGCGCGCTCTTCGTCCTCTACTCCGACGACCCGCGGCTGTCCGGGGCGCTGGCCCGGGCGCTGGCCCGCGGGTTCGAGCGCGCGGGGGTCGACGTGGTCGACGTGCTCCGCGCCGACGGTGCGCGGTGGTACGCCCCGCTCGGGCGACCCGGCGTCCCTGCGTGGGGCGTGCCCTACGACGTCTCGGCGCACCCGTTCGTCGCGCAGTCGGTGGTCGAGGGGCGGGTCACCCATGCGTCGCGCGAGGACCTCCGGGCGACCCTGGCCGGCGACCCGCTGCGGATCGGGCGGGTCGTGGCAGCGCTCGCCGCGCTGGCGGGCGACCCGCCCCCGGTGCTCGACGAGGGCGCCTGGGCGGCCGACCTGGTCGAGCGGCACACCCGGGCCGGCACGGCGCCCGACGACGAGGAGGTGGCCCGGCTGCTGCGCGGCATGCTCGAGCAGGAGGTGCGCGACGCGGCGTGGTCGCCGATGACCCGGGAGCGCTCGCCCGACCACGTCCGCTTCTGGACCGACGTCGTACGCCGCACCCCCGCGCCCCTGCTCGCCGCCCCGGCCGCCCTGCTGGCCTTCGCCTCGTGGCTCGCGGGGCAGGGCGCGCTGTCCTGGTGTGCGCTCGACCGGTGTGTCGAGGCCGACGAGGACTACCCGTTGGCCGGGCTCGTCGCCCACGCGCTCGCCGGCGCGCTGCCGCCCGAGTGCTGGGAGGCCGGCGGGGACTGGCGAGGAGGGCACGATCGGGGCGCCGATCCAGGCTGAGGCGTGCCGGGCGCGCGGGGCGGGTACCCGCCCCCAGGGTGCGGACAGGACCTGATCCAGCGCACCGAACGCACCTGGGAAGCACACGACATCGACACGGAGAGGGCCTAGGGTCACGCCATGGGCGAGGAAGTAGACGCACAGGAGTTCTCCCGCGCCGACCGGACGCGGCACCGCGAGAAGGTCCGCCGCAACCTCGACGTGTTCGCCCGGATGCTGCGCGAGGCGCGCTTCGACACCGACGACCCGATGACGGGCCTCGAGGTCGAGCTGAACCTCGTCGACGACGCGGGGGACCCGGCGCTGAAGAACGCGGAGGTGCTCGAGGCGATCGCCGACCCCGACTTCCAGACCGAGCTGGGACAGTTCAACATCGAGATCAACGTCCCGCCGGCCAAGCTGCACGAGGGCGGCCTGACGACGTTCGAGGACACCCTGCGGCGCAGCCTCAACGACGCGGAGGCGAAGTCCGCCAAGGTCGGCGCCCACATGGTGATGATCGGGATCCTGCCCACCCTCGACGAGGGCCACATGAGCCTCGGCAGCCTGAGCGCCAACCCCCGCTACAAGCTGCTCAGCGAGCAGATCCTCAACGCCCGCGGCGAGGACATCACGATCTCCATCGACGGCGCCGAACGGCTGCGCACCACCTCCGACTCGATCGTGCCGGAGGCCGCCTGCACCAGCACGCAGTTCCACGTGCAGACCTCGCCCGACCAGTTCCCGGCGTACTGGAACGCCTCCCAGGCGATCGCCGCGGTCCAGGTCGCGGTCGCGGCCAACTCGCCGTACCTCCTGGGCAAGGAGCTGTGGCGCGAGACCCGGATCCCGCTCTTCGAGCAGGCCACCGACACCCGCAGCGAGGAGCTGAAGGCGCAGGGCGTCCGGCCGCGGGTGTGGTTCGGCGAGCGGTGGATCACCACCGTCTTCGACCTCTTCGAGGAGAACGTCCGCTTCTTCCCGGCCCTGCTGCCCGTGACCGACGACGAGGACCCGCTCGAGGTCCTCGAGGCGGGCGGGACCCCCAAGCTGCCGGAGCTGCGGCTCCACAACGGCACGATCTACCGCTGGAACCGCCCGGTCTACGACATCGCCGCGGGCGTGCCGCACCTGCGCGTCGAGAACCGGCTCCTGGCCGCGGGCCCGACGGTCGCCGACACGATGGCCAACGCGGCCTTCTACTTCGGGCTGGTCCGCGCGCTGGCCGAGAGCGAGCGCCCGCTCTGGTCGCAGATGTCGTTCAGCGCCGCCGAGGAGAACTTCCACGTCGCCGCCCGCCAGGGCATCGACGCCCAGATCTACTGGCCCGGCGTCGGTCAGGTCCGGGCCACCGAGCTGGTGCTGCGCCGCCTGCTGCCGCTGGCCCGCGAGGGGCTGCAGGCGTGGGGCGCCTCGTCGGGGGAGATCGACCGCTACCTCGGCATCATCGAGCAGCGCTGCCTGCTCGGCACCAACGGCGCCGAGTGGTTCGTGAACCGGATGCACCGGGCCGGCAACACCGACCGGTACGACGCCTTGCGCGCGACGCTGCTCGACTACAAGGACGGCATGCACAGCAACGAGCCGGTGCACACCTGGTCCGAGTGAGGGTCACCGCTGGCGCAGCCGCTTCCACTCGCGGCTGACCCCGCTGCGGGGGTCCGTCCAGGCGTGGCGGGTGACGACGACCAGCGTCAGCCCGACGCCGGCCTCCGCGCTCGCCGCCCGGGCGGACGCGAGCCACTGGACGTCGACGTCCTGCAGCTGCGGCGGGCCGGGCCGGGTGAGCCAGAGCATCGGCACGAAGCCGGGGCGCCGGGTGCGCCGCAGCAGCGCCGCCACGACGTCGGCGCGCAGCGCGTGGTCGAGACCGTCGTCCGGATCGGCCGCGGTGACCTCCTCGGGCCCGCCCGGCACGCCGACGTGGAGCAGCGCCGGGTAGCTCCGGCGGCGCTCGGAGACGTAGTGGTCGAGCACGGCGCGGCGCAGCAGGGCCGTCATCGACCGGGACACGGGCTCCTGGATGCCTTCCACGTCGTACCTCCTGCACCCAGCCTCTCCAGAACATCGCCGGCGCGTGCAGGTCATCCACAGGCGCGCTTTGGGTCGGGATTCGGTACGGTGCCGGTCGTGGGCACTCGGACCCGCGTCAACACCTCGACCAGGGAGGCACGATGGGGACCGTCGTCGTGGGCTACGTGCCCAAGCCGGAGGGTGAGGCCGCGCTACGCAAGGCGGTGGAGGAGGCCAAGCTGCGGGGGGCCAAGCTCGTCGTCGTGAACTCGCACCGCGGCGGCCAGGAGTTCGACGCCGACGCGGCCACGCAGGCCGAGCGGGAGATGAACGTCGTCAAGGGCATCCTCGACGGCACCGGCGTGCAGTACGACATCCGGCAGCTCGTGCGCGGCTTCGAGCCGGCCGAGGACCTGATCAGCATCGCCGAGGCCAATGCGGCCGAGCTGATCGTGATCGGCCTGCGCCGTCGCTCGCCGGTCGGCAAGCTGATCCTCGGCAGCAACGCCCAGCGCGTCCTCCTCGACGCCCACTGCCCGGTGCTGGCGGTCAAGGCCGACTGAGCCGTGGCCATCCACATCACCGGCGACGCGGACGCCGACCGGGTCCTGACCGACGACCCGTTCGCGCTGCTGGTCGGCATGATGCTCGATCAACAGTTCCCGATGGAGCACGCCTTCCGCGGACCTGCGAAGGTGCTCGACCGGTTCGGCACCCTCGACCCGGCCGCGATCGCCGCCGCCGACCCGGAGGAGTTCACGGCGCTCTGCTCGACGCCGCCGGCGATCCACCGCTTCCCGGGCTCGATGGCGGCCCGGCTGCAGGAGTTGGCCCGGATCGTCGCCGACGACTACGACGGCCACGCCGAGCGGATCTGGACCGAGGCGACGGACGGTCGCGACTTCCTCGAGCGGATGCAGGCGCTGCCCGGTTTCGGCAAGCAGAAGGCCCAGATCTTCGTGGCGCTGGTCGCCAAGCAGCTCGGCGTACGACCCGACGGGTGGGAGTCGGCCGTGGGTGCCTACGCCGAGGACGCGTACCGCTCGGTGGCCGACGTGGTCGACGCCGCGTCGCTGCAGAAGGTGCGCGACTTCAAGAAGCAGAAGAAGGCCGAGGCGAAGGCCGCCCAGATCTCGGGGTGATGGCGCGGAGGTCAGGGTGCGCGTGGCAGAATGAGACCTGCGGCTCTTGACGTTACCGGGCCTCGCCGCGCCCTATGTAGGTTCTCCGCCAGTTTGACGAGAGGTGTTCGTGTCCTCGAACGCGCGCAAGTTGCTCCCCGCCGAGGTGCTGTCGCACCCGGCCGTCGTGGCCCTCATCGAGCGAGGCGCCCCCACGGGCGGCCTCACTCCGGAGGAGGTCCGCCAGGCCAGTGAGGACGCGGCCATCGAGCCGCGCCACCTCAAGGCGCTGCTCGGTCACCTGAGCTCCCTCGGCATCTCGGTGCACGTCACCGCGAGCCCCGCGCGTGCGGTCGCCGCCACCTCGGCGCGCAAGACGACGACGGCCAAGACCGCCGCGAAGAAGGCCGCAGCACCCGCTGCTGCGGCTCCGGCGAAGAAGGCGGCCGCCCCGGCGACCAAGACCGCGGGCCGCAAGGCGACCGCGAGCCGGGCCTCGAACGACGGCGCGGACAACGCCGAGACCACCGAGTCCGACCAGTCGCCGGCCGTGATGGGCCCCGACGGCAAGAAGGTCCTGCCCGATCTGCCCGACGAGCAGTTCGAGAAGGACGTGAAGGCCGACCCGACGATCGTCGAGGACGAGAAGCAGGCCACCTTCGTGGTCTCCGCCGCCGACGACACCGACGAGCCCGAGCAGCAGGTCATGGTCGCCGGCGCGACCGCCGACCCGGTCAAGGACTACCTGAAGCAGATCGGCAAGGTGCCCCTCCTCAACGCGGAGATGGAGGTCGAGCTCGCCAAGCGGATCGAGGCCGGCCTCTTCTCCGAGGAGAAGCTCGCCAAGGGCGGCAAGATCTCCCCGAAGATCCACGAGGAGCTCGAGTGGATCGCCGAGGACGGCCGCCGCGCCAAGAACCACCTGCTCGAGGCCAACCTGCGCCTCGTCGTCTCGCTCGCCAAGCGCTATACCGGCCGCGGCATGCTGTTCCTGGACCTGATCCAGGAGGGCAACCTCGGTCTGATCCGCGCGGTCGAGAAGTTCGACTACACCAAGGGCTACAAGTTCTCGACGTACGCCACCTGGTGGATCCGTCAGGCGATCACCCGCGCGATGGCCGACCAGGCCCGCACCATCCGGATCCCGGTGCACATGGTCGAGGTCATCAACAAGCTGGCTCGCGTGCAGCGCCAGATGCTCCAGGACCTGGGCCGCGAGCCCACCCCGGAGGAGCTCGCCAAGGAGCTCGACATGACCCCCGAGAAGGTCATCGAGGTCCAGAAGTACGGCCGCGAGCCCATCTCGCTGCACACCCCGCTCGGTGAGGACGGCGACTCCGAGTTCGGCGACCTGATCGAGGACTCCGAGGCGATCGTCCCGGCCGACGCGGTGTCGTTCACGCTCCTCCAGGAGCAGCTGCACGCCGTCCTCGACACGCTCTCCGAGCGCGAGGCCGGCGTCGTCAGCATGCGTTTCGGCCTGACCGACGGTCAGCCGAAGACCCTCGACGAGATCGGCAAGGTCTACGGCGTGACCCGCGAGCGGATCCGCCAGATCGAGTCGAAGACCATGTCGAAGCTGCGGCACCCGTCGCGCTCGCAGGTCCTGCGCGACTACCTCGACTGACCGGCGATGACGGGACGGGCGGTGCAGCTGCGCCGCACTGCCCGTTTCGCTGCAGATCTGTACGGCGGTCGCGCTCGCGCCGTGATCGACGTGCACGTGCGACACAACGAGTTCGCCCGGCTGAGCGCCGTCGGTGACGGCGACCCGTACCCGATCTACGACCGGATCCGGGCGGCCGGACCGTTCGTGACGACGCCGTCCGGCCACCTCGCCTCCGCCGACCACGCGATCTGCAAGGAGGTGCTGCGGGGTCGACGCTTCGGTGTCGAGCCGGAGGGCGCGCCGCGACCGGAGCCGGCCTTCGACCGGTCCTTCCTCACCCGGAACCCGCCCGACCACACCCGGCTGCGCCGGCTCGTGGCGCCCGCGCTCAGCGCGCGTCGGCTGGCCGACTTCACCGCGATGCTGGAGAGCACCGTCGGTCGGCTCCTCGACGACGCCGCCGGCGCCGGGACGTTCGACCTGATGCCGGCGCTCGCGGAGCCCCTGCCGGTCGCGGTGATCAACCGGCTGCTGGGCATCCCGGCGGACGAGGGTGCGCTCCTCGCGACGTACGGCGAGACGCTCGGCGGCGCGGCGTCCGGCTTCCGCTCGCTGCGCCACGCCCGCGACGTGATGGTGGCGGCCCGCGCCCTGACCCGGCTCTTCGAGGACATCATCGAACGGCGCCGCGCCGAGCCCGGTGACGACCTGATCAGCGTGCTCCTCGCCGCCGAGGGTGACGGTGACGCGGAGCTGCGTGCCGTCGAGCTGGTGCCGCTGTGCCGGATGCTGCTGATCGCCGGGTTCGAGACCACCGTCAACCTGCTCGGCAACGCCGTCAACGCGTTGCTCGACCACCCCGAGCAGTGGTCCGCGCTGGTGGCCGACCCGGCCCTGGCGGGCGCCGCGGTCAAGGAGTCGCTGCGCTTCGACCCTCCGGTCCAGCGCACCGGCCGTGTCTCGTTCGACGACACCGAGATCGCCGGACAGGCCATCCGTCGCGGACAGTGGGTCAACGTGCTGATCGGCGGCGCCAACCGTGACCCGGCGGTCTTCCGGGACCCCGCCGTCTTCGACCTCGCCCGTGACGACGGCTACGACCACCTCGCGTTCTCGAGCGGCATCCACCGCTGTGTGGGCCGGCCGATCGCCGAGCTCGAGGGGACCGTCGCCCTGCGGATGCTCGCCGAGCGGATGCCGGAGCTGCGCCGGGCGGGTGCCGCGCGGATGCGCGCGATGCCGATGGTCCGCGGCCCGCTCAGCCTGCCCGTGACCTTCTGAGCGACTGAGCGCCGTCCCCCGGCCCCCTAGAGGTCGCGCAGCGCCCGCAGCGCGGCCCGGTGGCCGCACATGCCGTGCACCCCGGCTCCGGGCGGGGTCGACGACGAGCAGAGGTACGCCCCCGGCACCGCGGTCGCGTAAGGGTCCAGGGTCGGTCGGGGCCGGGCGACCAGCTGGCGCACCGTGGTCGAGCCCGCCGCGATGTCTCCGCCCACGTAGTTCGGGTTGTAGGCCTCGAACGCGGCCGGACCGGTGACGTGGGTGCCGACGATGCGTTCGCGGAAGCCGGGCGCGAACCGCTCGATCTGGTCGAGCACGGCGGCGGTGGCGTCGCCGGCGTACCCGTGCGGCACGTGCGCGTAGGCCCACACCGGGTGCACGTCGCCGGCTGACCGGGTGGGGTCGGCGAGGTACTGCTGGCCGACGAGCACGAACGGCCGTCGTGGCATCACACCCCGGTTGACCTCGGCCTCCGCGGCGGCGATGTCCTCGAAGGTGCCGCCGACGTGGACGGTGCCGGCGCGGCGGCACACCTCGGCCGTCCAGGGGACGCCGTCGCGCACCGCCAGGTCGAGCTTGTACGCCGCGTAGCCGTACTTCCAGCGCCGCATCGATCGGCGCTGCCGCGCGGGCAGCCGGTCGCCGGCGATCCTCGCGAACGCGGTCGGGGTGGTGTCGAAGAGCAGCGTGCGCGCCCGCGGCAGCTGGTCGAACGACGCGACCTGCACGCCGGTCTCGATGGTGCCGCCGAGCGATCGCAGCAGGCTCGCCATCGCGTCGGTGATCGCCCGCGAGCCACCTTCGGCGACCGGCCAGCCGTGGGCGTGCCCGGCCGCGATCAGCGTGGCGCCGACCGCAGCGGTCGTGGGCCGGTCGAGGGGGCGGCAGATGTGGGCGGCGCAGCCGGCGAAGAGGGCGCGGGCGGCGTCGGTGGTGAAGCGGCGAGCGAGGACGTCGGCCGGCAGCGCCGCGCGCAGGCCGAACCTGCCGAGCAGCAGCGGGTGCCGCGGCAGGTGCAGGATCGGGCCGAGCACGTCGGGCGCGAGCGTGTCGAAGTGGGCCGCGAGCGGGCCGAAGACGCCGCGCCACCGGTCGCCGTCCGCGCCCAGGCCGGCGGCGGTCTCGTCGATCGAGCGCAACAGCACCCCCGCCGTGCCGTCGTCGAGCGGGTGCGCCAGGTCGACCTCCGGCCACCGCCAGACGAGGCCGTGGTCGGCCAGCGGCAGCGCGGAGAGGTACGGCGAGCCCACGCCGAACGGATGGATCGCCGAGCACAGGTCGTGGAGCACCCCCGGCACGGTCAGCTCGGCCGTGCGGGTGCCGCCGCCGATCTCGTCGTGCCCCTCGAGCACGGTCACCGACAGGCCTCGCTCGGCGAGGGTGATCGCGGCCGCGAGCCCGTTGGGGCCCGAGCCGACGACGACGGCGTCCGGGGTGCTCATGCCCTGCTGTTCCCCTCAGGCTCGGATTTCATCAGCCCGCTGCCACGAGAGCGACGGCACAGGCGCAGAGGGCCAGGCCGACCGCCTGGCTGCGGTGGATGTGCTCACGGAGGAACGCCACGGCCAGCAGGACCGTGACGGCCGGGTAGAGCGACGTGATCACGGCGGCGACGGAGAGGAGGCCGTGACGCGTGGCGACGAGGAAGGCCCCGGTCGCGAGAGCGCCGAGCACGCCGCAGACGATGCCGCCGAGAGCGGCCGGCTCGCGGGGCAGCCACGGCTGGCCGACGGCCACCGCGACGATCACGATCGCGACCCCGGCGACCAGCTGGTTGAGCGCGAGCGGCAGCAGTCCGGCCTCCTCCGGGATCTGGGCCAGGGCTGCGAAGAGGGTGCCGAACCCGAGGCCGGCGAGCACGCCGTCGACCAGTCCCGAGCCGACCGGCCCGGCATGTGGTGGTGCGGTCGTGGGCTCGCGCGCGACCAACCAGATCGCGGGCAGCGCCGCGAGCACCCCGATCGAGACGACCAGGCCGGGCCGCTCGCCGGTCAGCAGCCCGACCGCCACCGGCACCAGCACGGCGCCGACGCCCGAGACGGGGGAGACGACCCCCATCCGGCCTGAGGACAGGCCGCGGTAGAGGAACGCGGTCCCGACACCGTTGCCGATGCCGGCGAGCAGCGTCCACGCCAGGTCGGAACCCGTGAGCGTGCCGTCGCCGAGGAGCGCGATGACGAGGACGAGGAGCCCGCCGCCGATCTGCGCCATCAGCGCGACCGACCAGGCACTCGCCCGCCGGGAGAAGATGCCTCCGGAGAAGTCGGCGAGCCCGTAGGAGACGGCTGCGAGCAGCGCGAGGGCGACCGTCACGTCACGACCACGCCGGCGACCCAGGCGAGCGTGGCGAGCACCGCCGCGACCAGTTCGATGACGATGCTGAGGCCGACCGCCTTGAGGGAGTGCACGGTCGAGGGCCAGGCCTGCGCCGAGCCCACCCGCCGCAGCTCGGCCAGGTAGATGCCCAGCACGAAGCCGAGGAAGAGTCCCACCACGGGCACCACGAAGAAGCCGACGACCCCGAGGAGGACGCCGAACCACTGGGTCGAGGCGGGGATGCCGGCCACCTGGAGGCGCCGGCCCGGCAGGACGTACTTCACGACCGTGCCGGCGACGATGAACGCGGCCGCCACGGCGAAGACGGTCCAGGAGGTCGCGCCGCCGGTGGTCCAGGCCCACACGAGGATGGCGCCGGCGACCAGCACGGAGCCGGGCAGGATCGGGACCAGGATCCCGACCAGGCCGACCGCGATCACGAGGGCGACGAGGACTTCGCTCGGGCTCACGGCGAGAACCCTGTCACGTGCGGTGCCGGAGACGCACCACGACCCCGGACTCTCGTCCGGGGCCGTGGTGGAAGTCTGCGGTGGCTGCGGTCCTCAGAGCTCGGCTTCGGGAGCGTTGCTGGGAGTGCCGGAGAGCTTGTGGGTCTCGTCGACGACGTTGGCGGCGATCTCCTTGAGCTTCTCACCGTGCTCACGAGCGTGGTGGGCGCAGAACAACAGTTCTCCGCCTGACTGGAGCTCCACGCGAAGGTAGGCCTGGGCGCCGCAACGGTCGCAACGATCAACTGCGGTCAGCGCAGCGGCGTTGGGGGCAAGTGCAGTGGTCACATCGGCCTCATTTCTTCTTCTGCCTCGGTGTCATGCACAACGTAGCGACGGGCTCCAAGATTCCCCGCCGTTCGTGGTGCCTGACACGTCATCCAATCATGGTGTCTCTTCCCTCGTCGGTGGATTTCCATGCCTCGAGAGGCCCGATCTGGGGAGAGAACTGGATCTTTGCTGAGTGTGACGCTCACGAGGCCCTCCCCGTTGCGGTTCGAACGACCCGAGAAACGATCGTGTCCACATCGTGACGTGACCACAGGAGCTGCTGCTGGCGTTGCTGGAGTAACGGGTGCTGCTGCGCTGGTGCTGCTCGGGGAAGTGGTGTCCACGCTAGTCCTGCCCCGGGCAGGCGAGCCTTCATCGCCCTCCGGCGTGTCGCGGGTAGATTCGGAGCCACCCGCCGACCGGATTTCTGCTCAGGAGCCCCACGATCGACAACACGTACAACGCGGCACATCTCCTCGTCCTCGAGGGACTGGAGGCGGTGCGCAAGCGTCCCGGGATGTACATCGGGTCGACCGACACCCGCGGCCTGATGCACTGCCTGTGGGAGATCATCGACAACGGGGTCGACGAGGCCCTGGGCGGCCACGCGACCCACGTCGAGGTGACGCTGCACCCCGACGGCTCCGCGGAGGTCCACGACGACGGTCGCGGCATCCCGACCGACAAGGAGCCCAAGACCGGGCTCCCCGGCGTCGAGGTGGTGGCCACCAAGCTGCACGCCGGCGGCAAGTTCGGCGGCGGCTCCTACGTCGCCACGGGCGGCCTGCACGGCGTCGGCCTGTCGGTCGTGAACGCCCTCGCGACCCGGATGGACATCGACGTCGACCGGTCGCCGGCCCAGCAGGGCATCTCCTTCCACCGCGGCACCCCCGGGGTGTTCGACGGCGACGGCCCCGACGCCCCCTTCGAGCCGAAGTCGGGCCTGACCCGCAAGGGCAAGAGGGTGGCCAAGGGCACGTCCGGCACCCGGGTCCAGTTCTGGCCCGACCGGCAGATCTTCACCAAGGACGCGCAGTTCCTCTACGACGGCCTGATCGGCCGCGCCCGGCAGACCTCGTTCATCGTCCCCGGCCTCGAGCTGGTGATCCGAGACCGGCGCGGCCCCGAGCTCGTCGAGGAGAAGTTCCGCCACGACGGCGGCATCGCCGAGTTCGTCGACTTCCTCGCGCCCGACGAGCCGGTCACCGACATCATGCGTCTGCAGGGCATCGACACCTTCACCGAGACCGTCCCTCTGCTCGACGAGAAGGGGCAGATGACGCCCCAGGAGGTCGAGCGCGAGCTGCACGTCGACGTGGCGGTGCGCTGGGGGACCGGCTACGACACCTCGGTCCGGTCGTTCGTCAACGTCATCGCGACGCCCAAGGGCGGCACCCACGTGAGCGGCTTCGAGCAGGCGGTGACCCGCACGTTCAACGACGTGATGAAGTCCGCGAAGGTGCTCAGGGTCAACGACGACGACGTGATCAAGGACGACGTCCTCGAAGGCATGACGGCGGTGGTGACGGTGCGCCTCGCCGAGCCCCAGTTCGAGGGGCAGACCAAGGAGATCCTCGGTACGCCGGCCGCGCGCAGCGTCGTACGCAAGGTCGTGTCACGGGAGCTGAAGGCTCTCCTCACCTCCACCAAGCGGGTCGAGAAGGCCCAGGCCAAGCTCGTGATGGAGAAGGTCGCCGCGGCTGCCAAGACCCGGCTCGCCGCCCGTCAGCACAAGGAGACCCAGCGCCGCAAGAACGCGCTCGAGTCCTCGGCGCTGCCCTCCAAGCTCGCCGACTGCCGCGCCAACGACAACGACCGGACCGAGCTGTTCATCGTCGAGGGAGACTCGGCACTCGGCACCGCCAAGCTGGCCCGCAACTCGGAGTTCCAGGCGCTGCTGCCGATCCGCGGCAAGATCCTGAACGTCCAGAAGGCCTCGGTCGGCGACATGCTCAAGAACACCGAGTGCGCCTCGATCATCCAGGTCGTCGGCGCCGGGTCGGGCCGGACCTTCGACCTCGAGGCCCGCCGCTACGGCCGGATCATCTTCATGGCCGACGCCGACTCCGACGGGGCACACATCCGCTGCCTGCTCGCCACGCTCTTCTACAAGTACATGCCCGAGCTGATCTCGGAGCGACGGGTCTACACCGCCGTCCCACCGCTCCACCGCATCGAGATCTCCAACCCCAAGAAGGGCATGGACAAGTACGTCTACACGTACTCCGACGACGAGCTGCAGCGCACGCTGGCCGAGCTCAAGAAGAAGAACGTGAAGTGGAAGGACCCGGTCCAGCGTTACAAGGGTCTCGGTGAGATGGATGCCGACCAGCTGGCCGAGACCACCATGGACCCGCGCCACCGGACGCTGCGGCGGCTCACGATCGACGACGCCGACGCGGCCGCCCACGTCTTCGAGCTGCTGATGGGCTCCGACGTGGCCCCGCGCAAGGAGTTCATCGTGCAGGGCGCCTACGAGGTCGACGTCGAGGCGCTCGACGCCTGAGGTCCACCAGCGAGGTCAGAGCACGAACCGGCTGCTGGGCCACAGCTCCGCGATCGGGACGTCGGGGAACCGCTCGGCCACGGCGACGTAGACGTCGCGGTAGTGCTCCGCGACGGCCTGCACGGTCTCCTCGGGCAGGTCGGACGTCTTCGGCGAGAAGTGCACGCGCTGCTCGAAGCCTGGCGTGACGAAGTCGATCCCGGCCATGTCGCACAGGCGTCGGACCTCGGTCTCGGTGAAGAGCTGCTCGTAGAAGCCGTAGTAGATCTCGTCGGGCCCGAAGACGCTGTCGAGGGTCCGGATCGTCTCGTCGTACGCCGTCCGGCGGGCGTAGGCCGGGCGGTCCAGCTGTTGGAGCACGAACGCCGCGGAATCGGTCTTCCCGGCAGCGTGGTTCTTGTAGATGCGCGCGTGCATCCGGACCTGCGACCAGATCCGCTCGACGGGGTCGCGCATCAGGAAGACCGGCAGCGTCGTGACCTCACGCCGCGCGAAGCCGGTGCGGATGCTGGCGAACCTCTCGGCCCCGAGCATCCCGTACGACGGGGTCACGTCGGCGACCAGACGGGTGGTCGGGCGTCGATGGAGCAGGCCCGTGAAGTAGTCGAAGTAGAACTGCGGGTCGAGCAGCATGCTGAGCCGGTGAGCGGCGGTCGCGGCCCGCCGGTCGCCCGGCTCGGGGTGGGCGAGGCGCTCGTGGGCCCGCGCGACCATCCGGTCCCGCGCATGCTTCTCCGACGGCAGGTCGAGCGCGTCGAACACGTGGTACTCCTTGCGGTACCCGTGCGTGAACTCAGGCGACGTGGTCAGGTAGTCGTACAACCACGTGGTCCCGCCCTTCTGGCAGCCGACACCGAGCAGGAACGTCTTCGTCACGAGCGGAACCCTAGCGGCGACGACGTATGCGTCGTCGACAGCGCCTGGATCGACCTGGGTCGCGCCCGATCGAGCCCATCGACACGCACGTCGAGGTGGGGCTATTGGCGTCGGGTGAAGCTGATCTTCCCGTCGGGGTGCTGGGTGGCGGTGAACGACGGGTCGTGGGCGCGGGTGTGGTGCTTGGGGCACAGCAGCCGGCCGTCCTTGGCGCAGGTGTGGCCGCCCTTCGACCAGGGGTGGTCGTGGTGGGCGTGGCAGAGGCCGGGTGGCCAGTCGCAGCCGGTGGTGGTGCAGCCCTGGTCTCGGAGGGCCATGGCGATGCGCATGGGGGTGGTGTGGAAGCGGGTTTTGCGGCCGACGTCCAACACCTCGGAGGGTCCGCCGAGGACGGCGGGGATGATGCCGGCTTCGCAGGCGAGGCGGCGGGCGAGCCCGGGGGAGATGCGCTCGCCGGTGTCCAGGTGGGCGGCCTGCAGGCGGCCTTCCAGGGTCTCGAGGGTCATGGTCACCACGACGGTGGCGTTGAGCCCACCGGAGTTGGGGAGCTGGTCGACGGGGTAGCGCTGGATGAGCTCGGCGAACGCCCGGCCCATGCGTTCGGGTCCCGGTCGTCGTTCGCCGAGGGGGCCCTGGGTGGCTTGGTGTTTGGGTGCGGCGATCGCGAGGAGTGCTTTCTTGAGCATGGCGCCGGTGAGGGCGTCGAGGGTGAACCGGCCGTGCACCCGTCCGTGGCCGTCCTCGGCCATCGTGAACCGGAGCGACTCCTGGGCCGCGCGTTCTTCGCGTTCCAGCAGTTTCGCTTCGCGTTCGTCGGCCTCCTCGGGGGCGATGACCTCGAACAGCCGCCGCCCCAGGATCCGCAGCGTCCTCGCGTCGTGGTGGGCGGCTTCGGCGACCAGGTGACGCTCCGCCTGCTCGACCGACCCGGCGTCGAGGTCGGCGGGCAGCTGCTCGACCGCGGCCACGATGACCTGCGCCTGCTCGAGGACCAGATCA
>NZ_BDJE01000037.1 GCF_002117935.1 Nocardioides sp. PD653-B2 | reverse complement strand
CAACAACCGGTTGAGTCCGCCTTTCGTCGAACTTCTCACCGAACCTTGCTATTCGAACGTGTGTTCGATAGACTGCGGCATGGCCGCACCCGACCTCCACACCCAGATCGCCACCCTGGCCGATCCCGGGCTGTCGGACGCCGAACGCATCACCACCATCCGCCACCTCGAGGACCTCAAGGCCCACGCCTCCGCGGTCCAGGCACAGCTCGCCGTCGACCTCGACCACTCCGTGCGCGCCCAGCACCGCGACCTGCGCCTGCCCACCCGCGACCAGGGCCGCGGCGTCGCCGCCCAGATCGCCCTGGCGCGGCGCGAGTCCCCCGCCCGCGGCGCCCGGCTCCTCGCCCTGGCCCATGCCCTGGCCGCGGAGCTGCCGCACACCCGGGCCGCCATGGCCGCCGGACTGTCCGAGTGGCGGGCCACCCTCATCGCCCGCGAAACCACCTGCCTGAGCCCCCAGGACCGCGCAGCCGTCGACCAGCAGCTGTGCGCACCCCTGCCCGACGGCACCCACCGGTACGAGAGCTGGGGCGACCGGCGCCTGGTCGCCGAGACCCAGAAGCTCGCCTACGCCCTCGACCCCGCCGCCGTGGTCAACCGGCGGTCCAAGGCAGAGACCGAACGCCGCGTCACCCTGCGCCCCGCCCCCGACACCATGGCCCAGCTCACCACCCTGCTGCCCGCCACCCAGGGCGTCGCCGTCTGGGCCACCCTCACCGCCATCGCCGACACCCAACGCGCCCACGGCGACCCGAGAACCCGCGCCCAGATCATGGCCGACACCCTCGTCGAACGCATCACCGGTCAACCCCGCGCCGACACCGTCCCGATCACCATCAACCTCGTCGTCTCCGACCAGACCCTCCTCAACAACGGATCGGAGCCCGCCTGGCTCCACGGCTACGGGCCCCTCCCACCCGACCACACCCGCGACCTCACCCAGGCCGCCATCGACCAGTCCACCGCCGCGCTCCGCCGCCTCTACGCGACCCCCGCCGCCGGCGCCCTCGTCGCCCTCGACTCGGTCGCCCGGACCTTCCCGAAAGGCCTCCGCGACCTCATCGACCTGCGCGACCGCACCTGCCGCACCCCCTACTGCGACGCCCCCATCCGCCACCACGACCACGCCGTCCCCCACGCCGCCGGCGGACCCACCACCGCACTCAACGGCCAAGGGCTCTGCGAACACTGCAACTACGCCAAACAAGCACCCGGCTGGCGCACCCGACCCATCACCGGACCACCCGGCCACCCCCACACCATGGAGACCACCACCCCGACCGGACACACCATCCGGACCACCGCACCACCCCTACCCACCCCCAGCCCACGACGCGCCCACAGCCGAGCCGAGTACCACTTCACCCAGATCCTCCTGGCCGCTGCTTGAGGACACTCGCCCCTGTCGCCGGACCGAACCACAGGTACGGCCTCGTCTCTGCGGGCAACGCCAGATCGGCCTGCCGCAGACCGTGTGCCTCGAGCGCGGCGCAGGAGGACCGCTCGTCAGGGAGGACACGAAATAGATACGTGTCGAGTGGCCAGTCCCGGCGCAACCACCCGTCAACGGAGCGGACGACGTCTTCCGCCAGTCCGGTGTCCTGCTGATCCTGGCGCACCCAGAAGGTCACCATCGCCGACGCGGCCGGGAGCACTTCCAGGAGCTCCGGGTCGGCGCCCGCGCGCCCGAGGTAGTCACGCAACGGGTTCAGGTACAGGCAGCCCAGACCCTCGTTGCGGGACGGCGTGAGGAAGGTGAAGGCGAACGCCCGGTGTGCCTGATGGTCCCGCCAGTGCTGCTCCACCTGCTCGAGGTCCTCGACCAGCGTGAAGCCGTCGACGACCCACCTTCCGTCGCTGTGGACCCGGATGACGTCGGGGCTCGCCATGTACGCCGCGTAGTCGAGCGCCGCGACATCAGCGGTCAGTGGGACGGCGACGAACCGCGGGTGCTGCAGCCCACGCGGGACCAGGGCGTCTTCGGCGAGCACGCTCCACCTCCTCGTTGCCACGACACGCTAGTGACCTCCCGAGATCAACCGACCAGAGGAGCCTTGCCCCGCGACGACGCGTCGCTCTAGGTTGGCCTTCATCGTGATCCAGATCACGTTCTCGGGAGGGGCGTCATGCGCATTCGACACACCGCACCGCTGGTAGCCGCGCTGGCGGTCGGTCTCACGGTCCTGGCGGCGCCGGCGGCGGTCGCCGGCCCGTCGTCGTCCGGTGGCGGCTACGCCCGGCACGCGCTGCGGCCCGCGCTGACCGACCAGGACTTCTACTTCGTCATGAGCGACCGGTTCGCCAACGGCGACCCCGCCAACGACGAGGGCGGCCTGGCCGGTGACAAGAACGTGACGGGCTTCGACCCGACCGGCAAGGGCTACTACAACGGCGGCGACCTGAAGGGCCTCACCTCGAAGCTCGACTACATCCAGGGGCTCGGCACCGACGCGATCTGGCTGACGCCGATCTTCAAGAACAAGGCGGTCCAGCTGGAGGACGGACCGTCGGCGGGCTACCACGGCTACTGGATCACCGACTTCACCCAGGTCGACCCGCACCTCGGCACCAACGCGGACCTCGCCGACCTCGTCGACGCGGCGCACGCCAAGGGGATGAAGGTCTTCTTCGACATCATCACCAACCACACGGCTGACGTGATCGGCTACCAGCAGGGCGACCGGACGGCGTACGTCTCCAAGGACGCCCGGCCCTACACCGACGCGGACGGCGACGCCTTCGACGACCGCGACTACGCCGGCGGCTCGGAGTTCCCAGCCCAGTTCCCCGCGCTCGACGCAGCGACCTCGTTCCCCTACGTCCCCGTGCTCGACCCGGACGAGGAGGACCTCAAGGTCCCCGCGTGGCTCAACGACGTGCGGAACTACCACAACCGCGGCAACACGACCTTCACCGGCGAGGACAGCCAGTACGGCGACTTCTTCGGCCTCGACGACCTCTTCACCGAGAAGCCCGAGGTCGTCGACGGCATGATCGACATCTACCGGACCTGGGTCGAGGACTTCGACATCGACGGCTTCCGGATCGACACCATGAAGCATGTCGACGACGCGTTCTGGCGGCAGTTCGGCCCGACCATGCAGCAGATCGCGGCCAGCGACGGCAACGACGACTTCTTCATGTTCGGCGAGGTCGCCCTCGACGGCAGCGACGCGGCGGCCAAGGCGTTCACCTCGCACTACACGACCACCGACCACATGCAGGCGATCCTCGACTTCCCCTTCCAGGACGCCGCCCGCGGCTTCGCGTCCCGGGGGCTGGGCAACCAGCGGTTGGCGCGGTTCTTCCGCAACGACGACTGGTACACCGACCACGACTCGAACGCCTACGAGCTGCCGACGTTCCTGGGCAACCACGACATGGGGCGGTTCGGCTACTTCCTCGAGACCGACAACCCCGACGCCGACGCCGCCGAGCTGCTCGCCCGGGACCGGCTCGCGCACCAGCTCATGTACTTCTCCCGCGGCAACCCGGTCGTCTACTACGGCGACGAGCAGGGCTTCACCGGCACGGGCGGCGACCAGCTCGCCCGGCAGACCATGTTCGCCAGCCAGGTGCCGGAGTACATGGACGACGAGCAGATCGGCTCCGACCGCACCGGCGCGGACGACAACTTCGTCACCGACAGCCCCATGTACAAGACCATCGCCGATCTCGCGGACGTCACCGCGCAGTACCCGGCCCTGCGCAACGGCGCCATGCAGGTCCGTACGGCGTCAGCCGGGCCCGGCGTCTTCGCGTTCTCCCGGATCGACCGGCAGCACCGCACGGAGTTCGTCGTCGCTCTCAACAACAGCGAGCAGGCGGTGACCACGAAGGTGCCGACCTACCTCGACGGGACGAAGATGCGCCGCGTCTACGGCTCCGGCGACCCGACGGCCCCGCTCGACCGGCAGGGCCGCGTCACGGTCACCGTGCCCGCCCTCTCGACGGTCGTCTACACGTCCGTCGGGCGGATCCCCAGGTCGGCCCGGGCGCCGAGGATCACCCTCGCGAAGCCGACGCCGGCCGCGGCGTCGAACGGCCGGATGCACGTGCGCGCGACCGTCCACGGCTCGTCGTTCTACGAGGTCACCTTCCAGCGCCGGATCGGGGACTCCGGCCGCTGGCGGACCATCGGCGTCGACGACTCCGCGCCGTACCAGGTCTTCCACGACACCGCCGCCCAGCTGCTGCCGGGCGACCGGGTCAGCTACCGCGCGGCCGTCCTCGACAACGCCGGACACACCCGCGGCAGCGAGATCGAGAAGGTCCGGGTGCCGGCCCGCCGGCTCACGGTCGTGGCGCCCGCGGACGGCGGGACGGTCGCGAACATCGACCCGGTCACCGTCAGCGCGACGGTCGACCCGGAGCTGCCGACCCAGTCGGTGACGTTCCAGCGCAGCGTGGAGGGCGGGCCGTGGACGGACCTCGGCACCGACAGCTCGTCGCCCGTGTACGTCGCGACCGACGACGTCGAGGACCTGCCGCTCGGGACGTCGGTGCGCTACCGAGCGATCCTGGCGGAGCAGGGCCTGCCGACCGTGACCAGCGCCCCGGTGCGGGTGACGACGGCGAAGCCGACACCCGCCGTCGACTCGGTGACCGTGGCCGGCAGCCTCCAGTCCGAGCTCGGCTGCCCGGCCGACTGGGACCCGGCGTGCGCCGCCACCCACCTCGCCTTCGACGACACCGACGGCCAGTGGCACGGCACCTTCACGCTGCCGCCCGGCTCCTACGAGTGGAAGGTCGCGATCGACGACGCGTGGGACACCAACTACGGCGCCGGCGGGGCCAGCGGCGGGAGCAACCTGGTCCTCGACGTGCCGGAGGGCGGCGCGACGTACGTCTTCAGCTGGGACCAGGTGACGCACGAGCCCTCGGTGGCGCCGGCGACCTGACCCACGGGAGCACCGCCCCCACCTGCCTGACGCGAGGGTCAGGTCGCGATGAAGAGGATCTCGTCGCGTCCGTACGACATGCCGGGGTGCTCCGCGGCCAGGTGCTGCTGGGTCAGCTCGACGAGCTCGTCCTCGTCGGCAGCCGTGATGGTCGTGCCGCACGGGCACGTCAGCCGGGTCTTCATGGGTCCAGCCTAGGCGTGATCCGGTGGAGAGCCGCCACCGCACGGACGGCTAGGGTCCGCCGCCAGCGGGTACGGTCAGGCATGACCGATCCCACGCCCGACCCCTCGCTCGACCCGGCGCCCGACACCGAGACCACCCCGCCGCCCGCGGACCCGCTGCGCCCCTCGCGCACGAGCGGCGCCTGGATCGGCGTCGTCGCCCTGGCTGTGGTGCTCATCCTGCTCGTCATCTTCATCGCGCAGAACACCCAGGACGTGCATGTGTCGTTCCTCGGCTGGGACGGCGAGGCGCCACTCGCGGTCACCCTCATGGTCGCCGCGGTCGGCGGCATCGTGCTGACCGCGGTCGCCGGCTCCCTGCGGATCTTCCAGCTGCGGCGGCGGGTCCGGAGCACCCGCTCCTGAAGACCGGGACGGCCGACGCGAGCGCGCCGGTCGGTCGACCACCAGGACCCAGACCCGGACAAAGCAGAAGGCCGGACCCGAGTTCTGGGTCCGGCCTGTCCGGGATCTCCTGAGAGATCACACTGCGCGCCTGTAGGGATTCGAACCCCAAACCTTCTGATCCGTAGTCAGATGCTCTATCCGTTGAGCTACAGGCGCCCTTCGCACACTCGCGTGAACGACTGGTCGAGGATAGCCGACCCTCGCGGGGTGGACGAAATCAGTGCACCCGTCGACCCCGGAGCACCGGGTCCTGGCGACCGTCGACGACGCCGTGCTGATCGCCCGACGACCCGACGAAGTCACGCCCCCCGCGGCGCGATTCTTTGACCTCGAAAAGCCCTAAGCAGAGCCGATTCCGGAGCTAATTGGCGGGGTGTGACGCGGCCCATAGAGCGTTGAACGATCCAATGTGTCGTGCCCAAACTAGGGGGGTACTGTCGCCCCCAACCCGAGGCCGGGCGCATGTTCCAGCGCCACCTCCGGGGCTACAAAAGTCGCCGACAACGACGCCGTGCGATCCACAGCTACTCCACGACACACCGTCGATACGCTCGATGGCCGGCGACGCCGGGCCCGGCCCGGAGAAGACCGCGAATGCGCGAGAGGGAACAGCCAGATGGCAGACGTTGACGAGGCACTGGATGCCGCAGGGCTCACCAACCAGAAGGTCCGGGAGTACATCCGCTACTACGCGGACCTCACCGGCGCCGACCGCATCGAGGTGGTCTCGGCCGCTGACGACGCGCGGCTGATCGAGGAGGCCCTGGAGGCCGGCGAGCTCGAGCCGGCCGGCGAGGGGTGCTACTACTCCCGCAGCTACCACAAGGACACCGCGCGCTCCGAGGAGCGCACGATCGTGGCCACGAGCAACCCCGACGACAAGGGCGTCTACAACAACTGGCGCCCGGCCTCGGAGATGAAGCCGCTCCTGGAGGACCGCATGCGCGGCGCCTCGGTCGGCAAGACGATGTACGTCATCCCCTACCTGATGTCCCCTCCGGGCAACGCGCTCGAGCCGTGGGCCGCGGGTGTCGAGCTGACCGACGCGCGCACCGTCGTGCTGCACATGATCCGGATGTCGCGCGTGGGCGTCGAGTTCGTCAACGACCTCGAGGACCAGAACAGCTTCGTGCGAGCGGTCCACGTGACCGGCGACCTGGAGAACCTCGGCCAGGGCACCGACGAGGACCAGCGCTACTTCGTGACCGTCGCTGACGAGCGCACGATCCTCCACTTCGGCTCGTCGTACGGCGGCAACGCGCTGCTGGGCAAGATCGCCCACGGCCTGCGCCAGGCGGCGTACGACGGCTGGGCGTCGGAGAAGTTCCTCGCCGAGCAGTACATGCTCATCGGGATCCACGACAAGGAGACCGGCAAGACGTACCACATCTGCGGCGGCTTCCCGAGCGCCTCGGGCAAGACCAACCTCGCGATGATGCTGGCCCCCGACGCCCTCGGCGACCGCTACCACGTCTCCTTCTACGGCGACGACATCGCGTGGCTGTGGGTCGACGAGGAGGACGGCAAGCTCTACGGGATGAACCCGGAGTACGGCGTCTTCGGCGTCGCCAAGGACACCAACGAGGTCACCAACCCGACCGCGCTGCAGTCGGTCGCCCACGGCACCGGCACCATCTTCACGAACATCGCCTACAACCCGAAGACCCAGGAGGTCTGGTGGGAGGGCAAGACGAAGGAGCCGCCGGCCGACACCGACGGCTGGCTCGACTGGCGAGGCGCCCCGATCGCCGACCGCGAGGAGGGCGACGACCTGCCGTGGGCGCACCCGAACAGCCGCTTCACCACGACGCTCGACAACGTCCCCAACATCGCGCCCGACTACAACGCCGCCAAGGGCGTGCCGATCGACGCGATCATCTTCGGCGGCCGCACCCGTGACCGCGAGCCGCTGATCCGCGCGATCACCGACCTCGCCGAGGGCGTGTACGACGGTCTCACACTGGGCGCCGAGGCCACGGCTGCGGCCGAGGGTGTCGAGGGCCAGCTGCGCTACGACCCGATGTCGAACCGGCCCTTCATGGCCTACGGCGAAGGCGACTACGCGGCTCACTACCTGAAGATCATCGGCGCCGCGAAGGAGCAGCCGATCTTCGCGCACGTGAACTGGTTCCAGCGCGATCCCGAGGACGGCCACTTCCTGTGGCACGGCTACCGCGACAACCTGCGCCCGCTGCTCTGGCTCCTGCAGCTCAAGAACGGCGAGGTGAAGGGCCGCGAGACCCCGGTCGGCATCATCCCGACCGAGGACGAGCTGGTCCTCACCGGGATGAGCACCAAGCCGGAGGACCTCGCCAAGATCCTCACGATCGACGTGGACCGCTGGAAGCAGGAGATGGGCTTCCGCGAGGAGCACCTCAAGCAGTTCGACCGTCTCCCCGAGGAGATCTGGGTGGCCCACCGTCGCGTCGCCGCAGCGCTGGAGAACGACGAGGGCTGAGGCCGCCACCGTCACCGACCCACCAGAGAAGGCCCCGTCCGGACCCGGACGGGGCCTTCTCTGTTGGCGCGCTGTGGAATCATCAGCCCATCAGCTTCGGCGCGCATGGGGGCTCGGGCAGGAAGGGGATGGCTGCGTGGAGACCTACGGGGCCGATGATCGTGCACTCTTCGAGTCCGAGGGACGCGAGCTCTACGAGCAGATCGTGATCACCGGCGGCCTCTCCGCCACCGACGCACGGATCCAGGAGGGCGGCAAGCTCCAGGCCGCGCTCGCCCTGCTGCTCCAGATGGGCCTCGTGCACCTGACCGCCGACGCGTCGCGGTGGGAGGCGGAGGATCCCAGCACCGTCCAGTCACGCGTCGTCACGCCGCTGAGCAGCGAGGCGGCCCGGCTCCTCGACGAGTCCTCGCAGTGGGCGCACGCGTTCGGCGCCCTCAACCACGCCTGGCGGCGTGCTCCGCACACGGTCGCCACCGGCCCGTTCACCTACCTGCCGCGCGACGCGATCGACCCCTACATCGCCGGGCTCGTCTCCGACTGCGAGGAGGAGGTGCTCACCGCGCAGCCACAGGCGATCCGCGACCTGCGGCTGATGCCCACCAGCGTCCTGCGCGACACCGCGCTCCTCGAGCGGGGGGCCCGGATCCGCACGCTCTACCAGCACAGCGCCCGGCGCAACAACGTGACCCGCAAGTACGTCGCGGCCGTCACCGAGCGCGGGGGCGAGGTGCGCACCCTCGACGAGTTCTTCAACCGGATGATCGTCTTCGACCGCCGGGTGGCGATCATCCCGAGCAAGGAGACCCACAACATCGCGCTCGTCGTGCACGAGCCGTCGGTCGTCGCCTACCTGGTCGACGTCTTCGAGCGGTCCTGGGCGCGCGGGCGCCCCTTCACCAGCCGCGAGGCGCCGGTGATGAAGGACATCGCGACCGAGCAGCGGTCGATGACCCTGCGGATGCTCATCGAGGGCCACTCCGACCCGGTGTCCGCGAAGCGGCTCGGGGTCAGCCCGCGCACCTACGCGGGCTACGTCGCCGACCTCAAGGAGGAGTTCGAGGCGGAGACCCGCTTCCAGCTCGGCTACACGATCGGCCGTCAGGGCCTCACCGGTCACGACGACGACGGGGATGACGCCGTCGACACGCCGGACGGCTGAGCGGACCCCCGCAGACACGACGAAAGGGCAGCGACATGGTCGCTGCCCTTCGTCGTGGTAGGTCGAGCCGGGCCGGGGGGGTGGCACTGGGACCGAACAAGTGGGGGGTGAGTTGGGTCCCCGGCTCGACCACGTTGTGGTGCGAGATCAGCGGGTGCTGCGCCCCCAGCTGGTGTCTGCGTGTGCCGGGGCCGAGATCCCCAGCAGGCCGATGCTCATGGTCGCTGCGACGAGCGCAACGGCGACCTTGCGTGCAATGTTCATAGTCCCTCTCCACCTTCTGCGTCATCGGGCCCCACGGACGACCCGGTGGCACAAGTGTGGGCGCGGAGGAGCCGATCCATCGAGCGAATGACTGCCTCACAAATGTGCATTGCACATTCCTGCAGTGCAGGTGTTTGCAAGCGGACATGCCGAAGCCCCCTCGCGAGTGTTCGCAGAGGGGGCTCACTGGCGGAGGCGGCGGGATTTGAACCCGCGAGAGGGGATTACCCTCAACCCGCTTAGCAGGCGGGCGCCATAAACCGGGCTAGGCGACGCCTCCCCGACAGCGAGCACAGGCTACAAGGCGACCTCGCGAGACTGCCAACCAGGGCAGCCCCGCCCGGTCCGGGCGGGAATCAGAGCGGGCGCAGGCCCTGGCCGCGCTGCAGGTGGGCCCGCAGGTCACGGACGAACTCCTCGCGGTCCGCGGCCAGCGCGGTGACCGGGATGGTCGTCGTCCGCCCGTCGACGAGCTTGAGCACGACGACCGGCTGACCGCCCGGCGAGGTGGTCACCGCCTCGGCGACCTCGGTCCACCCGGCGGCCGCGACCCCGACGCCGCGGACCAGGCGGACCCGGTAGCCCTCCGGCCCCAGGTGCACGACGGCCACCCGCCGGGTCAGCAGGTAGCCGGCGGCGAGCACCCCGGCGACGCCGAGCACCGCCAGCACCAGCACCAGGTCGGCGGGGAGTCCCACGGCGACCAGCGCGGTCGCCGCGAAGAGCAGCACGGCCAGGCCGACGAGCAGGCCGCCGACGAGCCGGGCGCCGTAGGTCGGCGCGAGCCGATAGTCGGACACCGGGTCGTCGGAGTGGTCGCCAGGCATGGCTTGATTGAACAAGACACCGCATTGGGGGCGGTCACCGGGTTGTCGGGAGACCCCGGCGGGGTGACACTCGGAGTTCACCCTCCTCCGTGCCGCCGGGAGGCTTCGATGACCGTCACCAGCTCCGGGATGACCACCGCCCTGCACGGCCTCCAGCAGGCCCTCGACGCCCCGCGCCAGCCCACGGCCGCACTCGGCAGCTGGCGCTGGGCCGTCCGCCAGCGGATGGCCGCCGTCCGCGACGTGCTCGTCGCCGAGGCGGCCACCCCCGGCGAGGGCTCGCTGGCCGCGCGCGAGGGCACGATGCTCCGCGAGCGGACCGCCCTGCTCAGCCGGCTGAGCGCCCTCGGACCCCAGGTGCTCGAGAGCCCCCGGGTCGAGCAGGTCCGAGGCGAGCTGCACCGGCTGGCGGTCGATATCGCCCGGCACGGGCAGCGGCTCCACGACCTGGCGTACGACGAGGTCGAGCTGGAGCTCGGCGGCTCCGAGTAGACCTGGCAGAGGGGGCGGGATTCGAACCCGCGGTAGGTCTCCCTACGACCGCTTTCAAGGCGGTTCCGATCGGCCGCTCCGGCACCCCTCCGTGCCCGGACCCGCGGGTCCGGTGCAGGCACGAGTCTAAAGGGCCGCGCGGAGTCGTCAGTGCAGGATCTCGACGAGCACGTCGCCCTCCTGGACGACGTCACCGGGCGCGACCTTGATCGCCCGCACCGTGCCCGGGGCCTCGACCAGGACCGGGATCTCCATCTTCATCGACTCCAGGAGCACCACGGTGTCACCCGGCGCGACCGGGTCGCCGACAGCCACGCTCACGCTCATCACGTTGGCGACCATCTCGGCGACGATCTCGGTGACCTGTTCACGAGCCATGCTGCGAACCTAGCCGTTACCGACAGGTACTCGTCACTCGCCCTAGAGGAGCGGACGGGTGCGAGCCGGTTCGGGCCGGAGCGCCCCCGCCTCCTCGGCCCGGCGACCGCGGCGACCGCGGGGACCGGTGATCGCGAGGTCGAGGCGGATCACGGCGAAGCCGATCAGCAGCCCGACGACGACGCCGTACAGGACCGACAGGCCGCTCTCGACCAGCGTGATCGACGGGTTCACCAACGCGTTCGCGACCGGGATGGTCGCGGCGACCCCGAAGGCGCAGACCCACCAGCCCTGACGGCGCCGGGCCCGCATGTGGGTGCCCCAGGCGAGGGCCGGGATGCCGAGGACCGTCTCGATCGGGCGCGGGAAGGCGCCGAGGTTGTCCCGGCTCCAGGCCACGACGTCGAGCAGGTTGTCGACCAGCGTGGGGGTGCCGTAGCGGCGCAGGATCTCGGCGTACACCAGGGTCAGCGCGAGCACGGCGGTCCCGATCAGGACCGTCATCGCGCCGCGGCGGCCCAGCCCGTGGAGCCCGGCGCCGAGGCGGTAGACGACCGTCAGGGCGCCGAGGAGGGCCAGCCCGAGGGTGACGTACTCGAACCGGGCCACGGTGACCACCGGCTCGAAGCCGACCGTGGCCAGCGCGCCCACCGCCGCGATCAGCACGGCGATCACGACCTCGCGGACGGCGTGCACGAAGCGGACGGCCGGGACCGTCGCCATCACGGCCAGCACCGCCGAGACGACACAGGTCAAGACGGCGGCACCGGTCCGCAGGGAGTCGTCGTCGCTGACCACCACGACCACACCGAGCACGAGCGCGACGAAGCCGACGACCACGGGCCGGCCGCCGGTGCGGGCGGCGAGCGCCCAGGAGTACGCCGTGACGATCGCGACCGAGCCCGCGCCGCACAGGTAGCCCTGCCCCTGGTCGGCCACGCATGCGGCCAGCGCGCCGAGGCCCGCGGCCACGATCAGCACCCAGGCGACCACCGGCGCGCGCGAGCTGGCGATGCGCTCGGCCCGGGCCTGCAGGTCCAGGCCGCCGAGCTCGCGCCGCGACACCGGCCGCTCGGCTCGACGACGCGGGGCGGACCTGGACACGTCGAGGAAGGTTACAGACGCCGGTTGGCCAGCGAGGGGTTGGTCCTCCGCGCCGTGTCGAGGCTCTCGCGCTCCAGCGTCGCGGTGAGCACCGCGGCGTCGGCGCCGGCCTCGACGAGCACGTCGCCGAGGGGGTCCACGACCATCGAGTGGCCGGTGTAGCGCGGCCCGGGCTGGCCGACCGCGACCACGAACACGGTGTTCTCCACGGCCCGGGCCGTCACCAGGGTGCGCCAGTGGTCGACCTTGCGCGGGCCCGCGACCCAGGCCGCCGACACCACGAGGACCTCGGCGCCGGCGTCGACGAGCGCGCGAGCGAGCTCGGGGAAGCGCAGGTCGTAACAGGTCATCAGGCCGACCGCGAAGCCGCCGACCTCGACCACGGCGGGCTCGAGGGGGCCGGCGCTGAGCCGGTCGGACTCCCGGTAGCCGAAGGAGTCGTAGAGGTGGATCTTGCGGTACGACGCCGCGGCCGTGCCACGGGCCACGAGCGTGTTGAACGGGCGCTCGGGGTCGCTGCCGGACTCGAACATCCCGGCCACCACGGTGGTGCCGCGCTCGGCGGCCACGCGCGCGACCTCCGTGGCGAAGGCGCCGTCGAGCGGCTCGGCGTACGGCCCGACGTCGGAGCCGGCCTCGCCGAAGTCCCGGGCGAACGCCTCCGGGAAGACCACCAGGTCGGTGTCCGTCGGGGTCAGCTCGCCGAGGAGCGCCCGGTTCGAGGCCGGCTCGAGGCCGGACGCGTGCTGCACGAGGGTGACGGTGAGGGTGGACACAGCCCTAGCCTGCCAGCAGTGGGAGACTCCGGGACATGGTGCTCCCCGCAGACCCAGGCGACTACGGGCCCGGCTTCTGCGCGGTGCTGCTCGCCGGCGGCCGCGCGGTCCGGCTGGACGGCGCCGACAAGGCCTCGGTGGAGTACCTCGGGCGCACCCTGCTCGAGCACGCCATCGAGGCGCTGGTGGACGCCTCCGAGGTGGTCGTGGTGGGCGACCCGGTGCCGACCACGCGGCCGGTGACCTTCACCCGCGAGAACCCGCGGTACGGCGGCCCGGTCGCCGCCCTGCTCACGGGCCGCGACGCCCTGGTCCGGGAGCCGACCACCCTCGGCGTGCTCGCCGTGGACATGCCCTGGGTGAGCCCGTGGACGTTCCGCCGCCTGCACGAGGCCGCGGCCGGGCACGACGGCGCCTTCCTGACCGACGCGTCCGGGCGGCGCCAGCTGGCCGGCGTTCTCGACGCCGCGGTGCTCGACCGGATCCGGCCCGACCACGAGGGCCAGCACGCGATGGCGCTGCACCGGCTGATCGGCGGCCTCGACCTGGCCGACGTCGCACCGGAGGCCGACGAGGGTCGCGATGTCGACACGTGGGCCGACCTGCGGGACCTCCAGGCCGACCCGCCGGGGCTCTAGGGGTTGCGAATGCGTGGTGGTTCCGGGAAATCTGTCCCCGTGAACCTCCACGACTGGATCGACGAAGTGAGTGACCTGCTCGACGTCGACACCGAGGTCGACGAAGGGCTGGTGCTGGACCTGGCCCGGGTCGCGGCCCACAACGTGGCCCGACCGGCGGCGCCGATCACCACCTACCTCCTCGGCTACGCGGCCGGCTCTCGGGACGCCGACCCGGAGATGATCGAGGCGCTCGCGTCCCGGGTCCAGGCGCTCGCCGACGGCTGGGACCGGCCGGCCGACGCGCCGGACCCCGTCGTCGACGGCGTCGAGGTCGACGTGCCCGACGACAGCGGGGTCGACCACACCGGCGAGACCTTCGACGAGGACTGACCTAGGCTCGCAGCCATGCGTGCTGTGATCGCCGACGGTGCCGGCGGCCCCGAAGTCCTGTCCGTGGGCGAGCTGCCCGACCCCACGCCGGGGCCGGGTGAGGTCGTCCTCGACGTGGTCGCGGCCGGGCTGAACCGGGCCGACCTGCTGCAGCGACAGGGCCTCTACCCCCCGCCGCCCGGCGCCTCCCCGGTGATCGGGATGGAGTGCAGCGGCACGGTCGCGGCGCTCGGCGAGGGCGTCACCGGCTGGAGCGTCGGCGACCCGGCGTGCGCACTGCTCGCCGGGGGCGGGTACGCCGAGAAGGTCGCCGTACCGGCCGGCCAGCTGATGCCGGTGCCGGACGGCGTCGACCTGGTCCACGCGGCCGCGCTGCCCGAGGTGGCGGCCACCGTGTGGTCGAACGTCTTCATGGTCGCGGGGCTCAAGCCGCACGAGACGTTCCTCGTGCACGGTGGGGCGGGCGGCATCGGCACCTTCGCGATCCAGCTCGCCCACCAGCTCGGCGCGACGGTGCTGACCACGGCCGGCACCGCCGAGAAACTCGCCGCCTGCGCGGCGCTCGGCGCCGACGTGACGATCAACTACCGCGACCAGGACTTCGTCGAGGTCGTGCGAGAGGCCACCGACGGGTACGGCGCGGACGTCGTCCTCGACAACATGGGGGCGAAGTACCTCGGCCGCAACGTCGACGTCCTCGCCATCGAGGGCCGGCTGGTCATCATCGGGATGCAGGGCGGCTCGAAGGGCGAGCTCGACATCAACACGCTGCTGCGCAAGCGCGGCGCGGTGATCGCGACGGCGCTGCGCTCCCGCCCGGTCGACGAGAAGTCCGCGATCTGCGCCTCCGTCGTCGAGCACGTCTGGCCGCTGGTCTCCGCCGGGCTCGTGCGGCCCGTGGTGCACGGCACCATGCCGCTCGAGGACGTGGCAGCCGCGCACGCCCTGATGGAGTCGGGCGAGCACAGCGGCAAGATCCTCCTGACGATCTGAGGTCGCTGGCCGGCGGATACCGTGGGCCCATGAGCGAGCAGCCGGACACGCAGGAGCAGCACGTCGTGATCATCGGGCCGGACGGCCAGCCGATCGGCGCCGTGCCCGCCTCCGCCCTCCAGGGCCAGGGCGCCGACCCGGGCGACGCGGAGGAGGGGAGCTCGATCACCGACCTGGTCGAGCAGCCCGCCAAGGTGATGCGGATCGGGAGCATGATCCGCCAGCTGCTCGAGGAGGTGAAGGCCGCGCCCCTCGACGAGGCGAGCCGCAACCGGCTCAAGGAGATCCACCAGGCCTCGATCAAGGAGCTCGAGGCCGGCCTGGCGCCCGAGCTGGTCGAGGAGCTGGAGCGGCTGACCCTGCCGTTCGGCGAGGACGCCACGCCGTCCGACGGCGAGCTGCGGATCGCCCAGGCCCAGCTGGTCGGCTGGCTCGAGGGGCTCTTCCACGGCATCCAGACCGCGATCTACGCCCAGCAGATGGCGTCGCGGGCGCAGTTCGAGCAGATCCGGCGCGCACTGCCGCAGGGCATGGCGCCACCCCAGGCCGGGGCCGGCGAGCAGGGCGGGCAACAGCCCGCGGCGCCCGGCGACTCGGGCGGGATGTACCTGTAGCTCAGGCCCGACGCCGGTCGAGGCCGGCCGCGAGACCGAGGCCGAGCAGGCCCACGATCACCAGCGCCAGGCCCGGCGCTGCGACCCGCTCCAGGCTGGTCGGCGCGCCGGCCACCCGGGTGAAGGTCGCCGTGTCCGGCTCCGGGGGGGTCGGTGCCCGGCCCTCACCGAGGAGTCGCACGAGCCGGGCCACCCGGGCCTCGGTGGCCTCGGCGGTGCCGCTGGCGGCCGCCGTGGAGAGGTCCTCGCCGCTCGTGAAGAAGACGTACGGCGAGCCCGTCGCCAGGTCCGGGAGGCCGCACGCCCGGGCCGCACGGTCGGTGGTGACCGAGACCTCCGGGATGTCGACGTCGCCCTTGTAGACCCGGTCGACGGCGACGGTGTAGACGACCTGGTCGCCCTCCCGCGCACGGTCGGTCACCGAGCCGGTGAAGACGTCGTCGGCGTCCATGGTGTGGGTCTGGATCGACGCGCCGTCGTCGGGACAGCGCGGCGCCGCGGCCGTGGCTGCGGGAGTGCCGAGGGCGACGGCACCCGACCCGGCGAGCAGCAGGGCGGCCGTCAGGAGTCGGAGGTGGCGGGTCACGGACACGACACCCATCTCAACAGATCACAGGTTGAAGACACCAGCCAGCACCTGCGCGACGCCGTCCTCGTCGTGCCCGGGCGCGACGTGGTCGGCGGCCTCGACGACGGTGGGGTGGGCGTCGGCCATGGCGTACGACGTGCCGGCCCAGGTGAGCATCGGCAGGTCGTTGGGCATGTCACCGAACGCGATCACGTCGGCCGCGTCGACGCCGACGTCGGCGCACAGCAGCTCGAGGGTCGAGGCCTTGGTGACGCCCGGCGCGCTGATCTCGAGCAGCGAGGTCGCCGACGACCAGGTGATGACCAGGCGTCCGTCGACGGCCGCCTCGGCGAGGTCCCAGAACTCCTGGGGGCCGAGCTCCTCGTGGCGGGCGAGCAGCTTGACCGCCGGCTGGTCGAAGAGCTCCTCCACCGGGCCGCGCCGGGCCCCATCGGGGACCGGGTGCCGCTCGAGGAACTCCGGCTCGAGGCCGATGCCGTCGAGGGTCTCGACCGCGAACGTCGTGCCGGGGACCGCCTCGCGCAGCAGGGCGCAGACGTCCAGGCCGAGCTCGGGCTCGATCGGGCGGAGCAGGTGCACGTCGTGGCGGGCGACGTCCCAGACGAGCGCGCCGTTGGAGACGACGGCGAGGCCGTGCTCGCCGACGTACTCGAAGACCTCCTCGGCCCAGCGCAGCGGCCGGCCCGTGACGAAGACGACGGGGACGCCGAGCCGCTCGACCGCCAGCAGCACGTCGTGGGTGTAGCCCGACACGGTGCCGTCCGAGCGGACCAGGGTGCCGTCGAGGTCGGTGGCGACCAGCCGCGGGCGCGAGGCCCGCCGCGGTCGGGCCTCGATGAACGTGGTGCCCGGCAGGGGGCGGGCCATCACCAGCTCTCCGTCGTCGTTGGCGCCGCGCAGCTCGGTGAAGCCGCACTTCGCGAGCACCCGGATGCTGGCCCTGTTGGTCGGCACGACGCTGGCGCGGACGCGTACGCCGGCCGCGTCGGCCTCGGCGAGCAGCGCCGTGAGCGCCTCGGTCGCGAAGCCCCAGCCGCGGGCCTCCTCGACCAGGCCGTAGCCGACCTCGGCCTCCGGCACGCCGTCGGGCGCCGGCTCGGGCGGGCCGAAGAACCCGATCGAGCCCAGGGCCGTGGCGCCGCGCACGATGTGCCGCGGCGCCCAGGGGTCACCCGGGTGGTAGACCGTCGCGGCGTCGCGGTCGTCCGGGCGCGGGTAGTCGCGGTGCCAGCCCGCGCGGCTGCGGCCGGCCCGGATGTCGGCCGCCTCGTCGGGCGTCCAGAGTGGCAGGGTCAGCCGCTCGGTGGTGACCACCGCGGGGAGGGTCATCCGAAGAACTTGTCGAGCTCGGTCGCCAGGCCGTCCTCGTAGACGCTGCCGGTCACGTCGTCCGCGGCGGCGATGACCTCCTCGATCGCCTGGCCCATGGCCACCCCGCGGTGCGCCCACGCGAACATCTCGAGGTCGTTGCGGCCGTCGCCGACCGCCAGGGCGTCGTCGGCGGTCAGGCCGAGCTGGTCGGCGACGTGCTGGAGGCCGGACGCCTTCGAGACGCCGACCGGGGCCAGGTCGAGCCAGGCGGTCCAGCCGACGACGTAGCTGGTGCCGTGCAGGCCGAGCTCCGCGGCCAGCTTCACGAAGTCGTCGGCGGTCGACGCCGGGTCGCGGATGATCACCCGGCTCACCTCGTTGGCCAGCAGGTCGCCCATCTCGGTCAGGATCATGTCGCCCGACAGCTCACCCTCGGGGAAGTGCGAGTTCACCCGGTAGCCGACCCCGCGCTCCTCGATCGCCACCAGGGCGGTCGGGTGCCGGTCGAGGATCGCCTCGACCGCCGGGCGGGCGTCGAACTTCTCCTCGTGCACGACGTCGAGCGGCGGGTAGCGGAACACGACGGCGCCGTTGGACGCCACGATCCAGAGCCGGTCCCGGCCGGGACCGTGGAGCTCGAGCAGGTCGGCGACCTCGGTCATGCCGTGCGGCGAGCGGCCGCTGGCGAGGACCACGTGGGCGCCGGCGTCGAGCGCCCGGCCCACGGCGGCCTTCACCGCCGGTGAGATCTCCTCACGGGTGGTGCCGCCGCCGTCGATCCACTTGAGGATGGTGCCGTCGATGTCGAGCGCGACCAGTCGTGGTGTCCACTCAGTCACTGGGTCAGTCGCTGGGTCAGTCACGGGGTCCGTCACTGGGTCCGTCACGGGGTCCGTCACGGGGTCCGTCACGGGGCGACCGGCTCCAGGACCTCGCGTCCGCCGAGCCAGGGCTGGAGCGCCTTCGGCACCCGGACCGAGCCGTCGGCCTGCTGGTGCGTCTCGAGGATCGCGACGATCGTGCGGGTCATGGCACACAGCGTGCCGTTGAGGGTGGCCACTGGTTTGATGTCCGATCCGAACCGCCCGCGGGTGTCGAGGCGCCGGGTCTGGAAGTCGGTGCAGTTGGACGTCGAGGTCAGCTCGCGGTACTTGCCCTGCGTCGGGATCCACGCCTCGCAGTCGTACTTGCGGGCGGCAGAGAGTCCCAGGTCTCCGGCAGCGACATCGATGACGCGATAGGCCAGCTCGAGCTTGTCGAGGAACGACTTCTCCCAGTTGAGCAGGCGCAGGTGCTCCGCGCTCGCGTCCTCGAGCGTCGTGTAGACGAACATCTCGACCTTGTCGAACCAGTGCACCCGGATGATGCCCTTGGTGTCCTTGCCGTGCGAGCCGGCCTCCTTGCGGAAGCACGGGCTGAAGGCCGCGTAGCGCAGGGGGAGCTTGGCACCGTCGAGGATCTCGTCGGAGTGGTAGGCCGCCATCGGGACCTCCGAGGTCCCGACGAGGTACATGTCCTGGCCCTCGATGCGGTAGACGTCGTCGGCCGCCTGGCCGAGGAAGCCGGTGCCCTCCATCGCCCGGGGCTTGACCATCGAAGGAGGAATGACCTGGGTGAAGCCGGCCTCGCGCGCTTGTTCCATCGCCAGGTTGATCAGGGCGAACTCGAGCTCAGCACCGACGCCGGTGAGAAAGTAGAAGCGCGAACCGGATACTTTGGCGCCCCGCTCGATGTCGATCGCTCCGAGAAGCTTGCCCAGCTCGATGTGGTCTCTCGGCTCGAAGTCGAACTCGCGAGGCGTTCCGACCGTCTCGATGAGTACGAAGTCGTCCTCGCCCCCTGCAGGGGCATCGTCGGCGACGTTGGGAATCGCCTTGAGAGCTCGATCCCACTCCTGCTCAGCCGAGCTGAGGTCGGCTTGATAGGCCTTGACGTCGTTCGAGATCTCCTTGGTCGTGCTGAGCAGGACCGACTTCTCGGCAGGGGCGGCCTTCTTGATCTTGAGGCCGATCTCTTTTTGCTGAGCACGCTTCTGCTCGAACTTCTGGATCGAGCCCTTGCGCCTTCCGTCGGCGGCAAGTGCGTCGTCGACGACGGTGGTGGGCATCCCACGCTTGTGGAGGGAGCGCCTCACGCGGTCGGGTTCGTCTCGGAGGATGCGGGGGTCGATCATGAGGTCAGGCTATCGGGGCGGCGACACGGGACGCTCCCGAGATGGCGCTGGCTGGGGACGACGGGCGCCCGGGCGGCATACTTCTGGCGACCAGACCTCTCCGAAGGGACCCGTGTGCTCGACCGACCTCGCGTGATCTCTCTCGCCTGGGCCGCGCTGTGCTTCGTGCTCTTCACGCTGATGTCGCTCGCGGTTGTCCACGGCTGGGGCTCGCTGACCTCCCTGGACCACCGCGGTGAGCACGTCGAGACGTGGGCGGTGGACTCCCCCTGGGCGCGCCGGCCGCTGAACGTGATCGAGGACGTCTTCGGGACCCTCGGGATGACGATCCTCACGGCGGTGCTCGCGGTCTTCATGTTCGCGCGCAAGCACCGGCGCGTGGCGTACTTCACCGTCGGCGTCATGGTCGTCACCTCGGTCGCGACCACGCTCCTCAAGGTGGCGATCGACCGGGTCCGGCCGCCGTGGCAGAACCCCGACGAGTTCCTGCACAGCCTCTCCTTCCCGTCCGGCCACGCCTCCTCGGTCGCTGCGCTCGGCGGGGTCGTCATCGTGCTCGTGTCGATGCTGGTGCGGCGCGCCAACGTTCGGCGACCGGCGTACGTCGCGGTGGTGCTGGTCGTCCTCCTGGTCGGTGCCGACCGGATCCTGCTCGGTCGCCACTACCCGAGCGACGTGCTCGGCGGCTACCTGCTCGGCGTCGGGGTCGTGCTGCTGGGCCTCGTCGTCTACACCCCGCTGCCGCGCAGCCACGCCGCCAGCGTCGAGCCGCTGCCGGAGGTCTACGTCTCCGAGCGGCAGCTCGCGGTGATCCTGAACCCGATCAAGGTCGAGGACGTCGGGCAGTTCAAGGCGATCGTCGCGGCGATGGCGCGCGAGGCCGGCTGGTCGACGCCGAGCTGGCACTACACCACCATCGAGGACCCGGGCACCGGCATGGCGGCGGCCGCCTCGGTCGCCGGGGCCGACCTGGTGCTGGTCTGCGGGGGTGACGGCACCGTCCGCGAGGTGTGCGCCGAGCTCGCCGGCACCGGCATCCCGGTGGGCATCGTGCCGGCGGGCACCGGCAACCTGCTCGCCCGCAACCTCGACATCCCCCTCTACATCCGGGCCGCGATCGACGTCGCGCTCACCGGGCAGGACCGCGCCATCGACCTGGTCAAGGTCTCCGGTGACGGCTTCGAGCCCACCCACTTCATGGTGATGGCCGGGATGGGCTTCGACGCCGCGATCATGGAGGGCGTCAACGAGGACATCAAGAAGCGGGTCGGCTGGCTCGCCTACGTGCTCTCCGCGCTGAAGTCGCTGATGTTCCCGGCCGTGAAGGTCGAGGTGTCGATCGACGGAGGAGACTTCACCAGCCACCGGGCCCGCACGGTCGTGGTCGGCAACGTCGGCTTCCTGCAGGCCGGCATGCCGCTGCTGCCCGACGCCGCGATCGACGACGGCGTCCTCGACGTGGTGCTGCTGCACCCCCGCAAGTTCCTGTCCTGGATCCCGCTGGCCTACCGGGTGCTGGCCCGCCGCCCGCGCACCGACGACCTGGTCAACCGGATGACCGGCCACACGATCGTCGTCCGGGCCGCCACCGACACCCCCCGCCAGCTCGACGGCGACTCGATCGGGCCCGGCCGGGAGCTGCGCATGGAGTGCATCCACGGGCGGCTGCTCGTCCGCGTGCCTCGCTGACGCAACGGTCGTTCTCCGTCAAGAACCGGCCCAGGACCGTCAAGGAGCCGTCAAGGGACTCCGCCCCGGGGCCGCGTCACGGCTACCAAGGAGGACGTGGCTGACGTCGTCTTCGTGCTCCTGACCCTCGTGGCCTTCGGCCTGCTCGCCGTGCTGGTGGGCTTCCTGGACCGGAGGTCGTCCCGGTGAGCTCGTTCGCTCCCGCCCTCGGCCAGGTCGCCGTGCTGGTCCTCGCCCTGGCGATCGCCGTCCCGCTGCTCGGCCGCTACCTCGCCCACGTCTACACGTCGCCGAAGCACCTCGCGGTCGAGCGGGCGTCGTACCGGGTGCTGCGCGTCGACCCCGACGCCGACCAGCACTGGCGCACGTACGCGATGTCGGTGCTCGGCTTCTCGCTGATGGGCGTCCTCCTGCTCTTCGGTCTCGGCCGTCTCCAGGACCACCTGCCGCTCTCGCTGGGCTTCCCGGGCCTCCCGTCCGACGGTGCCTGGAACACCGCCGTCTCGTTCGTGACGAACACGAACTGGCAGTGGTACTCCGGCGAGGCGACCACCGGCCACCTGATGCAGATGTCGGGCCTCACCGTCCAGAACTTCGTCTCCGCCGGCGTCGGCATGGCCGTCGCGGCGGCGTTCGCCCGTGCCCTGTCCCGCAACCGCCAGGAGGGGCGGATCGGCAACTTCTGGACCGACCTGGTCCGCACCGTCCTCCGGGTGCTGCTGCCGATCTCGCTGGTCGCCGCCGTCGTGCTGGTGCTCCTCGGCGTCGTGCAGAACTTCCTCGAGCCGGTGGTCGTGCACACGCTCACCGGCGGGGTGCAGGACATCACCGGCGGGCCGGTCGCCAGCCAGGAGGCCATCAAGGAGCTCGGCACCAACGGTGGGGGCTTCTACAACGCCAACTCCGCCCACCCCTTCGAGAACCCCACCCCCGTCAGCGACATCGTCGAGATCTTCCTGCTCCTGGTCATCCCGTTCGCGATGGCCTGGGCCTTCGGCATCATCGTGGGCGACCGCCGCCAGGGCGGCGCGATCCTCGCGGTGATGGCCGTCCTGTGGGGCGCCGCCGTCGGGCTGCTCACCTGGGCGGAGATGGCCGCTCCCGGGACCGCACCCGGTCTCGCCGGCGGGGCGATGGAGGGCAAGGAGGTCCGCTTCGGCGAGGCCGCGTCCGCGCTCTTCGCCTCGTCGACCACCGGCACGTCCACCGGTGCCGTCAACGCGATGCACGACTCCCTGACCGCTCCCGGCGGCGGCGTCGCGCTGTTCAACATGATGCTGGGCGAGGTCGCACCCGGCGGCGTCGGCTCGGGCCTGTACGGGATGCTGATGCTGGCCGTGGTCACGGTCTTCCTCGCCGGCCTGATGGTCGGCCGCACGCCGGAGTACCTCGGCAAGAAGATCGGCCAGCGCGAGATCTCGTTGGTCGCGTTCTACGTGCTCACCACCCCGGTGCTGGTGCTGGTCGGCGGCGCGATCGGGCTCACCGCCGCCGACGGACTCGCCGGCCTGCTGAACAGCGGGCCGCACGGGCTCTCCGAGGGCCTGTACGCCGTCACCTCGGCCTCGAACAACAACGGCTCGGCGTTCGCCGGCATCACCTCGGGCACGCCGTTCTGGAACACGCTGCTCGGCCTGTGCATGCTGTTCGGCCGGTTCCTGCCGATGGTCTTCGTCCTCGCCCTGGCCGGCCTGTTCGCCCGGAGCCAGAAGCTCCCGCCCAGCGCCGGCACCCTGCCCACCCACCGGCCACTCTTCGTGGTCCTCCTCTCGGGCGTCGCCGTCGTCGTGGTCGGCTTGACCTACGTCCCGGTGCTCGTCCTCGGCCCGATCGTGGAGTCCCTGTCGTGAACGTCCACCACCCCGCGCCGGTACGGCGCTCCCTCGGCAGCCAGCTCGTCGAGGCGCTGCCCGCTGCCCTGCGCAAGCTCGACCCGCGCGAGGTCGCGGCCTCCCCCGTGATGCTCGTCGTCGAGATCGGCGCCGCGGCCACCACCGTGATGTCCGTCCTCGACCCGAGCACGATGGCCGTCGGCGTCACGATTTGGCTGTGGCTGACCGTGCTGTTCGGCACCCTGGCCGAGGCCGTGGCCGAGGGCCGCGGCAAGGCCCAGGCCGCCAGCCTGCGCGCACTCCAGCAGGAGACGACCGCACGCCGTGTCCGCGGCAGCAGCGACCAGCTGAGGTACACCGGCAACCTGGCCGCCCTCCAGGTGGACCAGGTCCCCAGCACCTCCCTGCGGGCCGGCGACGTGGTGGTCGTCGAGGCCGGCGAGCGGATCCCCGGTGACGGCGACGTCATCGAGGGGGTCGCGTCGGTCGACGAGTCGGCGGTCACCGGGGAGTCGGCGCCCGTGATCCGCGAGTCGGGGGGTGACCGCTCCGCGGTCACCGGCGGCACGGTCGTGCTGTCCGACCGGATCGTCGTCCGGATCACCTCCGGGCCGGGCCAGTCCTTCGTGGACCGGATGATCGCCCTGGTCGAGGGGTCCGAGCGCCAGCGCACACCCAACGAGATCGCGCTGAACATCCTGCTCACCGCGCTCACCGCGATCTTCGTCGTGGTCGTCGGGACGCTCTACTACTACGCCGACTACAGCGGCACCAACCCGTCGTGGGTCGTCCTCACCGCCCTGCTCGTCTGCCTCGTCCCGACGACGATCGGCGCGCTGCTCTCGGCCATCGGCATCGCCGGGATGGACCGGCTGGTGCGGCGCAACGTGCTGGCGATGTCGGGCCGCGCGGTCGAGGCCGCGGGCGACGTCGACGTGCTGCTGCTCGACAAGACCGGCACCATCACCTACGGCAACCGGCAGGCCACCGAGCTGCTCCGGCTCGACGGGGTGACCCTCGAGGAGCTCGCTCGGGCGGCGCTGCTGTCGTCGATGGCCGACGAGACCCCCGAGGGCCGCAGCATCGTCACCCTCGTGCGCGCTCGGTACGGCGGGATCGACGACTCCGGCTCGGACCGCGGCGCCCTGGTCCCGTTCTCCGCGACCACCCGGATGAGCGGCCTCGACCTCCCCGACCGGGTGATCCGCAAGGGCGCCGCCAGTGCCGTCGCCCACTGGGTGCACAGCACCGGCGTCCCCGCGGCGGAGACCTCCGGCGGTGAGCTCACCGTCCTCGTCGACGGGGTCAGTGCGTCGGGAGGCACCCCGCTCGTCGTCGCCGAGCAGGTCGGGTCGCGGCCCGCCCGGGTGCTCGGCGTGATCCACCTCAAGGACGTGGTCAAGGAGGGCATCCGCGAGCGGTTCGACGAGATGCGCACCATGGGCATCCGCACGGTCATGATCACCGGCGACAACGCCATCACCGCCCGCGCGATCGCCGAGGAGGCGGGCGTCGACGACTTCCTCGCCGAGGCGACGCCCGAGGACAAGATGGCGCTGATCCGCAGGGAGCAGACCGGCGGGCGGCTGGTCGCGATGTGCGGCGACGGCACCAACGACGCACCGGCGCTCGCCCAGGCCGACGTCGGGGTCGCGATGAACACCGGGACCATGGCGGCCAAGGAGGCCGGCAACATGGTCGACCTCGACTCCGACCCGACCAAGCTGATCGACATCGTGGAGATCGGCAAGCAGCTGCTGATCACCCGCGGGGCGCTCACGACCTTCTCGATCGCCAACGACATCGCGAAGTACTTCGCGATCCTGCCGGCGATGTTCGTGGTCGCGTTCCCGGGTCTCGACGTCCTCGACATCATGCAGCTCTCGAGCCCGGAGTCCGCGATCCTCTCGGCCGTGGTGTTCAACGCCCTGGTCATCGTCGCGCTGATCCCGCTGTCCCTGCGCGGGGTCCGCTACCAGCCGTCCTCGGCGGCCGACCTGCTCCGCCGCAACCTGCTCGTCTACGGCGTCGGCGGCCTGATCTCACCCTTCATGGGCATCAAGCTGCTCGACCTCGTCATCTCGCTGATCCCCGGCCTCTAGAAAGCAGTGCACCGACATGTCGGACCTCTTCGCCCTTTTCCGGCACAGCCTCGCCGGGCTCCGCGTGATGATCGCGGCCACGCTGCTCCTCGGCGTCGCCTACCCGCTCGTCGTCACCGGGATCGCCCAGGTGGCCTTCCCGTGGCAGGCCCAGGGCTCCCTGGTGACGGCGACCGGCGGTCACACCACGGACGCCGGCGACGCCGTCGGCTCGGCGCTCCTCGGCCAGCTGGCCGGCGGTGAGGACGCCGACCGACTGTTCCGGAACCGCCCCTCGGCGGCGGGCGACGGCTACGACCCGCTCAGCAGCTACGGCTCGAACCTCGGCCCGGAGAACCCGGACCTGATCGCGGCGATCGAGAAGCGCAAGGCCGAGATCGCCCGGCGCGAGGGCGTCGACCCGTCCGACGTACCTCCGGACGCGGTCACCGCCTCGGGGTCCGGTCTCGACCCCGACATCTCCGTCGCGTACGCCGACCTCCAGGTCGCCCGGGTGGCCGAGGCCACCGGGCTGACCGAGGACGTCGTCCGGCGCCTGGTCGACGAACACACGTCCGGACGCACGTGGGGCGTGCTCGGCGAACCGCGCGTCCACGTGCTCGAGCTCAACATCGCGGTGCGGGTGCTGGCAGGATCGTGAGCATGGAGGCCGATCCTCAGGTCGGACGCCGGGGGCGGCTGACCGTCTACCTCGGCGCCGCGCCCGGCGTCGGGAAGACCTACGCCATGCTCGGCGAGGCTCGTCGGCGTCACGAGCGCGGCACCGACGTGGTCATCGGGTACGTCGAGACGCACGGGCGCGAGCAGACCGTCGCCATGCTCGACGGACTCGAGGTGGTGCCCCGGGTGGAGGTCTCCTACCGCGACGCGACCTTCACGGAGATGGACACCGACGCCGTGATCGCGCGGCAGCCTGCGGTGGTCTGCGTCGACGAGCTGGCCCACACCAACGTGCCGGGCAGCCGGCACGAGAAGCGGGCCGAGGACGTCGAGCAGATCCGCCGGGCCGGGATCGACGTCATCACCACGGTCAACATCCAGCACCTCGAGTCTCTCAACGACGAGGTCGAGCGGATCACCGGCGTGCGGCAGCGCGAGACCGTGCCCGACGAGGTCGTCCGCACCGCCGACCAGATCCAGCTCGTCGACATGTCCCCCGACGCGCTGCGCCGCCGCATGGCGCACGGCAACATCTACCGCGCCGACCAGATCGACGCGTCGCTCACGTCGTACTTCCGGGTCGGCAACCTCACCGCGCTCCGCGAGCTCGCCCTGCTGTGGCTGGCCGACCGGGTCGACGACGCGCTCGACGACTACCGCCGGGCGCACCAGATCGCGCAGCCGTGGCCCGCCAAGGAGCGGATCGTCGTGGCGGTCACCGGCGGTCCCGAGAGCGAGACGCTGCTGCGCCGCGGCGCCCGGCTGGCCCAGCGCGCCGCAGGGTCCGAGCTGCTCGCCGTGCACGTCATCTCCAACGACGGCCTCGCCAACCCGGCCGAGACCCGGATCGCGCGCTCCCAGCAGCTGGTGGCCTCGCTCGGCGGGACCTTCCACTCGGTCGTCGGCGAGGACGTCTCGGCCGCGGTCGTCGACTTCGCGACCGGCGCCAACGCCACCATGGTCGTCGTCGGCGTGTCCCGGCACGGGCGGCTCCGGCGGCTCTTCACGGGGACGACAGGCGACCGGATCGCATCGCTGGCCGGGTCGATCGACGTCCACCTCGTCACGCACGACCAGGTCGCGCGCGCGGCCAGGACCCGGCGGTCCCTCTCCCCGCTCAGCCGCCGGCGCCAGGTCGTCGGGCTGCTGATGTCCGTGCTCCTGCCGGCCCTGCTGACCGTCGTGCTGCACGTCTTCAGCGACCCCGACCAGCTCCCGGTCGACGTGCTGCTCTTCTTGGCGGTCACCGTGCTGGTCGCGCTCGTGGGAGGCCTGGTGCCGGCGCTGGTCGCGGCGCTCGGCAGCTTCCTGCTGATGAACTGGTACTTCACCCCGCCCGTGCGCAGGCTGACGATCTCCGAGCCGACGAACCTCGTGGCACTGCTGGTCTTCGTCGCCGTCGCCGTCGGCGTCGCCACCGTCGTCGACCGCGCCTCGCGACGGGCGACCGACGCCACCCGGGCGCGCACCGAGGCCGCGACGATGGGCTCCCTGTCACGCTCGGTGCTGACCGGCCAGGACACCGCGGAGGCGATCGTCGCCCGGCTCCAGGAGGTGTTCAACCAGACCGCCGTCTCGCTGCTCAAGCGCGGCGCCGCCGGCTGGGAGGTGCTGGCCTCGAGCGGCACGCCGCACGCGTGCACGCCCGACGAGGGCGACACCCAGGTCCGCGTCGACGACGACCACGTCATCGTGCTCTGCGGCTCGCCGCTGCGCGCCACCGACCAACGGGTGCTCGAGGCGTTCGCGGTGCAGACCGGTCTGGTGCTCGAGTACCGCCGGCTGCGCGAGCGGGAGGACCGCGCCGCCGCGCTCGAGCGCGCCGAGGCGACCAGCACGGCCATCCTGCGCGCCGTCTCCCACGACCTGCGCACCCCGCTCGCCACCATGCGTACGGCGGTCGACGGGCTGGCGTCCGGCTCCCTCGACCCCGCGGACCGGACCGAGCTGGTCAGCGCGGTCGAGTCGTCGACCGGTCAGCTGGAGCGGCTGATCGACAACCTGCTCGACCTCTCGCGGATCGAGTCGGGCCTGCTGCACCCGATGCTCGCCGACCGCAGCCTCGAGGAGGTGCTCCCGCTCGCCGTCGCCGGGCACCCGCCCGGGAGCGTCGCCCTCGAGGTCGACGAGACCACCCCCCTGGTGCACACCGACGCCGGGCTGCTCGAGCGGGTCGTGGCCAACCTCGTGGGCAACGCCGTGCGGGTCTCGGACGGTGCGCCGGTGCGCGTGCTCGCGCACGTGCTGCCCGAGTCCGTCGACATCCTGGTCGTGGACCGCGGGCCGGGCGTGCCCGCGGCGCTCCGGGACCGGATGTTCGAGCCGTTCCAACGGCTCGGCGACGCCACCGCGGGTGGGCTCGGCCTCGGCCTCGCCGTCGCCCGGGGCCTCACCGAGGCGCTCGGCGGGACCCTCACCGCCGAGGACACTCCCGGCGGAGGGCTCACCCTGGTGCTGTCCGTCCCCCGCGCGGAGTCGATGTCGCCGTGAGCCCCAAGGTCCTGGTCGTCGACGACGAGCCCGCCCTGGCCCGGGCGCTCGCGATCAACCTGCGCGCCCACGGCTGGGAGGTCGTCACGGCCGCCGACGGCCGCTCGGCGCTCGACGCCGCCGCCACCGAGCACCCCGACGTCGTGCTGCTCGACCTCGGCCTGCCCGACCTGGACGGCACCGAGGTGCTCACCGGCCTGCGCGGCTGGACGAAGGTGCCGATCGTCGTGCTCTCCGCACGTCAGCACGGCGAGGACAAGGTGGAGGCGCTCGACCTCGGCGCCGACGACTACGTCACCAAGCCGTTCGCGATGAACGAGCTCATGGCCCGGCTGCGCGCCGCCGTCCGGCGCGGACAGGAGGCCGGTCCGGAGACGACCGAGGTGGTCGTCGGCGACCTCGTCATCGACCTGGCGCGCAAGCGCGTGGCCCGCAGCGGCGCCGACGTACGGCTGACGCCCACGGAGTGGGCCTTCCTCGAGCTGCTCGCCCGCCACGTCGGCCGGCTCGTGTCGCGCGAGCAGATCCTGCGTGAGGTGTGGGGACCGGCGTACGAGCACGAGTCGCACTACCTGCGGGTCTACGCCGCGCAGCTGCGGCGCAAGCTCGAGGCCGACCCGGCGCACCCCGTGCACCTGGTGACCACGCCCGGGCTGGGCTACACGCTGGAGCCGTAGCGAGGCGTGAGCCAGAAGACCGGCAGCTCGCGATCGGTGCGCTCGGCGTACTTCTGGTAGTTCGGCCACTCCTCGACCAGGACCGCCCAGATCTCCTCGCGCTCGGCGCCCTGCAGCTCGCGCGCCGTGACGGCGACCGTGCGGCCCCGGTACGTGACCAGCGGCTCCTCGGCCGCCCGGAGGTTGGCCGCCCAGGCCGGCGGCGTCGGCGCGCCCCAGTTGGAGCCGACGACCAGCCAGCCGTCGCCGTGCGGGACGCACAGCAGCGGGGTCGTGCGCAGGATGCCCGTCGTGCGACCGGGCACCTGCAGCACCAGCTCCTTGAGGCCGGTCGCCATCATGATCGTCACCCGGCCCCGGGTGAGCCGCTGGATCAGCTTGTCGGAGCCGACGATCAGCCGGGAGTACTTCGACAACCACGGCTGGCCGCCGAGCTTGACCGCCATCCACCGCATCGGGTTCATGGGCGGAGCATAGGGGTCCCCCTCGGGGCGGGTCCGGGTTCCAGCCGCTCGGTGACGGGCGGTCGTCACGGTCGGTGCCGTCAGGGACGGCCGACGAGGAACGACAGCACGAGCGACATCAGTCCCACCGAGACGGCGGCACCGGTGGGTGTCGGCGCGACGAGCAGCGGCACGGTGCCGAGGAGGAGCACGTCGAAGCCGCGGAGCACGCTGAAGTAGAGCGAGGTCGGCACCGCACCCATCGGCGAGGTGATCAACGGGAGCTGGTAGTCGGGCGGATGGCTGGTCATCCAGCGCACGGCCGCCGTCGCGACGGTCACGCCGCACGCCAGCGCCACGATGACGCTCGGGCCCCATGGCCCGCCGATGGCGTCGTGCACCGCGGGCGCAGCGCCCAGCGACCAGATCACCAGCAGGGCACCCGGGACCCCCAGGCAGGCGGCCTTGACGGCCGGTGCGGGCAGGGGGAAGCAGCGCAGCAGGCTCGCCGTACGGCTCAGGACCCGCAGGGAGGTGAACAGGCCGACCCCGGCGCCGAAGCCGGTGAGCGTCACGACCACGACCATCGCGTGGCCGAGGCCGAGGGCGGTGGCGAGGTAGGGCAGCACCAGGGCGCCGGCGAGGCCGACCAGCACCTGCGGGTTGCGGCGCAGCCGCACCACCTCGCGCCACACGAGGGCACGGGCCCCCGAGCCCCGGCCGCGGACCACCCGGACGGTGCTCTTCGAGCGCCAGTGGCGGGACACGAGGATGTCGTAGAAGAGCGTGAGGTCGAGGCTGGCGAGGGCCCCCGACAGACCCGGCAGCAGCGCACCGCCGGAGACCAGTCGCTCCCGGCGGATCAGCCGGAGGCTGCGGTAGGCGAGCACCAGCAGGAGGAGCGCGAGCACGCCGGCGACCCCGATCGCCGGCCGGAGGAGGGCCACGTCCGGCACGTGCAGCCCGGCCGGCACGGTGTCGCGCGCGACCAGCACGAGGCCGACCCACAAGGCGACGCCGAGCAGCCAGACCAGGACCCGGACCGGCAGCTGCCCCCGCGCCTGGGAGACGGTCGCGACGCCGACGAGCAGGACGCACACGACGGCGACCAGCCCGGTGAGCCAGCCGACGACCGCGGGCGGGTAGTCGCTGAGGGTCGCCCCGACCGCGGCCAGGACCGCGCCCACGAGGGCGGCCACGACGGACGAGACGACCAGGCGGCCGCGCACCAGCACCGTGCGGTCGAGCGGTGCGGTGAGCAGCCACGTGCCGACCGCGGGCGAGACCAGCATCGGGCCGAGCAGCCGGGCGCCGGCGAGCACGACCGTGACGGCGGCCAGGCCGAAGAGCCAGCCGAGCGCGTCGCGGGCGTCCAGGCAGGAGACCGACGAGCACGCGCCGGAGGTCACCACCCGGAGGTTGACGATCACGCTGACGGCCATCGCGCCGAGCACCAGGGCGGAGAAGATCACGACGTACGCGTCGCTGACCGCCTCCATCAGGCTGGTGTCGACGCGGCCCCGGCGCCAGACCCGGATCTGGGAGCGCAGCTCCCGGACCTCGGCGGCCCGGGCGGTCACGGGGACAGCTCGTCGAGGTCGAGGACCCGGTCGGCGACGGCCGCGACGAGGTCCGGGTCGTGGCTGGCGAGCAGGATGCCGAGCCCGTCGGCCTTCTCCCGCAGCAGCCGCTCGGTCAGCCACTCGAGCCCGGCCTGGTCGAGCCGGGCCTCGGGCTCGTCGAGCACGAGCAGCCGGCGCGGGCGCACGAACGCGCTCGCGAGCGCGAGCCGCCGCTTCTGTCCTGACGACAAGGTGCCCGGCAGCTGGGCCGCCTGGCCGACCAGGCGCACCTCGTGCAGCACGTCGTCGACCAGGGCCTCCGCATCGGGCACGCCGTGCGCGCGGGCGAAGAGGTCGAGGTGCTCGACGACGCTGAGGTCGGGGAAGAAGTCCATGTCGTCGAGCACGATCGCGAGGTCGCGCCGGATCGTCACCGACCGCTCGTCGACCGGGAGGCCGTCCAGCTCCACCGTGCCTCCCGTCGGGGCGTCGACGCCGGTGATGCAGCGCAGCAGGGTGGACTTGCCGGCGCCGTTGCGCCCGCGCAGCGCCAGCGCCTTCCCGGCCGTCACGGTGAGATCGACCCCGGAGAGCACCTCGACGTCGCCGAACTTCTTGCGCAGGCCGTGCACCCGCAGCAGCGGGGGCGTCTTGGGGGTCTTGGGCTTCTTCGGCTGCTTGCCCGGCGTGGTCACGGGCGGGCGTGCTCGATCGCCTCGAGCTCCTCGGGCGACAGCTGCTGCTCGCAGCTCCACCCGGTGATGCTCTTGGCATAGGTCCGGGCCTCGCTGCGCCCGTGGATCGAGGTGAGGACGACGCCGTGCCCACCGTCGTCGAGCAGCGCGAGCGACCAGGACAGGTGGCCGCCCATGTCGCCGAACGCGTCGTACCGGACCACCGCGAGGTGCCGCAGCGCGTCCTGGGCCTCGGCGCGCAGCGCCGCCACCTCCTGGCGCAGGCCGTGCACGTCCTCGGGCAGTGCCTCCACGCCGGTACGCCGCTTGCCGGCGCTCACCCGCCGCAGCGCGACGACCGACAGCAGCAGCCCGAGCAGGCCGACGACGAGCGCCGACGACGCGATGATCTCCACGCCTCCGAGACTAGGCAGCCATCCCTCACCTTCCCCCGGTGACCCGCCGTTGCACCGGCGCCGACTCGACGTTGCGGCGGTGATGGCCTCCGGTGCTCAACCACCGGGGGAGACGGAAGCCGGTCGGCGGGCCGAGCGTGGAACGATGGGACCGTGACTCGACGCATCGCCTACCAGGGCGAACCCGGCGCCAACTCCCACATCGTGTGCAAGGAGCACTACCCCGAGTGGGAGGCGCTGGCGTGCGCCTCGTTCGAGGACGTCTTCGCTGCCGTCGAGTCGGGCGATGCCGACCTCGCGATGATCCCGATCGACAACTCGATCGCCGGGCGGGTGGCCGACATCCACCACTTCCTGCCCGACTCGGGCCTGCACATCATCGGTGAGCACTTCCTGCGGATCCGGTTCGCGCTCATGGCCCTGCCCGGCACCACGCTCGACACGATCTCGACCGTGCACAGCCACGTGCACGCGCTCGGCCAGTGCCGCAGGTTCATCCGGGAGCACGGGCTCAAGCCGGTCATCGCCGGTGACACCGCCGGCGCGGCGCGCGAGGTGGCGGAGTACGGCGACCCGACGCAGGCCGCGCTCTCCCCGCCACTCGCGGCCGAGATCTACGGGCTGGAGATCCTGGCCGACGACGTCGAGGACGAGGACCACAACACCACCCGGTTCGTGGTCCTCTCCCGCGACTACGTCGAGGCTCCGGCCGGCAACGGCCCGGTGGTCACCAGCTTCATCTTCAACGTGCGCAACCTGCCGGCCGCGCTCTACAAGGCGCTCGGCGGCTTCGCGACGAACGGCGTCAACATGACCAAGCTGGAGAGCTACATGGTCGGCGGTCAGTTCACCGCCACCCAGTTCCTCGCCGAGGTCGACGGGCACCCCGACGACGTCGGCCTGAAGAACGCGCTCGAGGAGCTGGCGTTCTTCACGACCGAGGTGAAGGTGCTCGGGGTCTACCCAGCCGACCCGTTCCGCAGCGAGGCGTAGCCCGCCGAGTAGGTTCACCCCGTGGAGCAGCAGGACCCCCGGACCGCCGACCTCGGTTTCGCGCGCGTGGACGTCGACCGCGCGGCGCGCACCGGCGACCCCGAGGTCGTGTACGGCGCGGGCAAGACCCCCGACCAGATCGTGGCGATCCTCCGGGCCCTCCACGACAAGCACCCCGAGCGCGCGGTCCTCGCCACCCGGCTCGCGCCCGAGGCGCTCGACGTCGTGGCCGACGCCCTGCCGGACGCCGACATCGACCTGGTGGCCCGCGCCGTCACGCTCGGCCCGCTGCCCCCGACGCACGGCACGGTCGCCGTGGTCGCGGCCGGGACGTCGGACGCGCCGGTCGCCGCCGAGGCCGCCCTCACGATCCGGGTGCACGGCGCCGCGGTCGACCGGATCGACGACGTCGGCGTCGCCGGGCTGCACCGCCTGCTCGGTGTCCGCGACCGCCTGGCCGCCGCCGACTGCCTGGTCGTCATCGCCGGCATGGAGGGCGCGCTGCCGTCCGTGGTCGGCGGGCTGACCGGCGTCCCGCTCGTGGCGGTGCCCACCAGCGTCGGGTACGGCGCCTCCCTCGGCGGCGTCGCCGCGCTGCTGGCGATGCTCAACTCCTGCGCGCCCGGGGTCACCGTCGTGAACATCGACAACGGCTACGGCGCCGGCGTGCACGCCGCCCGCGTGGCCCGGCAGAGCCGCGCCCATGACTGACACGGTCTGGATCGACGCGTCCTCCGGCGCGAGCGGCGACATGCTGCTCGGTGCGCTCGTCGGCGCCGGCGTCCCCGTCGAGGTCATGCAGGAGGCGATCGACGCGGTCGCCCCCGAACCCATCACCCTGCGCGTCGAGTCGGTGCGCCGGGGCGGGCTGGCCGCCACCCGCGTCCACGTCGTTGTCGCCGAGTCCCACCACCACCGCACCTGGCACGACGTCCGGGCCCTGCTCGGGGACGACGAGCTGGCGGTGGCGGTGTTCGAGCGGCTGGCGGTCGCCGAGGCCGCCGTCCACGGCACGACCCCCGACGAGGTGCACTTCCACGAGGTCGGCGCGCTCGACGCGATCGCCGACGTGGTCGGCGTGACGGCGGGCTTCGCCCACCTCGGCGCCGCCGCGGTGACGGTCTCCCCCGTCGCGGTGGGCTCCGGCACCGTCCGGGCCGCCCACGGCACCCTCCCGGTCCCGCCACCGGCGGTCGCGGAGCTGCTCCGCGGCGTCCCGTCGTACGCCGGGCCGGCCGGCGCACCCGAGATGGAGCTGTGCACGCCGACCGGCGCCGCGCTGCTCACCACCCTCGCGACCGGCTGGGGACCGCAGCCGGTGATGGCCGTCGACGCGATCGGGGTCGGGGCGGGCGGGCGCGACCCGGAGGGTCACGCCAACGTCGTGAGGTTGTTCCGGGGCTCCGAGACCGGACCGGGTCCTTCCTCCACCGCCGGAACGGCACCGCTGCTGATGGAGTGCAACGTCGACGACCTCGACCCGCGGGTCTGGCCGGCCGTGATCGCGGCGCTGCTCGAGGCGGGCGCGTCGGACGCCTGGCTGACGCCGATCCTGATGAAGAAGGGCCGACCGGCCCACACGCTCAGCGTCCTGGTCGACAGCGCCCGCGCACCCGGGGTCCGGTCGGCGATCTTCCGGCAGACCTCGACCATCGGCCTGCGCGAGCAGCCGCTGACCAAGCACGCCCTGGACCGTGAGATCGTGGTCATCGAGGTCGACGGGCAGCAGGTGGCCGTCAAGCTCGCCCGCCACGAGGGTGTCGTGGTCAACGCACAGCCCGAGTACGACGACGTCGCCCTCGCCGCGGCCGCTCTCGGGCGTCCGGTGAACGACGTGCTCACGGAGGCGCAGGCCCTGAGCCGCGCCTTCATCGAACCCTGACATCAAGTGGGAGAGTCTGATGGACCCGGTCGTCATCGGCCTGAGCTTCCTCGCCATCTTCGTGGTCGAGCTGCCCGACAAGACCTTCCTCGCGACGCTCGTGCTCGCGACGAAGTACCGCCCGATCCTGGTCTGGATCGGCGTCGGGCTGGCGTTCACGGTGCAGACGGTCGTCGCGGTGCTGCTCGGCCACGCCGTCACGTTCCTGCCCGAGGAGGTCGTGCAGGCCGGCGCCGGGCTGATGTTCCTGATCGGCGCGGTGATCCTGATCCGCGAGGGGCGTGGCCACCAGGCCGCCGCCGAGTCCGAGGACGAGCCCGAGGCCACGAACGTGCACGGCTGGCGGGCCGTGCTGGCCAGCTTCCTGGTGCTGTTCGCCGCGGAGTGGGGCGACCTCTCCCAGCTGCTGACGATCTCGTTGGTCGCGAAGTACGAGGCACCGGTCGCCGTCTTCATCGGCGCGCTCGGGGCCCTGCTCCTCGTGAGCGGCCTCGCCGTCGCCGCGGGACGCCAGCTGCAGCGGTTCGTGAAGCTGCACGTGCTCCACTACGTCGGCGCCGGGGTCTGCTTGGTGCTCGCGAGCATTACGGCGTACGAGCTCCTGACCTAGAGTCTGGGCATGGCATTCCCGCACGGCGCCGACAGTGAAGTAGGCACCCTCCAGTCCGTCATGCTCCACCGGCCGGGCAACGAGCTGAAGCGGCTCACGCCGCGCAACAACGACCGACTGCTCTTCGACGGGATCCCGTGGGTCAGCCGCGCCCAGGAGGAGCACGACGACTTCGCGGAGGCGCTGCGCGGCCGCGGCGTCGAGGTGCTCTACCTCACCGACCTGCTGACCGAGACGCTCGCCAGCGAGGCCGCGCGCAACCACGCGATCACGACCACGCTCTCCGGGCTGCACCTCGGCGACACGATGCGCGGCTACCTGGCGCGGGTGATGCGCGACCTCTCCCCCGAGGAGCTCACCGGCTACCTCACGGCCGGGGTGCGCAACGACGAGGTGCGCGGCGGCTTCGGGATCGTCACCTCGCTGCTGGCCAGCGACGACTTCCTCATCGACCCGCTGCCCAACCTGCTCTTCACCCGCGACTCGAGCGTGTGGGTGCGGGACCGGGTCGCGGTCACCTCGCTGGCGATGCCGGCCCGCTCCCGCGAGACGCAGCTGACCGAGCTGATCTACACCGAGCACCCGCGCTTCCAGGGCACCCGCAAGATCCACGGCTGGCACCACGAGCACGTCGAGGGCGGCGACGTGCTGCTGCTCGCGCCCGGTGTGATCGCCGTCGGTGTCGGCGAGCGCACGACACCGGCCGGTGTCGAGCGCTTCGCCCGCCAGGTGTTCCACGCCGATCTCGCCCACACCGTCCTCGCGGTCCCGATCGCGCAGGAGCGCGCGACCATGCACCTCGACACCGTGTGCACCATGGTCGACGTCGACAAGATCGTGATGTACCCCAACGTCGCCGACTCGCTGCGCGCGTACGCCGTCACGCTCGCCGACCGCGCCGAGGACGACCGCGACCTCGAGCTGGACGTCGCCGACGCCGAGCCGTTCCTGGTGGCGGCAGCGAAGGCGATGGAGATCGACACGCTGCACCAGATCGACACCGGGCTCGACCCGGTCACCGCCGAGCGCGAGCAGTGGGACGACGGCAACAACACGCTCGCGCTCGCGCCGCGGGTGGCCGTCGCCTACGAGCGCAACGACGAGACCAACGCGCGCCTCGAGGAGGCCGGCATCGAGGTGGTCCGGATCGCGGGCTCCGAGCTCGGCTCCGGGCGCGGCGGACCGCGGTGCATGAGCTGCCCGATCTCGCGCGAGCCGCTGCCCGTCGGCTGACCGGTCCGGACCACGGTTTACACCCCCGTCACGAGCGGAAGGCTTCGCCGCGGGAGGACCCACCGCGAAAGGCACACGCCATGGCTGACTCGTTCTACGACGCGTTCACACCCGAGGAGATCGCGCGCATCAGCGCGGCCGGCACGCGGGTGCGCGTCCCGGAGGGCTGGTCCCCGATCTGGGAGAAGACCCCCGCCGACAAGGCCTACATCGTGCTCGACGGGTTGGTCTCGGTCCGCCAGCACGGCCAGGAGATCGCCCAGCTCGGCCCGGGCGACATCGTCGGCGAGGCCGCGATCGTCAACCACTCCCTGCGCACCGCGTCGATCGTCGCGCTCACGCCCCTCGACATGATCCACTTCACCGACGAGGCCGTGCGCCGGCTCTGTGACGAGATGCCCTCCTTCAAGGAGGCGATCTCCGCGGTCGCGCTCGAGCGGTTCCCGAAGAGCTGACGACCCTGACGACCCCGGACAGCACTGCCGAGCCCGAGCAGCCCCCCGCCGCCGGCGCGCAGGAGGCCGTCGAGGAGCTGCTGCTCGGCGCGGCGCCCCACCTCACCCGGGTCCAGGTCGCCGAGCGGGCCGGGGTGCCCCTCGAGGTGGCCGAGCAGCTGTGGCGGCTGCTGGGCTTCGCGCGGACCGACGACGCCGACGTGGCGTTCACCGACGCCGACGTCGAGGCGCTCGAGCTCACCAAGGACCTGATGGAGCTCGGGATCCTCGGGCCCGACTCGCAGGCGGCGCTGGTGCGCACCTGGGGCCGCAGCTTCGCGCGCCTCGCCGAGTGGCAGACCTCGCTGCTGGCCGACATCGCGACCGAGAGCGACGACCCCGACCGCCGGCTGACCGAGCTCTCGATGTCGGTGCTCCCCCGCGTCGAGTCGCTGCAGTCCTACATCTGGCGCCGCCACCTCGCGAGCGCCACCGGCCGGTCGCTCTCGGTCGAGTCGGCCGGCTCGACGGCCAGCCCGCTGACCGTCTGCTTCGTCGACATCGTCGGCTACACCTCCCGCAGCAAGAACCTCGACGAGGCCGAGCTGGTCGGCTGGCTCGAGCACTTCGAGGACGAGGCGACCGGCCTGGTCGTCGACCACGGGGGCCGGATCATCAAGACCATCGGCGACGAGGTGCTCTTCGTCGCCGACCGGGTCGCCGACGCGGCGGAGATCGCGCTGCTGATGACCGAGCGGGGCGCCGACGACCGCGACCCGTTCCCGTCGGTGCGGGCCGGGCTCGCCCACGGCAACGTCGTGAGCCGCCTCGGCGACGTCTTCGGCCCGACCGTCAACATCGCGGCCCGGCTGACCTCGGTCGCGCGGCCGGGCACGGTGCTGGCCGACCGGGGCGTCTACGAGGAGCTCTCCGGTCGCCGCGAGGAGGACGAGGAGACACCGGCCGACCCGGGCGCGGCGTACACGTTCCGTCGGACCCGGCGTACGCCGGTGAAGGGCTACGCCCGGCTCCAGCCGTGGGTGCTCCGCCGGACCTCCGGCTAGCCGAAATGCAAGGCGCTCGGCCGTTGCCGACGGGGGACGCGACAACGACCGAGCGTTGCGAATCTACGGGGCGAGGGGTGGCCGAGACAACTCACACGCCGCCTCACGGGCGTGATTCGCGTCGCCCGGCGGATTCACCTGATGGTGACCTGGCGGTTCGCCAGACCCGACCGGGCGGCGCGCTGCTCGGGCGTGAGGTCGGAGGTGTCGGCGAGCGCCGCGGCGAGGTCGGCCGCGAAGCGCTCCGCGGGCTCCTCCAGCGGCTCGGGCCCGGTGCCGACCGGGAGGTCCCAGACCGGCGCCAGGAGCCCGTGGGCGCGGAACATACCCACGAACCGCGAGCCCGCGACGAGCTCGTCCTTGCCGGCCGCGTGCAGGCGGGCGAGCGCGTCGAGGAGCTGGTCCTCGGGCTCGGGCATCACCCAGCGCAGGTGCTCCTTGGGGCCGACGTTGGTCCAGTACGCCGCTTCGACGGACGTGAGCTTGGCGGTCGGCGTCACAGAGTCGTTGGCCTGCTCGAGCGCGGCGGCCATGTCGGCCCGCTCGTCCGCGTCGACGTCCGAGATCCAGTAGTCGAACCCGTCGTGGACGGTGATCGTGAGCGACTCGTCGGTGATCAGGTCCTGGAGCCGCGGTCCCTCGCCGGGAGGGGTCGTCAGGCCGACGATGCCGGGCTCCGACGCGGCGAGCGCGGCGGTGAGCACGGCGCCGAGGTCGCGGGCGGGGTCGCCGAAGTTGTGCTGGACCTGGAGCCCGAGCCAGATCTCACCGCTGTCGCGCACCATCGCCGGTGCGGCCATGGGCAGCATCGAGCAGAGCTTCACGACCTGGTCGGGGTGGTCCGCGAGCGTCAGCATCGCGGTGGCCGCCGGGACCAGCTCGCGCAGCGCCACCACGTCGCACTCGGACGGCATGCCCTCGAAGGGCCGGGCGACGAACACGTCGGGGGCGCCACCGGCGGCACCGTGGCAGGCCTTGTACCGCTTGCCCGAGCCGCAGGGGCAGGGCTGACGCGGTCCGACCGCGCCCTCGACAGGCTCGGTCTGCTGGTCACGGGCCTTGGTGCGGGACTTCTTCGCCATGGCCCTGAACCTATCGGGGTCGCGCCAGCGGTGCCGAGCCGGTGGTTGGGGAGACAGGACGTCGTCCCTCCTCAACCACCGGCCTCGCGCTGCTCCAGCAGGTCGAGCATGTAGGCCGGGCGGTCGGAGATGACCGCCTTCACGCCGAGCTCGAGGCAGAGCTCGAGCTCGGTCTGGGTGTTCACCGTCCACACGTGCATGTCGTGCCCGCTGCGGGTGATCCGCGGCCCCAGGCGCGGGTGGTCGGTGAGGACCTGGACGCCCGGACCGACGATCCAGTCCGGCCCGATCATGCGGCGCATCATCGGCCACTGCCGGGCGGTGTCGAGGAGCATCACCAGCGGCACCGCAGGGGCGAGCCGCTCGACCCGCTGCAGGGCCGTCCAGGAGAAGCTCATCACCCGGGCCGGCGAGCCGATCCGGTCCCAGCCCAGGTGCCGCAGCTGCTCGACGAGGCGGCGCTCGACCAGGCCGCTGTAGCGCGTGGGGTGCTTGGTCTCGATCGCGATCTCGACCCGGCGGTCGTAGTCGGCGACGACCTCGAGGAGGGTGCGCAGCGTGAGCACCTTGTCGAGCCGCTCGTCGCGCACCGGCGCCTCGTCGTCGAGGTCGTTCCACGGGTTCTTCCAGGAGGAGAAGTCCAGCTGGTCGAGGTCGGCGAGCTCCATCGTCGAGACCAGCCCGCGGATGCTCGCCGTACGGCGCAGGTCGCGGTCGTGGACGCAGACGAGGTGTCCGTCGGCGGTCAGGCGGACGTCGCACTCGAGCCCGTCGGCGCCGTCGTCGAGCGCCGCGACGTACGCCCGCAGGGTGTGCTCGGCGTTGTCGTGGCTCGCGCCGCGGTGAGCGACGACCTGCGGCCTCATGCTCCCCATTGTGGCCGCCCCGGCACCCGTTCGGGTGGAAGATCCACGTGGCGTGCGCTACTCCTGGGTGACCACGCCCGCCTCGACCCGCCACCGTCGGTCGAGGCTGACGTTGTCGAGGAGCCGCCGGTCGTGCGACACCAGGAGGAGCGCGCCGTCATAGCTCGCCAGCGCGTCCTCGAGCTGCTCGATCGCCGGCAGGTCGAGGTGGTTGGTCGGTTCGTCGAGCACGAGCAGGTTGACGCCGCGGCCCTGGAGCAACGCCAGCGCGGCGCGGGTCCGCTCCCCGGGCGAGAGCCGGCCGACGGTGCTCGCGACCTGGTCGGCCTTCAGACCGAACTTCGCCAGCAGGGTGCGTACGTCGCCCGGCGCGAGCTCCGGCAGCTGGGCCTCGACCGCGTCGCCGAGCGGCAGGTCCTCGGCGAGGCCGGTGCGCGCCTGGTCGATCTCGCCGATGGCGACCGACGCGCCCAGTCCGGTGGTGCCGGTGTCGGGCGCGATCCGCCCCAGGAGCAGCCCGATCAGCGTGGTCTTGCCGGCCCCGTTGGGTCCGACGATGCCGATCCGCTCACGCGCGTCGACCTGCAGCGACGCGGGCCCGAACCGGAAGTCGCCGCGCTGGACCGTCGCCTCGTTGAGGGTCGCGACCACGGAGCTCGACCGGGGCGCGGCACCGATGCTGAACTGCAGCACCCACTCCTTGCGCGGCTCCTCGACCTCCTCGAGCCGGGCGATGCGCGACTCCATCTGGCGCACCTTCTGGGCCTGCTTCTCCGACGACTCGGTGGCCGCCTTGCGCCGGATCTTGTCGTTGTCGGGGCTCTTCTTCATCGCGTTGCGGACGCCCTGGGAGCTCCACTCGCGCTGGGTCCGGGCGCGGGACACGAGGTCCGCCTTCTTGTCGGCGTACTCGTCGTAGGCCTCCCGGGCGTGCCTCCTCGCCACCGCACGCTCCTCGAGGAACGCGTCGTAGCCGCCGTCGTAGACGCTCACCTGCTGCTGCGCGAGGTCGAGCTCGACGATCCGGGTGACGCAACGGGCGAGGAACTCGCGGTCGTGCGAGACGAGCACGACGCCGGCGCGCAGCCCGCGCACGAACGCCTCCAGCCGCTCGAGGCCGGCGAGGTCGAGGTCGTTGGTGGGCTCGTCGAGGAGGACGACGTCGAAGCGGCTCAGCAGCAGCGCCGCCAGCGCGGCCCGGGCCGCCTGACCTCCGGACAGCGACGTCATCAAGGCGTCGGGGCCGACGTCGAGCCCGAGGTCGGCCAGCATCGGGGCGATCCGCTCGTCGAGGTCGGCGGCACCGCTGGCCATCCAGCGGTCGAAGGCCGCGGCGTACGCGTCGTCGGCCCCGGGCTCGCCCGACCCGAGCGCCTCGGCCGTCGCCTCCATCGCGGTCGTGGCGCCGGTCGCGCCGGTGCGGCGGGCGACGTACGCCGCGACGGTCTCGCCGACGATCCGCTCGTGCTCCTGGGGCAGCCAGCCGACGAACGCGTCGGACGGCGCGGTCGACACGGTGCCGTCGAGGGCCTCGAGGTCGCCGGCCAGGATCCGCAGCAGCGTGGACTTGCCGGCTCCGTTGGCGCCGACGACACCGACCACGTCGCCGGGCGCGACCGTCAGGTCGAGGCCCTCGAAGAGGGTGCGGTGGCCGTGGCCGCCGGCCAGGTTCTTGGCGACCAGGGTTGCGCTCACCGGCCGATCGTAGGGGGTGCGCCGCGCGATCCCCGCGTCGGCGGTGGTGGACCGTCAGACTGCTCGCGACCTCAGGAACTTGCCGAAGTGGGGCACCGTGAAGGCGACGCTCCCCCGCTCGGCGGAGAAGACGAGGCCCTTCTTGATCAGCCCGTCGCGCGCGGGGCTCAGCGACTGCGGCTTGCGGTCGAGGTGCTTCGCGACGTCGGCGGTCGAGATCGGGCCGTCCACCTCGCCCGTCCCCCGGTCGGCGCCGAGGTCGGCCATCGCGGTCATGTAGTCGCGCTCGGCCGGGGTCGCCCGGTCGTAGCGGGCGCCGAAGAAGCCGACCGCCAGCTCGGCCTCCGCCTCGGGTGCGGCCTCGAGCACGTCGGCGACGCGGATCGGCGAGCCGACCGCGGCGTCCCAGGTGACCTTGCCGTAGGCCTGCACGAAGTAGGGGTAGCCGTCGGTCAGCCGGTAGAGCTCGTCGAGCGCCGCGTCCTCGAAGGCGACGTCCTCGGTCCCGGCCGGCACCCGCCAGGCGCGGTCGGCCATCTCGCGCGGCAGCCGGTCCACGGAGACGTAGCGGAAGAGGCGCTCGGCGTACGACTTGGACGCGGCGAGCGCGACCGGGAGGTGCGGGAGGCCGGCGCCGACCACCAGGAGCGGCGCGCTCTGCTGGCTGATCTCGTGGCAGGCGCCGCACAGCGCGGCGAGCTCGGGGATCGCGATGTCCTGCATCTCGTCGACGAACAGTGCGACGCCGACACCCAGGTCGCCGGCGAGGGTGGCGACGTCGGTGAAGAGCTCGACCAGGTCGAGCTCGAGGTCACCGGAGTCGGCCCGGCCCTTGGTGGCGGGCACGTCGACGGGCGGCGTCCAGCGCATGCCCTTGCGGTCCTCGACGTCGGTGCGCAGCGCGAAGCTCTTCAGCACCCCGGCGACCTCGTCGACCCGGTCCGGGTCGCGGTGCCGGTGGGACACCTCACGGACCGCCGCGTGCACCGCCTGGGCCACCGGGATCCGGATGCTCTGGTCGGGCCGGGCTTCGATCTTGCCGGTGCCCCACGCCCGCCGGACGGCCTGGCCGCGCAGCGCGTTGAGCAGCACCGTCTTGCCGACGCCGCGCAGGCCGCTGAGGACCATGCTGCGCTCGGGCCGGCCCGCCGCCACCCGCTCGAGGGTGACCTCGAACTGCTCCAGCTCGCGGTCGCGGCCGGCCAGCTCGGGCGGGCGCTGGCCCGCGCCCGGGGCGTACGGGTTCCGGATCGGGTCCACGTCAGGACGGTATCCGGGTGTCTAGCGTTTCCCGTAGATGCGGGGCGGCACGCCGGGCGGGTTTCCCCGGTCAGCTGGGGACGTCCACGATCAAGCGGACTCGACGATGCCCATCCGGTCGCGGGCGGCCTCGTAGGAGCGGACCAGCCCCGCCCGGAGCAGGTCGATCAGGTCGGGCACCTCGTCGATGGCGAGCCGGAACGACCCGGCGCAGACGTTCTCGCGCCACAGGGACAGCACCACGAGCCCGGACTCCTGGTGCCACGACACCCGCAGGGCACGGTCGCCACCGCGGGCGTCGAGGAAGATCGACCCCGTCTCCGGCAACGGACGTACGGCGGGCACCCCTCCATGATGCGCCTGAGAGGCAAGCCCTGTCACCGGTTCTGCCTAGACTCGGGAGCGTGCCTGAGCTGCCCGAGGTGGAAGCCCTGGCCCTCGACCTGAGGGGCCGGCTCGACGGGCATGCCATCGCGAAGATCCACATCGCGGCGTTCAGCGCCCTGAAGACCTTCGACCCGCCGCTCTCCGCCCTCGAGGGGACGATGGTCGACGGCGTGAGCCGGCACGGCAAGTTCCTCGACATCGAGGCGTCCGGCATCCATCTCTGCCTCCACCTGGCCCGCGCGGGCTGGGTGCGCTGGCGCGACGAGGTGCCGACCATCCCGCCGAAGCCGAGCACCAAGTCGACGCTCGCGCTGCGCGTGGTCCTCGACGACCAGTCCGGGCTCGACATCACCGAGGCCGGCACCCGCAAGAGCCTGGCGGCCTACGTCGTGCGCGACCCGCAGGACGTACCCGGCATCGCCCGCCTCGGCCCGGACCCGCTCGGCGACGACTTCACCGTGGAGCGGTTCCGCGAGATCCTCGAGCGCGAGGGCCGCAAGCAGCTCAAGGGCGTGCTCCGCTACCAGAGCACGATCGCCGGCATCGGCAACGCCTACTCCGACGAGATCCTGCACGCCGCGCGGATGTCGCCGTTCAAGCCGGCCAACAGCCTGACCGACGACGAGCTCCAGACCCTGTACGACGCCCTGCGCACGACCCTCGGCGACGCGGTCGAGCGCTCGCGCGGCCTGCACGCCAGCGAGCTCAAGGGCGAGAAGAAGTCCCACCTCGCCGTGCACGGCAGGACCGGCCAGCCGTGCCCGGTCTGCGGTGACACCGTGCGCGAGGTGTCGTTCGCCGACTCCAGCCTCCAGTACTGCCCCACCTGCCAGACCGGCGGCAAGCCCCTGGCCGACCGCCGGATGAGCAGACTCCTGAAATGAGATACCGATGAGCCAGATCCCGACCGTGTCGATCGACGCCGTGCCCGACCCGCTGCCCGAGGAGCTCTCGGTGCTCGACGTGCGCGAGCCGGTCGAGTGGGCGCACGGCCACATCGAGGGGGCCGTGCACATCCCGATGAACGAGCTGCCCCACCGGCTCGACGAGGTCGGCGGTGGCCAGACCCTGGTGGTGTGCAAGGTCGGCGGCCGCTCCAGCCAGGTCGTCGCCTGGCTGGCCGAGCAGGGCTACGACGTCGTCAACCTCGACGGCGGGATGCTCGACTGGGAGGCTGCCGGGCGCCCGATGGTGAGCGACTCCGGGCAGCCTCCCCAGGTCTTCTGACTACCGCAGCTGCTGGATGATCAAGGTGGCGCCGACCGGTCGCGTGCCGCCCGCCAACGGGGTGACGGTGAGCGCGGTCGGGTTGCCCGCCGGGTTGCGGACGGTCAGCACCGCGTCGGGGGCCACGGTCGTCACCAGCGCCTCCCCGGTGAGCTGGGAGGTGCCGGTGGCCCGCCCGACGACCGTGTAGGCCAGGTCGGCGCCGTTGAGGGTCAACATGAGCTGCCCCGCCTCGCTGACCGACACCGAGAACGACACCCGGTAGGTCCCGGTGGCCGGCAGCGTGAACGAGTCGTCGCCGGCCCTGGTGATGGAACCGCTGGTCGGGCCGTCCTGCGGGAAGTCGACGTCCGTGCCGGGCGCCACCGTGGCCGCGTTGTCCGGCGGCATCAGCGCGAAGAACTCGGCGAACTCGGAGACCGCGTCGGCGCCGTCGGTGCCGTTCGTGCCGTTCGAGCCGTTCGTGCCGTTCGTGCCGTTGGTGCCCGCCGCGCCGGCCGGGCCCACCGGTCCGGCAGGTCCGGCAGGTCCGGCAGGCCCGGCCTCGCCGACGGCACCCGCAGGTCCGACCGGACCCCGGGCGCCGGTCTTGCCCGTGACGTTCCAGGAGATCTTCTTCGCGCCGGGAGGACAGGGGTCGCCGACCTGGGTCCGGCTCAGGACCCGGGTGTCGGGGTCGACACAGGCGTAGATGTGCCGGGCGCTCGCCCACGGCCGGTCACCGCCCTGGTGACCGGCGACGCCGTACGCGACTCCTCCGCCACCCAGGAGCAGGGTGATCGCGAGGATGGCGGCGACGTGCCGCCGCAGGAAGATGCGTGCTCGGGACATGGTGGTTCCCCTCCGACTCGGTGGCTCTCGGCAAGCCGCCGAGTCAGCGAGGGAACGCTAGCGCCACCGGCCGGTACGCGGACAATGTGTGCACTCACCGGTCTAGCTCCCGGTGCTGGCGGTCAGCTCGCTCAGCATCGACGCGAGCTCGCTCGGGTCGGTCGGCAGGTCCGACGGGAGGTCGGAGAGATCGCTGGGCAGGTCGCTGGGCAGGTCGCTGGGCAGATCCGAGGCGTCCGGCAGCCCGGGGAGGTCGAGCGGGCAGTGCTCGGTCGTCCAGTCGCTGAACGCCTGGCCGTCCTCCTGGTCCGCGTCGCTGAGGTCGTCCCCGATGTTCTGGAGGTCCGCGAGGGTGGCGTCGTCGTCGATGTCGTCGGCGGCCGCGACGAAGAGCTCGAAGCCGTGGCGGGCGTCGTCCGGCATCTCGCTCGGGGTGCCCACGTCCTCGATGTCGGCGGCCCACTCCTTGAGCGCGGTGATCATGGCGGCGGAGTCGGCGTCGGTGGCCTGCGCGACGACCTTGTCGTAGAAGCCGTTGAAGGCCGCGCAGAAGTCCTTCGTCGACGCGTCGTCGGGAGCGCTCGACCCGCCGCTGTCGCCGCTGCATCCGGTCAGCCCGCCGATCACCAGCGCCGTCGCGGCGATCATCACTCCAGCTCTCATGGTCCGCTCCCTCGGTCGTGGCCCGTCCGCCTCACCCTGCCACCGGCGCCGGCGCCGGGTCCATGCTCACCCGTCGAGGGTGAACAGCGCGGGTGTCTGCACGCGCAGCGCGCGCGTCAGGCGACGCAGGTACGTCGCGCGCGGGATCTCGACCGCGCCGAGCGTCGCGAGGTGCGGCGTCAGCCACTGCACGTCGACGAGGCGGTCGGCCGCGTGCTCGTCGCGGAGGCCCTCGACGAGGCCGACCAGCGCCACCTTCGAGGCGTCCCGGACCCGGTGGAACATCGACTCCCCGGCGAACAGCCCGCCGATCGCGACGCCGTACAGCCCCCCGACCAGCCGGCCGTCGCGCCAGGCCTCGACCGAGTGCGCCCAGCCGAGCTCGTGGAGGCGCAGGTACGCCGCCCGCACGTCGGCGTCGATCCAGCCCGACTCCCGCCGTGGGTCCGCGCAGGCGTCGACGACCTCCGCGAACGCCGTGTCGACCCGGATCTCGAAGTCCCGCACCGACCGGCGCAGCGACTTCGACACCACCAGACCGTCCAGCGGGATCACGCCGCGACGGACCGGGCAGAACCAGTACATCGGGTCGCCCGGCGACCCGGACGGCATCGGGAAGAGCCCGCGCCGGTAGGCCTCCAGCAGCGTCCCGGGCTCCAGGTCGGCGCCGATCGCGACCAGGTCGTCGAGCGCGTCGTACCTCGTGGGGTCGCCGAACGACCAGGGTGACGGCGGCGGCTCGACGGGCACGTCACGACGGTATCCGTACGATCGACGCATGAGCGCGAAGGGCATCGGCAGCCAGATCGTGGGCAAGCAGGTAGCGACCCGCGCCCCGCACCTCGCCCCCCAGCTGACCCACTCGTTCGTGCGCGAGGCGCTGCACCGCGCGATCCACGGCATCGGCCCGCTGCCGCCGGCGGCCGAGGCGGCCGACAAGCAGCTGCGCGAGCAGCAGGGTGACGTCGAGCGCGGCGTCCACGAGGTGATCGAGAACCACGTCCGCTACGCCGGCGCGCAGGGTCTGGTCAACGGGCTCGGCGGCGTGCTGACCTCGGTCGTCACGATCCCCGCGAACATCACCGGGCTGGCGCTGATCCAGGCGCGGATGGTCGCCGGAATCGCGCATTTGCGCGGTTACGACCTGGAGGACCCCCGGGTCCGCAACGCGATCCTGGCCTGCATGCTCGGCGGCGACCAGGTCGACTCGCTGATCAAGCGCAAGCTGCTCCCGGCGCCGCCGATGGCGATCGCCACCGCGCCGGTCCACGACCCCCAGCTCGACCAGGTGCTGTCCGCGGAGGTCGCGTCCGACCTGATCACCCAGGCCGGCGGCAAGCGCCTCGCGATCACCATCGGCCGGCGGGTGCCCATCGTCGGCGGCGCGTTCGGGATGGGCATCGACGGCTTCGACACCTGGCGCGTCGGTCGCTACGCGGGTCGCGAGCTGCGGCCGCGGGCGCGGCGGTAGGCCTTCAGCAGGCCTCGTCCGGCCCCGCTGGCCGTGAGCCTGCGGACGGCCTTCTCGCGCCAGCGGTACGTCGGGCGCAGGTAGGAGCGCTCGAGCGCGACCTGGGTCTCGTGCAGCTCGTGACGCAGCCGGTCCTCCGACTGGCGCAGGCGCGCGCTCTCGAGGAGCAGCGCCTTGATCGCGTCGACGGCCGCGGCCGACACCTGCCGCTCGACCGGGTGGTCGGGGTCGGCGTACTTCTCGACGGGCGGCTGCCCGAGCAGGTCGTGGAGGTCGCCGACGACGTCGTAGCCGCGCTGCTCGATCTCGGCGATCCAGGAGCCGGTGACCTGCTGGGTCCACGGGTGCACGTCGGGCGGCAGCGCCAGCCGGGGCGAGCGCGACCGTCGGGAGAGGGTCTGGTGGGCGAGCAGCTCGCGGACCAGTGGGCGGTAGTCGGCGGGCGCCAGCTCGCGGTTGGCGGCGCGGTTGATCCGCCGCAGCAGCGCCGTCTCGGGTGCCCCGAGCGACGGGTTGGCGCGCTCCGCCTCGAGGTCGAGGTCGAGGCCGTCGAGCCCGAAGGCGACGCTGAACCGCTTCCACAGCAACTGTCGCGGGCCGCCCGCGGGCGGCACGGTGACGATGTGGATGTGCCCGGGAGGCAGGTCGTGGCCCCAGCGGTTGAGGATGTCGGGCAGCTCCTGCACACCCCAGAACCAGGTCGCGATCCGGCTCTTGCGCTCGGGGTCCTGGATCTGGTCGAGGAACGCGCCGTACGTCAGTGCCTGGCGGTGCTTGACGTTCTCCTGCCACTCCGCGGGGATCTGCCGCACCAGGTCGCGCGCCGACACGACGACGTGGATCTCGGTGCCCGAGCCGTGGCCGAGCGACTCGAGCGCCCGGCCGGCCTGGGAGCGCGACGCGGTCGCGAGGATCTCGTGGCTGATGACGGCCGTGCCGTGGTGGTCGCGGACCTTCGCCGCGAGGCTGTCCCATGCGCCGACGGCCTCGGTCTCGAGGCCGCCCCACGGCAGCTTCATCAGGTCGAGCGCGGCGAGGAAGTGTGCGTCGAAGCGGTCCGCGGCGTAGAGGATGTCGGCGGAGGCGAGCAGCCGGCGGTTGCGGTAGAGCACGTCCTGCAGGTACGACGTGCCGGTCTTGGGGGTGCCGACGTGCAGGAGGACCCGCTTGCTCACGACCGACCCTCCTCCAGCACGAGGCGCATCGCCAGCGCCAGGGCCCCGGCGTCCGACGGCTCGGACGCGCCGCTGCGACCGACGGGCAGCAGGCTGTCCGGGTCGCCGTGCACAGGGTATCCAGCGCGCAGCAGCGCGTCGCGCATCCGCACCGCCCGGGTGTGCACCCAGTCGGCGTGCTCGTCGGGGACGACGAGCTGCGGACCGCCGGCGGCGACCAGCCGCGGGAGCAGCGTCTCGTGGAGCAGCGCGCGCCGACGCGGCGGCACGGCCAGCAGGCCGAGCACCTGCCCGACCCGGCGGGCCAGGTCGACCGCGTCCGCCGAGATCTCGGGCGGCCCGGGGAGCGGCCGGCGCACGCCGACCAGGCGCGGGATCTCGGTGGGGTCGAGCACGATCCGGACCCGCTCGGGCCCGACCCGGTCGCTCCAGGCCCGGGCCGCGCGCACCAGGTCGATGCGCGGCGGCAGCGTGCGGTGGCGGGCCAGCGGGTCGAGCCAGTCGCGCCAGCCGGGGCCGCCCTCGGCCAGGCTGCGCGCGGTCCACGCGTGGGCGAGCATCTGGCCGAGGTCGGTGCCGAGCACCAGGATCACCGACCCGCGCCCGCCGGGCGGGCGGCCGCGGGCGACCAGCTCGGCGCGGACCGGGTCGGCGAGCAGCGCGTCGCCGACCAGGCGGTAGCGGCGCGCCCACGGCCGCCGGGTGGCGGCCCGCGGCGGGTCGGGGAGCCCGGCCGCGACGACGTCGTCGGCGAGGATGCCCGCGGCCACCCGGAGCAGCTCGTCGTCGGGCAGGTCGGCGGGGTCGACGGGCGGCGGCCCGAACGCGAGCGGGTCGACCGCCCCGGCGAGCTCGAGGTCGGGGCGACCCCGCCCCGGGGCGCTGGCCTCGACCACCCGGGTCGCCAGGGCCGGCGAGGGCGGTCCGGCCAGGTTGAGGCGGCGGAGCAGCTCCAGCTGCTGGGCGCCGGGCAGCACCCGGCCGCGCGAGGGCCCCTCCCCCTTCCAGTCGCGCCACGGCGTCGTACCCCCGTCGAGGAGGTGGGCGACCCAGCCCCAGGCCCGGCGTACGCCGGGCGTGTCCTCCTCGGACCGGGGCGTCACCGGCCGGTCACCGGTCGCGCAGGCGCTGCGCCTGGGCGCGCACCCGGGTGCTCAGCTGCCGCTCGGGGTCGGGCCGTCGGGCGGCCTCCCGTGTCATCGCGGCCAGGGCGTCGAGCGAGGTCTTGAGCTGGCGCTTGGCCGTCACCCGGTCGGGGTCGCGGTAGCTCTCGCCCTCGGCCGGGCGGACCGGCCGGAGCTCCTCGAGGTCGCCGACCACGTGCACGCCGCTCCCCTCGATCCACTCGATCCACCGCTCCGTCTGCTCCTCGGCCCAGTCGAAGCGGTCCGGGGGGAGCTTCACGGCGGCGGACTCGCGCTTGACCAGCTCACCCTGCGCGAGCATGTCGCGGATCAGGGCGTCGTACGACGACTCGCGCCGGGCCGCGCGGTCCATCCGCCGGTTCAGCTGGCGGATCACCTGCGTCTCGGCGACGCCGAGCGAGCGGTTGGAGCGGTCGCTGTCGAGCGGGGCCCAGTCGGGGTCGATGCCGAGCACCTCGCACATCCGCAGCCAGAGCAGGTCGCCGTGCCGGTCCCGGCCCGTGGTGTGCGGGACGGTCACGACGTGCACGTTCTCGGGGGGGAGCCCGGCACCCCAGGTGCCGAGGACCCGCGGGACGTCGAACGCGCGGTAGAACCAGGTGCGGTGCTTCTCGACGCGGTCCAGGAAGCGCGCGTAGGACCAGCGCCGGCCCTGCTTGATGCTCTCCTGCCAGGCGGCCGGGAGCTGGCGGCCGAGGTCGCGGGCCGAGTAGACGACGTGGATCTCGCTGCCGGCGAGGTCGCGCATCGCGCGGGCCACCTGGCCGGGCGCCGCGGGCGCGAGGATCTCGTGGCTGACCACCACCGTGCCGGAGCGGCGTCGCACCTTGCGGACCAGGCCCTCCCAGCTGCCCTCCGCGTGGCCCGGGGCGCCGCCCCAGTCCTGGCCGAGCAGGTCGAGCGCCGCGCGGAACTGGAAGAGCCCGGGGCTGACCAGCGGCGAGCCGGTCGGGAAGTGCACGTCGTGGGCGGCCAGGGACTTCGCGTTCACCGCGAGGCGGTCCTGGAGGTAGGTCGTCCCCGTCTTCGGCGCACCGATGTGCAGGTAGACCTGGCGACTCATGGGCTCGATTCTGCCGTACTCCCACTGAGCGCTCGCACGACGGCCGAGGGACTGGGCCGGCCGAGGTGGCCGGCCATCCAGGCGCTGGTCGCGACGACCTGGTCGAGGTCGACCCCGGTGTCGATCCCGAGGCCGCGCAGCATCCACACCAGGTCCTCGGTGGCGAGGTTGCCGGTGGCGCTCTTCGCGTACGGGCAGCCACCCAGGCCGCCGGCGCTGGCGTCGTACGTCGTGATGCCGGCCTGGAGCCCGGCGTACGTGTTGGCGAGCGCCTGCCCGTAGGTGTCGTGGAAGTGCATGGCCAGCTGGTCGAGGCCCATCCCGGCCTCGACGAAGGCGCTCACGAGCGCGGTCACGTGCCCGGCGGTGCCGACGCCGATGGTGTCGCCGAGGCTGAGCTGGCTGGCCCCGAGGTCGAAGAGCCGCTTGCCGACGCTGACGACCTGGTCGACCGGCACGCTGCCTTCCCACGGGTCGCCGAAGCACATCGAGACGTAGGCGCGGACGTCGAGGCCGGCGTCGCGGGCGCGGCGCACGGTCGGCTCGAACATCGCGAACTGCTCGTCGAGGCTGCGGTTGAGGTTCTTCTGCGCGAAGGTCTCGGTGGCCGAGCCGAAGATCGCGATGTGGCGGGCGCCGAGCTCGAGGGCGCGGTCGAGGCCGCGCTCGTTGGGCACGAGCACCGGGCAGTCGCGACCGGCCTCGCCGAGGAGCTCCATCAGCTCGGCGGCGTCGGCGAGCTGGGGGACCCACCTCGGGTGCACGAAGCTGGTGGCCTCGACGATCGGGAGCCCCGCGGCGACCAGGCGCTGGACGAACTCCGCCTTCACCCCGGTCGGCACGAGCGCCTTCTCGTTCTGGAGGCCGTCGCGCGGGCCGACCTCGTAGATCGTCACCCGCTCGGGCAGGCCCTCGGCCCGGACCACGGTCGGCGTACGCATCAGTCCTCCTCTCCTTCCACCAGGAAGAGCCGGGCGCCGAGCGCCACCTGACTGCCGGCGACGGCGTGCACCTCGGTGACGGTGCCGGCGAACGGCGCCTTGAGGCTCAGCTCCATCTTCATCGCCTCGACGACGCCGAGCACGTCGCCGGCAGCGACCGCCTGGCCGGCCTCGACGCGGACGTCGAGGACGGTGCCGGGCATCGGCGAGGCGATCGCGCCGTCGCCGACCTCGGCGGCGTGGTCGCCGAAGACGTCGGGGCGCTCGAAGACGAAGCGCTGGCCGCGGAAGGAGACCTCGGCGACGTGCGGCTGCACGTTGACGACGGCCTGGTGGCGGTGGCCGTCGACGGTCAGGACGAGCACGTGGTCTGCCGCGGAGTGCTGGCGGACGGCGACGCCGTCGACGGTGCTGCGGGCGCGGTCGACGACGACCGGCCGGTCGAGCTCGACGATGGTCGGCGCGGGGTCGCCGGCCGAGCGCCAGCCGTCGGACTGGAACGGGTGACCCGAGTCCTGCACCGCGGTGAGCATCGCGCTGACCCAGGCCGCGAAGATCCGGGGCAGCTCGTCGTCGGGCTTCTCGACCGTGGCGGTGTCGAGCCAGGCGGTGTCGATGGTCGCGTCGCGGAACTCGTCGCTCGCGGCGAGTGCGCGCAGGAAGCCGACGTTGGTGGTCAGCCCGAGGATCGCGGTGTCGTCCAGCGCGGCGACCAGCGCGCGACGGGCCGCCTCGCGATCGGGTCCGTGCACGACGATCTTGCCGAGCATCGGGTCGTACGACGTGCTGACGACCTGCCCGGGCTCCAGTGCGTGGTCCACCCTGGTGCCGTCGGTGGTCGAGTAGCGAGCGCCAGCGAGCGTATCGAGACCCGGCCACCGCACGATCGAGGTCGTGCCGGCCTGCGGCAGGAAGCCGCCGAACGAGTCCTCGGCGTACACGCGGGCCTCGATGGCGTGGCCGCGGACGGTGACGTCGGCCTGGCTGATCGGCAGCGGCTCGCCGGCGGCGACGCGGAGCTGGAGCTCGACGAGGTCGAGGCCGGTGATCATCTCCGTGACCGGGTGCTCGACCTGGAGCCGGGTGTTCATCTCCAGGAAGTAGACCTCGTCGGTGTCGGTGTCGAGGAGGAACTCGACGGTGCCTGCGTTGACGTACTCGACCTCGCGGGCCAGGTCGACGGCGGCCTTGGTCACCCTCCGACGCACGCCCAGGTCGATCGTGGGGGCGGGCGCCTCCTCGAGCACCTTCTGGTGGCGGCGCTGGGTGGAGCAGTCACGCTCGTAGAGGTGGATGACGTTGCCGTGGCTGTCGGCGAGGACCTGCACCTCGATGTGGCGGCCGTGCTCGACGTACTTCTCGACCAGGATGGTGTCGTCGCCGAAGGCGGACAGCGCCTCGCGCTTCGCCGCGGCGACGGCGTCGTCGTACTCCTCGGCCGAGCGGACGATCCGCATCCCCTTGCCGCCGCCCCCGGCGGCCGCCTTGACCAGCACCGGGAAGCCGGCATCCTCGCCACGCGGCACGACCGGCACGCCCGCCGCCACGGCGATCTCGCGGGCGGCGTCCTTGCGGCCCATCTTGTCCATGACGTCGGCGGACGGGCCGACGAAGACGATCCCGGCGGCCACGACGGCGCGCGCGAACTCGGCCCGCTCGGAGAGGAAGCCGTAGCCGGGGTGGATCGCGTCGGCGCCCACGCCGACCGCGGCGGCGACCACCGCGTCGATGTCGAGGTAGCTCTCGACCCGGACCGCGTCGTCGGCCGCGCGCACGTGCGGGGCGTCGGCGTCGAGGTCGGAGAAGATCGCGACGGTGCGGATGCCCATGGCCCGGGCCGTGCGCATCACGCGCAGGGCGATCTCGCCGCGGTTGGCGATCAGCAGGGTCCGCATCACATCCTCCAGACGCCGTACGACGGCGCCGCGATCGGGGCGTTCGCGGCCGCCGCGAGGCCCATGCCGAGGACGCGGCGGGTGTCGGCGGGGTCGATGACGCCGTCGTCCCAGAGGCGGGCGGTGGCGTAGTACGGCGAGCCCTGGGTCTCGTACTGCTCGCGGATCGGCGCCTTGAACTCCTCGTCGTCGGGCTTGCCGGCGACGGTGGCCAGCACCGACGCGGCCTGCTCGCCGCCCATCACGGAGATCCGGGCGTTCGGCCACATCCACAAGAAGCGCGGGTCGTAGGCCCGGCCGCACATGCCGTAGTTGCCGGCGCCGAACGACCCGCCGATGACGACGGTGAACTTCGGGACCACCGAGCACGCGACCGCGGTGACGAGCTTGGCGCCGTCGCGGGCGATGCCCTTGTTCTCGTACTCCTTGCCGACCATGAAGCCGGAGATGTTCTGCAGGAAGACCAGCGGGATGCCGCGCTGGTTGCACAGCTCGATGAAGTGCGCGCCCTTGAGCGCCGACTCGCTGAAGAGGATGCCGTTGTTGGCGACGATCCCGACCGGGTGTCCCCAGACGTGCGCGAAGCCGCAGACCAGCGTTTCGGCGTACAGCTTCTTGAACTCGTGGAATCGGCTGCCGTCGACGACCCGGCGGATCACCTCGCGCACGTCGTAGGGCGTGCGGGTGTCGGTGGGCACCACGTCGTACAGCGTGGACGGGTCCTCGTGGGGCTCCTCGACGGGCCGCACCTCCCACGGAGTGGGCGACCGGGGGCCGACGGTCTCGACGATGCTGCGCACGATCGCCAGCGCGTGGGCGTCGTCCTCGGCGAGGTGGTCGACGACGCCGGAGGTGCGGGCGTGCACGTCGCCGCCGCCGAGCTCCTCGGCGGTCACGACCTCGCCGGTCGCAGCCTTCACCAGCGGCGGGCCGCCCAGGAAGATCGTGCCCTGGTTGCGCACGATCACGGTCTCGTCGGACATCGCGGGGACGTAGGCGCCGCCGGCGGTGCACGAGCCCATCACGCTGGCGATCTGCGGGATGCCGCGGGCCGAGAGGTTGGCCTGGTTGAAGAAGATCCGGCCGAAGTGCTCGCGGTCGGGGAAGACCTCGTCCTGCATCGGCAGGAACGCGCCGCCGGAGTCGACGAGGTAGACGCACGGCAGCCGGTTCTCGGCCGCGACGGTCTGGGCGCGCAGGTGCTTCTTGACGGTGATCGGGTAGTAGGTGCCGCCCTTGACGGTCGCGTCGTTGGCCACCACGACGACCTCGCGGCCGCTCACCCGGCCGATGCCGGTGACGATGCCGGCCGCGGGCACGGCGTCGCCGTACATGCCCGTCGCGGCGAGCGGGCTCAGCTCGAGGAACGGGCTGCCCGGGTCGAGCAGCCGGTCGACGCGGTCGCGGACCAGCAGCTTGCCGCGGTCGGTGTGCTTGGTGCGGGCGGCCTCGCTGCCGCCGACGCGGGCGACCGCGAGGCGGGCGCGCAGGTCGTCCACCAGCTCCTTCATGTGGCTCACCCGGTCAGGTTAGCGATCATTAACCTCGAGGTCCACCGTCGAGGCGACTGGAATAGGGGGGTCGGGCGAGTCGTTGGAACGGTATGACTGCCGTATCCGTCACCGCCGACACCTTCGAACAGACCGTCGTGGAGAACGACGTCGTCCTCGTCGACTTCTGGGCCTCGTGGTGCGGGCCGTGCCGCCAGTTCGCGCCGGTCTTCGAAGCCGCGTCCGAGCAGCACACCGACGTGGTCTTCGCCAAGGTCGACACCGAGGCCGAGCAGTCGCTGGCCGCCGCCGCGCAGATCACCTCGATCCCGACGCTCATGGCGTTCCGCGACGGCATCCTGGTCTTCAGCCAGCCGGGCGCGCTTCCGGCGCCCGCGCTCGAGCAGGTCATCACCGCCGTCAAGGGCCTCGACATGGACGACGTCCGCGCCCAGATCGCGGCCCAGGAGGGCTGACCGGGTCAGCCGGGCTCGCGGTCGAGGACGAAGACGCCGCTCTCGGTCGAGAGCACCAGGTGGTCGCCCACCAGGTCGATGCCGGCCACGAAGGTACCCAGCCCCTCCTCGGTGATCGCCGGGGTGATCTCGCCGGTCGCCGTGTCCACGCTCAGCAGGCCGTCGGACGCCATCACGAGGCGGGTGCCGTCACCGAGGTCCGCCGATCGGCCGGAGCCGAAGCGGATCACGTCGCCGGGCAGGTCCTTGCTCTGCTTCGTCTCCCAGCGCTGCTCGCCGGTCGCGGCGTCGAGAGACACGAGCGGGACGCCCGGGCACGACGTGATGACCGCGTCGTCCCAGAGCGTGCCCTCGCAGTACTTGCTGCGCAGCGCGCTGCGCCACACCTCCTGACCGTCGCTGTCGAGCGCGACGACCGCCGTGGCGTGCTTCGTGCTGTCCTCCGTGATGCTGTCCTCGAGCACGTAGACCCGGCCCGCGTCCGGGTCCGTGGCGATCACCTTCACCGCCGTCGCCTGGTCGGCCGCCCCGGCGTCGGGCCAGCTCCAGGCGACCGTGCCGCGGTCGGCGTCGAGCGCCGTGATGCCGCGGAGGTCGCCGTACCCCGAGATGCCCTCACCGACCGGGTCGCTCGAGGCGACCTGGCTGACGACCACGAGCTGGCCGGCGTCGTCGACCTCGACGTGGACCGACGAGTGGTCGATGTCGTCGTTCTCCCACACCTCGTCGCCGGAGACGGGGTCGAGGCGGCGTACGACGAGGCCGCCCTCGCCCGCCGCCCAGGCGACAGCGATGTCGCCGTCGCCCACCGTCGAGCTGCCGAGGGTCGGGTCGGACTCGGTGTCGTCGCCGAGCTTGGTGCAGCCCTGACGGTCCCCCGACTCCAGGTCGTACGACGCCACCTGTGGCGCCTCGTCCTCGGGGACCCCGATCGTCACGAACTCGTCGCCGACCACACCGCCGCCGGCGCCGTACCCCTTCACCCCGACGCCCCAGCGGGCGTTACCGCTGGTGACGTCGGCGGCGACCACCGACCCGGTGTACTCCGAGCCGATCAGCCCGCCGCCCGAGGCGAGGTAGATCGTGTCGTCGTCGATGTCGCCGACCGAGGGCCGATCGGTCCAGTCGTCCCAGACCCGGCCCGCGACCAGGTCGCCGAAGGGTGCGGGCAGCGCGTCGAGGGTGTCGAGGAGCTCCGGGCCCACGGGGAAGAGCACGTCGTCCTGGCCGTCGGCGAGGTCGCCGGCCAGCTCGTCCGGGGTGCGGAGCACGGTGCTGATGTCGTCGGGGGCCAGCTGGTCGGCGGCCGCGCCGCATCGGTCCCGCCAGCGGTCCTGGCCGACGTACACCCCGGCCCCCAGGAGGACCACCGCGACCGCGAGCAGCGGCTTCCAGTTCTCGCGTAGGCGCATGGGAGGCAGCGTGCCTTCTCCGGACGCACCACAAACCCGGGGTTAACGCCCACTAACCTGGGGTCATGAGCAGGCGCGAGCAGATCCTCGCCACCGCGGCGGAACTCTTCGCGTCGCGCGGCTACCACGGCGTCTCGGTCGCCGACCTCGGCGCGGCGTGCGGCATCTCCGGCCCCGCGCTCTACAAGCACTTCGCCTCCAAGCAGGCCGTGCTCGCCGAGATGCTCGTCTCGATCAGCGAGGAGCTGCTCCGGGTCGGCCGCGCGCGGGTCGACGACGCCGCCGACCCCCGCGCGGCGGTCGTCGCCCTCATCGACTGGCACGTCGACTTCGCGCTGCGGCACCGGCCCCTGATCGTGGTCCAGGACCGGGACTGGGAGTCGCTGCCGGCGGAGGCCCGCGAGCGGGTGCGCAGCCTCCAGCGGGAGTACGTCGACCTCTGGGCCGCCGAGCTGCGGCTGCTCGACGACGGCCTCGACCTGCCGACGGCGCGGGCGATGGCGCACGCGGCGTTCGGCCTGATCAACTCCACGCCCCACAGTGGGCTGCTCCCCGACAACCAGATGCACGCCCTCCTCAGCCGGATGGCCCTCGGCGCTCTCCTCTGACCGGCTCGGGCCGACCCGCCCAACCAGAACGGCGCAATTGCGCTGTTGCGGACCTCCATGCCGCCCGATCCGCGTCAGAACAGCGCAATTGCGCCATTGCGGACCCCCACGCCCCCCGATCCGCGTCAGAACAACGCAATTGCGCCGTTGCGGACCTCCACGCCCCCCGATCCGCGTCAGAACAACGCAATTGCGCTGTTGCGGTAGCCCGGAGACCACTGGCCACCAGGCCTCAGCAGGCCGGACCCGACTCCTCCAGCAACAGCGCCGCGTAGAGCGCGGCCTCGAGGGCGGCGTCGAGGTCGCGGTCGTCGTCGGTCGGGGCCACCACCTCGGTGCGCTCGTGCAGCCGGGCGAGCAGGTCGTCGCGGGCCAGCCCGCGCAGCTGGAGCAGCACGAACGGGTCGGCCTCCATCAGCCAGGCGAGCTGGTGGAGCACGGCCAGGGCGTGCCCGCAGGGGTCGGCCCAGAAGTCACAGGTGCACTCCGAGCCGAGCTCGGCGCCGTACGGCAGCAGCTCGGCACCGGCCTCCTCGGCGTGCTCGACCAGGCCGTGCGGCAGGTCCCCGGCGAGCAGGTCGGCGATCCGGCCCGACTCCGCCGCCACGGTCTCGACGAGCGCCGCCCGGGCCGCGTCGTCGAGCACCGGCACGGCCCCGGCGACCGTCCACAGCCCGCGCTGGTCCTCGACCGACGCGACCCACCGGCCCGGCTCCGTCGAGATCTGGCCGACCCGGCCGCTGCGGGCGAGGGTCCGGGCGGCGGCCAGCTCGGTGTCGGAGTAGGCCGACTCCTCGACCGCCCGCACCCAGGCCTTGCCCCACCAGGTCGTGGCGCGCACGGTCGAGCGGCGCGGCGCGACCCGCGGGTGGATCACGGCGCCGGCCATCAGTGGTCCCGCAGGGAGACGAAGTCGCGCAGCTCGTCGTTGCTGAGCTCGGTCAGCGCACCCTCGCCGTTCGCGAGGACGGCGTCGGCCAGCGCGCGCTTGCGGGTCAGGAGCTCGGCGATCTTCTCCTCGATCGTGCCGCGGGTGATCATCCGGTGCACCTGCACCGGGCGGGTCTGCCCGATCCGGTAGGCGCGGTCGGTGGCCTGCTCCTCGACGGCGGGGTTCCACCAGCGGTCGACGTGGACGACGTGGTCGGCGCGGGTCAGGTTGAGCCCGGTGCCGCCGGCCTTGAGCGACAGCAGGAAGACCGGGACCTCGCCGGCCTGGAAGCGCTTGACCATCGCCTCGCGCTCGCGCACCGGGGTGCCGCCGTGCAGGAAGAGGTGGGGTACGCCGGCCCGCGTCAGGTGGCTCTCCAGGAGCCGGGCCATCGCGACGTACTGCGTGAACACCAGCGCCGCGCCGTCCTCGGCCAGCACGGTGCCGAGCAGCTCGTCGAGCAGGTCGACCTTCTCGGACCGCCCCGGGAGACGCACCGCGGCCTGCTTGAGGAAGTGGGCCGGGTGGTTGCAGATCTGCTTGAGCCCGGTGAGGAGCATCAGCACCAGCCCGCGCCGGGCATCCTCGTCGGCACGCTCGATCCGCTCCATCGTGTCGCGCACGAACGACTCGTAGAGCACGACCTGCTCCCGGGTCAGCCGGAGCGGGTGGTCGGTCTCGGTCTTGGCCGGCAGCTCGGGGGCGATGCCGGGGTCGGACTTGCGGCGGCGCAGCAGGAACGGGCCGATCAGGTCGGCGAACTGGCGCGCCTTGGTCGGCTCGAGACCCGACTCGATCGGCGCGGCCCACACCTTGCGGAAGGCGTTGCGGCTGCCGAGCAGGCCGGGCGTCGCCCAGTCGAGGATCGCCCAGAGCTCGGTGAGGTCGTTCTCGACCGGGGTGCCGGTGAGCGCGACCCGGGCCGTGCTCGGGATGGACCGGAGCGCGCGGGCGGTCGACGTACGGGGGTTCTTCACGTGCTGGGCCTCGTCGGCGACGACCGTGTCCCAGGGCACCGCGGCCAGTGTCTCGGCGTCGCGCCGCATCGTGCCGTACGTCGTGAGCACGAACCCGTCGCCGGCGGCCGACAGGTCGCGGGCGCCCCCGTGGAAGCGGACGACCGGCACACCGGGGGCGAAGCGGTGCACCTCGTCCTCCCAGTTGCCGAGCAGGCTGGCCGGACACACGACCAGGGTCGGTCCGACGGCGCCCTGCTCGCGGCGGTGGAGGTGAAGCGCGATCAGGGTGACCGTCTTGCCGAGGCCCATGTCGTCGGCGAGGCAGGCGCCGAGGCCGAGGGAGGTCATGTCGGCCAGCCAGGTCAGGCCGTGCCGCTGGTAGTCGCGCAGCGTGGCCCGGAGCGCGGCGGGCGGCTCGACCGGCTCCCGGGTGGCCGCGGTGAGCAGCTGCTCGCGCACCGTGAGCAGGCTGGCGCCGACGATCACCTGTTCGGCGACGTCGGCGACCTGGACCGTGCCGGTCAGCGCGGCCGCGACCGCCTCGGCCGGCTTGACCGTCCGCACCAGCCGCTTGCGGGCCTTGCGCGCCATCGCCGGGTCGACGACCGTCCAGCTGCCGCGCAGCCGCAGGATCGGCGCCGCCGACCGGGCCAGCTGGTCCATCTCCTCGACCGTGAGCGGGTCGCCGTGGATCGCGATCTGCCAGTTGAAGGAGAAGAGCGCCTCCTGGTTGAGCAGCCCCGTCACCAGCGGCTCCTCGCGCGGGCCGCCGGGCGTCCGGTCGAGCACGGTGGTGGCGGTCAGGTCGCGCCCGAGGCTGCGCGGCCAGAGCACGTCGACCCCGCGGTCCTTCAGCGCACCGACGCCGTCCTCGAGCAGGCTCACCAGCTCGTCGGTGTCGAGCGTGATCTCGTCGGGCACCCGCAGGTCGAGCAGCCGGTCGAGCACCGGCCACGCGTCGGCGGCCGCCCGCAGCGCGATGGTGGCGTGGGTGCGCGCCCGCTCGCCGAAGCCGTGCTCGGCCGGGTCACCGAGCCAGAGCATCGCCGCGTCGCAGACGTGCAGCGGGTTCTGCTCGTCGTGGACCTGCGGCACCAGACGCACGGCGCCCGCGACCAGCTCCTCCTCGTCGGCCTCCACGCGCAGCGAGACCGTCACCAGCTGCGGCAGGTCACCCGCGCCGTGCCGCTGGTGGCGCGCCAGCCGCTCCTGCAGGCGCTGCTCGAACGACGGACGGGTGGGCCGTCGTACGGCGGGCTCCGTGGCGGTGGGCGCCGCCCGCGGCATCGCGTCGGCCACCGCGTCGAGCAGGTCGCGGACGAGCACCTCGTCCTCGGTGCTGGAGCGCGCCAGCAGGGCGATCCGCTCCTCGTCGTCGGCGTCGAGCCCCGCGACCCGCCAGCTCGGCGAGCTCGTGTCGGGGGACGGTGCGAACTTGCCGGCGGCGACGAAGCGCATGGCCAGCAGCGCGGCCCCGGCGAGCATGCCGACGCTCGGGTGGAGGTCGTCGCGCGAGCGGGCACGAGTCAGCACCGGCAGCGCGGCCCGGATCGGCAGGCTGATGGTGCGCCGGTCGTCGGTGAACTCGACGACGCCCTCGCGCGGCGGCTCGGCGGCGCGGAAGGTCGCCGGTCCGGTCACGGGGACGAAGCTCATCCGGGTTCCTTGCGGAACCGGGGGGTGGAGGAGCGCAGCGGGGGAACCACGCGATTCCGGGGGGTGGTCACGGTGAGACCGTAGCCAGGGACGCCGACATGCGTTTCGGACGACCTCCTAGGCTGGGTCGCATGAGCATCCTCGACGCCCCGATCGCCCGTCTCGACGGCACGCCGACCACGCTGGGCGAGATCACCGGCGGCACGCCCGCCCTGCTGGTCAACGTGGCGAGCAAGTGCGGGCTCACCCCCCAGTACGCCGGGCTCGAGCAGCTCCAGGAGGAGTACGCCGGGCGCGGCTTCACCGTGATCGGCCTGCCGTGCAACCAGTTCCTGGGACAGGAGCCCGGCAGCTCCGAGGAGATCGCGGAGTTCTGCTCGGCGACGTACGGCGTCACCTTCCCGATGACCGAGAAGATCGAGGTCAACGGCGACGACCGCCACGAGATCTACCGGGCGCTGGTCGACACGCCGAACGAGAAGGGCGAGGACGGCGACGTGACCTGGAACTTCGAGAAGTTCCTCATCGACGGGCAGGGCAACGTCGTGGCCCGGTTCAGCCCGCGCGTCGAGCCGGAGGACCCGGCGCTGGTCGCGGCGGTCCAGGCCCAGCTCGCCTGAACCGTGCACTCCGCCGGTGACGAACCCCACGCCGGCGGCGACGAAAGTGGGATGCATCCTGTCGGTGGCCCCGCCTAGCCTCGACGGGTGAGCACCGAGACCGACCCCCAGTCCCAGCCCGCCCCGTCCGCCTCCGACAAGCTCGACAAGCGGGTGCTGATGGTCGCCGGCGTGGTCGTGCTCGGCGCGATCATGTCGATCCTCGACATCACGGTGGTCTCGGTCGCCCTGCAGACCTTCCAGCGGGACTTCGACGCGACGTCGGCGCAGGTCGCCTGGACGATGACCGGCTACACGCTGGCCCTGGCCAGCGTGATCCCGCTGACCGGCTGGGCCGCCGACCGGTTCGGCACCAAGCGGCTCTACCTGATCGCCGTGGGTCTCTTCACCGCGGGCTCGGTGCTGTGCGCCACCGCGTCGTCGCTGGAGATGCTGGTCGGCTTCCGCGTGCTCCAGGGCCTCGGCGGCGGCATGCTGATGCCGCTCGGCATGACGATCCTGACCCGCGCCGCCGGGCCCGAGCGGGTCGGCCGGGTGATGGCCGTGCTCGGCATCCCGATGCTGCTCGGCCCGATCTTCGGCCCGATCCTCGGCGGCGCGCTGATCGACTCCGCGTCGTGGCACTGGATCTTCCTGATCAACCTGCCGATCGGCATCGCGGCGTTCGTCTACGCGTTCCTCGTGCTGCCGAAGGACCACGTCGAGCCGTCGGAGACCTTCGACTGGGTCGGCATGCTGCTGCTGTCGCCCGGGCTCGCGCTCTTCCTCTACGGCGTCTCCTCGATCCCGGAGGCCAAGCAGGAGGACGGCACCATCTGGACCGCGCAGGTCGTGGCGCCCGCGGTGGTCGGCGCCCTGCTGATCATCGCCTTCGTGCCGTGGGCGCTGAACCGCTCCAACGTCCACCCGCTGGTCGACCTGCGGCTGTTCAAGAACCGCACGATGACGGTCGCCGTGCTGGCCATGTCGCTGTTCGCGATCGCGTTCTTCGGCGCCAGCCTGCTCTTCCCGCTCTACTTCCAGTCGGTCCGCGGTGAGGACGCGCTCCACGCTGGGTTGCTGCTCGCGCCCCAGGGGATCGGCGCGATGATCACCATGCCGATCGCCGGGATCCTCGCCGACCGGATCGGCCCCGGCAAGATCGTCCTGGTCGGCATCTCCGTGATCGCGATCGGCATGGGCATGTTCACCCAGCTCGAGGCCGACACGTCCTACACCTACCTGATGTCGGCGCTCTTCGTCATGGGCCTCGGCATGGGCGGCACGATGATGCCGATCATGTCCGCGGCGCTCGCGACCCTCAAGGCCGAGACCATCGCCCGCGGCTCGACGCTGATGAACATCATCCAGCAGGTCGCCGCCTCGATCGGTACGGCGCTCTTCTCGGTGCTGCTCACCAACGGGATGATCGGCCTCGCCCCGACCGATGTCCTGGGCCGAGCCGACGCGTTCGCCACGGTCTTCGTGGTGGCCACGATCCTGGTGGCCTGTGTGCTCATCCCGGCGGCGTTCCTCCCCCGCACGAAGGTCGCCCACCCGGTCGACCCGGCGGTCCTGGTCGGGCACTAGGCCCCGCTGGTTCTCGACCCGGTCGCAGCGCGACCTGCTCGCTCAACGCGACCGATCAGGTGCGAGCCGTCCACCGGAGCAGCCGGTGACCTCGGGCCAGAACCTGTTCTGCTTTCGGCCCGGCGACCCTGAGAGCCCCGTAAATGCTGGGTGAACCGGTCCCGATCCCCGCCTGACCGGCCCGTGACGACCGTCTCGTGACCGGAAGCACGTCCTCGTGGCTTGCGTCCGCGCAAGCGTTCTCGACACGGTGGAGGGACCAGCGCGACTCACGCAGCGCGCCTTTCCGCTGAACCCGACGGATCTATGACCACCCGTACGTCGGTCCGCCGCTCTCAGCGTCGTCCGCCCGTGTCCGCCCCATCCGGCAGGCGCGTCCGTCGAACCGAAAGGTCACGCCCGTGTCCCTCACTCTCGACCGTCACTCCCCCGCCCACCCGCCCGCGGCCGGCCGCGTCGGCTCCCGCGCCGAGGTGGTGTCCCCGCCGTCCCCCAACCGGCTCACCGTCGCCACCCCGCGCCGGCGCCGCGAGATCGTCGCCGTCATCGACCCCGTCTGGGCCCCGCCCGACCCCGACGTGACCGCCGGCGTCCGCCCGCCGGTCGCGGTCGTCCACGCCGTCGCCGAGCGGCTCACCCGCTTCCTCCAGCCCGGTGAGCTCGTCGCCTCGACGGCCGAGGGCCGGCTGACCCTCCGGCTGCGTCACGAGGACCGTGCGGCCCGCCCGGTGCGGCTCCAGGAGATGGCCTACCACGCGGTCGAGGCGTTCGACGCCCTCACCGACCACGGCGGGGTCTTCGACCTCGGCGTCGGCTGGGCGCGCATCTCGCGCAAGCAGGACCCACGAGCGGCCGAGATGCACGCCGCCGCGGCCGCGGCCGAGTCCGTCAACGAGCGCGACCTGCAGCCCCGCTCGAACGGCGCGCACGTGCGCCGCCGGCACCCGGCCGTGAACCTGTGGACGGCGAGCCGGCAGGTGCTGCTCGCCACCGTCGGGAGCGTCGTGCTGCCGTTCGTCGCGCTCGTCGGCCTGTACGCCGTGGGCCTCGACGTCTCGAGCGTCGTCTACTGGGCCCTGGTGGCCGCGTTGGGCCTGACCGCCGCGACGATCTGGGCCGAGTGCTCGCACGCGGTCGACCCGGAGCTGCCACCGTCGGAGCCGTCCAGCCCGGCGCCCCGGGCGACGGCCGTGATCGCGGCGTACCTCCCCAACGAGGCCGACACCATCCTCGAGACCGTCGACTCGTTCCTCGCCCAGGACTACTCGGGCGGCCTCCAGGTCGTGCTCGCCTACAACACGCCCGTCCCCCTCGATGTCGAGGACGACCTGGCCGCGCTGGCCCACGAGCACGCCGACCTCACCGTCTTGAAGGTCCCGGACAGCACCTCGAAGGCGCAGAACGTCAACGCCGCCCTGCGGGTGGCCGAGGGCGAGTTCGTCGGCATCTTCGACGCCGACCACCACCCGATGGCCGGGGCCTTCGACCGCGCCTGGTGCTGGATCGCCGACGGCGCGGACGTCGTCCAGGGCCACTGCGTGATCCGCAACGGTGCCGACTCGGCGATGGGCAAGCTCGTCGCGGTCGAGTTCGAGCAGATCTACGCGGTGTCGCACCCCGGCCGGACGCGGCTCTTCGGCTTCGGCATCTTCGGCGGCTCGAACGGCTACTGGCGGGCCTCCGCGCTCGAGCGGATCCGCCTGCGCGGCTCGTTCCTCACCGAGGACATCGAGGCGTCCATGCGGGTGCTCGACGCGGGCGGCCGGATCGTCAACGACCCGGGCCTGGTGAGCCGCGAGCTCGCGCCGGAGACGCCGAAGGCGCTCTGGAACCAGCGGATGCGGTGGGCCCAGGGCTGGTTCCAGGTCTCCTGCCGCCACCTGTGGCCGATCCTGAGGTCGCCGGCGCTCACGCTGCGCCAGCGGATCGGCATCGTCTACCTGCTCGGCTGGCGCGAGGCGTACCCGTGGATCGCCCTGACGGCCTGGCCGTTGATCGGCTTCTACGTCTGGCGCGACGGCGGTCTCGACCTCAGCTCGCCGATCTTCCTGCTCCTCACGCTCTTCACGACGGTCTCGGGGCCGCTGCAGACCGTCGCCGCGTGGCGGCTCGCCGCTCCCGAGCTTCGCCGGCACCCCAGCTGGTTCGTCGGGTCGGCGGTCGCGAACGTCCTCTTCTACACCGAGCTCAAGAACATCGTGAACCGCGTCGCCCAGCTCAAGCAGCTGCGCGGCGAGCACCGCTGGGTCGTCACCCCCCGGAGCGCCAACAGCTCCGGGGCCGTGGCTGACGACCCCACCGCGACCGAGCCCGTCCACGAGGAGGTGGCCGCATGACCGTCTCCACCGTCCACCGTCGGTCGACCCCCCAGATCGACACCGTCGCCGCGCCCACGTCGCCGGACGCCCCCCGCGGAAGCTCTCCGCAGTACCCGCTCGGCTGGCTGCGCGGGATCGCGGCCCTGGCCGTCGTGTTCTTCCACGGCTACCAGAACAACCGCACCGGCGCGGAGTGGGAGTGGCCGTGGTCCGGCACCGCCCATCAGCTGATGATCGGCACCGACCTGTTCGTCGACATGTTCTTCGTGCTGTCGGGGCTGGTGCTCTGGCTGCCGGTCGCACGCTCCTGCGCCGACGGCACCACCGGCCGGCCCGGCCGGGTGCTGCTGCTGCGCCGGATGGCCCGGCTGCTGCCGCTCTACTACGCGATCGTGCTCGTCGTCTGGGTCACCACCAACCCGTCGTTGCCCGGGCAGTGGCAGGACCTGCTGATGCACCTGACCTTCACCCAGGTCTACAGCGACCAGTACATCTTCTGGACCGACGGACCGGCCTGGTCGCTCGCGGTCGAGTTCCACTTCTACGTGCTCATGGCGCTGGCAGTGCCGTTCGTGAACCGCGCGGTCCAGGGCCGGGAGAGCCGCCGGGCGCGGCTCGCGGTCGCCGCCGTGCTGCCCGTCCTCAGCGCGCTCGCGGGCGTCGCCTACCTGCTGTGGTCGACGGTCCTCACCACCCAGGACTCCGAGAACTGGTCCGTCTGGTTCTCCCCGATGTCCAAGGGCGTCGACTTCGGCATCGGCATGGGACTCGCCGTCCTGGTGGCCGCCGGGGTCCGTCTCCGCGGCCGCGCCCGGGCCGCCCTCGGCGCGCTCGGCATCGGCGCGCTCGTCGCGCTCGTGCTCACGCGCCCGCCGCTCGCGCACGGCGTCAGCGAGTGGTGGCACCCGATGTACGCCGCGGCCGTCGCGGCCGCGCTCGCGGGCGTGGTGCTCCACGAGGGCCCCTGGTCGAAGGCCCTCGACTGGAAGCCGCTCGTGTGGGTCGGCACCCTCGGGTACGGGATCTACCTCATCCACGAGCCGGTGATGCGCTTCCTCGGGCACGTCGGGGTCCTCCCCGACGCCCGCCCTGGCTCGTTCTTCATCCTCACCGCGGCGCTGGTGGCCGTGCCGAGCATCGCGCTGGCCTGGGTCAGCTCGAGGACGCTCGAGCCGGCCGGCCTGCGGTTGCTCGCGATGATGGACACGACGGGCCGGCCGCGTGACTACTACGACCACCTGGTCGACGACGAGATGGCCGAGAAGGTCTGAGCCGGGTCAGGGCAGCGGCGGGCTCGTGGGGGGCGGGCTCGTCGGCGGCGGCCCGGCGGGCGGCGGGCTCGTCGGCGGCACGTACGGCGGCGGGCCGCCTGCCCCCGGAAGAGTCGCCTGCTGCCGCCGGAAGCTCCGACCGGAGGAACGCACCAGGACGTAGACCAGGAGCGCGCCACCCACCGCGCCGAGGACGACACCCCACCAGGTGGGGTGCTCGGCGCGCAGCACCACGGTGGCGAGCGGCGTGACCGAGACCGCCATGGCGACGACGAGGAGCCGGAAGCCCACGTGGCCGGTGCGGGCCGCGCACGCACCCCACCCGACCATGAGCAGCAGCGCCAGGGCCAGGATCACCCAGGTGTCGTTGTCGTAGGACCCGAGCCCGCTCCCGCCGCCGGCCGCGTAGTCGCGCTGCGCCATCATCGGCGCGAGCGCGGCCTGGAAGGAGCTGGCGACCGCGAGCACCCCGGACAGGCTCGCGAAGCCGACCACGGTCACGGCGCCGGCGACCACGCCGCTCAGCGCGCGCGTGGGCAGCAGCCAGCCCGCGCCGGTGACCAGCACCGCGAAGACGGTGAGCGCCACCGCGATCCGGATGGCGCCGATGTCGTCGTCGTCCCCGAACCCGACGACGTCGTCGAGCAGCTGGGCGTAGACGACGAAGAACCCGACGATGGCGGTGACCACGAACGGCGCCCGCTGCACCAGCAGGTAGCCCGCGATCGAGACGAGCAGCACGGCCGCTCCGGCGACGTACTCCGTCGCCGCGGCGTCGTCGAGGCCGACGCCGATCATCAGGCCGACGCCGAGGGCTCCGAACGCCCCGGGCCAGGCGACCAGGTCGGTGGTCGCGTCGGCGTCCCGGGGGACGACGACCCCGACGAGCGCCGCCGCTGCGATGCCGAGCAGACCCGCCGTCGCGACCAGGCCGACGACGTAGTTGGACCGGTCGAGGTGGTCCTCGAGGCGGGTGTAGTACGTCGAGAGCACCACGGCCGTCGACAGCAGGGCGACGCCGAGGGCGACCGTCGGACGGTCGACATCGAGGCCTCGCGGGGCGGGTGCCGCGGTGGGCGGGTACACCTGGGTCATGGGCCGACCCTAGGCACGTCCGGCCCGGTTTGTCGGGAGGCACAGCCTCACGAGGTCGCGGCCAGCACCAGCGGTCGCACCTCGGAGGCGCCGGCGCGACGTACGGCGCGGGCCGCGAGCGTGAGGGTCCAGCCGGTGCCGACGCGGTCGTCGACCAGCAGCACCCGCTGTCCGTCGAGCGGCCCGTCGGTCTCGAGGGAGTAGCGCCGCCCGACGGCGGCGACCCGCTGCGCCGAGTTGGCGGCACCCTGGCCGGGGACCACGTCGGGGTTGACGATCGCGTAGCGCCCGACGACGGGGACCTTCAGGTAGCGCGACAGCCCGTCGGCGAGGTCGGCGGTGAGGGTGGGCCGGGTCCGGGACTCGACGACGACGATCGCGTCCACCGGCGGGCGCCACTCGCCGAGGACCTCCACGACGGCGCGGACCAACGGCACCGGGACGGGGCCGTCCTCGACGCCCGGGGCGAAGAGCTCGCGCAGCGCCTGGCCGTAGCCGAGGTCGGTGAGCCGGGCGACGGCGCGGCCCTCCTCGGCGCCCTCGCCGATCTTGCCCTTGAGCTCGATGCCGAGGTTGGCCAGCGCGGTCGGCCACATCTTCCGGGGCTCGACGACGACGCCGGGCCGCGACAGGCGGGCGTCGGCCTCCTCGACCGCCGCCGCGGAGACGTCGGTCGACAGGGTCAGGCCGCCGCAGTTGTCGCAGCGCCCGCAGTCGACGGCCTCGGGGTCGTCGAGCTGGTCGCGCAGGAAGTGCATCCGGCAGCGGTCGGTCGAGATGTAGTCGAGCATCGCCTGCTGCTCGCGCTCGCGGGCCTCGGTGACGCGGCGGTAGCGCTCCTCGTCGTAGGTCCAGTCCTGGCCGGTGGACTCCCACCCGCCGCGGACGCGTCGTACGGCGCCGTCGACGTCGAGGACCTTGAGCATCGTCTCGAGACGGTTGCGGTTGAGGTCGACGTAGGTCTCGAGGGTGGCGGTGCTCATCGTGCGGCCCTCGTCGGCCAGCACGGCGAGCGTCTGGCGGACCTGCTCCTCGCGCGGGAAGGCGAGCGAGGCGAAGTAGGCCCAGATGTCGCGGTCCTCGATCGCGGGCAGCAGCACCACGGTCGCCTCGTCCGTGCCGCGACCCGCACGGCCGACCTGCTGGTAGTAGGCGACCGGGGACGCGGGCGCGCCCATGTTGACGACGAAGCCGAGGGTCGCGTCGAAGCCCATGCCGAGCGCACTCGTGGCGATCAGCGCCTTGACCCGGCCGGACAGCAGATCCTGCTCGAGGGCCTGGCGCTCGGTGGTCTCGGTCTGGCCGGAGTAGGCCGCGACCTCGTGGCCGCGCGAGCGCAGGTAGTCGGCGATCTCCTGGGTGGCGGCGACCGTGAGGCAGTAGACGATGCCGGAGCCGGGCTGCTCGGCGAGGTGGTCGGCGAGCCACGCGAGCCGCTGCTGCGCGGTCTTCAGCCGGACCACGCCCAGCCGGAGCGACTCGCGGTCGAGCGAGCCGCGGAGGACCAGGACGTCTCCCAGAGATCCGGCACTGCCGAGCTGCTCGGCGACGTCCTGGGTGACCCGGGCGTTGGCGGTCGCGGTCGTGGCGAGCACCGGGATCCCGTCGGGGAGGTCGCCGAGCAGGGTGCGGATCCGGCGGTAGTCGGGCCGGAAGTCGTGGCCCCAGTCGGAGATGCAGTGCGCCTCGTCGACGACGAGCAGGCCGGCCGTGGCCGCGAGCCGCGGCAGCACCTCGTCGCGGAAGCCCGGGTTGTTGAGCCGCTCGGGGCTGACCAGCAGCACGTCGACCTCGCCGGCCAGGATCGACTCCTGGATCGGCTCCCAGTCCTCGATGTTGGTCGAGTTGATCGTCACCGCACGGATGCCGGCGCGCTCGGCGGCCTCGATCTGGTTGCGCATCAGCGCCAGCAGCGGCGACACGATCACCGTCGGGCCGGCGCCCTGCTCGCGCAGCAGCAGGGTGGCGATGAAGTAGACGGCGGACTTGCCCCAGCCGGTGCGCTGCACGACGAGCGCGCGGCGCCGGTGCACGGCGAGCGCCTCGATCGCCGCCCACTGGTCCTCGCGCAGGACCGCGTCACCCTGCCCGTCGCGGGGCCCCACCAGCGCCCGGAGGTGGGCCTCGGCGCTCGCCCGGACGTCGGAGGGGCGTACGTCGGTCGCGGGTGCGGCGGTCATGCGCCCTGTCTACCAGTGGCGTACGACAGGGAGGCCGCGGGCCGGGACGCATGGGACACCCCCGACCCTCGGGCACGGATACTGGCCGCGTGGAGCACCCGATGAAGTACGCCGTGGTCGAGTCCGAGCGCCGCTTCCTGGTGGGCTCGATGCCCAGCGTGGTGGAGCGGACCACGGAGATCACCGACCACTACGTCACCGGGACCCGGCTCCGGTTGCGGGAGGTGGTCGAGCCCGACGGCACCGTGGTGCGCAAGCTCGGCCAGAAGGTCCGGCTCGGCGACGGGCCGCACCGGATCGCGTGCACCTCGGTGTACCTCGACGACGACGAGTGGGCCGCGCTGTCGGTGCTTCCGGCGACCGTGCTGCGCAAGCGTCGCCATCACGCCTACCTGGCCGGACGGCACGTCGCGGTCGACGAGCTCCCGGACGGCACGCTGCTCGCCGAGGTCGACGGCGGCGACCAACCGGCCGCAGAGGTGCCGCCCGGACTCGACGTCCTCCGCGAGGTGACCAGCGACGAGGAGTGGACCGGCCGGGGACTCAGCTCCTGACGAGCCCGCCCGCCGGCGCGGGCGCGATCACCAGATCCGCACCCGGTCGGCCGGGTCGAGCCACAGCCCGTCGCCCTCGGCGGTCTCGAAGACCTCGTGGAACTCGTCGAGGTTGCGCACGATGTTGGCCCGGAACTCCGGCGGCGAGTGCGGGTCGATGGTGAGGTACTGGAGGTCCTGCTCCTTGCGCCGCTTCGTGCGCCAGATGTTGGCGTAGTTGAGGAAGACCTTCTTGCGCTCCTCGACCGGTGCGTCGCCGCCCTGAGCGAGGAGGTACGCCGTGTGGGCGATGGTGAGCCCGCCGAGGTCGCCGATGTTCTCGCCGACCGTCAGCGCGCCGTTGACGTGCTCGCCGGGCAGGTTGCGCGGCTCGAAGCCGTCGTACTGCTCGATCAGCGCCTTCGACTTCAGCTCGAAGGCCGCCTTGTCGTCGGGGGTCCACCAGTCGTTGAGGTTGCCCGTGCCGTCGTACTGGGCGCCCTGGTCGTCGAAGCCGTGCCCGATCTCGTGCCCGATGACCGACCCGATGCCGCCGTAGTTCTCGGCCTCCTCGGCGTCCGGGGAGAAGAACGGCGGCTGCAGCACCGCGGCCGGGAAGCAGATCTCGTTGTTGCCCGGGTTGTAGTAGGCGTTCACGGTCTGCGGCAGCATGAACCACTCGTCGCGGTCGACCGGCGACCCGATCTTGCGGAGCTCGCGGTCGGTCTCGAACGCCGACGCGGCCGCGACGTTGCCGAGCAGGTCGTCCGCCCTCAGCTGCAGGGCCGAGTAGTCGCGGAACTCGTCGGGGTAGCCGATCTTCGGGCGGAAGAGCGCGAGCTTGTCGTAGGCGCGCTGCTTGGTCTCCTCGCTCATCCAGTCGAGCTGGGAGATGGACTGGCGGTAGGCGGCGAGCAGGTTGGCGACCAGCTCCTCCATCTGCGTCTTCGAGGTCGGCGGGAAGTGCCGGCTGACGTACTCCCGGCCGACCGCCTCACCGATCGCGCCCTCGACGAGGGCGACGCCCCGCTTCCAGCGGGCCCGCAGCTCGGGGGTGCCGTTGAGGGTGCGGCCGTAGAAGTCGAAGTTCGTCTCGACGAAGTCGTCGGTGAGGTAGGGCGCCGCCGACCGGAGCACGTGGGAGAGCAGCCACTGCCTCCAGTCCTCGATCGGGACCTCGTCGAGGACCGTCGAGAGGTGGGCGAAGAACGACGGCTGCCGCACGCACACCTCGGCGATCGTCTGGTCGTTGCCGCCGAGGTTGGTGATGTAGGCGTCCCAGTCGAACGACGGGCAGAGCTCGACGAGGTCGTCGTGGGTCAGCAGGTTGTAGGTCTTCTGGACGTCGCGGGTCTCGGCCCGCTCCCAGTGGCCCGTGGCCAGCAGCGTGTCGATCGCGAGCACGGTCGCCGCGGCACCGGAGGGGTCGTCGTGGCCGCCGAGCGTCAGCAGCGAGGTCAGGTAGCCGACGTACTTGTCGCGGATCTCGGCGAACTTGTCGTCGCTGTAGTACGACTTGTCCGGCAGCCCGAGCCCGCCCTGCACGAGCTGGAAGAGGTAGCGGTCGGAGTTGCGGCTGTCGGTGCTGACGTAGGAGCCGAAGAGGCCGTGGCCGCCGATCCGCTCGAACTCGCCGAGGAACGCCGCCAGGTCGCGGACGTCGCGCAGCGAGGCGACCGCGTCGATGAGCGGCTGCACCGGCCGCAGGCCGCGCCGGTCGATGGTGTCGGTGTCCATGTACGACGCGTAGAGGTTGCCGATCTTGCGGCCGTCCGGGTGCTGGACGGCGTCGTCGCCCGCGGCGAGGTCCTCGATGATCGCCCGGACCTGCTCCTCGGCGACGTCGGCGAGGTGCACGAACGAGCCCCAGCTGGAACGGTCGGCCGGGATCTCCGCCTCGGCGAGCCAGCGTCCGTTGACGTGGCCGAAGAGGTCGTCCTGGGGACGGATGTCAGGGTCCATGCCCGGACGGGCATCATCGAGAATGGTCACGCCGTCGACAGTAACGGCCGGGTGCGCGCCGGACCACGGGACTTCGCTGAGGGCGAACCGGCTGCTGCGCCCACGACCTCTCGAGTCGACCACCGCTCCCGGCACGTTCGTCACCGTCGAGGCTGGCGCTGCCCATCGCGGTCCACCCGCTCGAGCCGGTCTGACCCGGCGCCCCGGTGGTTGAGGTGCG
>NZ_BDJE01000036.1 GCF_002117935.1 Nocardioides sp. PD653-B2 | reverse complement strand
GGTGGCCAAGCTCGGCACGAGCAGTCAGGAGATCGGCAACGTGGTCAAGGTGATCACCTCGATCGCGGAGCAGACGAACTTGTTGGCGTTGAACGCGACGATCGAGGCTGCTCGGGCGGGTGAGGCGGGCAAGGGGTTCGCGGTGGTGGCCAACGAGGTCAAGGAGCTTGCGCAGGAGACCGCTCGGGCCACCGAGGACATCGCGCGTCGGGTGGAGGCGATCCAGGGGGACACGGCTGGTGCGGTGGCGGCGATCGGGGAGATCGCGGCGATCATCACCTCGATCAACGACTACCAGCTCACGATCGCTTCGGCGGTGGAGGAGCAGACGGCGACGACGAACGAGATGGCGCGCAACGTGGGTGAGGCCTCGGCCGGTTCGGGTGAGATCGCGGTGAACATCGCGGGCGTGTCGGCGGCCGCCGACGGCACCACCCAGGCGGTCAACCAGACGTTGTCCGCGATCGAGGAGCTGGCCAAGATGTCGCAGCAGCTGCGTGCGGAGGTCGGTCGCTTCGTCACCCGCTGACGCACGCGCGTCACGGACAGATGACGTTCACCCGCGCGTCCGGGCGTGTCGCGCAATTCAGCCACCTCTGCGGCGTACTTTCCGTAGGTAACGAGGGGTGGGGAAGCCGCTCGTATCGGGAGGCCCGTTCGTGATCACTCACGACTGCACAGCGCATCATCTGGGGCAGCAGCCCCGGTGCTGCGCGCACGGGAGCCGGCACTCCGGCGCTCGGGCACGTTCCGGTCCGTCTGCTTGACAAACGGCCGGGGCGACGAGTGCGCGCACCGGTCCGCGAAGGGGTGTCACCGTGCCGCAGGCCCAGAAGTCGCAGCGCTCCGCCTCCAGCTCCACCAAGACGGCTCGTGCCAGAGCCACGGCGCCAGGTGTCCGCACCTACGTCCTGGACACCAGCGTGCTGCTGGCCGACCCGGGGTCGATCCGGCGGTTCGCCGAGCACGAGGTCGTGCTGCCGGTCGTGGTGATCACCGAGCTGGAGGGCAAGCGTCACCACCCCGAGCTGGGCTTCTTCGCTCGCTCCGCGCTGCGCATGCTGGACGAGCTCCGGGTGGAGCACGGCCGGCTCGACGAGCCGGTCGCCGTCGGCGACGAGGGCGGGACCCTGCGCGTCGAGCTCAACCACACCGACGCCGAGTCCCTGCCGTCCGGCTTCCGGCTCGGCGACAACGACACCCGCATCCTGGCGGTGGCGCGCAACCTCGCGAACGAGGGCTTCGACGTCACGCTGGTCTCCAAGGACCTGCCGCTGCGGATCAAGGCGTCCGCGGTGGGCCTCGACGCGCAGGAGTACCGCGCGGAGGCGATCAGCGACTCCGACACCGGCTACACCGGCATGGCCGAGCTCGAGGTCGCGGCCGCCGACCTCGACGAGCTGTACGACGACGGCGTCCTCGACCTGGAGTCGGCGCGCCAGCTGCCCTGCCACCAGGGCCTGGTGCTGCTCTCCGAGCGGGGCACCGCCCTGGGTCGGGTCGGACCCGACAAGCAGGTCCACCTGGTTCGCGGCGACCGGGAGGCGTTCGGCATCCACGGTCGCTCCGCCGAGCAGCGGATCGCGCTGGAGATGCTGCTCGACCCCGACATCGGGATCGTCTCCCTGGGTGGGCGAGCCGGCACCGGCAAGTCCGCGATGGCGCTGTGCGCCGGCCTCGAGGCGGTGATGGAGCGCCGTCAGCACAAGAAGGTCGTCGTCTTCCGTCCCCTGTTCGCCGTGGGCGGCCAGGAGCTCGGCTACCTGCCCGGCTCCGAGTCGGAGAAGATGTCGCCGTGGGGCCAGGCGGTCTTCGACACGCTCGGTGCGATGACCTCCAAGGACGTCATCGACGAGATCCTCGACCGGGGCATGCTCGAGGTGCTGCCGCTGACCCACATCCGTGGTCGTTCGCTGCACGACGCCTTCGTCATCGTCGACGAGGCGCAGTCGCTCGAGCGCAACGTGCTGCTCACGGTGCTGTCCCGGATCGGGGCCAACTCCAAGGTGGTGCTCACCCACGATGTCGCCCAGCGCGACAACCTGCGCGTCGGGCGGCACGACGGCGTGGTCGCGGTCATCGAGAAGCTCAAGGGCCACCCGCTGTTCGCGCACGTCACGCTGACCCGCTCCGAGCGGTCGCCGATCGCCGCGCTGGTCACCGAGATGCTGGAGAACGTGACCGTCTGAGGTGCTGATGAGGCCCCTGTGACTGCCGTGACGGGGGAGGTGTCGTGTGACGAGACTCGCCGGATCGATACGGCCGTTCGGTTTGCACGCTCCTCCTCCGTCAGGCAGGGTGGCCGTGATCTTTTCGTGACCTGCCGACCTCGGGCGTCGTCCAGTCTCGTCTGATCCCCGAAGGACCTGCACTGTCGTCTACCCGAGCTGCGAGCCCTTGTCGAAACACGCCAACTACGTCCCCAAGCACCGTGCTGCACCGACCTCGATCACCGCAGCGCCGAAGAAGGCGTTGCGGAACACCGTGGTCATGTCGTCGGTGGCCGTCGCCGCGACGGGTGTCGCGATCTCCGGTGGCCTGCTGAGCTCTCCGGCGAGCGTCAGCAACGCCGCCGAGGACCTGGGGGCCACCGTCACGTCGCCGGTCACCAGCGACCGGATCGCCGAGCGTGAGCCCGCGGTGTCGCGGTCCTTCGACCGGCGCGCCGCCGCCGACCCGGCGAAGAAGGCCGCACTGTCGGTCTCCGACGGGCCGGCCGCGACCCACACCGTCGACATCGCCCAGGGCGACCCGCGCGAGATCGCCCGGGCCCTGCTCCCGCGGTTCGGCTTCTCCGCCGACCAGTTCGGCTGCCTCGACTCGCTGTGGACGCGGGAGAGTGGCTGGAACCCCAGCGCCGACAACCCGTCGTCCTCCGCCTACGGCATCCCGCAGGCGCTGCCCGGCTCCAAGATGGCCTCCGCCGGCGCCGACTGGGCCACCAACCCGGTCACCCAGATCACCTGGGGCCTCGGCTACATCCAGGACCGCTACGGCAGCCCCTGCGCCGCCTGGGCGCACTCCGAGTCGTCCGGGTTCTACTGAGCGGGACCCGTCACCGGGCCCGCTGATGGTGGTCGAGCGACGCGCCTCGCGGCTTCGTTCCTCAGCCGCGGCGCTACTCGACCACCCGGCCTGATCCGCGGGCTCGCGAGCTCACCCGCGGGGCCGGGTCATCGCGGCGACGTCGAGGGCCTCGTCCAGCTGCTCCTCGGTGAGCTCGCCGCGCTCGACGTAGCCCAGTCGTACGACGGTGTCCCGGATCGTCGCCCCGTCGGCGAGCGCCTGCTTGGCGATCTTCGCGGCAGCTTCGTAGCCGACGTACTTGTTCAGCGGCGTGACGACCGACGGCGACGACTCGGCGTAGGCGCGCATCCGCTCGGTGTTCGGCGTGATGCCGTCGACGCAGCGCTCGGCCAGCAGCACGCTCGACGTCGACAGCAGCCGCACCGACTCGAGCACGTTGCGGGCGATGACCGGCATCGCGACGTTGAGCTCGAAGCTGCCGCTCGCGCCGGCGGCGGTGACCGCGGCGTCGTTGCCGATCACCTGGAAGCAGACCATCAGCGTCGCCTCCGGCAGCACCGGGTTGACCTTGCCGGGCATGATGCTCGACCCCGGCTGCAGGTCGGGCAGGTGGATCTCGGCCAGTCCCGTGGTCGGGCCCGACGACATCCAGCGCAGGTCGTTGCAGATCTTGATCAGGCCGACCGCGACCGTCCTCAGCACCCCGCTGAGCTCGACGAGCGAGTCGCGCGTGCCCTGGGCCTCGAAGTGGTCGCGGGCCTCGGTGAACTCCTGGCCGGTCGTCTCGGCGAGCACGCCGATCACCCGCTCGGCGAAGCCGGGCGGGGTGTTGATGCCGGTGCCGACGGCCGTCCCGCCCAGGGGGAGCTCGCGGACCCGGGGGAGCACGGACTCGAGCCGCTCGGCCGCGTAGCGGACCGTGGCGGCGTAACCGCCGAACTCCTGGCCGAGCATCACCGGGGTCGCGTCCATCAGGTGGGTGCGCCCGGACTTCACGATGCCGGCGAACTCCTCGGCCTTCGCCTCCAGGCTGGTCGCCAGCACGTCGAGGGCCGGCAGCAGGTCGCCGGTGACGGCGAGGGTCGCCGCGACGTGGATCGCGGTCGGGAAGGTGTCGTTGCTCGACTGGCTGGCGTTGACGTGGTCGTTGGGGTGCACGTCGGTCCCGGCCCGGCCGGCGAGGGTGGCGATCACCTCGTTGGCGTTCATGTTCGAGCTGGTGCCCGACCCGGTCTGGAAGACGTCGATCGGGAACTCGGCGTCGTGCTCACCGTCGACCACCGCGGTCGCGGCGGCGACGATCGCGTCCGCGCGCTCGGGGGTGAGGATGCCGAGCTCGCCGTTCACCCGGGCGGCGGCGGCCTTCACCCGGCCGATCGCGTGCACCAGCGCCGGCTCGATCGGGGTGCCGCTGATCGGGAAGTTCTCGACGGCGCGCTGGGTCTGGGCCCGCCAGGCCGCGTCTCGGGGGACCTGGACGTCGCCCATGCTGTCGTGCTCGGTACGGAACTCGCTCATGCCGTGGACGGTACCCGCGCGGCGTAGAGCCAGTACTGCTCGTCGCGGTCCTGGAGCAGCACGTCGTACGGCCGGCCCTCCGCGGCGCCGAACACGGTCTCCAGGACCTCCGCGAGCTCGGGCGCCTCGTCGGCCGACCAGATGACGAGCACGCCGCCGGGGCGCAGCACCGCGCGGGCGGTCTCGAGGAACGGCGCCCGGTAGAGCTCGGCGTTCACGTCGTGGACCAGGTAGCCCGGGCCGTTGTCGACGTCCAGCAGGATCAGGTCGTACGACGCGGGCGCTGCCTCGGCGAGCGCGACGGCGATGTCGGCGACGACCACGCCGACCCGCGCGTCGGCCAGCAGGGCCGGCCCGTGCGGGATCGTGCCGTCGCGCATCCACTCGACCAGCGCGGGCTCGATCTCGACCACCCGGCACTTCTCGACGCGGTGGTCGGACAGCACCTCGTGCATGGTGTAGCCGAGGCCCAGCCCGCCGACCACGACCGCCCGCGGGTCGTCGACCAGCTCGAGGGCCGCGGTCGCGAGCGCCCGCTCGGTGCTGACCTCGAGGGTGTCCATCACGAAGACGCCGTTCGACCGCAGCTCCAGCGAGGACGGCGCGCGCTCCGACCGGCGCTCGCGTAGCACCAGCTCTCCGCGCTCGGACTCGGCGCGGGCTATCTCGACGTACTCCACGGGCCCATCCTCGCCGACGTCGCGGGCGTCCTGCGCACCGGTCGCTCCGGCGACCACCGCACGGCGTCGTGTCGCGGGGTCAGTCGAAGAGCTCGCTGAGCCAGCTCTCCTTGCGCTTCTTGCGGTAGTGGCCCTGCGGCTGGCTGGGCTGGTGGTAGCCCTGCTGGCCGCGGTCCCAGGACGGCGCGGGCGCTGCGGGCGCCGGCGCGCCCGGCTGGCTCAAGGACCGCTCGAGGATCTTGTCCAGCTCACCGCGGTCGAGCCACACGCCGCGGCAGGTCGGGCAGTAGTCGATCTCGATCCCGCTGCGCTCGCTCATCGTCAGCGCGGTTCCATCGGTCGGGCAAAGCATGTGTCGTTCCTCTCGTCGCCTACTGGTCTGAACGGGTGAGTCGACCGCACGGTTCCGGGGTACGACGTTGCGACACTCACACCTGCAGGAGGAACCATGGCGCCCTACCGGGGCAAGCACCGCCGCCGTCCCGACGACGAGAGGGGCCAGGTCTCGGAGGTCGCCAGCTTCGGCGAACCCGGCACGGAGATCTCGCCCGAGGACTCCGTTGCGGGAGCTCCCCCGGCGGAGAGCGGCACGGTCGACGAGGGCCCCACCGGACCCGAGGCGCCGACCAACGACCCGGACCCCGGCCACCAGCCGGACAAGGCCGACGTCGAGACGACGGGCTGATCCGCGCGGCTACTCCGCCGAGCGCACCCGGAGGCCGCCCCCGGCGAGCGAGCTCAGCGGCACGGTCACCGTGCCGCCGGGGTCGGTGAAGAAGTCGTTGCCCTTGTCGTCGACGACGATGAAGGCCGGGAAGTCCTCGACCTCGATCTTCCAGACCGCCTCCATGCCGAGCTCCTCGTACTCCAGGACCGACACCGACTTGATGCAGTCCTGGGCGAGGCGCGCGGCGGGGCCGCCGATCGAGCCGAGGTAGAAGCCACCGTGCGTGCCGCACGCCTCGGTCACCTGCTTGGAGCGGTTGCCCTTGGCGAGCATCACCTTCGACCCGCCCGCGGCCTGGAACTGCTCGACGTAGGAGTCCATCCGCCCGGCGGTCGTCGGCCCGAACGAGCCCGACGCCATGCCGTCCGGGGTCTTCGCGGGCCCGGCGTAGTAGACCGGGTGGTCGCGGAGGTACGACGGCATCTCCTCGCCGGCGTCGAGCCGCTCCTTGATCTTCGCGTGCGCGATGTCGCGCGCGACGACCAGCGGGCCGGTCAGCGACAGGCGGGTCTTCACGGGGTGGCGGGACAGCTCGGCGAGGATGTCGGCCATCGGGCGGTTGAGGTCGATCGGCACGACCTCGCCGCCGGCGATGTCGTCGGCGATGCCGGCCTCGGGCATGTAGTGCGCCGGGTCGGTCTCGAGCTGCTCGAGGAAGACGCCCTCGGCGGTGATCTTGCCGAGCGCCTGGCGGTCGGCCGAGCACGACACGGCGATCGCGACCGGGCACGAGGCGCCGTGGCGGGGGAGCCGGACGACGCGCACGTCGTGGCAGAAGTACTTGCCGCCGAACTGCGCCCCGATCCCGAAGGACTGGGTCAGCTTGAAGACCTCCTCCTCCAGCTCGAGGTCGCGGAACCCGTGTGCCGACAGGGATCCCGACGTCGGCAGGTTGTCGAGGTAGTGGGCCGAGGCGTACTTCGCGGTCTTCAGCGCGAACTCCGCCGACGTGCCGCCGATGACGACCGCGAGGTGGTACGGCGGGCACGCGGCCGTGCCGAGCGAGCGGATCTTCTCGTCGAGGAACTGCAGCATCCGCGTCGGGTTCAAGATCGCCTTCGTCTCCTGGAAGAGGAACGACTTGTTCGCCGAGCCGCCGCCCTTGGCCATGAAGAGGAACTTGTACTCGGGAGCCTTGCCGGGCGCGCCGGGCGTCGAGTAGAGCTCGATCTGCGCGGGCAGGTTGGTGCCGGTGTTCTTCTCGTCGTACGTCGTCAGCGGCGCGAGCTGCGAGTAGCGCAGGTTGAGCTTCGTGTAGGCGTCGTACACGCCGCGCGAGATCGCCTCGCCGTCGTCGGCCCCGGTGAGCACGCCCTCGGACTTCTTGCCCATCACGATCGCGGTGCCCGTGTCCTGGCACATCGGCAGCACGCCGCCCGCGGAGATGTTGACGTTCTTGAGCAGGTCGAGCGCGACGAAGCGGTCGTTGCCGGACGCCTCGGGGTCGTCGATGATCTTGCGCAGCTGGGCGAGGTGGGCCGGCCGCAGGTAGTGGCTGATGTCGTGCATCGCCTCGGCGGTGAGCCGCTGGATCGCCTCCGGGGACACCTGCAGGAACGTCCGGCCGTTCGCCTCGAAGGTCGAGACCCCCTCCGTCGTCACCAGCCGGTACGGCGTGTCGTCGGGGCCGGTCGGGAGCAGGTCGGAGTATCGGAACTCGGGATCGTTCGCCACGGCCGCTCAGACTACGCCGCGACCACGCCGAGGAGACTCGCCACCCCAGCCCTTCATTCTGGTGCCCGACGGGGGCCAACTGGGGGTAACGTCCGAGTCGGCTTCATTCGGGAGGGTCCGCGAGGCGCATCGAGCGCCTCTTTCAGGGAGGTTCCACGTGTTGGTACGCAGATCGCTCGTCACCCTGGTCGCCCTGGCTGCGGCCACGACCCTCGCAGCCTGCGGGCCGCCGGCAGACGACAACAGCAGCAGCAACAACGACAGCGGCGGAGTCGACGCCAAGACCGCCACCTCCGCGGAGGACTTCGGCGGCATGGACGCGCTGGTCAAGGCCGCGGAGGCGGAGGGCAAGCTCAACGTCATCGCCCTGCCGCCCGACTGGGCCAACTACGGCAACATCATCAAGGCGTTCGAGGACAAGTACGACATCGACATCACGTCCGACCAGCCCGACGGGGCGAGCCAGGACGAGATCAACGCCGCCACCCAGCTCGCGGGCTCCGACCGCGCGCCCGACGTGTTCGACCTCGGCCAGTCCGTGGCTCTCGCCAACACGGAGATGTTCGCGCCGTACCAGGTCGAGACCTTCGGTGACATCCCGGCCGAGTTCAAGGACCCGAACGGCGCCTGGGTCAACGACTACGGCGGCTTCATGTCCGTGGGCTACAACTCCAACGAGGTCCCGGACATCACGTCCCTGGACGACCTGCTCGGGTCCGACTTCAAGGGCAAGGTCGCCCTCAACGGCGACCCGACCGCAGCCGGCGCCGCCTTCAGCGGCGTCGTCATGGCCTCGGTCGCGAACGGCGGCTCGGCCGACGACATCAAGCCGGGCGTGGACTTCTTCGCGAAGCTGAACGACGCCGGCAACTTCCTGCCGGTCGACCCGACCTCCGCGACGATCGAGTCCGGCCAGACGCCCGTCGTCATCGACTGGGACTACCTGAACGCCGCCGAGTCCGCCAAGGTCGACGGCTGGAAGGTGTGGGTGCCCGAGGACGCGCCGATCGCCGGCTACTACTTCCAGGCGATCAACGCCGACGCCCCGCACCCCGCGGCCGCCCGGCTCTGGGAGGAGTTCCTCTACAGCGACGAGGGCCAGAACCTCTGGCTCGCGGGCGGGGCACGCCCCGTGCGCGCCGACGCGATGGTCGAGGCCGGCACGATCGACAAGACGCTGTACGACGCGTTGCCGGAGGTGTCGGGCACGCCCGTCATCCCGACCAACGAGCAGACGGAGGCGATGGCGGCGTACCTCGCCGACAACTGGGCCAAGGCCGTCGGCTGAGCGTGTCGGACACAGCCCCGCTCGCCGGGCCCACGGCGGGCCCCGCAGCGGAACCACGGACGGGCCGCTCCTTCCGGATCGGCCCGTCCGTGGGCCTGCTGCCCTTCCTCGTCTACGTCTTCGTCTTCCTGGTCATCCCGACCATCACGGTGGCGGTCGGTGCGTTCCGGGACGACGACGGCGGCTACTCGCTGACGAAGATCCGGCTCCTCGGTGACGACACCGCGCTCACCGCGCTGAAGAACAGCCTGGTGCTGTCGTTCTCGTCGGCGGCCCTCGGCGCGGTGCTCGGTGCCCTCCTGGCCTACCTGGTCGTCACGGCGCCACCGACCAACATCATCCGCCGCGTCGTGACCGCGGTCTGCGGGGTCCTGGCGCAGTTCGGCGGCGTCACCCTCGCCTTCGCGTGGATGGCCACGCTCGGCTTCAACGGACTGCTCACGCAGGTGCTCGCGGACACCCTCGGCACCGAGGAGAGCGGCGTCCCGTGGCTCTACGGGATGCGCGGGCTGGTGCTCGTCTACACCTACTTCCAGATCCCGCTGATGGTCATCGTCTTCCTGCCGGCCCTCGAAGGGCTGCAGCCGCAGTGGCGCGAGGCGGCGGTCAACCTCGGCGCGACGACCCGGCAGTACTGGACCCAGGTCGCGTTCCCGCTGCTCCGCCCGGCCTTCCTGGGCTCGGCCCTGCTGCTGTTCGCCAACGCGTTCGCGGCCTACGCCACGGCCGCGGCCCTGATCTCGCAGGGCTCGTTCATCACTCCGCTGCTGATCCGGAACTCGCTCACCAGCGAGGTCCTCCTCGGCCAGCGGAACTTCGGCTTCGCGCTGGCCCTCGAGATGGTCGTCGTGGTCGCCCTCGTGATGTCCCTCTACGCGTGGCTGCTCAAGCGCACGTCGCGGTGGCTGTGATGAGCGCCGCGGCCTGGCGCGTCACCCGTTGGATCCTGCTGATCGCGTTCGCGACCTACTTCCTGATCCCGCTCGCGGCCCTGCTCAACTTCAGCACGAAGGACCCGCTCACCCGGGAGCGCAGCCTCGCGGCCTGGCGGGCGCTCGCCCAGGACCCGACGATGACCGAGGCGATCACCACGTCGCTGCTGCTGGCCGTGCTCACGGTCGTGGGCATGGTGGTGCTGCTGGTGCCGACCATGATCTGGGTCAAGCTGCGGGTCCCGCGGGCCACCCGCCTCGTCGAGTTCCTCTGTCTGCTCCCGCTCACCATCCCCGCGCTGGTGATCCTCGTCGGCATGAAGAACGTCTACGCCTGGGTCAACTACCTGGTCGGCGACTCGCCGCTCACGCTCGCCTTCGTGTACGTCGTGCTGGTGCTGCCGTACTCCTACCGCGCGATCGACGCCTCGCTCGGGTCGCTCGACGCCACCACCCTCGCCGAGGCGGCCCGGTCGCTCGGCGCGAGCTGGTTCACCGTCATCACCCGGGTGATCCTGCCCAACATCTGGCCGGGCGTCCTCGGCGGCGCCTTCATCGCGGTTGCCCTGGTGCTGGGTGAGTTCACCATCGCCTCGCTGTCGCACTACAACACGTTGCCGGTCGTGATCGTCTTCATCAACAAGGCCGACGCGCCCGAGTCCATGGCGGCGGCGCTCGCCTCGCTGCTGTTCGCCGCGCTCCTGCTGGTCCTGCTGTCGTTCCTCGACCGCCGCCGCCACCACTCCGGAGGGAAGTAGATGTCGATGTCCGACACCGCCACCGAGACCACCCGCGGGCTCGCCGTCGAGATGACCGGCCTGCGCCGGTTCTACGGCGACGTGCACGCCCTCGACGGGCTCGACCTGCACCTGGAGCCCGGCGAGCTCGTGGTGCTGCTGGGCCCGTCGGGCTGCGGCAAGACCACGGCGCTGCGGATCCTGGCCGGTCTCGAACGCCAGGACGCCGGCACGATCACGGTGGGCGGCAAGGACCTCAGCCGGGTGCCGGCCAACAAGCGCGACATGGGGATGGTCTTCCAGGCCTACAGCCTCTTCCCGCACCTCACGGTCCTCGACAACGTGGCGTTCGGCCTCAAGCTGCGCGGGCGGTCCCGCGCCGAGCGCCGCACCCGGGCCGCCGACATGCTCGACCTGGTCGGCCTCGGCACTCAGAAGGACCGCTACGCCAACCAGCTCTCCGGTGGTCAGCAGCAGCGCGTCGCCCTCGCCCGGGCGTTGGCGATCGAGCCGTCGGTGCTCCTCCTCGACGAGCCGCTCTCCGCCCTCGACGCCAAGGTCCGGGTGCAGCTGCGCGACGAGATCCGCCGGATCCAGCTCGACGTCGGCACCACCACGCTCTTCGTCACCCACGACCAGGAGGAGGCGCTCGCCGTGGCCGACCGGGTCGGCGTGATGAACGCGGGCCGGCTCGACCAGATCGCCACGCCCGCCGAGCTGTACGACGCCCCGGCGACGCCCTTCGTCGGCGCGTTCGTCGGGCTGAGCAACCGCATGCCCGCGCGGGTCGTCGACGGCCGGGCCGACGTGCTCGGCACCTCGCTCCCGATCCTGCCGGGTTCGGCGACGCCGTCGGGCCTGGCGCTCGTACGCCCGGAGTCGCTGCGGTTGAGGCCCGACGCCGCCGGACACGCCACCGTCGTGTCGGTGGCCTTCCTCGGTCCGGTGTCGCGCGCGACCCTCGCGCTCGACGACGGCACCCTCCTGCTCGCCCAGCTCGCGAGCACGGAGGCCCTGACTCTCACCGTGGGGGAGCGGGTCGCGGTCGGGATCGACCCGTCCCCGGTCCTCGTCGTCGCCGACTGATCTGCGCGGCGCGACGTACTCCCGTCGGATCTCCGCCACCGGACGGTGGCTCCACATCCTCGGGTGACACGCTACTGTGACTGCGCTCACCTTTACGACGGATCGTCCGGCACGTACCTGCCGGTGAAGGAGTTGTTGAAGCATGGCCACAGTCAGGTTCGAAGAGGCGCAGCGCTGGTACCCCGGTGCTGACAAGCCAGCCGTCCCGGGGATCTCCCTGGAGATCGGCGACGGGGAGTTCATGGTCCTCGTCGGTCCCTCCGGTTGCGGGAAGTCCACCACCCTGCGGATGCTCGCCGGGCTGGAGGAGGTCAACAAGGGGAGGATCTTCATCGGCGACCGCGACATCACCAACATGCCGCCGAAGGACCGGGACATCGCGATGGTGTTCCAGAACTACGCGCTCTACCCGCACATGTCCGTCGCGGACAACATGGCCTTCGCCCTCAAGATGGCGAAGATCCCCACCGACGAGCGCAACCGGCGGGTCAACGACGCCGCGAAGATCCTCGGCCTGACCGAGTACCTCGACCGCAAGCCGAAGGCGCTCTCCGGCGGCCAGCGCCAGCGGGTCGCGATGGGCCGCGCGATCGTCCGTCAGCCGCAGGTCTTCTGCATGGACGAGCCGTTGTCGAACCTCGACGCGAAGATGCGCGTGCAGACCCGCACCGACATCGCCAAGCTGCAGGCCGACCTCGGTGTCACCACCGTCTACGTCACCCACGACCAGGTCGAGGCGATGACGATGGGCGACCGGGTGGCGGTCATGAAGGACGGCTACCTCCAGCAGGTCGACACCCCCCTGGGCCTCTACGACCGGCCCGTCAACCTGTTCGTGGCCGGCTTCATCGGCTCCCCGGCGATGAACCTCCTCGAGGCGCACGCCAAGGACGGCCAGGCGCAGATCGGCGACTACCTCGTGCCGGTCGACCCGATGGCGTCCAAGAAGATGGAGGGCGACATCACCGTCGGGGTCCGCCCCGAGGCGTGGCGCATCGTCGGCAACAGCCAGGAGGGCCTGCCGGTCAAGGTGACGGTCGTCGAGGACCTCGGCTCCGACGCGTTCGTCTACGGCACCAGTGGTGTCGAGGGCACCCCGAACAACATCATCATCCGCGTCAACGGCCGCGACCACGTGCAGAAGGGCGAGACGATCCACGTCACGACCGACCCGGCGAACGTGCACGTGTTCGACACCGCGACCGGAGCGCGCCTCTCCGATTAGTCAACCCACCGGTGGTTGAGGAGGTTGCGCAGCAACCGTCTCGAAACCCCGGAAGCGTACGCAGGGCGGTGACCACGACACGTGGTCGCCGCCCTGTGTCGTCCCACCGGATTTCGACACGCCTGTCGCGGCTTCGTTCCGGCCGCGGGCTTGCCCGATCTGGCGGAGCCGACGCGCCGCTGCCCCCTCAGCTCCGCTCGGCCCGATCGGCGTTGCGCCGGATGGCGGCGACGAAGGTCTCGAAGAGGTCCGGGGGCAGGTCGTGGCCCATGCCGTCGATGAGCAGCAGCTCGGCGCCGGGCACGGCGGCCGCGGTCGCCCGGCCGCCGGAGGGGTGGACCATCTTGTCCGCCAGGCCGTGCACGACCAGGGTCGGCACGCGCACGCTGCGCAGCCGTTGACCGCGGTTGGGCTGCGTGATCACCGCGAGCATGTGGCGGGCGACTCCGTTGACGCTGACCCCGCGGTCGTAGGTCTCGGCGGCCCGCCTCTCGACCTGCTCGGCCGTCTGCGGGTAGCCGGGCGAGCCGATCATCTTCCAGAACTCGGCGCTCGACCTCACGTACGCCGCGCGGCCCGGCTTGCGCCCGGCCAGCATGGCGGGGAAGAGGGAGGGGTGCAGCCACCCCACGGTCCGCTTGCCGGTCGTCGACATGACGCTGGTCAGCGAGCGCACCCGCCCGGGCCGGGCGATCGCCATCGTCTGGGCGATCATGCCGCCCATCGAGACGCCCACGACGTGCGCCGACTCCAGGCCGAGGTGGTCGAGCAGGCCGAAGGCGTCCTCGGCCAGGTCGGCGAGGCCGTAGGGCACCCGGGTGCGGGCGCCGGCGAAGGCGCGCAGCAGCGTGGTCCGGCTGACCCGGCCGTCGAGCACGGTCGAGCGCCCCGTGTCGCGGTTGTCGTAGCGGATCACGTAGAACCCCCGCCGGGCCAGGGCGCGGCACAGGTCCGGGTCCCACCAGTTCATCGGGCCGCCCAGACCCATCACCAGCAGCAGCGGGTCGTCGTCCGGATCGCCGAAGGTCTGGTAGCAGAGCTCGATGCCGCGACCGACCGGCGAGAAGAGCTCGTCGGACGTCTGGACCTGCGCTACCTCGGTGGGTGCAGGCGTTTCGCCGACCTCGGCGCGGGTACGTCGGGAACGTGGGGGCACCGATCCAGTCAATCAGGTGCCGAGGGATCGCCGGGACGAAGGGGACACCAGATGGCCGTATTGCAGGCGATTTCGTGGTGACACGACGTAGCGTGACGGACGTGACGTCCTCTTCGCTGGCGGAGTTCCTGCTGCCGACAGGCTTCGAGTGCCCCTCGCCGGGCGCCGTGCTGCGCGAGCGGAGCGCGGTGGCCGAGTTCGGGCGCTACGCACTGCGGGCCGCCGGCGACCGCCGCGCCCGTCGCGGCACGCCGTACGCCTCCCGCACCGGCTCCCGCCTGGGCGACCCGGTGATCCTGGTGCCGGGCTTCCTCGCCGGCGACGGCACCCTCGCCCTGATGTCCCGTGCCCTGCGTGCCCAGGGCTTCCGCACCTACCGCTCCCACATCCACGCCAACGTCGGCTGTACGCGGGGCGCCGCGGCCCAGCTCGAGGCGCGTCTCGAGTCGATCGCGATGCGCCGCGGCTCCCGCGTCCAGGTCGTCGGCCACAGCCTGGGCGGCATGCTCGCGCGGGGCGTCGCCGTACGCCGCCCCGACCTGGTCTCCAACATCGTCACCCTCGGCAGCCCGATGCTGGCACCCGGCGCCCACCACCTCTCCCTGCGCGCGAGCGTCGACCTCCTGGTCCGGCTCAGCAAGGCCGGCGTGCCCGGCCTGATGTCGGAGGAGTGTGTCGGCGGCGCGTGTGCGCAGCAGAGCTTCGGCGAGAGCCGGCAGCCGATGCCGGCCGGCGTCGGCTTCACCGCGATCTACTCCAAGCGCGACGGCATCGTCGACTGGAAGGCCTGTGTCGACCCGCTGGCCGTGCCGGTCGAGGTGCGCGCCTCCCACCTCGGGATGGCGTGGGACCCGCGGGTGATCGACGAGGTCAACGGTGCGCTGGTGCGCAACGCCGCTCTCTCAGCTGTCGAAGTCGATCGCGGCGAAAGCGCGTAGCTTCTGCAGCTGGTGCTCCGAGGTGATGGAGCGGATCGTGCCACTGCGCGAGCGCATCACCAGCGAGTGGGTGGTCGCGCCACCGGCGCGGTAGCGCACGCCCCGCATCAGCTCTCCGTCGGTGATGCCGGTCGCGACGAAGAAGCAGTCGTCGCCGGTGACCAGGTCGTCGGTGCTGAGCACGTGGTCGGGGTCGAGGACGTGGCCCGCGTCGAGGGCCTTCTGGCGCTCGTCGTCGTCCTGCGGCCAGAGCCGGCCCTGGATCACGCCGCCCAGCGACTTCATCGCGCAGGCGGTGATGATGCCTTCGGGCGTGCCGCCGATGCCGAGCAGCAGGTCGATGCCGGTCTCGTGCCGCGCGGCCATGATCGCGCCCGCGACGTCGCCGTCGGTGATGAACTTGATCATCGCGCCGGTCGCCCGGATCTCGTCGACGAGCGCTGCGTGCCGGGGCCGGTCGAGGAGGACGACCGTGACGTCGGACGGGTTCTTGCCCTTGGCCTTGGCGACCTGGTGGATGTTCTCGGCGACCGGGTAGCGGATGTCCACGACGTCCGCGGCCTCGTGCCCGGTGACGAGCTTCTCCATGTAGAAGACGGCCGACGGGTCGTACATCGAGCCGCGCGGCGACACGGCCAGCACCGACACGGCGTTGGTCATGCCCTTGGCGGTGAGGGTGGTGCCGTCGATCGGGTCGACCGCGACGTCGCACTCGGGTCCGGTGCCGTCGCCCACCTGCTCGCCGTTGTAGAGCATGGGGGCGTTGTCCTTCTCGCCCTCACCGATGACGACGGTGCCGTTCATGCCGATCGTCGAGATCATCACGCGCATCGCGTTCACCGCGACGCCGTCCGCGCCGTTCTTGTCGCCCCGGCCGACCCAGCGCCCGGCGGCCATCGCGGCGGCCTCGGTCACGCGGACCAGCTCCAGCGCCAGGTTGCGGTCGGGGGACTCCGGGGCTGGCGACAGTCGATCCATGCTCGGACTCTACCGGGACTCAGGTCCGGTAGACCGCCACCTCATTCGCCTTGACGCTGAACGTCACGCGAACTCCTGGCGTGAGATCGAGCTCGGCCGCGGCGAGGAGGGTGACCTCGGCGGCCAGGTCGCCGGCTCGCACCCGCACCTGGTCGCCGTGCGGCTCGAGGTCCGTGACGGTGACGGGCAGGCTGTTGCGGGGGCTGCCGCCCGGCGCCTCGCGGAAGACCGACACGGCGCTCGGCCGGAAGACCGCGACGACGTCGTCCCCTTCCTCGGGGACGGGATCGGTCGTCAGGCCGTGGACGACGAGGTCCGCAGCCTGCACGGCGCCGTCCCGCCAGGTCCCGGCCAGCATGTTGAGCCCGGCGATCCGGGCGGCGAAGGCGCTCCGCGGCCGGGCCAGCACCTCGGCGCTGGGGCCCGACTCGACGACCACGCCGCCCTCGAGGACCACCACCCGGTCGGCCAGCAGCAGGGCGTCGAGCACGTCGTGGGTGACCAGGACGACCGTCCGGTCGGCCAGCACCCGGCGCAGGGTCTGCCGCAGCGCCGGGGTGACGGCGACGTCGAGGGCGGCCATCGGCTCGTCGAGCAGCAGCAGCTGCGGCTCGGCGGCCAGCGCGCGGGCGACCGCGACCCGCTGCGCCTGGCCCCCGGACAGCTGGGAGGGCCGTCGGTCGGCGAGGTCGACGACGCCCACCTCGCGCAGCCAGTGGCCCGCCGCGTCGCGCGCCGCACTCCGCGAGGCCCCAGCGCTGCGCGGACCGAAAGCCACGTTGTCGAGCACCGTGAGGTGCGGGAAGAGCAGCGGGTCCTGGGCGAGCAGTGCGACGTGTCGGTGGTGCGGCGCGACCCAGCCTGCGTCGTCGGTGAGGACCCGGCCGTCCAGCGTCACCTGCCCGCGGTCCGGTCGGAGCAGCCCGGCCGCCACGGCGAGCACGGTCGACTTGCCGGCCCCGTTGGGTCCGAGCAGGGCGACGGTCTCGCCGGCACCCACGTCGAGGTCGACGTCCACGCCGCGCTCGTCGACGCCGGCCCGGAGCTCGAGCATCACCGGGTGCTCCGCTCCGGACGGGCCAGCCCGATCACCACGACCGCGACCACGACGAGCACGAGCGACATCGCGACCGCCGCGTCCGGGTCGGTGACGCGCAGGTTGTAGATGTAGAGGGGCAGCGTCTGGGTGGTGCCCTGCAGGTTGCCGGCGAACGTGATCGTGGCGCCGAACTCGCCCAGCGCCCGGGCGAAGGCCAGGACCGCTCCGGAGACGAGGCCGGGCAGCACCAGCGGGAGGGTCACCCGGCGGAACACGGTCGTCGGCGCCGCGCCCAGCGACGCGGCGACCACCTCGTAGCGCTGGCCGGCACTGCGCAACGCACCCTCCAGGCTGACCACCAGGAACGGCAGAGACACGAACGTCTGCGCCAGCACCACCGCGGTGGTCGAGAACGCGACCTGGATGCCGAGGGCGTCCAGCTCGCTGCCGAGCAGCCCGCGACGGCCGAACGTGTAGAGCAGCGCGATGCCGCCCACCACCGGCGGCAGCACCAGCGGCAGCAGCACCAGCGAGCGCACCACGCCCTGGCCGGGGAATCTGGTGCGCGCCAGCACGACGGCCATCGGCACGCCCAGGAGCACGCACAGCACGGTGCTCACCGCCGAGGTGCGCAGGCTCAACGACAGCGCGGTCAGCGCCGACTCGGAGGTGACCAGGTCCAGGAAGTCGCCCCAGGCGACCCGCGACACCATCGCGGCCAGGGGGAGCAGCACCAGGGCCACCCCGACGGCAGCCGGGGCGTAGATCCACCGGGGTACGCCGACCTGTCGTTGGTGGGACACGCCGTCAGGCCGCCGGACCGAAGCCGGCGTCGGCGAGGATCCGCTGGCCCGTCGAGCCGAGGACCAGGTCGACGAACTCCTGGGCGAGGTCGGACTCGTCGGTGCCCTGCACCGGGACGATCGGGTAGGTGTTCACGACCGAGGCGGACTCCGGGAAGGTGATCCCCTCGACGTCGTCGCCGGCCGCCTCGACGTCGGTCACGTAGACGAGCCCGGCATCGGCCTCGCCGCTCGTGACCTTGGCCAGGACGTCGGTGACCGACTGCTCCTCGCTCACCGGGCTCAGGGTGACGCCGGCGTCGTCGGCGACGGCCTGGGCCGCCGCGCCGCAGGGCACCTCGGGCGCGCAGATGACGAGGTTGAGGCCCTGCTCGGCGAGGTCCTGGAAAGACGTGATCCCTGCCGGGTTGCCGGCGGGCACCACGATCTCGAGCGTGTTGGTCGCGAAGTCCTGCGGGTCGGCGCCCGCGAGGTCGTCGCCGACGAGCGTGTCCATGGTGGCGGTGTCGGCCGACGCGAACACGTCGGCGGGCGCACCCTCCTGGATCTGGGTGACCAGGTCGGAGGACCCGCCGAAGTTCAGGTCGACCGCCACCCCGTCGTGCGCGGCCTCGAACTCCTGGGCGATCTCCCCGAACGTCGCGGTGAGCGAGGACGCGGCGTACACCGTGAGGGTGGTGGTGGCCGCGCTGTCCCCGTCGTTGGCGTCGCTGCCGCAGGCGGCGAGGGGGAGGACCAGCGCGAGCACGGCAGGCAGGACGAGCGGCGACCTGTTCACGGGCGCTCCACGACGACGTTGGTGGACTTGACGGAGGCGATGGCGCGGACGCCGGGCTCGAGGCCGAGCTCCTCCGCGGCCTCGGAGCTCATCAGCGAGACCATCCGGTAGGGGCCGCAGATCATCTCGACCTGGGCCATGACGGTGTCCTTGGTGACCTTCGTGACGATGCCGGCGAGGCGGTTGCGCGCGCTCACCGCCGAGGCGCGGGTGACGTCGCGGTCGGGGTGGTCGGCCAGCGACTCCGCCAGCGCGGCGAGATCCGCGCCGGGGACGACGGTGCGGCCGTCGTCCTTGCTGCTGGCCACGCGTCCCGCGTCGACCCAGCGCCGCAGGGTGTCGTCGCTGACGCCGAGCAGCTCGGCTGCCTCCGCGATTCGGTACGTCGTCACCCTGGCATCATGCCGCAGATGCGGGGGATCTGGCGACCGATCTCCGCAGGTGCGGTCAGGTGACGAGGGTCAGCGCGGCCACCGCGGCCACCAGGGACAGGGGGGTGGCGAGGAGCGAGACCCGGTGGAACTCGCGGAGCGACGGCGGCTCGCCGAGCCGGACCAGCCCGCGGCGCCAGAGCAGGTTGGCCAGGGACCCCGTGTAGGTGAGCCCGGAGCCGATGTTGAGCCCGAGGAGCGCCGCGAGCACGGCGGTGTCGCCGAGGGGCGCCAGCAGCGGGAGCAGGAGGAGGGTCGCGGAGAGGTTCGTGAGCAGGTTGGCCAGCGCGGTGGCGATCAGCGCGATCACGAGCAGGTCCACGAAGCCGGTCGGGCCGGGCAGCAGGTCGGAGACCCAGTCGCCGAGGAACCCCTCGGACAGCGCCGCGACGACCACGCCCAGGCAGAGCACGAACACCGCGAACGCCGGGTGCGCGGCGCGCACGGCGTCGGCCGCGCCCAGCAGCCCGCGGCGGTGGGCCCAGACGACGAGCACGACCGCGGCCGCGCCCGAGATCCAGAACGGGTCGACGCCGAACGGCGAGCCGACCCCGAAGCCGGCCAGCATCAGCCCGACGACCACCAGCGGGACCGGCGGCAGGGGAGGCGTGTCGGCCTGCCCGGCCGCGCCGGGGTGGACGGGCGCGGACAGGTCGCGGCGGACCAGCACGCGGAGCACGACGTACTCCACGACCAGCACGACCGCGAGCACCGGCGCCATCACCAGCGCGAAGCCGCCGAAGGTCAGGTCGAGGTGGGGCATCGCCAGCAGGTTGGTGAGGTTCGAGACGGGGAGCAGGAGCGAGGCGGAGTTGGCCATCCGCACGCAGGCCTGGGCCCCGGGCCGGATCGACGTGCCGGTCGCGAGGGCCGCACCGATGACCACGGGGGTCAGCAGCACGACGGTCGCGTCGAGGCTGAGCACGGCCGTGACCGCGGCCGCGAGCAGGAACACGCCGGTGAAGAGCCGCGCCGGCCGGCCGCTGCTCGCGTCGCGGACCCGCGCCGCGGCGGCGGTGAAGAGTCCGGCCCGCGCGCAGACGTCGGCGACCACCAGGATCGTCGCCAAGAAGAGCACCACCGGGGCGAGGTGGCGCAGCGTCGCCTCGACCTCGGACCACCCGAGGATGCCGGTGGCGAGCGTCGCCGCCGCCGCCCCCAATCCCAGGGACAGCTCGGCGCGCGCTGAGGGGTGGGCGTACGCCGTGACCAGGAGGACGACGAGCGCCACCACGGGTACGGCGTCGAGGGTCGGCACGCGGAGACGGTAGACCACCTGTGAGGATGGGTCCGTGAGTGAGGCGTCAGGGACCGGCCGTCCGGGGCGGTACGACCGGTCCGCGGGCGGGCTGGTCGGGTCGATGATCGTGCTGGTCCTGGTGGTGCTCGGCATCGTGATCTTCCGGGGCACCTTCCGCGACACCCCGACGTACGAGCCCGACCACGTCGACTACCTGGCGCTCGTCACGAGCATCCAGCAGGGCGCCGGCCTCGAGCCCGTCTACCCCGCCGCGCTGCCCGACGGCTGGTTCGTCAAGCAGGCGACCTTCACGCCGGGCGACCGGCCGGTGTTCGACCTGGCCATGACCACCGACGAGGACCACTTCGCCGGGCTGCACCAGGAGGACCGGTCGGTCGACGCGCTGGTCGACACCCTGGTCGGGACCGACGCCACCGAGGGCGACGAGGTGCGGCTCGACAGCAGCGTCGCGTCGAGCTGGCAGACCTTCTCCGATCCTGACGGCGACCACGCGTTCGCGGCCCAGGTCGGCGAAGACACCGTGCTGGTCTACGGCTCCGCGCCCGAGGACGACCTGCGCGAGCTCGTGGAGTCGCTGACGACCGCGCCGCTCGACCCCCAGGACGTCTCCTAGCCTTCGTCGGCGTCGATGGCGGCGTCGAGGCGCTGCCGGGCGCCGTCGAGCCACTCCTGGCAGAGGGTGGACAGCTTCTCGCCGCGCTCCCAGAGGGCGAGCGACTCCTCGAGGGTGGTGCCGCCGGCCTCGAGGCGTCGTACGACGTCGATGAGCTCCTCGCGGGCGGCCTCGTAGGAGGGCCTCTCCTCGGCGGTCTTCTTCTCAGCCATCGGTCTCTCGCTGCCTTTCGAGGGGTCCTTCGAGGGGTTCGGTGCCGGTCGTGGTGGCGTGGATGCGGCCGTCGGCGACCCGGACGCTGAGCTGCTGCCCGGCGACGACGTCGGCGACCGACGTGACGACGTGGCCGTCGGCGTCCTGGAGCACGGCGTAGCCGCGCTGGAGGGTGGCCAGCGGCGACAGCGCCCGGGCGCGGGCCCGCTGGTGGCCGATGTCGTCGCCGGCCCGGTCGAGGGCGTGGTGAAGGGTGCGGCGGGCCCGCTCGCGCAGCGCCACGACCTCGTCGAGGCGGGCGTCGAGCAGGCTGCGCGGGTCGGCGAGCGCGGGGCGCGAGCGGAGCGCGTCGAGGCCCGCCTGCTCGCGGGCCAGCCACCCGGCCAGGGAGCCGCGGACCCGGTCGCGGGCCCGGATGACGATGCGCAGCTCCTCCGCGACGTCGGGGACCACGAGCTTCGCGGCGTCCGTGGGGGTCGACGCGCGGACGTCGGCGACCAGGTCGAGCAGCGGGGAGTCGGGCTCGTGGCCGATCGCCGAGATCAGGGGCGTGCGGATCGCGTGCACCGCCCGGATCAGGCCCTCGTCGGAGAAGGGCAGCAGGTCCTCGACCGAGCCGCCTCCGCGGGCCACCACGATCACGTGGACGGCCGGGTTGCGGTCGAGCCGCTCGACGGCCTCGATCACCTCGGCGGCGGAGCGCGGACCCTGCATGGCGGCGTACGCCACCTCGAACGCGACGGCCGGCCAGCGGCGCTTCGCGTTCTCCAGCACGTCGCGCTCGGCGGCGGAGCCGGGCGCGGTGACCAGGCCGACGGTGCCGGGCAGGAAGGGCAGCGACCGCTTGAGCTCGGCCGCGAACAACCCCTCGGCCGCCAGCAGCTGGCGGCGGCGCTCGATCCGGGCCAGGAGCTCGCCGAGCCCGACCATCCGGATGTCGCGGGCGTAGAGCGAGATGGTGCCGCGGTTGGCGTAGTAGGACGGCTTGGCGTGGACGACGATGCTCGCGCCCTCGACCACCGGCGGGTTGAGCCCGTCGAACAGGGTGCGCGAGCAGGTGACCGTGACGGAGATGTCGGCCACCGAGTCGCGCAGGGTCATGAAGACGGTGTTCATCCCCGTCCGGCGGCTGACCTGGGCGACCTGGCCCTCGACCCACACGGCGCCGAGCCGGTCGACCCAGCCGGCAATCGCATTGGCGACCTGCCGGACCGGGGCCGGTGACTCGAGCGAGGTCTCCAGGGCCATGTCGCGAGATTAGGGGATGGGACCGACGCACCTAGACTGGCCGCATGAGCACCGACATGGGGATGCCGCCGATCCTGTCGCCGGAGGAGGCCGAGAAGGCCGTCCTGCTGGCGGCGCCGCGGGGCTACTGCGCCGGTGTCGACCGCGCGGTGATCACCGTCGAGAAGGCGCTGGATCTCTACGGCGCGCCCGTCTACGTCCGCAAGCAGATCGTGCACAACAAGCACGTCGTGGCCGACCTCGAGTCGCGCGGTGCGATCTTCGTCGAGGAGCTCGACGAGGTGCCCGAGGGCCAGACCGTGGTGTTCTCCGCCCACGGCGTCTCGCCGGAGGTGCACCGAGAGGCCGGGGAGCGCGCGCTCAAGACCATCGACGCGACCTGCCCGCTGGTCACCAAGGTGCACCACGAGGCGAAGCGCTTCGCGAACGAGGACTACGACATCCTGCTCATCGGCCACGCCGGCCACGAGGAGGTCGAGGGCACCGCGGGCGAGGCGCCCGACCACATCCAGCTGGTGCAGAGCCCGGCCGACGTGCCCGGCATCGTCGTGCGCGACCCGAAGCGGGTCGCCTGGCTCTCGCAGACCACGCTGTCGGTCGACGAGACGCTCGAGACGGTGGCCGCGATCCGGGAGCGCTTCCCCGACCTGCTCGACCCGCCGAGCGACGACATCTGCTACGCCACCCAGAACCGCCAGCTCGCGGTCAAGGAGATCTCCCCGGGCGCCGACCTGGTGATCGTGGTCGGCTCCGGCAACTCCTCCAACTCCGTGCGCCTCGTCGAGGTCGCGCTCGAGGCCGGCGCGCGGTCGTCCTACCGCGTCGACGACGCCTCGGAGATCGACGAGGCCTGGCTCGACGGTGTCCGCACCGTCAGCGTGACGTCGGGCGCGAGCGTGCCCGAGGAGCTGGTGGACGGCGTGCTGGCCTTCCTCGCCGAGCGCGGCTACCCCGATGCGAAGGCCGTGCACAGCGCCGAGGAGTCGCTGATCTTCGCGCTCCCCGTGGAGCTGCGGCGCGACCTCAAGGCCGCAGGTCGGGTCTGACCGTGGCCCGCTTCGTCGACGTCCACCCGGAGAACCCGCAGCAGCGGTTGATCGACCAGATCGTGGCGGCGCTGCGCGACGACGAGCTGATCGCCTACCCGACCGACTCCGGTTACGCGCTCGGCTGCCAGCTCGGCAACCGCGAGGGCCGGGACCGGATGCTGCGGATCCGCGGGCTCGACGACAAGCACCACTTCACGCTGATGTGCAAGGACTTCGCCCAGCTCGGGCAGTTCGCGCAGGTCGCCAACTCGGCCTTCCGGGCGATCAAGGCGGCGACGCCGGGCCCGTACACCTTCATCCTGCCGGCGACCCAGGAGGTCCCGCGGCGGCTGATGCACCCCAAGAAGCGCACCGTCGGCGTCCGGATCCCCGACCACGTGTTCGACCAGGCGCTGCTCGAGGCCCTGGGGGAGCCGCTGCTGAGCAGCACGCTCATCCTCCCCGGCCAGACCGAGGCGCAGACGGTGGGCTGGGACGTCAAGGAGGAGCTCGACCACGTGGTCGACCTGGTGGTCGAGGCCGGCGAGACGCCCGCCGAGCCGACCACCGTCGTCGACTGGTCGGAGGGCTACCCGGAGGTCGTGCGGGTGGGAGCCGGTGACCCGGCCCGGTTCGAGGCCGCCTGACCCAGCACGCGGTGCCGGATCGCGAGGGTGACCAGGCACAGCACGTAGCCGACCACCAACGAGCCCGAGTGGTGGGCGAGACCGGCGACCACGGCCTGGATGACGCCGTCCTCGGCGTCGGCGATCACGTCGGGCCGGGTGATCCCGAGCAGCGTGAAGACCACGACCATCAGCAGCGGCGGCAGCACGCCCACGGTGAAGAAGTCGGCGGGACGTACGGCGAGCGCCAGCCCGACGCAGAGCAGCACGAAGCAGACGTCGAAGAAGAGGCTCACCCGACCCGAGAGCGCGAGGTCGAGCACGGTCGCCGTCAGGGCGAGCGCCAGCCCGAGCGCGACCACCTGCCGGCCCGGCTCGTGACCCTCCTCCCAGAGGGTGTGACTCTGGCTCACAGGGCCACGGTATGGTCCGCGTCTCCGTCGCCGGGGGAGCCGCGCCGTTCGACCACCCGCAGGTCGACCGGTGATATGGACCGGCTCGTGGACTCGACCTGGCGCGGCGGGGGCAGGCCGTCGTCGGTCACGGACAGGTCGTGGAACCGGCGGGCGGTCACCAGCACCCGCGACTCCAGCGAGCCGACCGTCTGGTTGTAGTGGCCGACGGCCGCGTTGAGCGATCGGCCGAGGGTGTCGAGGTGGGCGTTCATGCCGGCGAGCCGGCCGTGCAGCTCGCGGCCCAGGCGGTGGATCTCCCGAGCCTGGTCGGCCAGTGCCTCGTGGCTCCACCCGTGGGCGACGGTGCGCAGCAGCGCGATCAGCGTCGTCGGGGTCGCGAGCACCACCTGGCGGGTGGCGGCGTACTCGATGAGCGAGCCGTCGGTCTCGAGCGCCGCAGCCAGGAACGACTCGGCCGGCACGAAGAGGACGACGAACTCCGGGCTCTCGTCGAGCGAGCGCCAGTACTGCTTGGAGGCCAGCGCGTCGATGTGCGTGCGCAGCTGGACGACGTGGCGGCGCAGGTGGTCGGCGCGCCGGTCGGCGTCCTCGGGGTCGTCGGTCGAGGTCGCGTCGAGGTAGGCGTCGAGCGGGACCTTGGCATCGACCACCACCTGGCGGCCCCCGACCAGGTGCACCACCAGGTCGGGGCGGCGGGCGCCGTCGTCGAGGCGCACCTGCTCGGAGAAGTCGCAGCGGTCGACCAGCCCGGCCAGCTCGACCGCGCGGCGCAGGTGCAGCTCGCCCCACCGGCCCCGGACCTGCGGCTTGCGCAGCGCGGTCGACAGCGACTGGGTCTCGCGGCGCAGGCCCTCGGCGGTCGCGCGCATGTCGAGCACCTGCTGGTTGAGCTGCCCCTGCCAGCTGGCCCGCTGGTGGTCGAGGTCGCGCATCTGGTCACTGAGCCGGTCGAGCTCCAGCATCACCTCGGCCTGGTCGAGCAGGCCGGCCGCGACCGCGGGGCGGGAGCGGGACCAGAGCACGCCGACGAGCCCGCCGAGCGCGAGCCCGACGAACAGGGTGAGGAAGAGCGTGAGGATCTCCATGGCGCCAGCATGGACGGCGGCACCGACAGTGACCCGTCAGTCGAGGTCGACGATCACCGGGGCGTGGTCGGAGGCGCCGGTGCCGGCCCGCTCCTCGCGGTCCACGAACGCGCCGGTGACCCGCGCGGCGAGCGACGGCGAGCCCAGGACGAAGTCGATGCGCAGGCCGCGGTTGCGCTCGAACCTCTGCCGGTAGTAGTCCCAGTAGGTGTAGCCGGCGTCGTACGGCTTGGCGGTGTCGACCCAGCCGTCCTCCACGAGGGCGAAGAAGGCGGCGCGCTCGGCCGGCGTCACGTGCGTCGAGTTCTTGAACTGGGCGACGTCGAAGACGTCGTCGTCGGTGGGGCAGACGTTCCAGTCGCCCACCAGCGCGGCGTCACCGCCGAGCCAGTCGCTCGCGGCCTCGCGGAGCTTGGCGTACCAGTCGAGCTTGTAGACGTAGTGCGGGTCGTCGGGCTTGCGCCCGTTGGGGACGTACAGCGACCACAGACGGACGCCGCCGCAGGTGGCTCCGATCGCGCGCGACTCCGGGTCGGCGGCGCTCTCCGCGTCCTTGGCGTACCCGGGCTGCCCGGGGAAGCCGACCTGGACGTCCTCGAGCCCGACCCGGCTGATGATCGCGACGCCGTTCCACTGGTTGGTGCCGGCCGCAGCGACCTCGTACCCACGACCCTGGAGGCCCATCAGCGGCAGCTGGTCCTCGCGCGCCTTGGTCTCCTGGAGTGCGAGCACGTCGATCTCGTGGCGGTCGAGGAGCGCCTCGACCCGGTCGATGCGGGAGCGGAGAGAGTTGACGTTCCACGTGGCGATGCGCACGAAGGTCAGCCTAGGGTGGCGACCATGCGCACACTCCTCGGGATCCTCGCCGCCGCCCTGGCCGTGCCGCTCGCGTCCGCAGCCCCGTCGACGGCTGCCCCGTCCTCGCCCGCACCGCCGGCCGGCCGGGCCGTCCTGACCTGGGAGCACGTCGACGTCTCGACCGACCAGCAGCTCCGCGGGCTCGACGGAGTGAACGACCGCACCGCCTGGGTCGGCGGCAGCGAGGGCGGCGTCTGGCGCACGACGGACGGCGGCAAGACCTGGAAGAACGTGTCGCCGAAGGGCGCGAAGGGCCTGCTCTTCCGCGACGTCGAGGCGGCGAGCGCGAAGGTCGCACTGGTGCTGGCGATCGGGGAGGGCCGGGACAGTCGGATCTACCGCACCACCAACGGTGGCCGCAGCTGGACCAAGGCCTTCGTCAACCAGGACGAGAAGGCGTTCTACGACTGCATGGCCATGTGGCCCGGTGACAAGAACGGCCTCGCGATGAGCGACCCGGTCCACGGCAAGTTCCGGATCATCGCCACCCACGACGGCGGGGCGAGCTGGAAGAAGCTGAGCTCGAAGGGCATGCCGGCCGCCGAGAAGGGCGAGTTCGGCTTCGCCGCGAGCGGCTCCTGCCTGGCGACCGCCGGTCACCGCGACGGCTACCTGGCGTCGGGCGGCACGGCGTCGCGCATCTTCGTGACCCGTGACCGCGGCAGGCACTGGTCGGTCCGGACGTCGACCATCCCGGCGGCGGCCGCCGGTGGCGTCTTCTCGATCGCCTTCCGGTCGGGCCACGGCATCGCGGTCGGCGGCGACTTCGAGGCCGAGGACAACGGCGAGAACATGGCCGCCTTCTCGCGGGGCGGCCGGACGTGGCACAACGCCGGCGACCTGAGCGGCTACCGCTCCGGCGTCGACTGGCGGACGGCGCACATGGCGGTCGCCGTCGGGCCCAACGGCAGCGACGTCAGCCGCGACGGCGGCAAGACGTGGGACCGGTTCAGCCAGCTCGACCTCGACGCGGTGCAGTGCGTGACCGGCGGCTGCTGGGGGAGCGGCCCGGAGGGGACCGTCGTCCGCCTCGTCCGGGGCTGACCGGAGACATACAAGAAGTCTTGTAGAAGGTCGGGGCCGCACCTAGCGTCCTCCGCATGACCTCGATCGAGACGCTGCGCGCCGTCCACCACCCGACGCGGCGCCGGATGGTCGACTTCCTGTACCTCCACGGCCCGTGCCAGGTCGGCACGCTGGCGCGGGAGCTCGGCGAGCAGGTCGGCAGCATCAGCCACCACCTGCGGATGCTCGAGAAGGCGGGCGTGGTGGCCGCGGCGCCCGAGCTCGCGACCGACGGGCGCACCAGCTGGTGGCGGCTCGAGCAGAGCTCGATCAGCTGGTCCGTCGAGGACTTCGCGGACGACGCCGCCGACCGCACCCAGGCCAAGGCGGCCGAGCGGCTGAACATCGACCACCAGCTCGGCAAGCTCGCGGCGTGGAAGCGGGAGGCCGAGCGGGTCGACCCCGCGTGGCGGCGCGCGGCGTTCAGCTCCGACTTCATCGGGCTGGCGACCCCCGACGAGCTGGTCGCCCTCCAGGAGTCGCTGACCGCCGTCGTCCGGGCCTGGCAGGCCGCCCTGCCCACCGACGACGGCCAGGTGCGCGAGCCGGTGTTCGTCTTCGCGCACGGCTTCCGGTCGCAGCCGTGACCGGGCCGGAGCGCGCAGGGTTGGGGCGCGATCGGCTGGTCCAGGGCTGGCTGCTGGTCAAGGGCCTCTCCGACGCCGGCGACGCGCTCTGGACGGTCGCCCTCGCGTGGACCGCGGTCCAGGTCGCGAGCCCGGCGCTCGCCGGGCTCGTGGTCGCCGCCGGGACGGTGCCGCGCGCCGTCGTCCTCCTCCTCGGCGGAGTCGTCGCCGACCGGCGCGAGGCGCGCTGGGTGATGCTCGGCGTGAACGTCCTCCGGGTCGCCGTGCTCATCGCGACCTGCGTCTGGGTGCTCTCCGTCGGTACGTCGGTCCCGCTGCTGCTCGCGGCCGCGATCGCCTTCGGGGTCTGCGACGCGCTCTACGAGCCGTCGGCGGCAACCATCGGCCGCCAGCTGGTGCGCCCCGACCAGCTGCCGGCCTACACCGGTGCCAGCCAGACCGTCACCCGGATCGGCAGCATGACCGGCGCGGCGCTCGGTGGCGTCGTCGTCGCGGTCTGGGGGCTGGGCGGCAGCGCGCTGGCCAACGCGATCACGTTCGCGGTGGTCGTCGGCTACCTCGCCCTGGCGCTGCGGCCTCGCTACCCGCTGCCGCGGGCCGAGGCCGAGCCGGTGCTGCGCGCGGTCGGGCGCGGGTTCGCGCACCTGCGTGACCAGCCGACGACGCGCACGCTCGTGCTGACGCTCTCGGGGCTCAACCTCGCGGTCTCGCCGGCGCTCGCGCTCGGCATCGCGCTGCGCGCCCGGGACGCGGGCTGGGGCGCCGGCACTCTCGGGGCCCTCCAGGCACTGGTCGGGCTCGGCGCCGCCGCCGGGGCGCTCGCGCTGGTGCGGTGGCGGCCGGCGCGCGAGGCCGTGGCCGGCTTCTGGCTGCTGGTCCTCCAGGGGCTCGCGATCGTCGGGATCGGCGTCGGGTCGCTGGTCGCGACCGCGGTCGCCTGCGCGGTCATCGGCGTGACTGCGGGCGCCGCGTCGTCGCTGCTGGGCGCCGTGTTCGTGGCGACCGTCGACGGCGAGTACCTCGGTCGGATGGCCTCCCTCACGCGGCTCGGTGACGACGTGCTGATGCCGGTCGCGATGGTGGCCTTCGGAGCGCTCGCCGGCGCGGCCGGGGTGGGGGCGGCGTGCGCGGTCTTCGGGCTCGCGATGGCCGGGCTGATGGTGGTGCCGCTGTCGCGTCCCGCCGTCCGGCGCATCTCGCTGGCCTGAGTCTGCTTTCATCGGCGCATGAGGCGCACCGTGCAGTGGCTGCTCGTCGGCGCGATCGTGCTCGACATCGCGTACTGGTCCCTCTGGTTCCTCGACCGCGACGTGCTCGCGAGCGAGCACACCCGGGCCTACTACGACTTCGAGAACGCCTTCCCGCTCGCCGACCTCTGGCTCGGCAGCGCCTGCGTCCTCGCCCTCGTCACGCTCACCCGACGCCGGCCGATGGCGCTCTTCTGGCTGATCGCCGCCGGCTCATCGGGGCTGTACCTCTTCGGGATGGACCTGCTCTACGACCTCGAGCACGGCATCTTCACCTCCGGTGGGGGCGGGATCGCCGAGGCGTGCATCGTGGCCGTGACGCTGGTGTTCTCCCTCGTGATCCTGCGCTTCGCCTGGACCCGGCGCGCGGAGCTGCTGGCGGGTCAGGCCTGCGGCACGGACCCGTGAAACATCCGGAGCCGCCACCCGGCGTCGGTCTCCACGGCCAGCACCGTCAACCGGAACGGATCGCGGTCTGCGGGTGCCTCGTCGGCGAACCCGACCGACCCGAGACCCGAGACCCCCAGCTCGCCCGGAGCCCGGTGAAAGACGTCGACCCGGTCGTAGTCCCACACGATCCGGCCCGGCTGGTCGAGCACCCGCGCGAGGTAGGCGCGCACCGCCTCCGGCCCGGTGTTGTACGCCGCCGTACCGATCAGCAACGCGTCCTCGGTGAAGAGCTCCACCACCTCGTCCAGGTCGCGGGCGTCCATCCGTCGTTGCAGCTCGGCGAGAATCGCCCGGGCGTCGAGTTCGGTCATAGCGTCATTCTGCGCGCCGGACTTGGGGTGCGGAGCAGACTGGGCAGATGGACGACACCCGCACGACCCTGCTCGAGAAGAAGGCCGAGCTCGAGGAGCAGATGGCCGTGCTCGAGGAGCCGCCCGGCGAGCGCGGCGAGATCTCCTTCGGCAAACGCGTGGGAGAAGGCACCTCCATCGCGGTCGACCGGCTCTCGCAGGTCGCCGTACACGACAAGTTGCAGGTCACGATGGTCGACGTGGAGCGCGCGCTCGCCAAGCTCGACGAGGGCACGTACGGCACCTGCGACGTCTGCGGCAAGCCGATCGGCGACGGCCGCCTCGAGGCGCTCCCGTGGGCGACCCTGTGCGTGGAGGACGCCGCGAAGCGCTGATTCACCGGCGTCGCCCGCACGCCCGTAGACTCGCCGCCCGTGGCACTCACCATCGGCATCGTCGGTCTCCCCAACGCGGGCAAGTCGACCCTTTTCAACGCTCTGACCAAGAACGACGTCCTCGCGGCGAACTACCCGTTCGCGACGATCGAGCCCAACGTCGGGGTGGTGGGCGTCCCGGACGAGCGGCTGCCGCAGCTCGCCGAGATCTTCGGGTCGGCCCGGATCCTGCCCGCGACCGTCGAGTTCGTCGACATCGCCGGCATCGTGCGCGGCGCCTCCGAGGGCGAGGGGTTGGGCAACAAGTTCCTCTCCCACATCCGGGAGTCCGCGGCGATCTGCCAGGTGACCCGGGTCTTCCGCGACGAGGACGTCACCCACGTCGACGGCGAGGTCAACCCCGGCAACGACATCTCGACGATCCAGACCGAGCTGATCCTCGCCGACCTCCAGACCGTCGAGAAGGCGATCCCGCGGCTGGAGAAGGAGGCCAAGACCAACAAGGCTCTTGCCCCCGTCGTCGAGGCGGCCAAGGAGGCGCTCGGACACCTCGAGGCCGGCACGCCGATCATCGCGACCAAGGTCGACCGTGCGGCGATCCGCGAGCTCTCCCTGATGACCGCGAAGCCCTTCATCTACGTCTTCAACTGCGACGCCGACGAGCTGGCCGACGAGGCGCTCAAGGACAAGATGCGTGCGCTGGTCGCGCCGTCCGAGGCGATCTTCCTGGACGCGAAGTTCGAGGCCGAGTTGGTCGAGCTGGACGACGACGAGGAGGCGCGCGAGATGCTCGCCGAGATGGGCGTCACCGAGCCCGGCCTCGAGACCCTCGCCCGCGTCGGCTTCGACACCCTCGGCCTGCAGACCTACCTGACGGCAGGCCCCAAGGAGACCCGCGCCTGGACCATCCCCCAGGGCGCGACCGCTCCCGAGGCCGCCGGCGTCATCCACACCGACTTCCAGCGCGGCTTCATCAAGGCCGAGATCGTCTCCTTCGACGACCTGGTCGCGGCCGGCTCCATGCTCAAGGCCAAGGAGGCCGGCAGGGTGCGCATGGAGGGCAAGGACTACGTGATGGCCGACGGCGACGTCGTGGAGTTCCGCTTCAACGTGTGAATCGGCGCGTTTGCGCAGAAGGGGTGTGACCCCTCCCCGTGCGCAGACAGAACCCGCAAGAATTTCAGCCAAGCGCTCGAAGATCGGGCAGGGATCAAGCCTGGCCAGTGGCGGCCTGGGACGGCCACCCCCGTCCGTGTCGCGTCGCGCGGCCCTGGCATGCGATCGGCACCATCAGGAGTGCTGCCCTCTTCGTGGGTGTCGGCGGTGCCATCCTGTCAGCGCTCGCGCTCGTGCACCGACGTATCCCTACCCTGGGTCCCCCGATTGGCCATGACGAACGGGTCACCGGAGCGCATGCTGGCTAGGCAAGAGTAAGTCGCACCCTGTCTCGGAGGGCACTCCGATGCCAACGTCGCTCAACCGGATCCGTCACTCGCGGCGATCACGGGACCGAGCCGTCGACTTACAAAGCGCCTGAAGCGGGCGTCCCCCGTGGGGGCTGCTCTCCAACCCGGTGCCGCCTCATGGCGCAGCCGGCCCTCGTCACCGCGAGACCGGGCGCCGGTTCAGGTGTCGTCCGTTACCTCTCGGTCGCCACCTTCACGGCGTAGCGCCGGTTCGAATCCGGTTGGGCGTGCTCCACCGTCGCGTTGGGGCAAACTTGCCCAGCGACGCCCGCCGAGCCGGCCCGCGCTTCCGGACACTCTAGAACGCGGGCAGCCGGGCCCTGCCGGTCCTGGCGGCTAGGTCGTCAACGGCTCCAGTCGCGCTCCATCGAAGAACGCTGAACCGAGGTAGACCAAGGGGTCGACGTCACTGCTGCGAGCGTGGACGACGCGACCGAAGAACACCGTGTGGGTGGACGTCCGCACGCGCATGCTGATCTCGGCCTCCAGGTGGGCGCAGCTGTCTTCGATGATCGGGCACCCGGTCGGCCCTTCGTGCCAATCGAGGCCGGCGAACTTGTCGGAGGACTTGGTTGCGAAGCGCTTCGCCACCGCCAGTTGCTCGCGGCTGAGCAGATTGACCGCGAAGTGACTCGCGGAGAACAGGGCGTCGTGGGTGCTGGACGACTTGGCGACGCACACGAGCACCATGGCCGGATCGAGGGTCACGCTGCTGAAGGCGTTGAGCGCCAGGCCGCGCGGCTCGTCACCGTCCATCGTCGTCACGATGGTGACGCCGGTGACGAACTTCCGGTGGAAGTTCCTGATGTCGTCGAGCGTCGGCTCGGCGAGCAGCTGGTCGATCAGGGTGTCCGTCATCACGCCTCCCAGAGGTTCGCCACGCCGAGGCTCGAGAACAGGTCCGACTTCGACCATGACTCCCACTCCTCGACGATCTGGCCGTTGTGCAGACGCGAGAACGTCATGCCTTCGATGTCGACTCGCCGGTGGGTCACTGGGAGGTCGTAGAAGGGGCCCTCATGGGTGCCGGTGCACCGCCAGTGGGTCGCCACCAGGTCGCCGTCGACGAGTTGGTGCTCGGCCACGGTCCGCATGTCCGGGAACGCTGCTCGGGCTTCCTGGATCGTCTGCTTGATGTGGTTCTTGTCGGTGTCCTCGGCGCGACCGTGGCGCACATAGTCCGCCGCGAGAAGCGCGTCGAGCTGGTCGACCTCGCCGCTGTTCCAGACGTCCACGAGTGCTTGATGCACCAGACGTCCCGGCTCGACGGGCGAGGCGGCTGTGGCAGGGCCACGATGGTCAATCAGGGTCATGGGTCTCATCTCAATCCGAGTGGTCTAACGCAGTCGGTCCACGTAGGCCGACGCCTCAGGCGGCGCTGTGACTGCCGCCACGTTAGCGATATCCGGCTCGAAATAGAAGCAAGATTGCGAATTCGGGTCTTGTGGTCACGAGATGTCACGTATAACGTTCCTGCCGCCTGGTGACCTACGTCACGGGCCCCGCGACAAGAACTTGCAGACGAGGAGCGGAAACCATGACCACCACCACCGCCACCCACACAGGCCAGGAGATGTCCGAGGCCTGGTGGGACTTTGCCAGCGCCCCGCACGGCGCCTTCATCAACGGCCGGGCATGTGCGCCGTCCGCCGACATGATCGACACGGTCGACCCGTCGACCGGTGAGGTGATCACGCAGGTGTCGGAGGCCGGGCACGAGGGCGTCGATGCCGCCGTGGCCGCCGCGAGCTCGGCCTTCCGCGGCGAGTGGGGGCAGCTGACTGCCGGTCGACGGGAGGCGGCCATCCACCGCTTCGCCGACCTCATCGAGGAGCACGCCGCCGAGCTCGCTGCCTACGACGCTCACGAGGCTGGGAAGCCCGTGTCGTACGTCGAGGCGGTCGACCTGCCGCTCGCGGTCGAGCAGTTCAGGTACTACGCGGGCTGGCCGACGAAACTCACGGGCGACGTGGTGCCGGTGGACACCCCGCAGGCCCACGTCTACACCCGCCGGGTGCCCCTCGGGGTCGTCGCCGCGATCACGCCGTGGAACTTCCCGCTCTGCCAGGCTGCGATCAAGATCGCCCCGGCCCTCGCGGCTGGGAACACGGTCGTGCTCAAGCCGTCGGAGCTGACCTCGCTGTCCTCACTCCGACTCGCGGAGCTCGCCACGGAGGCCGGCCTGCCCGACGGCACGCTGAATGTGGTCACCGGGACCGGCGGCGTAACCGGCCAGGCACTGGTGTCGCATCCCGACGTCGCCAAGATTTCCTTCACGGGGTCCGAGCGCACGGGACGCTTGCTGGGCGCCTCCGCCGGCGGGAACCTCAAGCACATCTCGCTCGAGCTGGGCGGCAAGAACCCGCACGTCATCTTCGCGGATGCCGACCTCACGAAGGCCGCGACCGCGGCCGCCGTGACGGCCTTCTTCTACTCCGGCCAGGTGTGCTTCAGCGGTTCGCGCCTGATGGTCGAGCGCGCCGCGCTCGACGAGGTGCTCGACGTCATCCAGCAGTACGCGCAGGGTCTTGTGCTGGGCGCCGGCCTCGACCGGGACACGACCATGGGACCGCTCGCCTCCGCGCAGCACCGCGACAAGGTGGAGTCGTACCTGAACGGCGTCGCCGGTTCGGCAGCGAAGGTCGCTTTCGGCGGCTCGCGCGTCGACCGCCCGGGGTACTTCCTGGAGCCGACCGCGATCGTCGGTGCCGGCGATGACGACCGGGTCATCACCGACGAGATCTTCGGGCCGGTGCTCAACATCCAGGTCTTCGACACCGTCGAGGAGCTGATGCCCCGACTGGCGAAGTCGCACTACGGCCTCACTGCAGGTGTGTGGACCAATGACGTTCGCAAGGCGCACGCCGTGTCGCAGCAGATCCAGTCGGGCCTGGTGTGGGTCAACACCTACGCGGACTATCACGCGGCGGCGCCGTTCGGCGGCTTCAAGAGCTCCGGCATCGGCAAGGACTGCGGCTACGAGGGCCTCTCCAAGTACCTCGACACTCAGACGGTCTGGATGTCGCTGGCGTGATCATCGTCGAGTGCACGGCGCGGCCGAATCGCCTTGTAGTAGACGGCCACGTACAGCCACGACTCCACCTCGACCACCCCGTCGACGGACCGGATCTCCCCGTCCAGGATGCCCAGCAGGTGCTCACCGGAGTCGGCGACGACCTCGGCCAGCACGTCGCACCGCCCTGCGGTGATCGCGACGTACGAGACGGACGCCAGGTGGGTCAACGCCTCGGCAACATCCTCGGCGCGACCGTGCTGGCCGACGCGGATTGCCACCCAGCTCGTGAAGTGGTGGCCCAGCCGCAAGGGGTTGACGATGCACATGACCCGGACGGCGCCGGACTCGACCAACTTGTTGTACCGGAACCGGATCTTTGCTTCGGAGACCTGCAGCGCAGGGGCGAGGTCCCGCAGGGGTGCACGGCCGTCGGCCGCGAGATAGGCGATGATCGCGCGGTCGGTCTCGTCGAGGGGGCGGGGACGAACGCCGTCGGACCTCTCCCGGACCGGGGAGAGGTGCGCCTGCTGGTAGTGCAGTCGGAGGTAGGGAAGCACCTCCACGGAAGCCACGCCGGTGACCGGTCGGATCCGGTCCGAGACCACCGCGTGGACTGCAGCGGGGGTCGAGCTCATCAGCTCGACCTGGATCGCGAAGGGCCCGGTCGTGACGGACACATAGTCCACCTCAGGCAGCCGGGCGAGCTCGGCGGCAAGCTCGGTCGGCGGACGCGATCCGTCAGTCGTGATCAACGCCAAGGCCATGCAACCGAAGCCCAGGATCGCAGGATCGGTGACCGCGGCGATGGTGATGAAGCGTTGCTCGATGAGCCGCGACACCCGGCGACGCACCGTCTTCTCCGTGACACCGATGCGACGCGCCACCTCCGCGAACGGCACGCGGCCGTCCCGCTGAAGCTCGTCGATCAGCCGCAGGTCCAGCTCGTCCAGGTCGGCGGCGTTGTCCGCAGCCGCCAACACGCCGGACGCGTCGGGGCCCTCATCGATTCCAGTAGCGACCTGCGACGACATGGCCGCCACCCTACGGGATCGGTCGGCTGCGACAGCGCAGCGTGAAACCGCCTCAGCGCCGTCGACAACCCCGGCACCCGTGCCCAGAACGACAACGAACAGCAACGCCAAACGGAAGGTACGAACCATGCGTGTAGGACTCCTGCAAGAGGGCGACCTCACCGGCACGACGGTGGCGGATCGCTACCACCAGCTGATCGACGAGGTCGCTCTCGCTGACAGCCTCGGGTTCTCCACCTGGGGCACCTCCGAGCAGCACTTCACGCCGCCGAGCTTCTCGGTCGCGGCCCCCGAGGTCCTCTACTCCGCGATCGCGATGCGGACCAAGAACATCAAGCTGCGGACGATGGCGTCGGTCATGCTGAAGTGGAACCACCCGATCCTGGTTGCCGAGCGGCTCGCGACCCTCGACATCGTCTCGCGGGGCCGGGCAGAGGTGTGCACGGCCCGTTCGAACAACCTCACCAGCCTGCGCGCGTTCGGCGTCGACCCGGCCGAGACGCGCGATCAGTGGGAGGACGGCATGGACGTGCTCATGAAGGCCATGGTCGACGAGAAGCTCGAGCACGACGGACCGATCTGGAAGATCCCCCCCGTCGAGGTCGTTCCCAAGCCTTTCACGAAGCCGCACCCGGCCGTGTCGGTGGCCGCCTCGAGCGTGGAGAGCCACGGCAACGCAGGTACTCGTGGCATCGGCGCCATCACGTTCGACAACTACTTCGGCTTCGACTACCTCCAGGAATGCCTCGACGCCTATCGGATCGCGTTCGACGCGGCCGACCTGTCGAACGTGGCCGCACCCAACGACTACCGCGGCGTCTACGTCGCCACCGCCTACTGCGCCGCGGACCGCGACGAGGCGCGTCGCATCGCGCACGACATCGCCATGGACTACTTCAAGTTCATCCTCGACCTCTACATCCCCTTGTCGCAAAAGCCCGGCTACACCTACCTCGACACCCTCGACAAGCTGATCGAGCACCAGGACGACCTCAACTGGCTCTGCGAGTACACCCCCTCGGTCATGATCGGCACGCCCGAGGACTTCATCGAGCGCATCCACCGGCTCGAGGCGATGGGCGTGGACGAGGTCCTGCTCCGCATCGACGGATTCGGACACGAGAACATCAAGCGCTCACTGGAGCTCATCGGCCGCGAGGTCATCCCCGTCGTCGACCCCACCGCGGCCACGCGCTAGCGGCGGCGGACCTCCACAGAGAGAGAGCAGCAACCATGTCCAAGTCATTGCCCGCAGAGCTCGAGCTCCGCTGTCAGCAGATCCTCAGCGCAGACCAGCAGGGCGTCGCGCTGACGAAGGCCGACTACTTCTGGTTCCTCGTCGTGACCGTCGTGGTCCCGGCGATCCTCATCGCGGTCGGGGTGGCGCTGTGAGCATCCTGGGATCGGCCAAGCTGGCCGAGGAGAACGGCTGGCCGCTCATGCGCTCCGAGCGCGGCTTCGGGAAGACCGCCATCTTCCTGGCCGCATTCTCGGCCGCCATGGCGACCTGGTGCTTCACCATCGGCGGCTTCGTCGCCTACTACCTCTCGGCCACCACCGGGACGTTCGCCACGCTCGCGGGCGCGCTGCTCGGGATCCTGCTGGTGACGCTCGCGACGCTGCCGATGTGCTCGAAGTACGGCATCGACTCCGTCATCGCCAGCCGCGCGCAGCTCGGCACACGCGGCTCGTACGTGTCGCTCATCCTGGTCTACTGCTCCGCGATGGGCTGGAGCATCCTCCTGTTCATCTACAAGGGACGCGCGATCGCCGAGCTGCTGGTCTCGTTCGACATCATGGACCGTTCGCACTTCGACCTCTGCGTGAAGATCGTCGGCGTCCTCGCGATCTTCATCGTGCTGGACCTGATCCGCAAGGGTCCGGAGTACGTTCGGAGCCGCGGCCCGATCATCGCGGTCGTGGTCGCTGTGATGAGCCTGGTGATCCTCCTCCTGCTGGTGCAGCGGGTGGGGGTGAGCGGGGTCGTGGACGCGGTCGCGGTCTCGCCGTACCCACAGGGCGCCGGCAACTGGGCCAGCGCCATCGAGGTCCTCATCGCGTCCAACCTGTCCTGGTGGGCCTACATCGGCACCATCGTCCGCACCAGCCCCAGCGCGCGCGGCTCCCTGTGGCCCGTCGTCATCGGGTTCGGGCTCGGCGTCGGACTGGGGTCACTGACCGGTCTCTACACCGGCGTTGCGGTCAGCGGGTCGGGCGGCGACCCGACCGACTTCCTGGTCAGCCAGGGAGGTCTCCTGGTCGGTGCCGTCATGCTCGTGTTCCTCCTCGTCGCCAACGTCGGTACAGCGATGATGGGCATCTACGCGGCCAGCCTGGCCATCCGTCAGCTGCCCAAGGCGGACAAGCTGTCCTGGAAGTGGACGATCTTCCTGGTGTCGGTGCCGGCCATGGTGATCGTCGCCCTGTTCGCAACGTCCGCGAACTCGTTCTTCTCGATCTTCCTGGCGTTCCTCGGCGTGGCGTTCGCGCCCATCTGCGGCATCCAGGTCGCCGACTGGTTCATCCTGCGTCGGCAGCGCTACGACGTGCGCTCGCTGTACCAGCTCGACAAGTCGTCCGCGTACTTCTACGTCGCCGGCGTCAACCCGGCCGGCTTCCTGGGGTTCGCCGCTGGCATCGCGGTCTACATCTACCTGCTCGACCCCGTGACCTACGTCTACCGCCCGCCGTTCCAGTACCTCACCGCCTCCTTCCCCTCGGCGATCGTCGCGGGTGTCGTCTACGTGGTCGCGGTCCGAGTTCTCGTCGCGCCGTTCGGGCTCGGCGGGTACGGCCGCCGGACGCGGGTCCCGCAGGCCGGCACCCAGGATGCTCCGCCCGTCGGCGACGTCGAACCCGGCCCGGTGACACCGGAGCCGGCGCCGGCGCGATCCGAGCTGCCGGTGCTCGGTCCCCGCGCGAGCGGAGCCGGCTGACAGCCGCGAGCCCCCGGGCAGCGCAGCTCCTCCACCCCACGCGAGGCGTCGCCGGGGCCGGGCTACCTGGTTCCCCGTCCCGGCGACGTTCGCCCACCGATCCCCTTGAAAGGCCTCTCCTCATGCACGACGTGATCGTCCTCTACAACCACCCGTCCTCCCCCGAGGAGTTCGACGCGCACTACGCCAGCACGCACGCTCCGCTCGTTGACATGCTGCCGAAGCTGCGTGAGTTCAGCTGGGGGAAGCCCGCCGAGAGTGACTCGCCCTACTACGTGGTCGCCCGGCTGACGTACGACAGCGCCGAGGACGCGGCCGAGTCGTTCTCGTCCGAGCCCGGACGCGCCTCTGTCGACGACCTGGCGAACTTCGCCGGCGCCGGCGTGACCGTGCTCAACATCGCCCGGCAGAGCTGACAGCATGTCGAGCACCCTCATCAAGGGCGATCACGTCCTGACGCTGTCCGCGGAGGAGATCGACGGACCTGGAGGAGTCGTGGTCCGGGACGGACGCATCGCACACGTGGTCGACGTCCACAGCCTCGCATCGGCCGAGGCGGCGTGTGAGGAGGTCGTCGACCTCGGGACGCGCATCCTGATGCCGGGCTTCGTGGACCCCCACGTGCATGCCGAGGTGGCGGCGAAGGCGGCCTACTCCATGGTCGACGTCCGTGCACCTGGGTGCTCGGACATCGCGGCGGTCCTCGACGTGCTGCGCGACAACCTCGACCGGGCGCGGGAAGGCTGGCTGGTCGCTCAGGGCAACCTGTTCTTCGACCAGAAGCTCACCGACGGGCGGTTCCCGACACGGAAGGAGCTCGACTCGGTCAGTGCGGACGTCGCGATCGCGATCCGCGCCGGCGGTCACCTCAGCGTTCTTAACTCCCGTGCCCTCGAGCTGGCGGGTATCGACGAGCACTACCGGGCGGTCGACTACAGCGTCACGGGTAAGCCGACCGTGCAACGCGACGCCTCCGGTCGCCCGACGGGCATCGTCACGGAGATGGACAAGCTGCTGCCATTCCCGGCCCTGACCGGCGAGGAGGCGCGGACAGCCGTCGAGCGCGGAATTCGGGACCTGTTCACAGCGCACGGGGTCACGACGATCGGGGAGATCTCCGAGACCATCGACGAAGGGCTCCACGTCTACGACGACGCGCTCTCAGGAGGTCGTATCGCGGTCCGGATCCACGTGTACTTCTGGACACCGGGAACCGTCAGCCTGGAGGAGGCGTGCGACCCGGCGAAGTGGTCCAGCCTGCGATCGTCACGGGACCTGCTCCGCGTCCAGGGGGTCAAGGCGTTCGCGGACGGCGGGTACTCCGCCGCCCGCGCGGCGCTCAGCCGCCCGTACGCAATCGGCGACGGACACAACTGCGGCGAGATCGCGGTGTCCACCGAGCAGGTCGTCGAACTCGCGCGGGCCACGGCGGAGGCCGGACTGCAGCTGGCGATTCACGCGAACGGTGACCACGCCCAGTTTCATGTGTGCGAGGCGTTGGCCACGCTTCCGCGCAACGGCGGCCCGCGGATCCGGATTGAGCATGCAGGAAACTTCGTCCCCGACTACCCGAAGCTCAGCGACGCGTGGCGGCAAGCCGGCATCGTCCCGGTTCCGCAACCGGTGTTCATGAAGAACTTCGCCGAGTTCATGCCGAACTACGTGGGCGAGTACTCGCGCCACCGTCAGTTCCCGCTGCGGCGCATGCTCGACGACGGCTGGCCACTCTCCGGGAGCTCCGACGTGTGGGTCGGGTCGGACATCGGACAGACGAACCCGTTCCTCAGCATCGCCAGCTGCGTCGCTCGGCGCACCTTCCACGGGCATGCATTGAACGAAGACCAGGCCATCACTATCCGCGAGGCGCTGAAAATGCACACGATCGGCGGCGCCTACGCCTTGGGTGAGGAGCAGACGCGGGGGACCCTCGAGGCCGGGAAGCTCGCCGACCTCATCGCCCTGGACCGCAATCCCGAGGCGACCAGCCCCGACGAGCTCGTCGACATCACGGTGACCGACGTCTTCCTTGGCGGCAATCTTGTGCACACCACCGCATGATTGCCCGAGAGCCCGCTGCTAGGACATGGGGGGCGAAGCTCTTCTTCAGGTTCCCCTGCGGCGTCACCCTCCTGTCAGCCATGACTCCGGCGGCGACGGTGCCCTGCCGACAAGCATGGAATACCAGTTCCGGGTGATCGCGCCCTCCTTGCCCATCGCCGTGACGAACAACCGCAGCAGCCGGCCTCATGGCGGCAGGCCGATCGCGCGAGTGTGCACACCGAAGACCTAGGAGTTCCCACTGATCACGATCTACGCCCTGGTTGCTGCTGTTGGCTACGGGGCTTCAGATTTCCTCGCCGGAAGTGCTTCCCGGCGATCGGCGGCCACCCATGTCGCGGCGGTAAGTCAACTGGGGGCACTCGTCCCTATCCTGACGTTCATGGGCGCGCAGGGCTCACCCCTGGGCGCAGGGTCTTTGGTCGCCGGGATGGTCGCCGGCGTCGGGCTGATCATCGGCTGTTTAGGGCTGTATCGCGGCCTGGCGGTCGGGAGCATGGTCGTCGTGGCCCCTCTTAGCGCCCTGTTCGGCGCGGCGGTTCCGGTGATGGGGGGCCTGCTGGCCGGGGAGTCGCTCAGTCCCACAGCGATCGTCGGAGGGCTCCTGGCCGTTCCGGCGCTCGCGTGCGTCGCGGGAACCGGCGAAACACCTTTGGACCCGGAGACGGCGCAGTCGACCGCATCTGGCGCTATGCACGGCGTGATTGCCGGCTGCGGATTCGGAGTTATGTACCTGGCCTACGGCTCCGCGGAGGGGGCGGGCGCGTGGCCCGTCCTACTCTCCGTGCTGATCGGCGCCTGCGTTCTGTTCCCGATGAGCCGGTCCTCCGGCGGATTTTCGGGGCCCGTCGTCGTCCCCGCCGTCGTCGCAGGTGCGGTGGCCGGTATCGGCCACCTCGCCTTCCGGCTCGGAGCCACCGGGGGCTCCACCGCCCTCACGGCCGTGATCGCGTCGCTGTATCCGGCAGTCACCGTCCTGCTGGCGGTCACAGTTCTCGCCGAACCCCTCGGCAAGGTGCGGGCAGCGGGTCTGGGGCTCAGCGTCGTCGCCATTGCGCTAGTCAGTCTGTGATCGCCTTGAATCGGACCTTCGTCGAAGAGATCCTTCCGGTTGCCGCAGAGTGGAGCACGGGGACGAGGACCCTGACCAGATCGGCTATCGGCGCTTAGCATCTTCGATCTGATGATCTCGTGGCCTCACGTTGGAGGGAGGCCGCGGTGCACCGGCCCTTGAACCCGACGATCGTCACAGCTGCGGAGTTCGCCCCGCTCTACGGGTTCCTGGGCAACGTGCGCAGCGGCCCGGCGGTCGCCGTGGTCGGGGAGCTGCCGTGGCGCTGACCCCCGCTCACCCGCGTCCAGCAGGCGACCGTGCTCGCGCTGGTCGAGGCACGCCGTCTTGAGGCCGTACAAGCGGATCCTGCGCGCGCAGCGTCGTTCCTGCGCCAGGCCGAGGACCGTCTGAACCAACTACCGCTGCTCACCAACCTCGTCGTCAGATACGGCATCGCCTACGACGCCTGCCACGACACGGGCGAGGCGCTGCTGGCGGCGTACGGCTTCCTGACGACCAACGGGCCGGGCCAGGACGAGGCGCTCGGCTGCTACCTGCGCGCCGTTTTCGACAAGCCGCCCGCAGAAAGGGCGGCGCGAGAGTTCGACCGCCTGCGACGCGCTCTCAACCAGGACGCTACGAGGCGAAGTCGGTGGGTGCCGCGGCGACCGAGAAGGCTGAGCAGGTCGCCCGGACGCTGTTCGACGCCGCCCTCGCCCGAGGGATCTCGCCGCGACCCAGGTCAGCAAATGGACCGCAAGAAGTTCGGCCGAGACCGACGATCGCCGACGACCTCCAATAGTCACGCGAACGCGTTTCCGTAGGTCAGACGGCGTTTGTCAGTCGCAGTCGGTGATGACCCACGACCACCGAAACCCCGCGTGATCGTTCCGCTTCAACGTGTGACGCCGGGTCCGGTCCCCGTAGAGGACCTCGGCGCCGGGCTGCTCGACGGGCCTCCCGGCTTGTCCGAGGCAGCTCGTCAGAGCAGGAGGTCGAAGATCCGGATGGCGCGGTCCCAGTGGACGGTCTGCGGGTTCACCAGGCCTTCCTCGAGGATCGGGAACGTCCGCGCGAGGGCGACGCCCAGGCCGCCCGCGACCAGCGGGAGCAGCGCCTGGGCCTCGTCGCTGTAGGTCACGTCGAGCGGCGGCCGCCTGGTGAGCTGCTCGAGGATCGGCTCCAGCGACAGCTCCTGATCGATCGCCTTGAAGGCGTGGATGGACTCCTGGAGCCCCTTGGTGATCGGCAGGTCCTGCGGCTCGATGACGTCGCGGCCGTTCGCCTTCGCGTTCGCCTGCCCGCGCAGCAGGAGGTCGTAGATCTTGTCGTTCACGAAGTCGTCGAAGCGGCGCAGGTCGCTCTTGTCGACGTCGAGACCGGCGGCCGCTCGGAAGAAACGCTCGAATCGGGCGATGCCGAAGAGCTCCATCGTCGGTCCTCCTGTGTTGTCGGTGTCCCAGCCTCGCGCCCGCGGCACGACGGGACATCCCGGATACGCGGGATGTGTCGCTCCGCCGGGCCACCGAGGATGGGTCTCGGCCGCGGGTAGGGCACCCGAGCGACGTCCGGAAGGATCAGGACCGATGGCAGACACCTCGACGACGGACCACCAGGGCTGGGTGGAGGGTTTGGACCGGCTGACCAAGGACCGCGAGGGACAAGACGTCACGATCGAGGTCCTCGACCGCTCGTTCGGCGACCAGAGAGAGGTCGAACGGCTGCCGTTCGCGTACACGTCGTACGACCCCAAGGACGACGTGGTGATCGTGGCCGTGGGCGGGAGCTCCTCGAGCCATCCCGTCGTGCTCCGCCACCTGGTCCCGCACCCGAGCGAGGTCGACATCGACCCGGCCGCGGGCGCCTTTCGCGTCGTCGAGCAGGACGGCACCACGACCATCGTGAGCTTCTTCCCCAGGTCCGGCGGCTGACGGCTCCTCCTTCCAGGTCGTCAGCCGCCGGGGGAGCTGCTCCGGCCTCCCTGCGACGCGAACGGCGCTCCCTCCCCGGGCGCACCGGCCGACGGGCCGGCGCGGCCGTCCGCCCGGCGGCCGGGTCCTGACTGGCGGCTCGGTCGACGCCGTGGCGGGCCCGTCCGCCATGCTGGGCGCATGCGATTCACCGAGCATGAGCTGACCGCGGCTCTCACCGGGGCGGCCAAGGCGGTGGTGACGGCACAGCGCAAGGACGTCCGCAAGGGTGCCGTCGACATCGACACGGCGTGGGAGGCGATGAGCCGCCTCGAGAGGTTCCAGGTGCTCGACGCCCTCGGCGACCAGGTCCTGCCGGTGCTGGTGGCGCTGCCCGACATCGACGTCGCGCCCGGCACCCGGCCGACCTTCTCCGAGCAGCAGGTGAGCGACACGGTCGCCGCATCGGTCGGCGACGACGTCGGCAGGCTGCGGCGCGCGGTCGTGGTCAAGGCGCGGACGGCGCTGGTGCAGACGGCTCTCGCGCACGTGCCACCGAGGCTCGACCCCGACGCGCTCCTCCACGCGGAGGACCCGACCTAGCCGACCTTCGCCAGCGGGGGCAGCACGTACGTCGCCGTCGACCCGCCGGCCGGCGGGGGCAGGATCGACGGCTGCGTGTCGCTCCCGGGCGACGGGTAGTACATCCGCATCATCGGCCGGATGCCCGTCGCCATGGACGTCCCGGCTGCGCCGTACACCGACTCGTGGTACGCCGTCGAGGGCGTCGGCAGCCAGTTCGTCATCGGCGCGCCGTCCGGCAGCGTCGGCCCGATCCAGATCGTCACCGAGCCGTCGGGGTTCGTCGCCAGCCGGCCCGACGTCAGCTGCTGCGAGCCGAGCTGGGACACCGGCTGGACCGGCCCCCACGTCAGGTGGACCGCGCCGCCCGGGTCGTCGATCGCTGCCACGTCGCCCGGGTGTCCGCCCGGGCCCTGGATCGGCACCGGGTGGGTCTCCGTGGCGTCCCAGTCCTGGAGCCAGCGCGTGCTGACCTGGAACGTGTAGCTCGTCACGGCTCCGTCGAGGGTCGTCGCGGTCGGCACACCCGCCACGTAGTAGGGGGTGTCGGGCTGCAAGCCGTACTGCCCGGCGGTCGGGCCGAACAGCACGGGCGAGCCCTCGACCAGCGGTCCCCAGTCGGACGGGGTCACCGTCACCGTGTCGGCGACGGGATCCACCGCGGTCACGGCGAGGTCGGCGTCCGAGTACGCCGTGTTGAGCACGCTGGCCTGGGTGATGAAGGGCGCGGCCGCCTGGGACGGGTCCGTCGCGTAGACGTGGAGCGACCAGAAGCCCTGCGGGTTGCCGTCGGAGCCGGTGACCATGGACGGCAGGATCCCGTCGGCGGGCACCGGTCCGCCGTCGACCGGCGGGGTGAACGTCAGCGTGTAGGTGTCGTTGCCGTCGAGACCCTCCGCGTGCCCGTCGGCGTCGACGTACTCGTCCAGCTGCGCGTACACCGCGTCCGCGGGAAGGTTCGCCGACCCGCCGGCAAGCACGACGATGGCGCGGAAGAGGTAGCCCGCTGTGGAGTTCGGGTAGCTGCCGATGTTGTCGTTGAGGTAGCTCCAGTAGTGGGTGCTGCTGCTGACGCCGACCGACGTCGAGGCCTGGGCGACCCGCTGCTGCCCGAGCACGAAGCCGTCCTGCAGGGCGTCCAGCTGGGGCTGGCCCCAGGTGCGGGGGACGTGGAAGCCCCGCTCGGTCAGGCCGAGCGGGGCGAACCGCTTCAGGGTCTGTTGCTGGCCGTACGACGGGTACCGGAAGACCGTCCTCGCACCCGGTTGTGCGGCGACCCATGGCGGCAGCGTCTCCAGGGGTGAGCCGTTGAGCCCGGTATGCCGCGTGGGCAGGGGACTGATCCGCAGCGAACGCCCCATCTGCTCGAAGAACACCGTCGCCTGGGCCGGCGTGTTGTGCCACTTCTGGGCCGCGGCCTTCTGCTCGGCGGTCGGCGTGTACCCCGGCTCGAAGTACCGGGGTTCGTGGTGGTCCCACTCGAAGCTGCGCAGGCTCTGGAGGGCGAAGCCCCCGACCACGCGGTCGATGACCGACCTGGCCGAGGCGGGGGACGTCGGGTCGACCAGGGTGTCGGCCCGGATCCGCACCAGCAGCCAGCCGAGGTCGGTGTCCATCGTCATCACCCGGTAGGTGAAGCCCTTGATAGTGACGGTCCGGCGGTGCGCGTACGGCGAGGTCGGGCCGGCGAGCAGGTAGGTCTGCGCCGCTGCGGACGGAGTGGTCCGGGTGCCGATGCTGCCCACCGTGTTGACGAAGCTGTCGAGGAGGTTGACCACGAAGTAGTCGTCCTGCGACGGCGGCACGGTCATGACGAGCTGCTTCGCGTGGCCGCGGCCCGGGTCGCCGCTCAGGTCCAGCATCGCGTTGAGGTAGACGACCGACGCGTCGCCGGCGTTGGTCGCGTTGTTGTTCCAGGCGGCCGCTGCCCGCCCGCCGCCGAGCTGGTTGCGAGGCGCGGTCGCCAGGTAGTTGTAGCGCGAGAAGCGGTAGACGAACTCGGCCGGCAGGCCCCACCTGTAGGCCTGGGCCGCGAGCCGGCGGATCCGCTGCGGGTCGGTCAGCGTCGAGCCCGGCCCGCGCGCGTCCCGGGAGGCCGCCCTCGGCCGGGGCGCCGCCGGTGCTTCCGCGTGCGCCGGGACCAGGAGCCCGCCGCCGAGGACGACGGCAGCTGCCGCGACGAGCGCCCTGCCTCGCCCACGCGACGGTGGGGAGTCTTCGAGGTGCATGTGCTGGCCTTCCGCCGGAGGTGGTCACAGGACGCTGCACACGCCGGCGGCGGCCGGACTCCCGGGTCCGGACGTCGTCGGACGAACCCGACGAAAGTACTGCGGCGACGCTACTCCCAAGTCCCGGTCGGCGGGCCGGGCGGCGGTGCCGGGCTAGTCCGCGGTGACGTAGTCCCGCAGGCAGCCCATCGCGTCGTCGAGCAGCGCGGCGAGGGAGGTCTCGGGGTGGTCGAGCCACGCGTCGTACGCCGTCAGGGCGAGCGAGAGGCTGACCTGCGCGACGGTCTGGGGGAAGAGGTCGTCCACGGCCAGGCCGCGGCGACGAGCGACGTAGGTGGCGATGACCGCGCGCCAGTCGGCGTAGCGGAGCACGGAGTGGGCCTGCAGCGCCGGGGTGCGCAGGATCAGCCGCATCCGGTCGCGGTGCGGAGGCTGGGCGTCGGGGTCGTACTCGTTGAACCGGAGCACGGCCTGCTGGATGGCGTCGATCAGCGAGACGTCCTCGGGAGTGCCGTCGAGGATCTGGCGGAAGCTGTCGAGCGTCTGGTCGAACTGGCCCCAGGGGATGTCGTTCTTCGACGGGTAGTAGCGGAAGAGCGTGCGTTGCCCGACGCCGACCTCGGCGGCGATCGCGGCCATCGTCGTGCCCTCGAAGCCGGCGGCCGCGAACAGCCTGAAGGCGGCCTGCTCGATCTCGCCGGGCGTGGTGACGACCGGCCGTCCCACTGCAGCCCCTCGGGGCCTGCCCGCGCTGGTCGTCACGGCCGGAATCTAACAACATCTCGCGACCCCCTTCTTTCTGGCACTGACTGCCATTAATGTGTGGCCCACACCACCCCACCGACAGATGGAGCAGCCATGACCGCCGAGTCCCGCGACACCGCCACCACCGCCCCGGCCCAGGACGAGTCCCCGGTGACCGCCGAGTCGCTGATCGAAGAGGTCTCGATCGACGGCATGTGCGGCGTCTACTGATGCCGGACCCGATGCCCGACCCCCTGCTGAGCGAGGCCTGGGGCCTCTCGCCGTCGGTCGCGCTGCGGCCCGAGCCATTCGGGGCGCTGGCCTACCACTTCGGCAACCGCAAGCTCACGTTCCTCAAGCGGCCGGAGCTGGTCGCGGTCGTGCGGGGGCTCGCCGAGAGCCCGGACGTCCGCGGCGCCCTGCGCGCCGCCGGCGTGCCCGAGGAGCAGTGGGCGGCGTACGCCGACGCGCTGCGCGGTCTCGCGGTCACCGACATGATCCGCCCGCGCGCCGCCGAGGTCGCGGCGTGACCGCGGTGCAGGAGCGGCCGAGCGGCGGCTCGCTGGTGCAGCAGTTCGAGTACGGCCTGGACGCGCCCATCTGCCTGACCTGGGAGCTGACCTACGCGTGCAACCTCGCCTGCGCGCACTGCCTCTCCTCCTCGGGCAAGCGCGATCCGCGCGAGCTGTCGACCGAGCAGTGCGAGGCGGTCATCGACGCGCTGCAGCGGATGCAGGTGTTCTACGTCAACATCGGTGGCGGCGAGCCCACCATCCGACCCGACTTCTGGCACCTGCTGGAGTACGCCGTCAACCACAACGTGGGCGTGAAGTTCTCCACCAACGGTGTCCGGCTCGACCCGGAGCGCGCGGCCTACCTGGCCTCCCCGGCCTGCGGCGGCTACGTCGACGTGCAGATCTCCCTCGACGGCGCGACCGCCGAGGTCAACGACTACGTGCGCGGCCCGGGCTCCTACGACACCGCGCTGACGGCCCTGCAGAACCTGCAGGACGCGGGCTTCCAGGACGCCAAGATCTCGGTGGTCTGCACCCGGCAGAACATCGGGCAGCTCGACGAGTTCAAGGCCCTGGCAGACAAGTACGGCGCGACCCTGCGGCTGACCCGGCTGCGTCCTTCGGGCCGCGGCGCCGACGTGTGGGACGAGCTGCACCCGCTGCCCGAGCAGCAGCGCGTGCTCTACGACTGGCTGATGGCGCACGGCGAGGGTGTCCTGACCGGCGACTCGTTCTTCCACCTCGCGGCGTTCGGTGAGAGCCTGCCGGGCCTCAACCTCTGCGGAGCCGGCCGGGTGGTCTGCCTGATCGACCCCGTGGGCGACGTCTACGCCTGCCCGTTCGCGATCCACGACAACTTCCTGGCCGGCAACCTGCTCGCCGACGGAGGCTTCCAGCAGGTGTGGCAGACCTCGGAGCTGTTCGCGGACCTGCGCTCGCCGCAGACGGGAGGCGCCTGCGCCAAGTGCTCCTTCTACGACTCGTGCCGGGGCGGCTGCATGGCCGCGAAGTTCTTCACCGGGCTGCCGCTCGACGGTCCGGATCCCGAGTGCGTGCAGGGGTACGGGGAGACCGCGCTGGCCGGCGACCGGACCGTCCCGGCCGCCAGCCAGGACCACTCCCGCACCACCCCGACCCGCAACCAGCCGGTGATGCTGAAGCTGATGACCCGTCCGCCGGTGAGCGACTGCGCGGAGAGCCCGCTCGCCGGCTTCGAGCCGATCGGTGGTTGAGGTGCGAGCGAAGCGAGCCTCGAAACCACCTCGAAGGACGGCAGTGTGAAGGTCGAGAACCCCTGGAAGCAGAACCCCTGGTTCGAGTCGGTCGCGGTCGCGCAGCAGCGCGCCCGCAAGCGGCTGCCCGCTCCGGTGTACGCCGCCCTGGTCGCCGGCTCCGAGCGCGGCCTGACGCTGCGCGACAACGAGGCGGCGTTCGGCGAGATCGGCTTCGCGCCGCACGTCGCCGGGCAGCAGGCCGAGAGGTCGATGGCGACCACCGTGATGGGCCAGGACATCTCGCTGCCGGTGGTCATCTCCCCGACCGGCGTCCAGGCCGTGCACCCCGACGGCGAGGTCGCGGTCGCTCGGGCCGCCGCCGCCCGCGGCACCGTGATGGGCCTGAGCAACTTCGCCAGCAAGTCGGTCGAGGAGGTCTGTGCGGTCAACGACCGCACGTTCTTCCAGATGTACTGGACCGGCGACCGCGACGTGATGATCCAGCGGATGGACCGGGCCCGCGCGGCCGGTGCCCAGGGCCTGATCGCCACGCTGGACTGGTCGTTCTCGATGGGGCGCGACTGGGGCAGCCCGGAGATCCCCGAGAAGATCGACCTCAAGACGATGATTCGGATGGCACCGAAGGTGGCCACCAAGCCGCGCTGGCTCTGGCAGTTCGGTCCGCGGCACATCCCCGACCTCACCGCTCCCAACCTGGCTCCGCCCGGGGGAGATGCGCCGACGTTCTTCGGCGCCTACTACGAGTGGATGAGCACCCCGCCGCCGTCGTGGCAGGACGTTGCGTGGATGCGCGAGCAGTGGGAGCAGATGAGCGGGAAGCCGTTCATGCTCAAGGGCGTCTGCCGGGTCGACGACGCGCTGCGGGCCGTCGACGCCGGCGCCGACGCCATCTCGGTGTCCAACCACGGCGGCAACAACCTCGACGGCACCCCCGCCTCGATCCGGATGCTCAAGCCGGTCGCGGACGCCGTGGGCGAGCAGCTCGAGGTGCTCCTCGACGGCGGCATCCGGCGCGGCTCGGACGTCGTCAAGGCGCTCGCCCTGGGCGCGCGCTCGGTGATGATCGGCCGCGCCTACCTCTGGGGTCTCGGCGCCAACGGCCAGGCCGGCGTCGAGAACGTGCTCGACATCCTGCGCGGCGGCATCGACTCGGCCCTGCTGGGCATGGGGCTGTCGTCGATCGACGAGCTGCACCCCGGGCTCTTCGACATCCCCGACGGCTTCCACCGCACCCTGGGCGCGCCGGCGTGAGTCGCGAGCTCGGCGGGTCGCGGTCGCCGGCGCTGCCGCCATCGGCGCTGGTGCTGGTGCCCGTCGGCTCGATCGAGCAGCACGGACCGCACCTGCCGCTCGACACCGACACCGTGATCGCCGGCGCCGTCGCCCACCGGGTGGCCGGCCTGCTGCAGCGTGACGACGTGGTGGTGGCGCCGGCGATCTCGTACGGCGCGAGCGGCGAGCACCAGATGTTCCCCGGCACCTCGTCGATCGGCACCGACGTGCTGCGCCAGACCGTGGTCGAGCTGACCCGGTCGCTGCGCACCTGGTGCGCCCGGGTCGTCTTCGTCAACGCGCACGGCGGCAACCTGGCCGCGCTCACGACGGCGGTCGAGCAGCTCGTCGCCGAGGGGCACGACGTGGCCTGGGTGCCGTGCGCCACCGAGCAGGTGGACGCCCACGCGGGCCTCACCGAGACCTCGCTGATGCTGCACCTGCACCCCTGGGCGGTCCGCTCCGACCTCGCGGAGGCCGGCAACACCCGCCCGATCGCCGAGCTCCTGCCCGAGCTCGTCGCCGGGGGAGTCGCGGCGGTGTCTCCCAACGGCGTGCTCGGCGACCCCGCGGGCGCCACCGCCGGCGAGGGTCAGCGGGTGCTCCACCAGATGGCCGCCGACATCGCGGCCGCCGTCAGTGGGGGAGAGGCCGACCGGCACGGGCGGCTGCGGTCCGTGGGGGCGGTCCGATGACCGACCCGCGGGTCGCCCTGGTCACCGGCGCCGCGCGCGGCATCGGTGCGGCCACGGTGCGCCGCCTCGCCGAGGAGGGGTACGCCGTCCTCGCGGTCGACTGGTGCGCCGGGCCGGACGCGGCGCCGTACCCGATGCCGACGCGCGAGGACCTCGACGCCGTGGTCGCGCCGTACGACGCCGCCCGGGCCTACCTCGCCGACGTCCGCGACCGGACCGCGCTCGAGGGCGCGGTCGCCGACGCGGTGCAGCGGTGGGGCCGGCTCGACGTCGCGGTCGCCGCGGCCGCGGTGGTCTCCGGGGGCCGGTCGCTCTGGGAGACGCCCGACGACCAGGTCGACCTGCTGTGGGAGATCGACGCCAAGGGCGTGTGGAACACCGCGGCCGTGACCGTCCCCCTGATGCTCACCGGGCCGGACCCGTCGGGTTGCCGGTTCGTCGCCGTCGCCTCCGCGTCGGGGACCCACGGGCTCTTCCACCTCGCTGCCTACACCGCCGTCAAGCACGCCGTGGTGGGGATCGCGAAGGGGCTGGCCGCCGACCTGGTCGGCACCGGCGTCACCGCGGTCGCCGTGTCGCCGGGAGCCACCGACACGGCGATGCTGCGCCAGACCGCAGCGCTGTACGACGACGCCGACGTCACCGACCTGGTGGAGCACCAGAAGATCCGGCGGCTCATCGAGCCGGACGAGATCGCCCGGTGCATCGCGTTCTGCTGCTCGCCCGCGGGCGCCGTCCTCAACGGCAGCGTCGTGCACGCCGACGGCGGCTTCCCGGCGTGACGCGATGAGCCCCGGGCTGCCGGACGGTTACGAGGTCCGGATCCGGGACGACGTCCGGCTCGCCGACGGCGGGCGGGTGCTCATCGGAGGCTCGCCGGTCCGGGTCGCCCGGCTCAGCGACGCGGGTGCCGCGCTGGTGCGCGACGGCCGCGTCGCGGTGGTCGACGCCGCCTCGCGGGCGCTGGCCGACCGGCTGCTCGAGGGCAACCTCGCCACGCCCGTGCTCGGGGCCACCCCGGTCAGCGCCGACGACGTCACGGTCGTGGTCCCGGTGCGCGACCGCGCCGAGCAGCTCGACCGCCTCCTCGCCCAGCTGCGACCGGACCTGGACTGTGTGGTGGTCGACGACGCGTCCCTCGACCCCGGTCCCGTCGCCGCGGTGGCGGCACGGCACGGCGCCCGGCTGCTCGCTCTCGCGGAGAACGTCGGTCCGGCCGGCGCCCGCAACGCCGGGCTCCGCACGGTGACGACGCCGTACGTCGCCTTCGTCGACAGCGACGTGGAGGCCACGGCGGCCACGATCACCGGGCTCTGTGCCCACTTCGCCGACCCGTCGGTCGCCGCCGTCGCGCCCCGGGTGCGCGGGGTCGCCCGCTCCGACCGGGTGCGGTGGTTCGAGCGGTACGACGAGCTGTCGATGTCGCTCGACCTCGGTGACGAGCAGGCGCTCGTCCGGCCCGGCTCCCGGGTCTCCTGGCTGCCGAGCGCGTGCCTGGTGGTCCGGGTCGACGCTGCGGGGGCCGGCTTCGACGACCGCATGCGGGTGGCGGAGGACGTCGACTTCGTGTGGCGGCTCGTCGAGGGTGGGCGGCGGGTGCGCTACGACGCCGACTTCGAGGTGCGCCACGACAGCCGCGGCACGCTGGCCGGCTGGATGGGCCGCAAGGCGTTCTACGGCACGGGCGGTGCGCTGCTCGCCGAGCGGCACGGCAACCTGATCGCGCCCACGGTGATGTCGCCGGCCTACGCCGTCGCGGTGCTCGCGCTGCTGGCCCAGCGGCGCTGGTCGGTGCCCGTGGCGGCCGGTTGCGTCGTCGTCACGACGCTCCGGGTCAGGAGGTCGCTCCCGCTGACCGAACGACGCACGCAGGAGGCCGCCGTCCTGGCGGGGAAGGGGATGTCGGCCGTGGTCTCCCAGACCGCCGCACTGGTGCTCCGGCACTGGTGGCCGCTGACCGCCGTGGCCGTGCCGTTCTCGTCCCGGGCGCGCCGCGCGCTGGGGGTGGCGGCCGTCGTGGACGCCGTGCTCACTCCGCGGCCGGCGGGGGTGCCGCGGCTGGCGTTCTTCGTCTCGCGACGCCTCGACGACCTGGCCTACGGCGCCGGCCTCTGGGCGGGTGCGGCACGCGCGCGGTCCGCCCGCGCGCTCGCCCCGCGTCTCACGCGCAGGTAGCTGCCCGGAATGTTTCCCCCAGGTGCTGACGGATCGGGGGTGACGGCGCTAACTTGCTCGACAGGAACACGTTCTATTTCTCACCGGGAGTGATCATGCAGACACGCGCCGCCATCCTCTGGGAGCCGCACACCGACTGGAGCGTCGAGGACATCGAGCTGGACCCGCCCAAGAGGGGCGAGATCCTGGTCAAGCTCGCCGCGTCCGGCCTCTGCCACTCCGACGAGCACATGGTCACCGGTGACATGGTCCTCGACCCGGAGCTGGCCGAGGCCTTCGGGCTCAAGCAGTTCCCGCTGATCGGCGGCCACGAGGGCGCCGGCGTCGTCGAGGAGGTCGGCCCCGACACCGTCGGCTTCGAGGTGGGCGACCACGTCGTCTTCAGCTTCATCCCGTCGTGCGGCAAGTGCCCGTCGTGCTCGACCGGCAAGCAGCACCTCTGCGACCTCGGCGCGTTCCTGCTCAGCGGCATGCAGCTCAGCGACTTCAGCTACCGTCACCACGCCAAGGACGGGCGCGACCTCGGCATCATGGTCGGGCTCGGCACCTTCTCGCCGTACACGGTGGTGAACGTCGACAGCGCGGTGAAGATCGAGAAGCACATCCCGCTCGAGAAGGCCGCGCTCGTGGGCTGCGGTGTGACGACCGGCTGGGGCTCGGCGACGTACGCCGCCGACGTGCAGTCCGGCGAGACCGTGGCCGTCGTCGGCCTCGGTGGCATCGGCATGAGCGCGGTGCAGGGCGCGGCGATGGCCGGCGCCCGGTTCGTCGTCGCCATCGACCCGGTCGAGTGGAAGCGCGAGAAGGCGCTCACCCTCGGCGCGACCCACGTGGCCGCGTCGATGGCGGACGCCCAGCCGCTCATCTCCGAGATCACGTACGGCGCGATGGCCGACAAGGCGATCCTCGCGCTCGGCCTGGCCGAGGGCACGCACATCGCCCCGATGATGTCGCTGATCAAGAAGGCCGGTCGCGGCGTGGTCACCTCGGTCTCGAACATGATGGCCGACGACGTGAAGCTCAACCTCTTCGACATGTCGATGCAGCGCAAGGAGCTGGTGGGCTGCATCTTCGGCAACGCCAACCCGCGCTACGACATCCCGCGGCTGCTCAACCTCTACATGGACGGCAAGCTCAAGCTCGACGAGATGGTGACCCAGGAGTACACCCTGGACCAGATCAACCAGGGCTACCAGGACATGCGCGACGGCAAGAACATCCGCGGCGTCATCGTCTACTGACGCGGTGCCCGGCTCGGGCGCAGCGCCCGAGCCGGACACAGGCGCACCGCGGCCTCGACGTCGACGGCGGGGTCGTCCGCGGCCGCGACGATCGGGTAGCCCCACTCGTCCAGCGTGATCTGGCGGGGCAGCAGGGCGGCACAGACCCCGTGACCGGTGCAGGCGACCCGGTCGACGGCCACGCGGGTGGCCTGCTCACGCGAGGCTGGCATGGAGGGCCCTTCCCGTGAGGTGCTCTTCCAGGTGGCCGGCGTAGACCCGCAGCGCGGAGCCGGTGAAGCGTGAGACGCCGTCGGGGAACCGGCACGCACCACGCCCGGGCAGCAGGCCGAGCCGGCCACGGAGCCGGTCGTACGTCGCGCGGTCCGGGTGGGCGACCAGCCGGGCCACGTCGTCGGCGACGGCCGGGAGCCCGAACATGCACGGGCCGCACTGGCCGGCGGACTCGCCCGCGGCGTAGCGCAGCATCGCGACCAGCCGGTCGAGCGGGCACGGCCGCGGGTCGAGGACCTCGACGACGCCGGAGCCGACCCCGCCGCCGAAGGCCGAGAGCGAGGCCGTGCTCCAGGTCGCGGAGCGGAGCTCGTCGGCGGTGAGGAAGACGCCGGCGAGCCCGCCGACCAGCGCCGACTCCACCTCGGGGGCCAGCCCGCCCACGGCGTCGACGATCGACGTCATGGCGGCTCCGGCCGCGGTCTCGACGACGCCCGGGCGGGCGACGTACCCGTGGACGGTCACCAGGCGCGGCCCGGGCTCGGCGGGGGTGCCGAACGACCGGAACCACGGTGCGCCGTACCACGCGATCTGGGCCACCCGCCAGACCGTCTCCGCGTTGAGGACGAGGGTCGGGCGCGTCGAGCGGCCCCGGCTGTCCCGGCCGCCCATGACGACCGGGACCTGCTTGGTGAGAGGACGGGCCAGGCCCCCGCCGGCGAGCGAGACCAGGGCCGACTCCTCCGACGAGACGTAGCGGGCCGGCACCTCGAGGACCTCGAGCCCCCGGGCGCGCAGGGTCGCGAGGGTGGCGCTGCCGCGGTGGGCGGCGTAGCGGACCGGCCGGCGGCTGCGGGCCGCGACCAGCCCGGCGCCGGTCACCAGGTCGTCGAGGTGGTGGGCGACCACCCAGGCGTCCTTGGTCGCACCCAGCTCGCCGTCGCAGGCGTTGACGACGAGGTCGGCCCGGTGCTCCCGGGCGGCGCGCAGCTTGGTCGCGGTGCTGAACGCCGCACCGCCCCGGCCGGTCAGGCCCGCGGACTCGAGCAGGTCGGCGAGGTCCATCACGACCACCCCTGCGCGGTGACCGAGCGACGGTGCTCCCGGTCGTGGTGGGTGGCCTGGATCCGCCAGGAGACCGCGAGCATGCCGACGACGCCGCAGGCCACCGTCACCAGTCGCAGCAGCGGCTGGTCGGAGGTGCCGAGCAGGAAGCCGTGGACGAGCGCGGTCGGCCACAGCAGGTACGACGCGAGGTGGACGCCGCGCCACACCCGCTCGGAGATCCGGTGGCGGAGCGCGGAGGTGACGGCGACCGCGAGCAGGATGTCGAAGGCGATGGTGCCGAGCCCGACCCAGAGCGGCTGGTAGCCGGCGGTGAAGGGCACGAGCGCGGACAGCGGGCCGATCGACACGTAGGTCTCGACGATCGCGGTCGTGACGTGGCCGACGACGAAGACGACCATGCCCAGGCCCAGCCAGCGGTGCAGGCCCGCGACCACGGTGCTCGTGGCGGGCCGGGCGCTCCGCCGGCCGGACAGGGTCATGCCGAGCACCAGGGTGGTGGTGAGCAGGACCATGCTGATGACGCCGGTGGCCCGCGAGAAGTACCACAGCAGCTCGTTCACGAGGGCCAGCCAGGAGTGCGTACGACGGTCCCGTCGACGGCGTCGAGCCGGGCCGCGATGCCGTGGCCGGTGAGCCAGGCGGGCGCGTCCGAGCCGAGCAGGACGGCCGCGGTCGAGGCGGCGTTGGCCTCCAGCGCCGACGCGCCTGAGCAGGTGACCTGGGCCCACGGGGTCAGGGCGGTGCGGCCGGTGCGCGGGTCGATGAGGTGGTGGCGGACGCGGCCGCCGACCTGCCAGGTCCGCAGCTGGGTCGAGGAGGTGGCGAACCCCTGTCCCCGGCCCACGACGACCTGCGCCACGCTGCCGTCCGCCAGCTCGACGCCGATCCGCCAGCCGTCGGGCGGCACCGCGCCGGACGTCGCGATGTCACCGCCGAGGTCGACCAGGAAGCCTCCGGGGAGGTCCCGGGCGAGGAGCGCGGCGATGGTGTCGGCGGCGTGGGCCTTGGCGGAGGCGCCGAGGTCGAGCAGCGTGCGCGGAGGCACTCCCACCCAGCCGTCGTCGCTCACGGACACCCGGGTCCAGCCCGGCACCACGTCGGTCTGGTCCGGGTCACCGGCACCGGACCGCAGTCGGACGACCGCGAGGTCGGCGTCGTACCCCGACGCGGCGACCGCGCGCCCCACGGTCGGGTCGACCAGTCCGTCGGTCAGCCGGGCGACCCGGAGCGCGGCGCGCAGGGAGGACACGAAGACCGGGGACGCGGGCACGGACGCCCGGCCGTGCTCGGCCAGCCGGGCCAGCGCGGAGACCTCGGAGTCGGGGCGGAAGCGCGAGACCGCCCGGTCGAGGTCGGCGAGGTGGCGACGGGCGACGGCGACGGCCGCAGGCAGGCGGTCGTGCTGGGTCGCCGCGATCCGGTGGACGCTGCCGATGGCCTCGAAGGTCTCCGACGCCGGCCGGACCGTGTCGACCGTGGCGGCCATCACGACCCCCGGGTGGTCGTGGTGGTGTTGCTGCTCCCGCTGGTGCTCCCCTGCACGGGCTGCGCCTTGCGGAAGCCGCCGGACGAGCTCGACGAGGAGTGGCCGGAGCCGGACGTCGACGTGCCGACGGCGGAGGTCGACGCGGACGTCGCGAGCTCGACGGCGACGGCTCCGGTGGCGACCGTGGCGGCCACGAGGACGGTCGCGGTGAGCATCTTGGCCCGGCTCAGTGCGGTGGGGCGTGAGTTCGTCATGTCTGGTCCCTTTGTCAAGGGTGCCAGCCTGGTCGGGGTTCCTGTCCGTTCCCTGTGCGGAACCGATGGTTCTCATGACCACCTGCTGACGTCCTCAGGGTGGCGCGCCGCACCTGCCGTCCACCTGACTGCGCGACGGTCAGGCGTGTGGCAGGTGCGGGTGTCTAGCGTCCCGGCGTGGTCCAGCCCTGGGAGCAGTCGGCCCTCCTGGTCGTGATGAGCCTGGTGTTCGCGGAGCGAGCACTGGGACGCACCCGGGTGCCCGTGGCCGTGGGCCCGGTCGTGGTCGGCATGCTCACGACCTGGTCGGGAGGGCTTCCGCTCGTCGCGGCGTGGTGCTGGCTGGTGACCGCCGCCGCGGCGGGGGACCAGGTCGCGCGTGTCGCCGGGCGCCCGTCGGGGCGCGATCCCCTCGGTCTCCTGCGCCGGGCCCACAGCACGATCGACTTCGCGGCCGCCTCGGTCGTGGGCGCCGCCGCCTGGACGGGTGGCCTGCTCCTGCTCGGCTGGGTCGCAGGCGAGGTCGGGAGCGGGATCGGCCATCCGTGGACGACCGGGATCCTGGTGGCGCTCGGCTGCCTCGCCGTCTCCGCGGGTTGCCTGGGTCAGCCCGCGCCCGGGGGCATGCGCCGTCGGTAGATCCGGAGGTCACCCTCGGTGTCGACCCACTGGTACTCACGCTCCAGCACGGGGTCGGCCGCGGTGGCGTCCACGCCCCACGTGGCGAGCGAGGTGCCGTCGACGACCACCCACGACGGGCGGTCGCTGCTCTCCAGGATCCGGGTGAGCTCGGCCAGGTGCGGGTCGCGCACCCGGACGGGAAGGCTCCAGAGCTCCGGATAGGGACTGGTCAGGTGGGCGTTCTCGAGGATCGCCGGGTTGCCGAAGCCCACGACACCGGTGTCACCGGGGTGTTCGTGGGCCACGAGGTAGGCCGCGACCGCTGCATCGGGCGGCACGTCGCGGTCGTGCACCGCGAGGCCGGCGGTGGCGACGAGGCTGACCGCCGTGCCGTACGTCAGGGCGGCGACGACCCAGCGGGTCCGCGCGGGCCGGTGCGCTGCGAGAGCCGCCGCCACCAGGACGAGACCCGGCACGGTGCCGATCAGGTAGTGGAGCCAGTAGCTGCCGCCGAGGGCGACCCCGACGAGCTCCCACGCGAGGACGGCGCCGGCGAGCAGGCGGACGTCGGGCAGTGCGCGGTCGCGCGCGCCGAGGACTCCCCGTCGCCGTACGCCGGGCAGGAAGGCGACCGCCGGCACCACCAGCGCTCCGCTCGCGAGGAACGAGGCGACCAGTCCGGCGGCTCGGTGGGAGGTGGCCGGGCTCGACTCGTGGGAGATGGTCGCGGCGGCCTCGGCACGGAACACGACCACCGCGTCCCACAGGCCGGCCGGGTCGGTGCCGTGGACCGCTGCCCAGACGAGGACGGTGCCGAGCAGCGCGACGGCGCCCAGTGAGAAGGCTGCCGCGGCCTCGCCGGCATCGGCGTAGCGGCGCCGCACGACCAGCCACGCGATGACGACCGCTGCCAGCACGAGCACCTCGACCATGCTCTGCTTGACCAAGGCCGCAGCCATCGCTGCGGCGCCGGCGGCCGCCCACCGCAGCCGCTTCCGGCGGCGTGGGGCGGACCCCAGGGCCTCCAGGACGCACAGCATGCCGCCCAGCACCCACGGGACCGCCAACAGCTCGCCGTCGACCTCGCTCGCGCCGAACAGCGGAGCGGTGACGAACACGGCCGATGTGGCGGCCACGAGCACCGGTGCCGCGGACGTGTGCGGTGCGGCGAGGCGGCCGATCCGCCCGGCGAGGAGCACCGAGACGACGACCGCGAGCAGGCCGAGGAGACGGAGGCCGGTCCGTCCCCCGCCCTCGTCGGCCAGCTGGAACAGGCCGATGAGGAGCGGGGGACGATCCACCCAGTAGTTGCCGTAGAGCGAGGTGCCCGGCGACCACTGCGAGGCCACGAGCAGGAACCCGCCCTCGTCGGACGACAGCGGCCGCAGGAGGTTCGGGAGCCAGAGCAGGGCCGCCGCGAGCGCGACGACGGCGACGCCGCGCCATCGCGCTGCCGGGACCCGGGCAGGCGGCGGCGAGGGTGCCGGTCGGGTGACGACCGCGGAGCTCATCGCGACCGGGTCCGGACGTCGTCGGCGAGACCGTGGTCGCTCAGCGGCCCGACGCGGAGGCCGGCCTCGCTCCACCTCGACAACAGGATCTCGGTCGCCGGGAGCGTCCGCTGCCATGAGCCGGGCGCCGAGGTCCGGTCCGTGTCGTGCAGCAGGACGACCCCGCCCGGGCGCAGGGTGCGGTCGACGCTGGTCACGATGCGCGCCGGCGTGGCCCGCCGCTCCCAGTCTCGCCCCCAGGCGGACCAGAGGACCGTGCGCAGCCCGGCCCTCCTCGCGGCGCGGAGCGCGTGGGTGCCGAGGACGCCGTACGGCGGGCGGTACCAGGTCACCGGACCTCCGGTCAGGTCCTCGATCGTCGCGGCGGTGCGGCGCAGGTCGTCGACCAGCGCTGCTTCTCCCGAGCGCAGCACGCACCGGTGGTCCCAGCCGTGCACCGCGAGCTCGTGGCCCCGGTCCGCCAGGTCGCGGACCAGACCGGCGTGGGGGGCGACGTGCTGCCCGAGGAGGAAGAACGTCGCCCGGCAGTCCCACCTCTCGAGCAGCGCCACGAACGACGGCGTCGATGCCGGGTCGGGGCCGTCGTCGAAGGTGAGGGCGACGTGGGCGAGCCCGCTGATCCCGGCGAGCGTCGGCCGGACCCGCCGGCGGAGGGGGCCGACCCCGGCCGACACGACGTCGAGGGCGTCGTTCATCCGACGGCCACCGGCGACCGGAGCGGCAGTGCGTCGAGGAGGGACAGCGACTCGACCGCAGGCGGGCCGGGGGACTGCCGCGGTCTCGACACGGCCCGCGCGAGGGCGTGGCCGAGCCCGACGACGTCGCGGGCCCACGGCACCAGCCCCGACTCCTCCAGGGCGGCCGCGTTCGTGGTGCCGTGGCCCGGGAGGCAGCGGTAGCTGATGACCGGGACCCCGGCGGCCATCGCCTCGAGGCTGGTGAAGCCGCCGGCGTTCTGCACGACGCAGCTGCTCGCGCGAATGAGGTCGGTCATGTCGTCGCGCCAGCCGAGCGCGATGATGCCGGGGCGCAGCTCGAGACGCCGCCGCAGGGCGTCGTTGTGGCCGCAGGCGACGACCGGTCGCGCCAGACCGGTCGCCGCGATGTCGACCGCGGCCGCTTCGAGGTCGCCCACGCCGTGCGACCCCCCGACGACCAGGACGAGGTCGTCCTCGACGGGCAGACCCAGGTGCGCCCGCAGGTCCCACACCGACCGAGCGACCGGCTCCCGACAGGCTCGGGGGACCAGCGGCTCGACCACCGTGGTCGTACCCCCGAGAGCCCGGGCCTGACCGGCCGCGACGTCGTGCAGGGCGAGGTGGAGGTCCACGCCCGGGTTGACCCACAGGGGGTGGACCGACGCGTCGGTGAGGTAGGTGACCACCGGGACGTCGAGCCGGCCGGTGCTGCGCAGCCGGCCGAGCGCATGGCTCGCGAACGGATGGGTCGAGATGAAGAGCACCCCACCCTCGGCGGCGATCCCGCGGATCCTCCGGCCCGGCAGCGCGAGGAAGCGCACCGCGACCCGGTGGGCGAGTCGGCCGGGCTGGAGGCGATGGAGCAGCAGCCCCCAGGAGCCGGGGCTGAGCCGCAGCTGCACGAAGTACCCCCACCGCAGGAGTCGTCCGATGCCCGCGGGGAACAGGCCGACGACGTCCCAGCGGCGGACGACGTGCCCGGCGGCGATCAGGCGCAGCTCGATCTCGTGTGCAGCCGCATCGTGGCCCGCGCCGTAGCTGCCGGAGATCACGTGCACGGTCGCCGGCCGGACCGGCAGCCCGGACGGCACGAAGACGTAGCGGCGGTAGGACCAGTAGCGGAATGCCGTGCCGAGAGCGAGGCCGACGACGTTCGCGGACAGGTTGTCCGCCAGCCTGCTGGTCAGTCCGAGCAGGTCGTGGGTGAGGGCGAGGAGAGCCACCGAGATGCCGAGTCCGACCAGGTTGAACAGCACGAACAGCGAGATCTCCCGGTGGCGCTCGGCACGGGGCGCCTGGTCGCGCCAGGTCAGCATCCGGTTGCCCAGGTAGGTGACGACCATGGCTGCGGCCACCGCGAGCACCTTCGAGACCGTCGGGTCGAGACCCGCGAGGCCCGGCTGCACGCGCAGCCCGTTGAACGCGAGCACGTCGACGACGTACCCGGCCCCGCCGACCGCCAGGAACGTGAGCACCTCGCGGCGCCGCTCAGGCAGCACGACGGGCTCCCGAGACCCGGGCATCGCGCAGCGTCGCGAAGATGTCGTCCTGCAGCGGACCGTCGGGCGTCCTCCCCACCTCGCGGAACCACTCCCGGCCGAGGGCGGCGCGGGCGAGGGGGCGCGGCAGCCGCAGCAGGAGGGCCAACGTCCGCGGACCGCCGCCGGTCTGGCTGTGGTGGGCGGCGAGCGCGGACCGCTTGGCGTCGAGGTGGCGGCGTACGTCGACCTGGTGCGTGAGGTCGGCGCGCGCGGTGAAGGCACCAGCGGTCTCGGGGAGCTCGGGCATCGGGATGACCCGCGCCAGGTGTCGCAGGACCCGGACGACGCGCTCGATCCGGCGGCGATCGACGGTCGCCTCGAGCACGAGCGGAGTGCCGGCGAGCTCGGCGGCGCGCACGCCGACGCGGTGCACCTGGACGTGGTCACGGTGTCCGTACCCCCCGGCCGGGTCGTAGACCGTGAGCGCGTCGGCGCCCTCCTCGTCGAGGATGGCCGCCAGCCGGGTCGCGGCGACCTCGACGTCGACCGCCGCGAAGGACCCCGCCGGGAGGGGGCCCCGCGACCCCGAGTCGGCGTACCCGAGGAGCTCGACGCGCGCGGCCCCGATCGCTCGCGCCGAGGCGTCGAGCTCCTGCGCCCGGCGCCGCCCGAGGGTGGGCCGGTGGTCGGCCGGGGCAAGCCCGGCCTCGCCGGCGGTGGCGACGACCAGCACCACCCGGTGCCCGTCCGCCGCCGCCCTTGCGAGGGTGCCGCCGGTCAACAGTGCCTCGTCGTCGGGGTGGGCGTGGAAGGAGACCACGGTGAAGGTGCCGTCCGGTCGGGCCGTCATGACGCGCCCGCCAGGGTGAAGGCCGGATGGGCCGGTGCCGCAGCCGCTGCGGCGAGGTAGAGGTCCTCGGTCCGACGGCAGGCCTCGGCCCAGTCGTGTCGCGGGGGCACGGCCACGTTGTGACGCGTGATCGCGGCCCGCAGCGGTCCATCGGTCACGAGCCGGGCGACGTGGGTCGCGAGGGCGTCGTCCGAGGCGCCGAGCAGGCCCTCCGTCCCGTGCGTGACGAACTCACCGACCCCGCTGTGGCTGCTCGCCACGACGGGCAGGCCGACCGTGCGCGCCTCGAGGGCGGCGATCCCGAAGGACTCGAGCTCGGCGGGCGCGAGGTAGACGGCGGCACCGCTGAGCGCGCGGCGTACCGCGGACCGGTCCATGCGCCCCGCGACCTCGACCCAGGCGTCCATCCGGTGCCGTCGGAGGTAGCGCTCGAGCGCGGGTCGCTGCGGCCCGTCCCCGACGACGAGTGCGCGGAGCGGCTGATCGCCGGGGACTCGTCGTCGTACGTCGCGCAGGATCCTGGCCAGGGGGAGCGTCCGCTTCGTGTGCGTCAGGCGCATGACGCTGATGACGGTCGGGACGTCGGGCGCCAGGTCGGGACCACCCCCCTCGCGCCACCGGGCCGGCTCGACCGCGTTGGGCAGGACCCGGACCGGGATGTCGGGCCCGAGCATGACGCGCAGCGGCTCGGCGGCGCGCTCGCTGACAGCGGACCAGGTGATCGACCAGGAGCGCAGGCGCAGCAGGGAGCACGCCGTTGCGGGCAGCGGTCCGAGCCGCGACCACATCGAGTGCACCGTCACGGCCGTGGGCAGACCGAGCGACGACGTCCGCCAGGCGGCCGCGGTGGCGAAGGGCGAGAACATCGACACGTGCACGTGCACCACGTCGGGGTGGGCCTCGTCGAGGATCCCGGCCAGTCCGGTCCGGGCGCCGACCCGGTGCACCCAGGGGTCGTCGGGCGTCCCGTCGGGCGGAGGAGGACTGGTCGTGACCACGCGGGCGTCGTGCCCGGCAGCACGCTGGTGCACCACCAGGTCGCGCAGGTGCATCTCGATGCCACCGAGTCGCGGCCAGTAGCAGTCGCTCACGTGGAGGATGCGCATCACGCCACCGCCGCCCGGGCGTCCCCGCGTCGGGCCCAGACCCACGCGGCCAGGCCGAGGCCGCCGACCGGGATCTCCAGCCCGAAGGTCAGCGCCCGGTAGAGCACCACCCCCGCCACGACACCCGCGGGGCTCCCGCCCAGCGCGAGCAGGGCGCCGGCCAGCCCGACCTCGACCACCCCGGCACCGCCCGGGGTGATCCCCGCCAGGGTCAGCAGACGCTCGACCGCGAACCCGGCCAGCACCGCGGCCGGAGCCAGCCCGGTGTCGGTCACGGTGAGGCACGCCCACAGGAGGGCGAAGAGCAGGGCGGTGTAGAGCAGCATGCCGATGCTGAGGCGTACCCACCGCGTGCGGACCACGTCGCTGCAGCTGCTCTGCAGGGCGACGAGGGAAGCTCGGACGCCGACGTGCCTCGTCGAGCCGACGATCCGCAGTGCGCCTGCCAGCACCCGTTCGGCGGCGCCGCCGACGAGGTCTGCGGCTGCGGGTCGGGCGAGCACCACCCCGGCCAGACCCGCCGCGAGCGCCAGTCCTGCCGCGACGACCAGGGACGGGCCGAGGAAGGGGCCGACGGCCGCATCGGCGACGAGCGCCAGGGTCGGCACGGCGACCAGCGGGAGGGCGAGCTTCGCGAGGACGTCCCACGCGTTGGTCACCACGGTGTACGTCGCGAACTGGGCGCCGGTGAAACCCCAGTGCCGGGCCATCCGGTAGTTGACCGCGATGCCCGCCGCGCCGCCCATCGGCAGCACGTTCGCCACCGCGCTGCCGGTCAGGCTCATCGTGAGGGCCCGGCGGTGGCTGAGGCGCGGGAGCGCCGCGGTGAGGGTCACCGTGTGGGTCAGGAGCCCCACCGCCCACAGGGCGACCAGCGCGGCGAGGTCGGCGGCGGGGACTCCGGCGACCACGGACCAGACCTCGGCCCACGGCACCCCGGCCGCAGCGGGCAGGGCGACCAGCAGCAGCGCCAGTCCGACGCACGAGCCGAGGATCCAGCGGCTTCCGGCCGCCAGCGTGACGGCCGGCTGCCTCGGGTGCGTCAGGATTGCGCTCACGCAGCCAGAGTCGGAGGCGTTGCCTGCCAACGACCTGACCGTCCGCGCCGGTTCGTTCAGGAAGAGTGCAGGTTGTGGGCGCGATCCTCACGGCGTGTTCGAATCGGTCCCCTTCATCGCCGGCTCCCCGGTCGGCGACGACGGCTCGGCCGACGTCGAGCCCGGTCCTGGCTGGGTGATCCGGGTCTGGCTCGTCGTGGCGGCGTTCGCGGTCGTCACCGGCTGGCGCTCCGTGACCGTGGGGATCCCGGTGCGCGACCCCGGTGGGGAGGTCCTTCGCAGCCGGGTGGCCATCACCGTGGGGATCTTCGTCGTCCTGGCACTGCTCGACGCCGTACGGCGGACGCCGCGCGGCCGGCGCCGCAGCCACGACGTCCTGACGACGCTGCGACGCCGCTGGCCGGGGCGTCGCCTCGCCCTGGCCGCCGGTGGGCTGCTGGCCTACCACCTCGTCTACTTCAGCTACCACAACCTGAAGAGCTGGGACGTCTTGAACGCACCGCGCGACGACCTGCTCACCCGGGTCGACCGGGCGCTGTTCCTGGGCCACTCGCCCGCGGTGCTGCTGCACTCGCTGCTGGGCGAGCACGTGAGCGCGTACGTGCTGATGCTCGTGTACGAGTCGTTCCCGACCCTGGTGTCCGTCTCGTTCGTCGCCGCCGTCGTCCTGGGCGACCGGCTCCGTGACGGCTACGTGTTCCTCGCGTCGATGATCTGGGTGTGGATCCTCGGAGTGGGGAGCTACTACCTGGTGCCGTCCCTCGGGCCGTTCGACGACGTGCCGCAGGACTTCGCGGGCCTGCCGCGCACGATCGTGACCGACACCCAGGCGACGTACCTCGCCCAGCGCGCGCACCTGCTCGCCGACCCGGCCGCGCACGACGCCTTCGCCCAGGTGTCGGCGTTCGCGAGCCTGCACGTCGGCGTCACCACCGTGATCGTCCTGATGCTGGCCTACTACCGGCGCCGGACGGCCGCCGCGGTGCTGGCGGCGTACCTCGCGCTCACCGTGGTCGCGACGGTCTACCTCGGCTGGCACTTCGTCGTGGACGACATCGCCGGCCTGGCGATCGGTCTGGTCGCGGTGCTCCTGGGCCTGCTCACGATCTACCCGGGCTCGACGGTCAGGTTGATGGCAGGCCGGACGCGTGAGCATGATGCAGGTCGCGCCGGCACCTCCCCCGGGCCGGCGCGATCCTCGGAGCCCGCGGAGGAGGGTCCATGATCATCGGTGTCTGTGAGGACGACCCCGCGATCCGCCGGCTGCTGGCGGAGGCGCTGCGGTTCGCCGGGCACGAGACCGTCATGGCCCACGACGGCGGTGAGGCGCTGCGACGGTTCGGGACGGACAGCGGGGTCGACGTCCTGGTCATCGACATCGGCCTGCCCGACTCCGACGGACGCGACGTGTGCCAGGCGCTGCGCTCCGCCGGGCAGAACGCCCCGGTCCTCTTCCTGACGGCACTCGGCGCCGTGCACGACCGGCTGGCCGGTTTCGGTGCCGGTGGTGACGACTACGTCGCGAAACCGTTCGAGCTCAAGGAGCTCATCGCCCGCCTCGAGGCGCTCGGCCGGCGCGGCCGGCCGCCGCTCGCGACGACATCGGGCCTCGACCTCGACCCGGCCCGGCACGCCGTCCGCACGTCGACGGGAGAGGCCCTGCTGACGCCGACGGAGTTCCGGATGCTGGCCGCGATCACGTCGCGCCCCGACGAGGTCGTGCGCCGGCGTAGCGTGGTCGCCGCAGGCTGGCCGGAAGGAGCCGTCGTGGCCGAGAACACCGTGGACTCGTTCATGCGCCGGATCCGGACCAAGCTGGAGTCGATCGACTCGCCGGTCTCGATCGAGACCGTGCGCGGGGTCGGGTTCCGCATCCGGTGAGACGGCCCCGACTCCCGCGCTCCTTCCGTCAGCAGATCGTCGTGCTGACGGCCAGCGTGACCGCCTTCGCGATGCTGCTCCTCACGCTCGTCGTCCAGCTCGTGCTCGCCCACGTCACCACGAACGACCTGGACCGGGTCCTCGAGGACCGTGCGGACGCCGTGGTCAGCTCTGCCGCCGCCGGGCCGACGGGCGAGGTCGACGTCCCGGCCTCTCGGCTGGATGCCGGCGTCGCCGTGTACGACGACCAGGGGATGCTCGTGGCCGGCAGCGTCCCGGACGGCCTGGAGGGGATCTACCAGGAGCTCAGCACGACCGGCACGACCACGGTGCGCAACGCGGGTGACCACGCTCGGGTCCAGGCGCGACCGTTCACCACGGGTGACGGCGCGTCGGGTGTCGTGATCGTCGCCGAGCGGCTGGAGCCCTACGAGGAGGCCGAGCACCTGGCCCTGATCGTAAGCCTGGTGACGGGGATCCTCGCGACCCTGGCCGCCGCCGCGATCGCGGCCTGGACGACCCACCGGGCGCTGCGGCCGGTGGCCGAGATGGCGGCGACCGCCACGGAGTGGAGCGAGCACGACCTGGCGCGGCGCTTCGGTCTGGGCCCGCCGGACAACGAGATCACCGCCCTCGCCGCGACGCTCGACCAGCTCCTGGACAAGGTGTCGTCGGCGATCCGGTCCGAGCAGCGGCTGACGTCGGAGCTGGCGCACGAGCTGCGCACCCCCCTCACCACGATCCAGGGCATGGCGGACCTGGTGCTCCTGCGGGACGTGCTGCCGCCGGAGGCCGCCCAGGACGTCGAGGAGATCTCGGCCGCGAGCCAGCGGATGGCCGTCACGATCACGGCGCTGCTCGACCTGGCGCGCAACGAGGCCACGGTGCTGGCGGCGTCCCGCAGCTCGCTGAGCAAGGTCATCGCGGACGTCACCAGTGCCATCGACGCCGGCGACGTCGTGCTGAGCGTCGACACGGCCGAGGCGCGCCTCGACCTGCCCGACGCCCTCGCGGTCCGCGCGATCAGTCCGGTGGTCGAGAACGCCGTCCGGTTCGCCGCCGGCCAGGTGACGATCACCAGCCGGGTGCGCGACGCGGGGTCGGTCGAGATCCTCGTCGACGACGACGGGCCCGGCCTCGACGCGAGCCAGTCCGAGGCGATCTTCGCCCCCGGCACGACATCGGCGACCGGCATCGGCTCGGGTCTCGGCCTCGCCATCGCGCGGCGGATCGCCCGGACCGTGGGCGGCGACGTGACGGTGGAGACCGGTGCGCCCACGACGAGGTTCGTGATCCGGCTGCCGCAGGGCTGACCCGGGGCCGGGCCGGCGACGTCATCGACGGGGGAGTGGCAGACCGAAGGCCCTCGCCATGTCGGGCGCCGTGGCGGCCCGCCGCAGGAGGCGGACCCGGAGGACCTGCTCGTAGAGCCGGGCCAGGCTGTAGTGCGTGAGCGGGCTGCGGACGATGTGCCGGTGCTGGCTCGGGTGGAGGACGATCGTGAGGACCAGGTTGCGTTGGGAGCGGTCGTCCTCGTCCGCCGTGATCACGACCGCCAGGTGGCCCGAGGCGAAGTCGGGCCCGTCGAGGACGGCGCCCACCTGGTCGCGCAGCCAGGCGTCGGCATCGGCCAGGTCGCAGTCCGCGTCGTGGGCGTCGTGGCAGAGGTCGGGCACCACGAGCCCGGCGTTCGGCAGGTGGCCCGCCGCGACGTCGTCGGCGAGCCGAGCCAGGCCGACGTCGTGCCGGCGACACGACCTGCGCTCGTCGGCGAAGTACGCCCACGGGTTGTGCTTGACCGCGTAGCGGTCGCCACCGGAAGCCGGCGAGCAGCGCCGGGGCATCCCCTCGGCGTACACCCCCGCGGTCTTGCCGGCACCGATCGCCTGCCCGAACACCGAGTGTCCGTGGATCTCGTGGCTCGCCGGGGACGCGTCGTCGGTGACACCGAAGGTGCTGCCGCCCGCGATGGCCAGGTAGTTGGGCAACGACGGGTGGGTGACGGCCCGGTAGCGCGTCGCGAAGCCGTACTGGCGAGCGAGCGCGAAGGTGTGCGGCATCTGTCGCCGCATCTCGTCCCGCGAGTGGTTCTCCACCACGAAGACCAGGAGCTTGGTCACCCGCGCGGCGTGGGCCGGGCGGATGGCGGTGGTGCCGGCGGCCCGCGGTTCGACCGGAGTCGGGGCCTGACAGGCCGTCAGCACCAGCACGGTGAGCACGAGCCTGATGGTCGTACGGCGAGCGAACACGGGAGCTCCTCGGGGCGGGACAGGTGACGACCTGTCCCTCGGACAGGACGGCGTGCTCCCATCCTGGACCGGTCCACGCGTGGTGTTCGAGCGATGCCCGTCCCGGTCAGGCAGCTAGCAGGTTCGGCCGCCCACCATCGGGCCCATGAGTCATTCGAACAGCGGGCCGCGCGTCCGGCCCGCAGCCACCGCCCACCACGACGACACCGGGCTTCCTCGGCGACGAGCGATGCTCAACAAGGTCCCCGAGGTCGTGCTGTTGTTCTGGGTCGTCAAGATCCTGTCCACCACCGTGGGTGAGACCGCCGCGGACTTCCTCGCCGACAACGTCGGTCTCGGTCTGACGGTCACCTCGCTCATCATGGCCGCGCTGCTCGCGGTGGTGCTGGTCGTCCAGTTCCGGACCCGTCGCTACGTGCCCGTCGCCTACTGGCTCGCGGTCGTCCTGATCAGCGTCGTCGGCACGTTGATCTCCGACAACCTCGTCGACAACCTCGGGGTGAGTCTCTGGACGACCACCATCGTCTTCGGGGCCTGCCTGGCCGCGACCTTCGCCGCGTGGTACCGCTCGGAGCGCACTCTCTCGATCCACACGATCGTGACGAGTCGCCGCGAGGCGTTCTACTGGCTCGCCATCCTGTTCACCTTCGCCCTCGGGACCAGTGCCGGCGACCTGGTGTCCGAAGAGCTCGGGCTCGGCTACCTCACCGCCCTGGTGATCTTCGGCGCCCTGATCGGGCTGGTCTCGCTCGCCTTCTGGAAGGGCGGCCTGAACGCGGTCCTCGCCTTCTGGACCGCCTACGTCCTGACCCGGCCCTTCGGTGCGTCGCTCGGCGACCTGCTCACCGCGGCCCCCGGGGACGGCGGTCTCGGACTCGGGACCAACGGCACCAGCGCGGTCTTCCTCGTCGTCATCATCGGTGCGGTCGCCTGGTTCACCATCCAGGACCGTCGCGGGCGCCGCCACGAGACCGACTCGGAGACCGACCCGGAGACCTGGGCTGCCTGACCTCCCGGTCGGCCCCGGTCGATGCGCCGGGGACCTGGGCAGTCAGGTTCGTAGCAGGTCCGACGACCCATGCTCGACACCCGCCGTCACCGCCTGAAGGAGCATGAATGTTCGACTCGATCAACGGCATTCCCGTCCACCCCCTCGTCGTCCACGCGATCGTGGTGCTGCTCCCGCTCGCCACCCTCGGCACGATCGCCATCGCCGTCCGGCCGAGCTGGCGGGGTCCGTCCGGTCCGCTCGTGGTCGCCGCCGCCCTCGTGGCCACCGTGCTGTGTCCCATCGCCACCTCCAGCGGCGAGGATCTCGAGAAGCGGGTCGGGAACCCCGGCGAGCACGCCGAGCTCGGCGACACCCTCGTCTGGTTCGCCCTGGCCCTGCTGATCACGTCGGCGGCCCTCGTCTGGCTCGAGCGACGCCACGGGCGCTCGGAGGAGACCGGGCGGCCGATGGTCCTGAGCATCGTGGCGGTCCTCGCCGTCGTCATCGGCCTGGCGTCGGTGGTCCAGGTCTACCGGGTCGGCGACTCGGGGGCTCGCGCGGCGTGGGGTGACGGCAGCACGTCCAGCCCGGGTGATTGAGGACCCCACCGCGAGGAAACCCGGCTGCAGCCCGGCCCGTGACCAGTAGCGTCATGGTCGTGCCCGACCCGATCTTCGACGACCCGCGGCTCGCGCAGATCTACGACCCGGGCGACCCCGACCGCAGTGATCTCGCGGCGTACGACGCGGTCGTCGACGAGCTCGGTGCCCGCAGCGTGCTGGACGTCGGGTGCGGGACCGGGACGTTCGCCACGCTGCTCGCCGCGCGGGGGATCGACGTGGTCGGGGTCGACCCGGCGGGCGCATCGCTCGACATCGCCCGGACGAAGCCCGGTGCCGACCGGGTCCGCTGGGTCCACGGCGACGCGACGACGTTGCCGCCGGTCCGGGTCGACCTCGCCACGATGACCGGCAACGTCGCGCAGGTCTTCGTCACCGAGGACGAGTGGCGCGCGACGCTGGCCGGCGTCCGGGCGGCTCTGCGCCCCGACGGACACCTCGTGTTCGAGACCCGCGTGCCGGGGCGGCGGGCCTGGGAGGCGTGGGTCCCCGAGGCGACCCGCTCCCGGGGGGAGTTCGAGGGCGTCGGGGTGGTGGACGCGTGGTGCGAGCTCGTCGCCGTCGCCGAGCCGCTGGTGACCTTCCGGTGGACCTACGTCTTCGAGGCGGACGGGGCGGTGCTGACCTCGGAGTCGACGCTCCGGTTCCGCGAGCGCGACGAGGTCGAGCGGTCGCTGGTCGAGGCGGGCTACGAGGTGGTCGACGTCCGCGACGCGCCCGACCGCCCGGGGCTCGAGCACGTGTTCATCGCGCGAGTGCCTCGATGAGCGGGCGCACGCCTATCCTGACCCGGTGGCGCCGACCCTGACCTCGATCCACCGCTTCCCGGTCAAGTCCTGCCGAGGGGAGTCCGTGCCGGAGCTGCTCGTCGAGCCCTGGGGACTGGCCGGTGACCGCCGGTGGATGCTGGTCGACGAGGACGGGGCGGTCATCACCGCCCGCGAGGTCAACCGGATGGTGCTGATCGATCCGACGATCATCCCCGGGGGTCTGGCCGTGACGGCACCGGACCTGCCGGCGCTCACCGTGGCGACGCCGGACCCGGAGACGCAGACGCCTGTCCACCTGTGGTCGTCGCACCTCACCGCGGCGCCGGCCGGTGCGGAGGCCGACGTGTGGTTCAGCAAGGCGATGGGGCGTACGGCGCGTCTCGTCCACCTCGACGACCCGACCCGGCGTCCGACCAGCCCCGGGTTCGGCGAGCCCGGCGACCGGGTGTCCTTCGCCGACGGCTACCCGATGCTGCTGGCGACGGAGGAGTCCCTGGCCGCGCTCAACGACGTCGTCGTCGAGACCTCGCAGGGCGCCCACGAGCCGTTGCCGATGACGCGCTTCCGGCCCAACCTCGTCGTCGCCGGTGGCGAGGCGTGGGCCGAGGACGACTGGCGGCGGGTCCGCGTCGGCGACGCGACCTTCCGCGCGGTCAAGGGCTGCGCCCGCTGCGTGATGACCACGATCGACCCGGACACCGCGCTGCGCGGCAAGGAGCCGATCGCCGCGCTGGCCCGGGTCCGGCGGTGGGACGGCAAGACCTGGTTCGGGATCAACCTGGTGCCGGACACCGCCGGCGTCACGATCCGGGTCGGCGACGAGGTCGAGGTGCTCGAGTCCGTGCCGCCCGGCGGCGGACCGGTCCGACCGGCCGCCTGACTCAGGCCGCGTTGCGGCGGGCGCGGCGCTCCCGGACGGTCGTCACGGCGCTCTTGATCCGGCGCTGGTTCTCGGGCTTGCGGGCCTCGTCGTACAGCTTCTTGGCGATGCCGATGTAGGCCGCGGTGCGCATGATCCTCATGGTCCGGCGGTACCCGTCCGCGCACGCTCCATTCGGTTCAGGACGCGACGATGTCCTGGCGCACCCCGTCGTCGCGCGCGGCGACCCGGGCCCGGTTCTCCTCGCGCCGGTCGACGAACTTCGTGGCCTGGGCGTCGAGTGCCTCCAGGAACGCCGCCAGCTCCTCGCGCGCCTGCTCGCCCTCGGGCCCGAAGTCGGTGCGGTCGAGGACGTCCCAGTGCCGCAGCACGGGCATGATCACGTCGTCGTGGTGGAGCCGCAGGTCGTAGATGCCCGCCTTGGCGATGATCATGGAGTTGCGCCGGAAGCCCGCCATCGTGGCGCCCGGCATCTCGAACCCGATCACCTCGTCGGCGATCGCGCGCATCGTCGCGTCCGGCGCGATGTCCAGCGCCGCCGACACGATGTTGCGGTAGAAGACCATGTGCAGGTTCTCGTCCTTGGAGATCCGGGCGAGCAGCTTGTCGGCGATCGGGTCGCCGGTGACCTTGCCGGTGTTGCGGTGCGACACCCGGGTCGCGAGCTCCTGGAAGGACACGTAGGTGACCGCCTCGAGCGCGGTCTTGTCGCCGGAGTCGTAGCCCGAGGTCATGTAGTCCATCCGGGCCCGCTCGAGCTCGACCGGGTCGACCCCGCGGGTGACGACGAGGTAGTCGCGCAGCGCGATGCCGTGCCGGTTCTCCTCCGCCGTCCAGCGGCCCACCCACGTGCCCCAGGCGCCGTCACGGCCGAAGCGGGTCGCGATCTCGCGGTGGTAGGACGGCAGGTTGTCCTCGGTGAGCAGGTTCGTGAACATCGCGGCCTTCGCCGTCTCGGACAGCTCCGACTGCTCGGGTGCCCAGTCCTCGCCGCCGAGGAAGGCGAAGTCGCGGCCCTTGCTCCACGGGATGTAGTCGTGGGGGTGCCATTCCTGGGCGAGCGAGAGATGGCGGTCGAGGTTCTCGGCCACGACGGGCTCGAGGTCCTCGAGCAGGTTGGTCGGCGTGCTGGTCATCGTCGCTCCCTCGGTCGCGCTGGCCTCCGGGACCGAGGCTACCGGCACCCGGGCCCGCCCGGCTCACCGCCTAGAATCGCGGCGGAAAGGGGATCCATGACCGCCAAGCTCCTGCCCGGTGTCCGCGCTCTCGACACGATGTTCAGGGCCAGCCCGGGCTTCTCGATCGCGCGGATGAGCGCCGAGCAGCTCGCGAAGGTCCAGGCGACGGTCATTCCCGACACCGGCCCCGCCGCGCTCGTCCTCGGTCGCCTGCAGAAGGGCGTCGGGGTGCGGACCACGTCGTACGCCGCCCCGCACGGCGAGGTCCCGCTGCGGATCTACACCCCGGAGTCCTGGTCGCGCACCCCCCGGCCCCTCGTCGTCAACTTCCACGGCGGCGGCTTCGCCCTGGGCAGCGCCCGTCAGTGCGACTGGAGCTGCAGCGTCGTCGCCAAGGATCTCGACGCGGTCGTGGTCTCCGTCGACTACCGGCTCGCGCCCACGCACCGGTTCCCCGCGGCGGTCGAGGACAGCTACGGCGGCCTGGTCTGGGCCGTGGAGCATGCCGCTGAGCTCGGGGGCGATCCCGGCCGGGTCGGCGTGATGGGCGACAGCGCGGGTGGCAACCTCGCCGCGGTCGTCGCGATCGCGGCCCGCGACGACGGCGGTCCCGCGATCGGCCACCAGGCCCTGATCTACCCGGCCGTCGACTTCACCGAGCAGATCCGCGACACCGCGTCCTACCAGGCCAACACCCGCGGCATCGTGCTCTCCAACGCCGACCTGGACGTCTTCTACCAGCACTACGTGACCGAGGACGTCGACCCGTTCGACTGGCGGCTGTCGCCGTTGCACGCCCCCGACCTGTCCGGGCTGCCGCCGGCGGTCGTGGTCGTCGCGGGCCTCGACCCGCTCCACGACATCGGGGTGCAGTACGCCCAGGCGCTCGCCGACGCCGGCAACGACGTGACCGTGGAGGACTTCCACGTGATGCCGCACGGCTTCGTGAGCTTCCCCTACTTCAGCAAGGGCGCCCGGCCGGCGATGCACGCGATCGTGGCGTCCCAACGGGCCGCGCTGCTCTGAGCCTCAGTGGCGTCGGCGTGACCGGAGCAGGACCATCCGCTCGGGGTAGAGCAGCGGCGCCTGCACGCCGACCTCGGCGAGGGTCCGGCCCGACAGGGTGAGCCCGCCCGCCCACCAGGGGAGCGGGGACAGGCTCGGTCCGGGGGTCCGGTCGCCGGGCGGCAGGGGGCGCACGTCGTACGACGCGTCGGGCAGCAGGCCCGGGAGCCGCACCGGCCCGGGCGGCGACTGCACGCTCGTCGCGAGCTGCACGACCGCGTGCACGGCCTGGCTGCCGTCGGCCGCGACCACGCCGTGCACCCACACAGCCGGGTCGGGGTGGTCGGCGCGCACGACGGTGCCGGTGTGGAGCAGCTCGCGCAGCGACCGGTGTGCCTCGATCCACCGGGCGAGCAGGGCCAGGTCGGCCTCGCCCGCCTGCGCGAGGTCCCACTCGACGCCGAGGTGACCGAAGAACGCCGTCCCGGCTCGGAAGTCGAGCGGGTGGGTGCGTCCGGTCGTGTGCGAGGTGGGCGACCCGACGTGCGAGCCGATCAGCTCGGGCGGCAGCAGCACGCCGGTCCAGCGCTGGATCTGCTGACGCTCGAGGGGGTCGATGCAGTCGCTCGCCCACACCCGGTCGGTGTGCTCCAGCACGCCCAGGTCGACGCGGCCGCCGCCGGAGGAGCAGGACTCGATCTCCAGGCCGGGATGGGCGGCGCGCAGGTCGTCCATCAGGCGGTACGTCGCCAGCGTCTGCTCGTGCACGCCGGCGCGGTGATGGGCGTTGCCCGGGTCGACGAGGTCGCGGTTGTGGTCCCACTTGAGGTAGGCGATGTCGTACTCCGAGAGCACGCTGTCGAGGCGCTCGCGGATGTGGGCGTACGCCGCGGGGTTGCCCAGGTCGAGGACCTGCTGGTGCCGCGCCAGCGGCGGCATCCGGTCCCCGGCGTGCAGGATCCAGTCGGGGTGCTCACGGGCGAGGTCGGAGTCGGGGTTGACCATCTCGGGCTCGACCCAGAGCCCGAACTCCATGCCGAGCCCGCGGACGTGGTCGACCAGCGGGTGCAGGCCGTCCGGCCACTTCGCCGGGTCGACGTACCAGTCCCCGAGACCCGCGCGGTCGTCGTTGCGCCCCCGGAACCAGCCGTCGTCGAGCACGAACCGCTCGATCCCCACGGCGGCGGCTCGGTCGGCGAGCTCGCGGAGGCGGGGCAGGTCGTGCTGGAAGTAGACCGCCTCCCAGGTGTTGAGCGTGACCGGCCGCGGCCTGCTGGGGTGGTGGGCGCGGGCCCGCAGGTGGGAGTGGAACCGGGCCGACAGCTCGTCGATGCCGTCGCCGTGGGCGGCGTACAGCCAGGGCGACGCGTAGCTCTCGCCCCGGTCCAGCCGGACCTCGCCGCTGAGCAGGATCTCGCCGCCGCCGAGGTGACGGGTGCCCTCGGGCATCGCCTCGCCGAAGACCTGGTGGTTGCCGCTCCAGCCGACGTGGACCCCCCAGACCTGGCCGCTGCGGAAGCCGAATCCGGGCTCGCCGGCCAGGTAGAGGAGGCTGGCGTCCGCGCCGGTGCGGCCGCGGCGGTTCTCGCGCAGGTGGGTGCCGTGCGTGAAGTCGTGTCGTTGCGGGGTGCGCTCGCGCAGGTGCCGGCCCGTCAGGTCGAGCAGCTCGCGGGCCGTCGATGGCACCGGCAGCGTGGTCACCAGCCCCTCGACATCGAGGACCTCCGGGTCGGGGTTCGTCACCACGGCCCGCTGGCGCACCACCCCCGAGGGGTGCAGCTCGAGCTCGACGGCGAGGTCGACCCGGGCGGCGTCGTCGGTCGCGAGCACCGTGAGCCGCTGGACGCCGGCATCGTCGCTGAGCTGGGCGCGCCGCACCGCGAAGGAGGTCGAGAAGTCCCGGCCCTGCCGGTGGGCGCGGAGCCCCGGCGTGCCGGGCCAGCCGACGCTCGCCTCCGGCACGATGCTGAGCGGCACCGGGTCGTCGACGACGTTGGTCGCCAGCGACTGGAGCTGCCCGTGGGCCAGCGCGGTGAGCTCGGCCTCGCCGAGATCGCCGAGATCGCGGCCCCAGTGCAGCACCCGGGGCAGTCGCTCGCCGCGGCAGTCGACGACGAGGCTGGTGCCGCGGGCGCGCAGGTGGATCAGGGAGTCGACCATGGCCCACGTCTACCAGCCCCGGGGCGAGCCCGCCACGACCTTCTTCTCAGACCTTCACCGCGGCCCGGCGCAGGTGCGCGGGCACCGTCGCGAGCGCGAGGACGGCGAGCAGGGCGGCGCCGGCGAACACGTAGAAGCCCCACGGGTAGGCGATCCCGGCCGTGACGAGGGCGCCGGTGATCGAGGGGCCCACGATCGCGCCGACCCGGCCGATGCCGGCCGCCAGCCCGAGCGCCGTACCCCGGATCTCCGGCGGGTAGAGGTGGCCGACGAACGCGTAGACGAGCACCTGGGCGCTGAAGACGAAGATGCCGGTGAGGAGGACGGCGGCGTAGACGAGGACCTCGTTCTGCATCTTGATGCTGAGCAGCGCCAGGAAGAGCGCGGCCAGCCCGAACCACACCAGGACCGTCGGCTTGTTGCCGCGCGCGTCGGAGACGGTGCCGGCGACGACCAGCCCGATCACGGCGCCGAGGTTGAGGAGCAGCAGCAGGCCGGTGCCGGCCTTGATCGAGTAGCCGGCGTCGCCCATCATCTTCGGCAGCCAGGTGTTGAGGCCGTAGACGAGCAGCAGGCCCATGAACGACGCGACCCAGAGGCCGAGGCTGACCCGGAGGTAGCCGCCCGTGAGCACGTCGGTCATCCGGCCCGTGGGCTTCTCCTGGCGCACCTCGAGGAACGTCTCCGACTCGGGGAGCCTGGCCCACATGAACGGCAGCACCAGCAGGCCGGCCACGCCGCCGACCACGAACATCGCCTGCCAGCCCCAGGCGTCGATCACCCAGAGCGCGAGGAGCGCGGTGATCACCGCACCGACGTGGTAGCCGGTCATCACCCGGGTCATCGCCGTGCCGTTGCGGTGGGCGGGTGAGTACTCCGACATGAAGGTCAGGGCGATCGGCAGGCACGCGCCGAGGCCGAGCCCGGCGAGGAGTCGCAGGATGACGAAGGTCTCGACGTTCGGGGCGAACGCGACCGCGATGGTGAGCACGGAGAACCACGCGATGCAGGAGATGAGCGTGACCCGGCGGCCGAGTCGGTCGGTGACCGGACCGATCAGCACCGCGCCGATGCCCACGCCCACGAGGCCCATGGTCGAGGCTGTCGTGAGCGAGGCGTCGGTGAAGCCGAGGTCCCCGGACTTGCTGATCGTCGGGATCACGGCCCCGATCACGACCAGGTCGAAGCCGTCGAGCGCGACGGCGAGCCAGCAGAGGACGACCGGCCAGAGGCCGTCGGCGGACGGCGTACGGCGCGCGACCGAGGTGGAGCGGGTGGAGACGGACATCGGTGTTCCTTCCCGAGAGGACTCCCGATCCTGTGCCCGTCGTCGTGCCGAAGGACACCCGCGGATTTCACTGAGCGAAACCACGAGTCGGGAGGTGGCCGAGCCTCGGCACTCGCCGGACGACGTGCGAGGATCGCGCCCGTGGAGACCAGTGACGTCATCGTGGTGGGTGCCGGCCTCGCCGGCCTGACGGCAGCCGCGGAGGTCGCCGACGCGGGCAGGAGCGTCGTGCTCGTCGACCAGGAGCCCGAGCAGTCCCTGGGCGGTCAGGCCTTCTGGAGCCTCGGCGGCCTCTTCCTCGTGGACAGCCCCGAGCAGCGCCGGATGGGCATCAAGGACTCCCGCGAGCTGGCCCTGCAGGACTGGCTCGGCAGCGCCCAGTTCGACCGCGACGAGGACCGCTGGCCGCGTCGCTGGGCCGAGGCGTACGTCGACTTCGCGGCCGGCGAGAAGCGCTCCTGGCTGCGCGAGATGGGCCACCGGCTCTTCCCGGTCGTCGGCTGGGCCGAGCGCGGTGACGGCCGCTTCGACGGGCACGGCAACTCCGTCCCGCGCTTCCACATCACGTGGGGGACCGGCCCCGGCGTCGTGGCGCCGTTCGAGCGCCGGGTCCGCGAGCACGCCGCCACCGGTCGCCTCCGCTTCGCCTTCCGGCACCGCGTCGACGACCTCGTGGTCGAGGGCGGAGCCGTCGTGGGTGTGCGCGGCAAGGTGCTCGAGCCGAGCGCGATCGAGCGCGGCCGCGCCAGCAGCCGCGTCGAGACCGCGGACTTCGAGCTCCGCGGTCAGGCCGTGATCGTGACCAGCGGCGGCATCGGCGGCGACCACGACCTGGTCCGCAAGGCCTGGCCGGCCCGGCTCGGCACGCCGCCGAAGACGATGGTCGCCGGCGTCCCCGCCCACGTCGACGGCCGGATGCTCGGCATCACCGAGGCTGCCGGCGCGCGCGTCATCAACCCCGACCGGATGTGGCACTACGTCGAGGGCGTGCGCAACTGGGACCCGATCTGGGAGAACCACGGCATCCGGATCCTGCCGGGGCCGTCCTCCCTCTGGCTCGACGCGACGGGCAAGCGGCTGCCCGCGCCGTACTTCCCGGGCTTCGACACGCTCGGCACGCTCGCCCACCTGCGCACGACCGGCTACGACTACTCGTGGTTCGTGCTCACCCAGAAGATCATCGAGAAGGAGTTCGCGCTCTCGGGCTCCGAGCAGAACCCCGATCTCACCGGCAAGGACATCAAGCTGCTGCTGTCGCGGGTGAAGGCCGGAGCGCCGGGGCCGGTCGAGGCGTTCAAGGAGCACGGCGAGGACTTCGTCGTCGCCGACGACCTGGGCGACCTGGTGCGGGGCATGAACGAGGTCGGCGACGAGCCCCTGATCGTGGAGGCCGAGCTGCGCGACCTCATCGAGAAGCGCGACCGCGAGCTCGACAACGATTACAGCAAGGACGCCCAGATCACCGCGATGCACGGCGCCCGCAACTACCGCGGAGACAAGCTGATCCGGGTCGCCACGCCGCACAAGCTGCTCGACCCCAAGGCGGGCCCGCTGATCGCCGTGCGGCTGAACATCTTGACCCGCAAGTCGCTCGGCGGGCTCGAGACCGACCTCGAGGGCCGTTGTCTGCAGGCCGACGGCACTCCGCTGCCCGGGCTCTACGCCGCGGGCGAGGTCAACGGCTTCGGCGGGGGCGGGATGATGGGCTACAACGCGCTCGAGGGGACCTTCCTCGGTGGCTGCCTGTTCTCCGGCCGGGTGGCCGGGCGCGCGGCGGCTGCCACGCTCTGAGCCGTCGAGCCGCGACGCGCCGACCGGCTCCTAGTCCTGGGGGAGGTACTGGCTCCAGTCGATGTTGCGGCCCGGTCCGTAGTCCAAGAAGCTCGAGGAAGGGATCCGGCCGGTGAAGTTGCGCACGTTCACGAAGTGGCAGCCGGTCTCCTGGGCGGTGCAGACCTGCCGCATCGCCTGGCCGGCGACGTCGAAGGCGGCGTGCCCGCGGGCGCAGTAGGCCCACTTCTTCGGCTTGAGCTTGAACTCGAACCCGAGGTGGGTCGAGTCGGTGGTGCTGTGCGCCACGCCGGAGGTGACCTCGGCCGAGACCTTGGAGAAGATCAGGCCGGCCTCCGCCTTCACGGTCCCCTCCACCTTCCAGGTGAGCGTGGTCGAGTGGTCCCACGCGCAGGTGGCCTTCACGGTCTGGCGGGGGCTGCTGTTGTGCAGCAGGTAGTTGCCGTCCTGCTTGACGATCGGCCTGATCTTGGTGACCTTCACGCAGGAGCGGTACTGCGTCGACGACCCCGAGTCGTAGGTCCACTTCCCGCATTTCAGGGCGCCGGCAGCGTCGGCCGGTCCCGTCATGAGGACCGGGACGAGCGCGCCCAGGAGGAGGAGCAGTGCGGTGATGGCGGAGAGCCGCCGCGAGCTGGAAGACATGGTTCCCCCGGTTGTTCGTGGTGATGGCCGTCACCACCTGCCCTTCGGGGGGTCGTGGCAAACACCGGATCGCGCCACGCACTCCCGGCCGGGTCGCCCGGCGGGGGCACCGTCCGTCCGGACTTCGCGACGGGTGTCGACGCCACCGTCAGGAGGACAGCTCGACCGCCAGCGCGAGCAGGTCCCGGTCACGCCCGGACGCGGCGACCAGGCAGACGCCCGCGGGCAGCCCGTCGGCCGTGGTCCGGGGGATGCTCACCGCGGGCAGCCCGCCGAGCCCGGCGAGGCAGGTCAGGGACATGGTCGCGTCGCGCACCGCCTGCAGCCCCTCGCCCGGGGTGGGCGCCACCGAGGACGCCGACGGCAGGACGAGCACCCGGTCACCGATCAGCTCGCCGATCCGCCGGCCGGCGTCGTCGACGACCCGCGCCGCCGCGCCCGCGCGCTCGTCGTCGATCAGCGCCGCCGCCTCGAACCGGCCGCGGACGTCGGCCCCGAGCGTGTCGAGCCGGGTCGTCAGCCAGGGCCCGCGCTCGCGCCAGGCCTCCCACGCCTGCAGTACCTGGAAGGCCGACGACCAGATGGGGAGCGCCGAGAGCTCCCAGGACTCGCGGGTCGCACCGCCCGCGAGCTCGTCGACGACGGCCGCGACGTCGGGCTGGGCGAGTGCGTTCAGCCCGGGCACGGTGACCAGGTCGTGGACCGGGCCTGCCGCCGAGGGCGGCAGCAGCACGTCGCCGACCCGGGCCAGCAGTGCGGCGTCGCGGGTGAGCCAGCCGACCGCGTCGAACGAGCGGGCGAGCGGCAGCACGCCGTACGTCGAGACCAGGCCGTGGGTGGTGCGGATCCCGTAGAGGCCCTGGTAGGAAGCGGGCACCCGGATCGACCCTCCGGTGTCGGTGCCGAGGCCGATCGTGGCCTGGCCGAGCGACACCGCGCTCGCCGAGCCGGACGTCGAGCCGCCGGAGATCCGGTGCGGCGCCCTCGGGTTCGGGGGAGTGCCGGTGTGGGCGTTGGTCCCGGCCAGGGAGTAGGCGAACTCGTCGGTGCGGGCGATGCCCCGCACGGACGCGCCCGCGTCGAGCAGCGCCTCGACGACGGTGGCGCTGCGGGGCTCGACGTGTGCCTCGGCGAGCCAGGCGGGGTTGCCTGCGCCGACCCGCTGCCCGGCGACGGCGTAGAGGTCCTTCACCGCGACACTCTCGCCGTCGAGGACGCCACGCGCGGTCGGCGGCAGCAGCGGGTCGCCGACGACCCGCCAGATCCGGGTGTCGAGGGCCGGTGCCGGCACGGACTCGTGGGCGGCGGTCACCGCCCAGCCGTCGGCGGTGCGCGCCCACAGCTGGGTCTGCTGGCCGCGGCCGCCGCGCTCGAGCTCGGTGACCGCGACGACGAGGGCGTGCTCCGCGTCGACGACCTGCACGTGGGTCTGCAGGATCCGTCGGGCGGGCGCCCCGCCGCGGGTGCCGCGGAAGGCGCTGATCAGGTCGTGACCGACGAGGAGCCCGTCGGCGTCACCGCGGAGCGTGGTCGGGCCGGGTGCGAACAGTCGGTCGAGCGCCGGCAGATCGTTGTCCATCAGCGCCCGCTCGTACTCCCAGAACGCCTCGACCAACCCGTCGGGCGGTGACTTCTCGGGGGGCAGCTGGCTCATCGGCGCACCTCGGCGAGGTCCATCCCGGAGCGGGCCGCCAGGAGCACGATCGCCGCACGCACACAGTTCTGCCCCATCGCGGTCTGCGACACCTCTCCGTCTCCCCGAGCGACGTGCGGGTCGCCGACACAGGCCGGCGACCCCTCGACCTGCACCGGGAGACCGAGCGTGGCTCCCACCGTCAGCAGGTTGCCGTCGATGGTGCCACCAGGCGCCCCGGGCGGCACCCAGGGGGCCGCCGGCGCGCCGCGACCGCGACCCCCATGACGCTCGCGAACGACGCCGCGTCCTGGCCGCTCCCGATTGGACACGGCCTCGGACCAGCATGTTTGACTGCCGCGCATGCGTTCTCCCCGATGGATCCTGGCCGTGACCACCCTCTGCGCCGTGACGGCGCTGTCGTCGTGCTCCGGGAGTGACAGCGACAAGGACGCTGACTCTCCCTCGTCCGCGGCAGCCTCCGACTCGGGCATGCCGGACAAGGTCTTCCACCGCAAGTGCACCGCCGAGATCGAGATCACCGGAGCCGTCCAGGCGTCGTGGAAGGGCAAGGGCAGCTCGTCCAACCAGGCCGGCCCGACGATCTACGACTTCGCCAAGGGTGAGGACCGGCTGTCGGTGTACGCCGGCAAGGACGACCTCCCGACCAGCGCCAACTTCACGATCGACGGCGCCACGTACACGACGGCCGACCCCGACACGGGGCTCGACGTCGCCGGGAACGGCACGAGCGCGACGGTCGACGCCGACACCATGGGGGTCAAGGGTCCCGGCCCGCACCTGACGGCGACGTTCACCTGCGGCAAGGGCACGAGCAAGGGCTGAGCCCTCAGACGAACGCGACCGCCAGCAGGACGGCACCCACGACGACAGCCCCGGTCATGACGAACCCGAGGCTGAACGCCGGCAGCGGCTGGTCTGTCCGCATCGCGCGCTCGACTCGGGCCCATCGCACCAGCGCGAAGGCGCAGGTCGCTCCGCCGAAGAGCACGAGCAGCACCGCGAGCGTGGTGCGCAGCCAGTCGGAGTCGGGGAGCCCGAGCGCGTGCAGCGCCACGCCGCCGGCCAGCAGGCCGATCGACGTCCGCACCCAGGCCAGGAAGGTGCGCTCGTTGGCGAGGGTGTAGCGCGGGTCCGGGTCGGAGCCCGCGTCGTACACCCAGCGCGGTTTGCGGTCGGTCATGGGGCCCATGCTGCCGCAGTTTCCTGTTCTCTAGGCTCGCCGCGTGACCTACGAGTTCGACGGCCAGATCGCGGTCGTCCGTGAGGACGACACCACCTACTCCGCCGAGCTGGCCGACGGCTGGGTGGTCGGCGGGGGAGTGAACGGCGGCTATCTGCTGTCGGTGATCGGCAACGCCATCCGCCACACCCTCCCGGACAAACCCGACCCGCTGGTGATCTCGGCCTACTACCTGTCGGCAGCCGCGCCCGGCCCGGCCACGGTGAGCGTCGACGTCCGGCGTGCGGGGGGCAGCGTGTCGACGGTCGCCGCCGACCTGCGCCAGGGTGATGCGCCCCGGATCACCGCGCTCGCGACGTACGGCGACCTGGGCCGGCTCGGTGACGACGTCCGGACGACGGCGGAGGAGCCGGTGCTGCCGCCGCCCGCGGACTGCGTGCCCAACACGATGGCGCCTCCCGAGCTGCGCAAGATCGCGAAGCTGATGGACCGCTTCGACATGCGCTTCCACCCTGCTCACATGGGGTGGGCGGTCGGAGAGCCGAGCGGGAACGGTGAGCTCAGCGCGTGGTTCCGGCTCGTCGACGGGCGCGAGCCCGACCCGATCTCGCTGCTGACGGTCGTCGACGCGCTGCCGCCGGTGACCTTCGACCTCGGGATGCCGGGCTGGGCGCCGACCCTCGAGCTCACCGCCCACGTCCGTGCCCGTCCGGCGCCGGGCTGGCTCAAGGTCCGACACGCCACCCGCAACATGGCCGGAGGCATGTTCGAGGAGGACTGCGAGGTCTGGGACTCGACCGGGCGCCTGGTCGCGCAGAGCCGCCAGCTGGCGCGGCAGCCCCGCATGCCCTAGGTCGGGGTCAGGCCGGCGAGACGACGTCGCGGTCGTGGATGGCCGGCCCTTGCGTGAGCCACCACAGGGCGCCGCGTTGTGTCTCGAGGTCGTCCGACTTCGCCAGGACGTCCAGCTCCGGCGCACCTGCCATGCCCAGCGCGAAGAGGGCCGCGTGCCGCTCGAGCATCTTGGCCCGGTCGAACCGCGCGAGAACGGCGTGGCTCTGCTCTGCCTGCAAGGGGCCTCCGAGGCCCACGTTGACGAGCGCCCGGGAGCGGATCGACGGTCTCGCCTCGACCAGGGCTCGGTGGACCACCTCCTCGCGCTGGCCACCGTCGCCGACCCGCATCAGCACCGTCCACGCGCGGGCTGCCAGGAGGTCGTTGTTGTCGGCAGCCACCCGGAGGAGGTGGCGCGCCGTCGCGGGGGCATAGGGCGATGCGGCGATCAGCAGCGCGGCGTGGTGACGGCGCGGCTTGTGGGAGTGCAGCAGCGCCTCTCGCAGCAGGCGCCGCAACATCAGGTCCGGTTCCTGAGGGTGATGGGTCGGGGTGTCGGCCTGGATGGCGGGAGCGAGGTCGGCGACCAGCGACGCTGCCCGCGCGGCCGGGACGAGCTCGTCCCCGTTGCGGGCCTGCACGACGTGCCCGTGGGCGCGGCGCGTCCGCAGGCCGCCGTCCACCCGCTCCCAGGAGCTGTCGGGCAGGCGGACGGCGAGGTCGAACGAGTCGAGGCGCCCGTCGAGAGACTCGCCGCGCCGCAGCGCGCCGAGCACGTGCGACTCGAGCCGGGGGAGCGCGGCCTCGTCGAAGTGGCCGCGGGCGAGCTTGACGGCAGCGACAGAGGACGCGGCACGGCGCAGGTACTTGTTGTCGCTGTCGGCGGACAGCATCCGCAGCGTGAGCGCGGCCGCGGCGGAGTCCGGCACCTCGCTCAGCAGGTTGAGCACCGGTGCAACGACCTGGGTGTCGGGATCCGTCACGAACTGCCCGACCGCCATGATCAGGTGTCGTCGCGCGTTCGGGTGCCGGATGAAGGCGGCCGCGGCCTCGTAGCGGCGCACGTAGCCCATACCGACCGCCGACCCCAGCTCGGTGACCAGAGTGCCGCAGAGCGCCGTCCAGTCGTGCTCGCGCAGGAAGACCCGGTCGTAGCGGTTGAGGTGGTCGGCCAGCTGGAGCCATGCGGCGCCTGTCGCTCGCCTCGACTCGGCGAGGTCGAGCAACCGGTTCAGCTCCGGCTCGGGCAACTCGGTGTCGTGCATTGACTCGCGCGGCGACGGGCCGGCGCCGAACGAGCGACGCAGACCGCCGGCGACCGCCACCAGCGAGCCCTCGGTCAGCCCGAGCGCCGACTCGTAGGTCGCGACGACGCGTGCGGGCAGGGGCTGCAGACCCGACTCCCAGCGCGAGACCCGCGAGGTGTCGACCGGGACGCCGCGCGCCTTGAGCGCAGCGATGAAACCGTCGCGGCGGGCCAGCTCCGGATCACGCCCGAGCACCCGCGAGACGGTCAGCAGCCAGGCGACGCGCTGGTCGCACCCCACAACACCGGAGCTGAGCGGATGCGGGTCTTCGGGGAGCCGCTGAGGTCGACCGCGACGACGACCGCTACGGTCGTCCGGCGCGCCTTCGTCTGTCACCGATCCCCCGATTCCCGCGGGCCGGACGTATACGCCTCCTCGGTGGCCCCGGTCTCATTTATTGCAGGTTTGTCGCGACAGTGCAACAACGGCACCGTGATCCGGACCTCATCCCTTAGGCTGCCACTTGGCACTCGGGATCCGTACGGGTGTCGAGCACGGGGCTCTCGGGCCCCATGTACTGGGTCGGGAGAACGTCTCGACCTATTCACTCCGGAAGGAAATCAGCATGATCAGCAGCGGCATCAAGCGGGGACTGGCGGCTACCGCCGTCTCCGCACTGGCGATCGCGGGCGTTCCGCTCCTCGCCACCTCGGCTTCGGCCGTCTCCCTGAACAGCTCGGTGACCGACGCGAACACGCTTGAGCTCGCGACGCCGACCGGCACGACCGTCTCGGCGCAGAACGACGGCACCGACAGCACCGTTCGCCTCGAGGCGATCGGCGGCGCGAACATCTCGACGGTCCGCTTCTCGTACTCGCTGAACGGCACCGACTTCAACACCATCGCGACGGTCTCGCGCAACGACAACGGCGCGTTCTCGACCGAGTGGAACCCGGCCGGCCTCGCCGGCGCCACGGGTCTCACGATCCGCGCCACGGGCCTCGCCGCCGACGGCACCACGGTCGTCGACACCGTCGACAACAACCCGGTCGCCGTCGACAACAACGCCGACACCGTGAACATCACGGACGGCACCGGCGTCGGCGTCTTCCAGCAGCAGTACGCCGGCCACACCGAGCAGGACGTGATCGTCAAGGGCACCGCCTCGGACCCGGCGTCCGCCCCGGCGCTGGCCTTCTGGGACCCGTCCGCCCACGCGTTCGCCCCTGGCGGCACCGCCACCTCGACGACCGCTGATGGTGCGACCACCGGCACGTGGACCGGCGTCATGGACATCACCGGCTACGACTACGGCACCGGTGACGAGCTCCTCGTCCGCGCCACCGACGTCACCCAGGACGCCGAGGCGTTCGGACTCTACAAGCAGACCATCACCACGGTCACCGCGACCGCCGACCGCACCAACGTCCCGGCCGGCTCCTCGGCCAACGTGACCGTCACGGTCGTGGACCAGAACGGCCAGCCGATCGCCGGCGCCGAGGTCCGCAGCTCCAACGGTGGCGGTGCGCAGTACACCGACGCCATGGGCCAGGCGCCCTTCGCGCAGAACGCGGGTTCCGCGTACTACTACGCGAACACCGACGACTCCGACCCCTTCGAGCCCGAGCTGGGCGACAAAAAGTCGGACACCGTCACGGTGACGCAGTACTCCGCTGCCCCGACCTCGCTGGCCGCCACCTCGCGTGACGGCGCGGCGTTCGACGTCGAGGAGAACGACTCGGACGGCGTCGGCACGGACGACATCACGGTCCAGATCAAGGACCAGCAGGGCAACAACGTCGCCGCTGCCGGCCGCACGGTCCGCTACTACTGGACCGAGACCCCGTTCGACGGCAGCCCGGCGACCGAGCGGTTCCCGGCCAGCCCGGTGACCAGCACCACGGTGACCGACGGCACCGGCAAGGCGAACATCGCCTTCCCGACCGGCCAGACTGACATCGACGGCACCTACGTGCTGCACGCCAGCCTGGACGCCGACCCGCTGGGCAACGGCGCCGTCGCCGAGGCCGAGGTCCTCACCGTCAAGGCCGGCGAGTCCGACCTGATGTGGGAGAACGGCGACCCGACCCAGGCCGTCATCGGCAGCTCGGTCGACGCCACCGGCTCGCTCGAGCTGGCCGACGGCACGGGTCTCCCGGGCCGCAGCGTCAAGGTCGACTACGCCAACGGTGGCGGCAACGCCGGCATCGTCCTGGCCAACGGCACCACGGCCGCCACCCGCACGGTCACGACCGGCGCGGACGGCTCGTTCACCGTGACGGTCAAGGACGCGGCCACGCCGAACACCCCGGAGTCGGGCACCCTGACGGCCAACACCGTCGCGGGCACCACCGACTCCGACGACCCGAACGAGGGTCCGGCGACGCTCGACGTCGACTTCCTCGCCGATGTCACCCCGGCCACCGTCACGGTCGCCCCGGGCGCCACGACGGACCTCAACGGCTCCGCCAACGACGCTCCCGGCGAGCTCAAGCCCTTCACCATCACGGTGAAGACGGCTGACGACCCGGCGACGCCGGGCGACGAGTCCCACGCGGTGTCGAACGCCACGGTCAACCTGACCCTCGACCACGGCTTCTTCACCGACGGCACCACCAACCTGCCGACGGTCGCGGGCGCCGACGCCCCCGACTACAAGGTGCTCGGTACCGACGGCGGCAAGAGCCTCACCGTCACCACCAACGGCTCGGGCCAGGTCACGGTGCTCACCTCGATCGGCCGCGACGCGGGCTTCGACGACGACGGCATGGTCACCTCGACCGTCACCGCCACCGTCGCCTCGCTCTCCAAGACCGCGACCCACGACTGGGACAGCTCGGACCCGATCAACGGTGGTGAGGTCAAGCTCGTCGAGTCCCCGGCCGACCGCCAGAGCGGTCCGACCGACCCGTCGCCGATCACGAACGACGTGCGGTACGACGTGTTCACGACCGACCAGTTCGGCAACCTCGTCGGCGGCGAGACCGTCGCCCTGTCGGTTGACGACCCGGACGCCAGCGTGAGCTCCGCGACCGCCGTGTCGGACTTCGACGACCGTGGTGAGTTCGACGTCTCCGCCACCCGCGGCGGCACCTACACGGTGACCGGCACGTGGGCCACCGAGACGCTGAAGTACACCAACACGGCCGGCGCGACCGCTGCGGGCACCGAGACCGTCGCGGGCTCGACGGACGCCGAGTTCTACTCGGTGGACTTCACCGCCTCGACGTTCACGATCACCTCGAACCCCGAGGGCAGGGTGCCGGTTGGCTCCGCCGTCACCGAGACCGTCACGGCCATCGACCAGGAGGGCAACCCGATCCCGGGTCTGTCCGTCCGGTTCGCGGTTGCTGGTCCTGGCGACCAGACCTCGGACGTCGAGCGGTTCACCAACGCCAACGGTCAGGCCTTCTACACCGTGATCGGCAACTCGAAGGGCACTGCGAACGTCAACGCCGTGATCACCGACGGCGAGCAGGTTCAGACCGTGTCTGACACGGTGGTCTTCGGTGCGAAGAAGAAGTTCATCGGCATGCAGCTCCGCAACAACTCGAGGGGCAACACGGACATCCTCAAGGTCAACGCGAAGCCGATCGCCGAAGGGCTCGTCGCCAAGGTCTTCGTTGATGGTAAGAAGGTTGCTCAGCACAAGCTGGGCAGCGCGGGCAACCACAACTTCAAGATCAAGGACAAGAACGGCAACCAGATCACGACGTACCTCGTGAAGGTTGCCGAGACGGCCACGACCCACGCGGCCCAGAACCAGGAAAAGATCAAGTGACCCTGTAGGTCATATCGGGCGGGTCCCGGGACAGCTGAGTGACTGTCCCGGGGCCAACCCTCCAGGGGGCCCTGCTCCCGCAACCCCCGTACAGCTGAACCACTGAAGTCGGGACACACAGACGCGGTCCGGGCCATTCTCTGTTTGCCGCTGCGCGAGAATGGTCCGGACCGCCTGTCTCACCCTAGGGCAAGCGATCCCTGACACTCGGTAAGCAAGCGCCACCTTCTGGTGGCGCTTTTGCTTTGTCTGGACAGCCGATCTGGTGCTCGGCGCCAGTGTGCCTTTCTCCTCCACCCGCAGGCCACGCCGGCTCGTGGGCTGCGGGGGTTTCGAGACGGTTGCTGCGCAACCTCCTCAACCACCGGGTCGACGGTTGCTGCGCAACCTCCTCAACCACCGGGGCGACGGTTGCTGCGCAACCTCCTCGACCACCGGGCTAGAAGCGGCTGCGCTTGACGGCGACGACCCACCGGCGGTGGGGGTGCTCGGTGACCGTCCACAGGCGGTCTCCGGCCGGGTCGTGGGCGAGGTCCTCGGGACCCATCGGGAGGGCGTACCGGTGCTCGCGCAGGTCGCCGAGCCGTCCGCTCCAGAGCGAGCCCGGCATCTTCGGGCCGTGGGAGGCCGTGACGTACCACTGCTCGCCCACGCGGACGGCGCCCTGGGCCCGCACGACGCCGCCCTCGATCATCTCCACGGCACCGCCCTCGACCGCGACGTGGGCGAGCCGGCGGGTAGCGCTGCTGGGGCCGTACTCGCCCAGCACCAGCCGGGGCGTCTCGCTCGAGCCGTCGAGCCCCACGAAGGAGAAGCGGAACGGCTCCGACGGCGCCAGCCGGTGGCTCACCGGCAGCAGGTAGCCGTCCGGCCCGCGCAGCACGTCGTCGGTGTGGCAGACCCACAGGCCGGCCTGGGTGGCCGCGACGTAGAGGCGGTCGCCGTGCCAGGCGATGCCGCCCGCGTGCGCCCGCAGCGGTGCGGAGCCGGTGTCTGTGGGGACCACCAGCTCGACGTGCCGGTAGCGGCGCTCGTCGAGGTCCAGGAACGACACCCGGACCCCACCGCCCTGGGCGTACCAGGACACCGCAGCCCGTCGGCCGCTCGCCGCGACGGACACGCCCTGCGGCCACCAGCGCCGGTCGCGGCGGTCCGCGCGGTCCCAGGTCCAGGCCCGGTGCGGGGTCAGGCAGGGCGCCCAGGTGCGCCGCAGCGGCCGGTCGAGATCGCCGAGCACCGCGCCCAGGCCGACGCGGCCTCCGAGCCGCGTCGCGAGCGCGTCGATCTCCGCGGTCAGCGCGGCCGTGCGGGTCAGGTGCACGGGGGAACGGTAGCGTCGGCCCGGTGTCAGGGAAGCGCGCCGTCGTGGGAGCAGCGATCATCCGCGACGGCCGGGTCCTCGCCGCGCGCCGGACGACGCCGCCGGAGGCGGCGGGTCGCTGGGAGCTCCCGGGCGGCAAGGTCGAGTCGGGCGAGACCCCGGACGCTGCCCTGGTCCGCGAGATCGCCGAGGAGCTCGGCTGCACGGTCGAGGTCGTGGCCTGGCTGCCCGGTGCCGCCGCCATCGGAGCCGGTCACACGCTGAGCGTGGCGCTGGCGAGGATCGTCGCGGGTGAGCCGGTGCCCCACGAGCACGACGCCGTCCGGTGGCTCGGCCCCGACGAGCTGGGCGACGTCGACTGGCTCGAGCCGGACCGGCCGTTCCTCCAGCACCTCGCGTGGGGATGATGGACCCCGTGCGCGGCATCTTCTTCGACGAGGACGACGCCCGGGCGGCCGTCGCCCGGCTGGTGGCGGGCGGGTACGGCGCCCGGGCCGAGCGGGAGCGGCTGTCCGGTGAGGACGACGACGAGGGCCACCCCTGGGCGGTGTTGACCGACGCCCCGGAGCCGGTGCTCGAGCTGCTCGTCGACGAGTACGACGGCTGGCTGGACGCCGGAGACGACCCACCCGCCGTCCCACCGATCGAGCTCCCGACGGAGCCGCGGAAGATAAAGGGTCACTTCGGCGGTTGAGGTGGTTGCGTTACCCACGGGGTGTCGAGACAGCACGTCGTCGTTCCTCCACCACCGGTCCCCGACTACCTAGGATTCCCCTCATGCCTGCTGACCAGCGCCTCCTGCTCGTGCACGCCCACCCCGACGACGAGTCGATCGGCCAGGGCGCCACGATGGCGAAGTACGTCGCCGAGGGCCGCGGCGTCACGCTGGTGACCTGCACCGCCGGTGAGATGGGCGAGATCCTGGTGCCCGAGCTCGCGCACCTCGCCGCCGACCAGGAGGACCGCCTCGGGGAGCACCGCAAGGGCGAGATCGAGGACGCCATGAAGGCGCTGGCCCCTGGTGATGGGCGGAGTATCGACCACCGCTGGCTGGGCGGATTCCAGCACTACCGCGACTCCGGCATGAAGTGGCACGAGGACGGCTACGCGATCGCCGCCGACGACCTGCACGCCAACGCGTTCTGGCACGCGGACCTCACCCAGGCCGCCGACCTCCTGGTCGAGATCATCCGCGAGGTCCGCCCCCAGGTGCTGGTGACCTACGACCAGTTCGGCGGCTACGGCCACCCCGACCACATCCAGGCCCACCGGGTCGCGATGTACGCCGCGCAGCTCGCCGCGGTGCCGTCGTACCGGCTCGACCTCGGCGAGCCCTGGGACATCGCCAAGATCTACTGGGGCGCGATGTCGGAGAGCCGGATGCGTGCCGGGCTGCGCGCCCTGCGCGACTCGGGCGACACGACGTCGTTCGAGGGCATGGACCCCGACGGCCCGCTGCCGCACTTCGTGACCCCGGACGAGAACCTCGCCGCGGCCGTCGACGCCCAGGACTTCGTCGAGAAGAAGATGGCCGCGCTGCGGGCCTACCCGACGCAGATCACCACCGACGGCCCGTTCTTCGCACTCTCCAACAACGTCGGCAGCACCGCCTGGGGCGTCGAGTTCTACCGGATCGTCAAGGGCGAGCTCGGCAAGCTGGACGAGAACGGCCTCGAGACCGACCTCTTCGCCGGGATCTAGGCGCTCCCTCGTGCGGATCCTCGCCGCGGGCGTCCTCCTGCTCGTCGGTGCCGTCACCGCGGTGGCGGCCGTCGCCCTCCACGAGCTGGTCTGGGGCTTCGCGCTCTCCGTCGCGGCCACCGTCGTCACGGTGCTCGCGCTGCCGCCGGGCTGGCTGCGGATGGGCTTCGTCCTCGGCTGGGTGGTGGTCGTCGGCTGGCTCACCGTCCCTCGCGCGGAGGGTGACTACCTGATCTCCCAGGACTGGCAGGGCTATGCCCTGCTGGGGACCGGCATCGCGATCCTGGTCGCCGGGGTCGCCACGCTGCCACGGCCCGCCCGGCGCGATCCCTAGAATGGCCGTCGTGACCGACACGCGTGAGCCCGCCGGAGCGAAGGTCGTCGCGCTGATGCTGGGAGGTCTGCTCCTCCTGCTAGCCGCCGGGTACGTCGCGGCGTACCTCGTCGCCGGTGACAAGGTGCCGCGCGGCACCACGATCGCCGGCGTGGAGGTCGGCGGCCTCACCCCCGCGAAGGCCGAGCAGGCGTTGCGTGACGGGCTCGCCGACCGGGTCGACCGGTCGATCCGGGTGGTCGACGACGAGGGGGAGACGATTGAGCTGGTGCCCGACGAGGTCGGGCTCTCGGTCGACTACGCAGGCTCCGTCCTGGTCGCCGGAGACGAGCAGAGCTGGAGCCCCGGCCGGCTGTGGGACTACTGGGCCGGGGGCGACGACCTGGACGCGGTGATCCACGCCGACGGGGCCCTCGACACGCTCGCCGACGAGGTCGGCACCCCGACGCGCGACGGGGACGTCAGGTTCGAGGACGGTCGCGTCGTCGTCGTGGACCAGAAGCCGGGCGAGACCTTCGACGCGGAGGCGGCCTATCGGGCCCTCCAGGACGTCTACCTCGCCGAGGATCCCGAGATCGAGCTCCCGACCGTCGTCACCCAGCCCGAGATCGACGACGCCGCCGTGCAGGTGGCGCTCGACGAGTTCGCCAACCCCGCGATGTCGGGTCCGGTGACGCTGGTGTTCGGCGACTCGCCGGTCCAGCTCGGGCCGGCCGAGTTCGGCGACGTGCTGGCCATGGAGGTCGAGGACGGCGCGCTGGTGCCCGACCTCGACGTGGACGCGCTCACGGCACTCGTCGACGACGGCGTCAGCGAGGACGGTGCGCCCGTCGACGCCACCGTGGCCCTGGTCGACGGCAAGCCGCAGGTCGTCCCCGCCGAGCCGGGCGTCACCTACGACCCGGCCGACGTCAGCGACGCCTTCCTCGAGCTGGTCACCCGGCCCGACGGCGAGCGCCAGATGGACGTCGAGGCGACGGTCGACGAGCCCGACTTCACGACCGCGGACGCCCGCGCGCTGAAGATCAAGGAGCGGGTGTCGACGTTCACGACCTACTACCCCTACGCGGAGTACCGGAACATCAACATCGGCCGGGCCGGCGAGATCATCGACGGCACCGTGCTGAAGCCCGGCGACACGTTCTCGCTCAACGACATCGTCGGCGAGCGGACCCGGGAGAACGGCTTCACCGAGGGCTTCGTCATCAGCAACGGGATCTTCGCCGAGGACCTCGGCGGCGGCGTCTCGCAGATGGCGACGACCACGTTCAACGCGATGTTCTTCGCCGGCCTCGAGGACGTCGAGCACAAGCCGCACTCGTTCTACATCGACCGCTACCCGGTCGGGCGCGAGGCGACCGTCGCCTGGGGCGCGGTCGACCTGCGCTTCCGCAACGACACGCCGTACGGCGTGCTGATCTCCGCCGAGGTCACCCCGAGCACGCCGTCCTCCCAGGGCGTCGTCACCGTCTCGATGTGGTCGACGAAGCACTGGGACATCACCACCAGCACGTCACCCCGCTACAACTTCCGGGCTCCCGCCACGCGCACGCTGCGCACCCCGGACTGCTACCCGAACACGGGCTACGACGGCTTCGACGTCGACGTCACCCGGTTCTTCCGCAAGCCCGGCAGCGACGAGCTGGTGCGCACCGAGAAGTTCCACACGTCGTACACGCCGTCCGACACGGTCATCTGCAAGTCTCCCGAAGGAACGTGACCGACGTCGCACGCGGTCGTTGGACCTGCATGCGACTGATCCTGGGAGCCCTGCTCGTCTCGGTCTCGACCGCTCTCGGCGTGGCGGTCGGCGTGAGCTCGCCGGCGGGCGCCGACCCGCTGCCGCTGCCGACCTCGCCGTTCGGCGAGCCGACGGGGGCCAACGACTGGGACTGCCTGCCCACCGCGCAGCGGCCGGAGCCGGTGATCATCGTGCACGGCACGTTCGGTGACCGGAAGAGCCTGCTCGACCACCTGTCGGCGGCGATGGTCGACGAGGGCTTCTGTGTCTTCTCGCTCGACTACGGCAACCGCGGCACCGGTGACATCGTCGCCTCCGCGAAGGTGCTGAAGAAGTTCACGACGAAGGTGCTCGACGCCACCGGGGCCGCGAAGGTGTCGATGGTCGGCCACTCGCAGGGCGGCATGATGCCGCGTTACTACATCAAGTTCCTCGGTGGCGCGGCCGTCGTCGACGACCTGGTCGGCCTCTCGCCCTCCAACCACGGCACCACCATCACCGGCGACGACTCCAACCCGCTGACCGGCGGCTTCTGCCGGGCCTGCAGCCAGCAGGCGGCGGGCTCGGCCTTCCTGACGAAGCTGAACAAGGGCGACGAGACGCCCGGCGCCGTCAGCTACACCCAGATCAGCACGAGGTACGACGAGGTCGTGGTGCCGTACACCTCGGCGTTCCTCGCCGCAGGCCCGCGGACCACCAACCTGACCATCCAGGACGCCTGCCCCGGCGACGCCGCCGAGCACGTGTTCATCCCGATGAGCAGCACCGCGATCGCCTACGTGCTCGACGCGCTGACCCACGACGGCCCGGCCGACCCGGCGTACCAGCCGGCGTGCGGCACCGGGCTGCCCGGCGCCTGACCCCTGCTCGGGGAGAACCGGGCGCCCCTGGGGACACCACCTCAGCGAGCGTCCGGTTTCCCCCTGCCCGGACCTTGGCGTGGTTGCGTGAGCCGTTCATCCCCACGCGACGAGGGCGTCGTCGCGTGTCTTCGCGATCGGTCAGGATCGTGGCCGCGCGTCGACGAGCAGCCCCCGGGCCAGAGCGGTCGCGGGCGTGGGCGACGCGACCACCTGGGGCAGCCCGAGGAGGGGCACGAAGGCGGCCGCGAAGTCCTCGTGGTGCGTGAGGGTCCACAACGACGTGCCGTCGCCGTGCACGAAGACCGGCTTGCCGGCGCGCATCCGGGCGACGTCGGTCCATCCGCCGTGCAGCGGCACGTGGGTCGGGTCGTAGGTATGCGAGGGCCGGACGATCGTCACGGGGAAGCCCTCGGAGCGGTAGGCGTCGACGAACACCTGCTCGCACGCGATCTTGGCGGAGGAGTAGTCGGAGAACGGGTTGCGCAGCGGAGTCGACTCCGTCAGGGGGAGCCGGGCCGGCGGTGTCTGGTATGCCGACGCGGAGCTGATGAAGACGTAGTGGTCGGTGCGACCACGGAAGGTCTCGATGTCGGCGCGCGCCTGCTCGGGCTGGAACACCAAGAAGCTGACCACGACGTCGAAGCGGCGAGATCCCAGGGCTTCGCGGACCTGGGCGGGATCGCCGACGTCCGCGGTCAGCACCTCGACGTCGGCGGGCACCGCCCGCACGTCGCGTGAGCCGCGGCGCAGCAGTGTCAGCCGGTGTCCGGCGTCGACGGCGGCCCGGCTGCAGGCCGAGCTGATCACGCCGGTGCCGCCGATGAAGAGAACGGAAAGCGCAGACATCGCACTCCTATCGAATTGATTCGATGATCGGTTTCTAAACCGTAACACCAGCAGATCTCAGACGTCACCCATCTTGATGCGACGACATGGCTGGTGACCGTCCGATAAGCCCATTTCGGGGCGACGATTCCGCATCTGTGCAGGTCCCAGGGGGTGTCCGGGCGAATTTTGACTTTTTGGAAGGGGGGTCTTGCGCCGTGATAGCCGTCACGTTAACGTTCCCAGACACATCGTCGAATCGTTACGACGATATTCGACGAATAGATCGAAAGGAGCCGAGTGAGCGCCACCATCGCGGAGGTCGCCCAGCGTGCCGGGGTGTCCCCGAGCACCGTCTCCTACGTCCTCACCGGCAACCGCCCGATCTCCGCCGCGACCCGGCTACGGGTCCAGACGGCGATCCGCGAGCTCGACTACCGGCCGCACGCCGGCGCGCGGTCGCTCCGCTCGAGCCGCACCAACGTCATCGGACTGGTGATGCCGTTCCAGGAGCCGCACGACGTCTCCGCGCTGCCGTTCATCGGAGCCATCGCCGAGTCGTCGTCGCGCCAGGGCGTCAACGTGCTGCTCCTCACCGCCGACCGGGGCACCAGCGAGATCGAACGGGTCGTGCGCTCGAACATGGTCGACAGCATGATCGTGCTGCAGATCAGCCTCGACGACGAGCGCGTCGACACCCTGGCAGCGCTGGGCTGCCCGGTGGCGATGATCGGCATCCCCGAGGACCCGCAGGGGCTCCCCGCCATCGACTTCGACCTCCACCGAGCGGGAGCGATCTGCGTCGACCACCTCGCCGAGCTGGGACACTCGTCGGTCGCCTACATCGGCCAACCGCAGCTCATGTTCGACCGCGGCACCGCGTACGTGCACCGGGCGCTGCAGGGCGCACGGGAGGCCGCCGAGCGGCACGGCATGTCGTGGAGCATGCAGCCGTGCGAAGCCAACCGTTCGGCCACCGACCGGGCGGTCCGTGACCTGCTCGTCCGCCAGCCGGACCTGACCGGTCTCGTGGTCTTCAACGAGCCGGCCGTCCCGCACGTCCTCGAGAGCCTCGTGTCGTTCGGCAGGAGGGTCCCCGAGGACGTCTCCGTGGTCTCGATCGGCAACGAGTCCGCTCTCACGGGCACCCGCCCGGCCGTGTCCGGGATCTCGTTCCCGGCGGAGGAGCTCGGCCGCGCGGCCGCCGAGATCGTGCTGGCCGCAGGCATCGAGCCGCTGCCGGCCACCGACCCGGTGCTCCTGCCCCCGACCTTCGTCCGACGCGACAGCGACATGGCGCTCGGACGCTGACCACCAAGCCAAGCACAGGAAGGAAGCCGCCACATGCAGATCAGTGCCGAGGAAGTCACCTCCGGTGAGCTGAGCCAGGAGCACTTCGAGAACGCCCTGATGCAGCTCAAGGTGTCCGGGTACGTCGTGCTCGAGGACATGGTCGATCCGGGGAAGATCGACGTTCTCCGGACCCGGTTCCTCGAGCTGCTGGAGGACTTCGCGTCGAAGAACCCGCCGAACCGTGGACCCAACCGCTACGGCTTCCTGCTCCCGTTCGAGGACCCGTTCAGCGACCCCGAGCTCATCGCCAACCCCATCGTGGCCAGCCTCCTGCGACCGGTCATCGGCGAGGAGTTCGTCTGCTCGTTCTACTCCTCGGACAACGCGTTGCCGGGCTCGGAGTACCAGCACCCGCACTCCGACGTGGACCCGCTGTTCCCGGAGCGCGACCTGCCGACCCCGCCGTACGCCGTGATGGTGAACATCCACATCGTCGACTCGACCGAGGAGAACGGCCCGGCGGAGATGTGGCCGTACGGCACGCACCTGATCGGCGACACCGACCTCATCCCGGTGCACAACAAGTTCCAGGACATCGACGCTCGCCGCAGCTCGCCGCTGGGCAGGTTCTCCGAGAGCCTGCCGCCGGTCCCCATGCTGGCCAAGGCGGGCTCCATCAGCATCCGGGACCTCAGGATGTGGCACCGCGGCACGCCCAACCGTTCCGACCAGCCGCGACCGATGCTGTCCATGATCTGCAACCGACCGTGGTACCTGCACGACCTGGAGAACCGCAACCACATCACCCGTGAGGCCTACGAGGCGGCTCCGCCCGAGGTCCAGCGCATCTTCCGTCCCGCCATCATCGGCGCCTGACCGACCCACGCCCCGCGCACCAAACGAAAGGTAGACCCATGAAACTCCACTCCATCAGGGCACCGCGACGCTCGGGGCGTCTGCGTCCGATCTCCGCCGTCGCCGTCGTCACGGCAGCCTCGCTGCTGGCGCTCGCCGGCTGCGGCGGCTCCTCCTCCGACGACAGCGAGGCCGGCGGCACGGTCAACCTGACCTTCTTCACGATCCCCGTCAACAGCACGCCGGTGATCGAGAAGGTGGTCGAGAGGTTCGAGGAGACCCACCCCGGCATCAAGGTGAAGGTGGAGCTCGGGCCGAACAACGTGGACACGGTGCGGGGCACCCTGGCCACCCAGATCTCCAGCGGCTCGTCGACGCCGGACGTCTACGAGGGCGACGTCATGTGGCCGGCCCAGTTCGCGGAGGAGAACCTGGCCCTGAACCTGAGCGACCACATCGACGGTGACTTCTTCGACACCTTCCAGCCCGCGCTCGCGGCGCAGGGCCAGGTCGACGGCAACCAGTACATGACCCCGTGGTTCACCGAGGCCGGCTACCTGTACTACCGCAAGGACCTGCTCGAGGAGGCCGGCCTGCCGGTTCCGAAGACGTGGGAGGAGCTGGCCGAGACGGCAGCCAAGATCCAGGCTTCGGGCAAGGCCAAGTACGGCTACGTGTTCCAGGGCGCGACCACCGAGGAGCTGACCTGCAACTGGGTCGAGTACCTCACCGACGCCGGCGGTCAGGTCGTCAACGACGACTACACCGAGGGCACCATGAACACGCCCGCCGGAGTGAAGGCGCTCAGCTTCATGCGTTCGCTCATCGACACGGGCGTGACGCCGAAGGCGGTCACGACGTTCCAGTCCGCCGAGTCGCTCAGCGCGTTCGACGCCGGGGACGCGGTCTTCATGCGCAACTGGGGCTACGCCTACGCCATCACCCAGGACAAGGACTCCTCCGACGTCGTCGGGAAGGTCGGCATGGCCCCGCTGCCCACGTTCGAGGGCTCGGAGGGGCCGGGCGCGTCGGTCGTCGGTGGAGGCAACCTCTACATCAACCCGAACACCGACCACCTCGAGGAGAGCCTGGAGTTCCTCCAGTGGTTGGGCAGTGACGAGGCTCAGAAGATCATGGCCACCGTCGGCGAGGTGCTCCCGGTCACGACGGCGGTCGCCGACGACCCGGAGATCCAGCAGGTGAACGAGCCGATGAGCGTGCTGCCCGACCTGCGGCTGGCCTCGCGTCAGGTCGCCACCCCGAAGTACCCCGGCATCACCCAGGCGGTCTACCGGGCCGTCAACTCGGCACTCGCCGGCGGCACCAGCATCGAGGAGGCGCTGGCGCAGGCCGACAAGGAGATCAACTCGGCGCTCCAGGGCTCCCTGTAGTCGTCGGACCAGGAAGGATCGATCCGAACATGGAATCCCTCGGCAGTGCTCGCCTCGATCCCGCCCCGAACCGGGTGCCGGCCAGGAACCTCGACCCCTGGCCGGCACCCTCTCCACCCCCGCGAGGCGGTGGCCGGGCCCGTCGCTCGCGCCGGCAGGGCAACCTGCTGGTCGCCCCGGCGTTGGCCGTGGTCGCGATCGTGACCCTGCTCCCGATCGCCTTCTCGGTGTTCATGAGCTTCACGGACCCGGCTGCCGGCCCGGACGGGTTCACCTTCACGTGGGTCGGCACGGAGAACTACCAGTCGGTCCTCGGCAGCGAGGTCTTCCGCCACGCGGTGCAGTTCACCGTGCTCTTCACGGTGATCACGGTCATCATCGAGATGTCGCTGGGCATCGCGGTGGCGCTCGTGATCGACCGGATGACGGTCGGCCGGTCGTTCGCCATCGCCTCGATGCTCGTGCCCTGGGCCGTCATCACCGTGATCTCGGCCCAGCTCTGGAACTACATCTTCAACGGGGTCTACGGCATCGCGAATGCCCTCTTGATGTGGCTGCACCTCATCGATGAGCCGACCTCGTTCCTCAGCACGCCGAACTCGGCGCTCATCGCGCTCGGGATGGCCGACGTCTGGAAGACGACGCCCTTCGTGGCGATCATCGCCCTGGGCGGTCTGCAGATGATCGACCGCGAGCTGTACCAGGCGGCCGCGATCGACGGGGCCGGCCCGGTTGCGCGGTTCCGCGCGATCACGCTGCCGCTGCTGCGACCGGCGCTCGTCACGGCGCTCACCTTCCGCGTCCTGCAGTCCTTCGGCCTGTTCGACCTGCCGTTCATCCTCACGCACGGCGGCCCGGGGCACACGACGGAGACGGTGGGCGTCCTCGCCTACGACGTGCTCTTCGGCGACCTCAACTTCGGGGCAGGTGCGGCGATCTCGTCGCTGACGACCGTGATGGTGCTGATCGCGGCCCTCGTCTTCTTCAAGGTCTTCGGCTTCGCCAAGGAGGTGGCCGACCGTGGGTAGGTCCCGATTCGCCGAGGCGCTGCGCCCGGCCAACCTGCTGGGGTACGCCCTGGGGATCTTCTTCCTGCTCCCCGTCATCTGGCTGGTGATCACCGGGTTCACGCCTCCCAAGGGGCTCGGCAAGTTCCCGCCGGATCTGCTGCCGTGGCCGCCGAGCCTGACCAACTTCTCGCGGGCGTTCGGCGAGAACGACTTCCTGGGCTTCCTGATCAACACGGTGATCGTCGGGGTGGTGACCACCGTGCTCGTGCTGTTGCTCGGGATCCCGGCGGCCTACGCGCTGGCCCGCACGGCGATGCGCGGCAAGGCGGCGATCCTCATCGGGCTGGTGACGATCTCGATGTTCCCCCCGATCGGTGTCATCCCGCCGCTCTACGTCGGCCTGCGCACCATCGGGTGGCTCAACAGCTACCAGGCGCTGGTGCTGCCGTACCTCGCGTTCAACCTGCCCTTCGCGATCTGGATCCTCCGGAACACCTTCCGCGAGGTCCCCGAGGAGATCGAGCAGGCCGGCGAGATCGACGGTGCACCGACGTGGCGCATCATCGTCCAGCTCGTCGTCCCCCAGGCCGTACCCGGCATCTTCGTGGCCGGCATCTTCACCTTCGTCGCCTGCTCGACGGAGTTCTTGATGGCACTCAGCTTCAACACCAACTCGGACGTCCAGACCGTCCCGGTGGGGATCGCCCTCTTCGGCGGTCAGTTCGAGATGCCCTACGGCACCATCTTCGCCGCGTCCGCGGCGTCCCTGCTCCCGCTCGTCATTCTCGTCCTGGTGTTCGGCCGGTGGATCGTCTCCGGCCTGAGCCAGGGCTCGATGAAGGGCTGAGAGACCCCCCACCCCCAGTCCGACAGGAGACCCATGCCCAACCTCGCCGTCGACGGTTCCGCCCTCGTCCTCAGGGACGGACACGAGACCGTCAGGATCGAGCCCTGGGGGCCGCACTCGGTCCGTGTCCGCGCCAGCGTGACGTCGATCCGAGACGACCTGCCGCACGCCCTGCTGCCGGCCGAGCCCCCGCCCGGCGTCGAGATCGACGCCGTCGGGCGCCGACTGCGCGTCGGGAACCTCGAGGTCACCGTGTCGGACGAGGGCCTGCTGTCGTTCGCCGACCACCGCAGCGGTCGGGAGGTGCTCGGCGAGGAGCGGGCGCACTTCCAGTGGCCCGGGTCCCGCCTGTTCGCCCGGGGGTCGTCGGGCGCCCACCGCGTCGAGCAGCGCTTCGCCGCCCACGACGACGAGCGCATCGTCGGTCTGGGCCAGCACCCCGGGTCGGGCTTGGACCGCAAGGGCTCGGTCGTCGACCTGGTGCAGCGCAACAGCGAGGTGTCGATCCCGTTCTACCTGTCGAGCCGCGGCTACGGGTTCTTGTGGAACAACCCCGCCGTGGGGCGGGTGGAGCTGGGCCGCACGTCGACCCGGTGGGTCGCCGACTCCGCCCGGCAGATCGACTACTGGGTCACGGTCGGCACTCCGGCCGAGGTGCTGGCGGCGTACGCCGACGCGACCGGTCACGCGCCGGAGCTGCCCGAGTTCGCTGCCGGCTACTGGCAGTCCAAGCTGCTCTACCGCACCCAGGACGAGCTGCTCGAGGTCGCCCGCGAGTACGCCCGGCGCGAGCTGCCGCTCGCCGTCATCGTCACCGACTACTTCCACTGGACGCATCTCGGTGACTGGCAGTTCGACTCCGACGGATGGTCCGACGCCGAGGCGATGGTCAGCGAGCTGCAGGACCTCGGGGTCCGGCCCCTGGTCAGCGTGTGGCCGTCGGTGAGCCCGCTGTCACGCAACTACGAGCACATGCGGGACGCGGGCATGCTGGTCGCGACCGAGTCCGGCATGCCGTTCCACCAGCTCTTCCCCGACAAGGGCTTCCACGAGACCGGCATGGGAGTGGCGTTCTACGACCCGACGTCGCCCGAGGCACGCACCTTCGTGTGGGACCAGGTCAAGCGCGGCTACTACGACATCGGCTACCGCATCTGGTGGCTCGACGCCTGCGAGCCGGAGATCTTCCCGCACGCCTACGAGAACCTCCGGTACGCCGCCGGCCCCGGTCTCGAGGTGGCGAACCTCTATCCGCGCGAGCACGCCCGGGCCTTCCACGACGGCATGCGCCGCGAGGGGGAGGACGAGATCGTCCTCCTCTGCCGGTCCGCGTGGGCGGGCAGCCAGAGCCTGGGCGTCGTCCTCTGGTCGGGCGACGTGCAGGCGACGTGGGAGAGCTTTCGCGAGCAGGTCGTCGCAGGCCTCAGCGTGATGTGCAGCGGCATCCCGTGGTGGAACAGCGACACGGGCGGCTTCCACGGCGGTGACCCGGAGTCGCCGGCGTACCGAGAGCTCTACCTGCGGTGGTTCCAGTTCGCGACGTTCTCGCCGATCATGCGGGCGCACGGCCACCGCGAGCCGCGGATCCCGTTCGGTGCCGAGGACCACGGCGGCGGCGGCAACGAGGTGTGGTCCTACGGGCCGGACGCCGAGAAGGTGCTCGTGGACCACCTCACGCTGCGTGAGCGCCTCAAGCCCTACGTGCTCGAGCACATGCGGGTCGCCGCCCGCGACGGGCTGCCGATGATGCGGCCGCTGTTCGTCGACCACCCGGAGGACGCGCAGGCGTGGCAGGTGGAGGACCAGTACCTGTTCGGCCCCGACCTGCTGGTCGCACCGGTGCTCGAGCCGGGCGCGGTCGAGCGCTCGGTCTACCTGCCGGCTGGTGTCGAGTGGACCGATGCCTGGACCGGCGAGCGGCACCCGGGAGGGAGCACGGTCCGCGCGGCCGCGCCGCTGGAGCGCACGCCTGTCTTCGTCAGCGATCCGGCTCTGCTGGAGCTCTTCGAGCTCTGAGGTGGGGCCGGCCCGACCGGGCCGACCCCACCGGCTCGCCTCACATCCGCGAGGCGAGCCGGTGGTAGGCGGCGCTCCACCGCAGCTCGCGGCGCAGCGATCGCACGGTCGTGTCGTCGTCGATGACCACGAGCTCGACGCCGGTCATCTCGGCGAAGTCCTCGAGCGTCTCGACGTCGAGTGCCTGGGACAGGACGGTGTGGTGCGGCGCACCTGCCATCAGCCACGACTCGGTGGCGACGGACCAGGACGGCCGGGGACGCCAGACCGCGCAGGCGACGGGCAGACGTGGGAGCGGCTCGTCGGGGTCGACCACGTCGATCGCGTTGACCGTCAGGCGGAACCGGTCGCCGAGGTCGGCGAGGCCCGCCACCACGGCCGGGCCGGGGTCGGCGGTGAAGCGCAGCCGCACCGGGTCCTCGCGGTCACCGATCGACAGCGGGTGGACCTCGAGGGAGGCTCGTCGCGTCGTCAGGCTCGGGCAGACCTCGAGCATGTGGGCGCCGAGCACCTTCTCCTCGCCCGGGACGAGGTGGTAGGTGTAGTCCTCCATGAACGACGTTCCGCCCGGGGCGTCGTGGGCCATCACCTTCGCGGCCCGCAGCAGCATCGACGTCTTCCAGTCGCCTTCGCCGCCGAAGCCGTAGCCGTCGGCCATCATGCGCTGGACCGCGAGACCGGGCAGCTGACGGAGCCCGCCGAGATCTTGGAAGTTCGTCGTGAACGCCCCGAAGCCGCCGCTCTCGAGGAACGCGCGCAGGCCCAGCTCGAGGCGCGCGCCGTACCGCAGCGACGCGTGGCGGTCGCCTCCGGGACGCAGCTCACGGGCCACGTCGTATCGGTCGGTGTACTCGGTCACGAGCTTGTCGACCTCTGCGTCGCCGATCTCGTCGACGACCGCGACGAGATCGTTCACCCCGTAGGTGTTGACGCTGGTGCCGAAGCGCAGCTGTGCCTCCACCTTGTCGCCCTCGGTGACAGCGACATCGCGCATGTTGTCGCCGAAACGCGCCAGGCGCAGCTGCCGGAGCTCGTGCCGGCCCCGTGCCGCCCGGGCCCAGCGCACCACCCGCTCCAGCACCGTGGGCGAGCTCAGATGGCCGGCCACCGTCGTCCGGGCGACGCCGAGGCGGCTCTGCACGAACGCGAACTCCCGATCGCCGTGCGCGGACTGGTTGAGGTTCATGAAGTCCATGTCGATCGTCGCCCACGGCAGTGCGACCTCGGCCTGCGTGTGCAGGTGCAGGAGCGGCTTCTGCAGGGCGTCGAGACCGGTGATCCACATCTTGGCGGGCGAGAAGGTGTGCATCCACGCCACCACCCCGATGCAGTCGGGATCGCTGTTGGCGTCGAGCATGACCCGGTGGATGGCGGCACTGTCGAGGAGCACCGGCCGCCACGCCACGCGGGCGGGGAGCCCCGGCGTCGCCTCCAACAGCGCCGCGACGGCCTGGGACTGCTCGGCGACCTGGCGCAGCGTCTCCGGACCGTAGAGCCCCTGGCTCCCGGTGAGGAACCAGATCTCGGCGGTTGGCGTGGTGTCAGTGCTCACTCGTGCTCCTCGCGTATCCGTGGGTTGCGCTGCCGGGTGGTCGCTCGCGGCTCAGCGCTGCCCGTAGACGTTCTGGTAACGGTCGAACAGCTGGTCGACCTGCTGCTGGGGGATGGCCACCGGTTCGCCGAGCTGGCGGGCGATGTGCACGGTGCGGGCCACGTCCTCGCACAGGACGGCGGCCTTGACCGCGTCGCGAGCGGTGCGCCCGATCGCGAACACGCCGTGGTTCTGCATCAAGACGGCGGTCGACCGGCTCCCCGACAGCGTCTCGACGATCCCGCGCCCGATGGAGTCGTCGCCGATCCCGGCGAACGGGCCCACGGGGATCTCCCCGCCGAACTCGTCGGCGACCATCGTCAGGACGCAGGGGATCGGCTCCGCGCGCGACGCCCAGGCGGTGGCGTAGGTCGAGTGGGTGTGGACCACGCCGCCGACCTGCGGCATGGCCCGGTAGACGTAGGCCTGTGCCTCGGTGTCCGAGGACGGGGCGTGGTCGCCGTCGACCACCCGGCCGTCCAGGTCGCAGACCACCATGTTGTCCGGCGTCAGCTCGTCGTACGGCACCCCGCTGGGCTTGATCACGAACAGGTCGTGGCCGGGCACCCGTGCCGACACGTTGCCGGCCGTCCAGACCACGAGCTGGTAGCGGATCAGCTCACGATGCAGGGCGGCGACCTCCGTCCGCACGGCGGCGACCGCAGCGACGTCCCGCACGGCGGTCATACCGGCACCACCGCCCGGCGATCGGCGACTTCCCCCCGCAGCGCGGCGAGTCGCCGCATCGCGGCGACGTCGCGGCCGAAGTGGTCGTGCAGCTCCCGGTACTCGCGGAAGAGGCGGTCGTACGACGCGGCGCGATCCGGGTCGGGCAGGTACGCGCCTCGGCGGCGACGTCCCATGCTCGCGGCGGCCGTGCGCACGTCCGGGTAGGCGCCCGCTGCGACGGCGGCGTGGATCGCCGACCCCAGGGCCGGGCCCTGCTGCGACTCGATCAGCGAGAGCGGCAGCCGCAGCACGTCGGCCTGGATCTGCATGAGGAGCTCGTTCTTCGCCAGGCCGCCGGCCACCACGAACTCGTCGACGTCGACGCCGTGCTCGCGGAAGGTCTCCACGATCACCCGGGTGCCGAACGCGGTCGCCTCGAGCAGACAGCGGTAGACGTCCTCGGGGCGGGTGCCCAGCGTCATCCCGAGCAGCAGCCCGCTGAGCTCGTGATCGACGAGCACCGACCGGTTGCCGCTCTCCCAGTCGAGGGCGACCAACCCGTGCTCGCCGACCTCCTGCTGGGCGGCCAGGCGCGTGAGGTGCTCGTGCAGGGACTCGCCCGCCTCGCGGGCCGCGTCGTGGTAGGCGGGTGGCACGAAGTTCGCGACGAACCAGCCGAAGATGTCGCCGACGCCGCTCTGCCCGGCTTCGTAGCCCCAGCTGCCCTCCAGGATGCCCCCGTCGACCACCCCGCACATGCCGGGCACCTCGTGGAGCTCCTCGGAGTTCATCACCAGGCAGGTCGAGGTGCCCATGATCGCGACCATCTGGCCGGGGTCGACGGCGCCGGCGGCAGGAGCGGTCACGTGGGCGTCCACGTTGCCCACCGCGACCACGATGCCGGCGGGCAGCCCGGTCCAGGCCGCCGCCTCGGCGGTCAGCGTGCCCGCGGCCTCGCCGAGCGGCCGGACGGAACGGTCCAGCTTGTCGCGGACGAACCCGCCGAACCCCGGCGCGAGGGCCTCGAGGAACTCCTCGGAGGGGTAGCGGCCGTCCTGGTGGATGCCCTTGTAACCGGCGGTGCACGCGTTGCGGACGTAGCTCCCGCACAGCTGCCACACGATCCAGTCGGCGGCCTCGACCCAGTGGTCCATCTGCGCGTAGACCTCGGGGTCCTCCTCGAAGACCTCGAGTCCCTTGGCGAACTCCCACTCCGAGGAGATCAGCCCGCCGTAGCGCGCCAGCCACGTCTCACCGCGCTCGGCGGCGATGCGGTTGATCCGGTCCGCCTGCTCCTGGGCGGCGTGGTGACGCCACAGCTTGACGTAGGCGTGCGGTCGATCCGAGAGCTCCGGGACCTCGCACAGCGGCGTCCCGTCAGCGAGGCACGGGACCATCGTGCACGCGGTGAAGTCGGTGGCGATGCCGATCACGTCGGCCGGGTCGACGCCGGCCTCGGCCACGGCGGCGGGGACGGCGACGCGCAGCACGTCACGGTAGTCCGCCGGCACCTGCAGTGCCCACTCCGACGGCAGTCGCCGGCCGCTCCCGGGCAGGGTGCGCTCGACGACCCCGTGGGCGTACTCGTGGGTGGCGGCGCCGACCTCCCGGCCGTCGGAGACCCGCACGACGACCGCCCGACCCGAGAGGGTGCCGAAGTCCACGCCGACGACGTACTGCACTCGTGTCACGAAGACCTCCTCGGTGTCGGTTTGCGGGCCCGACTGCCGACCCGTCCGGCCGTCCCGGTGGGCCGTCGGAGCCTCGGGGACGCCACGATTGTGAACGTTAACATCGCGTCGGTCAAGAAGGGCTGGTCGGGTCCGTGCGCCGGCGCCGTCAGCCCCGCGGGGTGCGGTCCGCGACCGGGCCGGTGCTCGCCCGCGGCACCAGGGTGGGCTGTACCAGGCCGGCCGGCTCCGTGCGGGAGCCGGCGATCGCGGCGGCCAGCACGGCGATGGCGCGACGGCCGACCTCGGCGAAGTCCTGCCGCACCGTCGACAACGGGGGGATCAGGTAGGCCGCCTCGGGGATGTCGTCGAACCCGATCACGCTCACGTCGCCGGGCGCCGGGCGGCCGGCTTCGTGCAGGGCGCGGAGCACGCCCAGCGCCATCTGGTCGTTGGCGACGAAGACCGCGGTGATGCTGTGGTCCCGGGCGAGCTCGCGACCCGCCCGGTAGCCGCTGGCGGCCGTCCAGTCGCCGACGACCGCGGGAGCCGGGGAGAGTCCGGCCTCCGTGAGCGCGTCTCGCCATCCCTGCATCCGGGCCGTCGCCTCGGTCCAGTCCGGCGGCCCCGCGACGTGGGCGATGCGGCGGTGCCCGAGGTCGAGCAGGTGGCGGGTGGCGTCGTAGGCCCCGCGGTGCTGGTCGACGCCGACGGCCAGGGCCGACCGGCTCAGGTCCCCTTCCACGACCACCAGGGGGACGTCGAGCCCCTGGCTGCGCACCAGGTCCAGGGCCGCGGCCTGGCCCGTCACCATCACGATGCCCTCCACGGACTGGCGCATCAGGTGCTCGATGGCCTTCGCGAGCGAGTCGCCGGTCGCGGCCTCGAGCCCGACCGAGCCGGCGAAGAAGCCGGCCGCCCTCGCCGCATCCTCGAGGTTGCGGTGGATGCTCGCGGGGCCGTACTGGCCGGCCGCCGTCGTGATGATGCCGATGATCCGCGATCGTCGAGTCACCAGGGCGCGGGCCAGGTGGTTCGGGCGGTACCCGAGGTCCCGGACCGCGCGCTCGACCCGATCCTTGGTCGAGGCCCGGATGTTCGGGCTGCCGTTGACGACACGGGAGACGGTCTGGATGGACACCCCGGCCCGGCGGGCGACGTCGGCCATGACGACGGGACGCCGCGGCGGGATCGGTCCGTGGTCATCGGCAGCCACGGCATCGCCTCCTCTCGTCGTGCGGCGACGCATCCGGGGGAGGGCGTCCGGTGTTCAGTGTCGGGGTGTCCAGACCCGCATGGTGGTCGGGCCCCGGTTGCCCCAACGGTAGTAGGGACGGTACCCGACGACGGCCTCGTGGCTCTCGTCCCTCAGCTCGGCTCCGGTCAGGTCTCGATAGGGCCAGGGGGAGTCCGGTCGTCGGCGGATCAGCACGCGGACGTCGGCCCCGTCGGGGGTGGCGAGCGGCGGGGTGGAGGTGTCGATCTCCAGGTCGGCGACGTGCGCGCCGGACGGTAGGTCGACGTCCTCGACCGCCAGCACGAACGGACCCTTCTCGACGGCGACCTGGCCGCGGACCGCATCGATGCGGTCGTCGGCCGCGACGAAGCGCGGACGCATGGGGAACCGGGCCACGACGTGGGTCCCCGCAGGGAGCGGACCCGCGACCCGGATCTGCCGCCCGGGCACCGGCTCCGCGCCGGTGCCGAGGTCGACGGTGGCACGGCCGTCGGTCCACGGCGGCACCCGGAGGTCGATCCGGCTCGCGGCGGGGAGGGGGGTGAGCAGCTCCACCTCGACGCGCTCCGCGTTCGGGTAGCCCGAGCGCACCCGCACCTCGAGGCGATCGCCGTTCGCCAGCGTGGTGCCCGCGCTGAAGTCGCCGTACAGGTGGAGCTGGAGCCCTGACTCGTCGCCCGTGGCGAACAGCTCGCCGACATTCGCCACGGTGCGAGCGACGTTCGTCGGGCAGCAGGAGACGTCGAACCACGGCGAGCGCAGCAGGCCGTGCGCGCGCGAGCTGGCCACGGACTCGTCGGCCAGTGCGCCGGCGGTGCGCTGGTGCAGGGTGTTGGCGTAGAAGAACGCCCGGCCGTCCTCGCGCGGCGAGCACAGGACCGCGTTCAGCAGCGTGCGCTCGATCGTGTCCGCGTACCTCGGATCTCCGGTCGCGAGCAGCAGCCGCCGGGCCAGCATCACCGAGGCGATGGCCGCGCAGGTCTCGGCGTACGCGCGATCGGGCGGGAGCTCGTAGTCCTCGCCGAAGGACTCGTCCTGGTGGCGCGAACCCATGCCTCCGGTGAGGTAGGTGCGCCGGGCCATGGTTCGCTTCCACTGCGCCTCGACGGCGTGGAGGAGCGCCTCGTCGCCGGTCTCGACCGCGACGTCGACCGCCGCCGCGGCCAGGTAGAGCGCCCGGACCGCGTGCCCCCGCAGGACCTCGGCCTCGCGGACCGGCACGTCGTCTTGGAAGTAGGCGGGGCCGAACTCGATGGGTCCGAGCAGCCCCCGACCGCGGCGGTCGACGAACAGGCGCGCGAGCTCGAGGTCCTGGTCCCGGCCGGTGGCGCGGTAGAGGTCGACGAGCCCCAGCTCCACCTCGGGATGTCCGCAGACTGCGGCTCGTCCTCCGGGACCGAACGTGGCGTGGAGATGGTCGGCGAGGCGAAGCGCCGCGGCGGTCAGGCGATCCTCGCGTCCGGACCGGAGGCGCGCTGCGGCCGCCTGGAACAGGTGGCCGAAGCAGTAGAGCTCGTGGCCCCACTCCAGGTCGCTGTAGCGCGGCCGCTGGCCCGGACGCCCGAAGGCGGTGTGCAGGTAGCCGTCGGCCTCCTGGGCGGCGACCACGCGGTCGGCGATGTCGGCATAGCGCTGCTCCAGCTGCTCGTCGCCGGTGCGCGCAACCTCGTGGGCCATGGCTTCGAGGAGCTTGTAGACGTCGGAGTCGACGAACTCGATGCCGGCGCGGTCGAACGCCGACCCGGCCGCCGCCGCGTCGAAGTTGGCGATCCACCCCATGCGCTCCGCCCAGGTGGCGCAGTGGTCGATGATGTCGGTGTGGTTGAGGTCCTGGAGCCGAGCCCAGAAGCCGCCCTCGAGGGCGACCGAGCCGGGCGGTAGTGCGTCGAGGGCAGCGTGGAGGCGTCCGGCCATTCGGCCATGTTAACGCTCACATGAGGGGCGTCAACGGGCTTCCCACGGCCGCCCGTCGAGAGCGGCGGGTCGGCGTCGGGCCGGCGGTGGCGCCGACGACTTGCGGATGACGAGCTCGGGGTCGAACAGCCGGACCACGGGTGAGCTCTGCTCGCGGCCCCGGTCCAGCGCTTCGGCGACGAGGCCGGCGGCCGCCGCGACCATCTCGGTGGTCGGCATGCGCACGGTCGTCAGCGCCGGTACGCAGAAGCGGGCCAGGGGGATGTCGTCGAAGCCCACCACGGACAGGTCGTCCGGAACGGTCAGGCCGTGCTCGGCGGCGGCGTGGAGGACGCCCATCGCGACCACGTCGGTGGAGGCGATCACCGCAGTCGGCGGCTCGGGCAGGCGGAGCATCGCGGCGAGCGCGTCGGCGCCGCCGGCCGGCGAGTTCGCCACGTGCTGGAGATAGCCCTCGGGGACCGGTCCGACGGCCGCGACATAGGCGGCCTGCCGTTCGCGGATGTCGCCGAGCAGCTGGCTGCTGATGAACGCGATCTGCTCGTGGCCGAGGTCCTGCAGGTGCTGGACGGCTGCGGCCACTCCCTTGGCGTTGTCGACGTTGACTGCCGAGATGTCCTGGAGCTCCGAGCCCTGCCACAGGGCGATGACCGGCACCTCGGCGGCCCGCAGGTCGTCGAGCAGCTGGGGCTGGTGCTGCATGTCGCCGAGGATCACGATGGCGTCGCACTGGCGTGCCTCGAGGACGGCGGCCAGCTCGAGCGCCTCGGTCGCGCTGCCGTGGGCGAGACCCAGCACGATGTTGTAGCCGAGTCGCCTGGCGTCGAGCGACAGGGCCTCGGTCGCGGCGGCCAGGAACGGGTCGGTGATGTCGCGGACGATCGCGCCGAGCAGCATCGAGGGCGCACCCCGCAGTGCGCGGGCGAACGGGTTCGGCCGGTAGCCGAGCGATCGTGCCGCGGCGTGCACCCGACCCCGGGTGGCGTCCGAGATCGAGAGCGGCAGGGGAGTGCCACTCAGGATGCGAGACACCGTGCTCTGCGAGACGCCTGCGGCGCGGGCCACGTCCTTCATCGTCACCGGCCGGTCGGCAGGTGAGGAGGGCCGAGCACGGTTGCTCACGTGGCGCTTTCCCCTTCGAAGAATGGTGCCGGCAGGCGTGGAGTGCGCCGCCGGCCGCCACTCTACGCGGCCGTGTGCGGGTGCCGGAACAGTCAGGTGTTGACGGCGTGAATTCGTATGCCTACATTCGATCCCATCGTTGTGGCACAAGTCACACGACGTCGGGGTCACGCCCCGACCACGCCTCGCCGAGGCCGCCGCCGGGACCGTTCCGAACGGGGCCAGAGGGTCGAAAGGAGAGTGGGCATGCCAGGCATCAATCAGGGACCGCGATGGGGGACTCGGCCCCTCGGCCGTCGCAACTTCCTCGTCAACACGGGTCTGCTCGCGGGTGCCGCGGTGGGAGGCAGCAGCCTCCTCGCCGCATGCGGCTCCGGGAGTGACTCGGGAGGCGGAGGCGGTGGCGGTGACTCGATCACGGTCGGGGCGGAGCAGGGCTCCCCCTACACCGACTTCCACAAGAAGAACGCCGCTGCGTTCGAGAAGGAGACGGGCATCGCCGTCAAGTGGGTGGAGGTGCCGCACGACAACATGCACGAGCGGTTCCTCACCGAGTCGATCGGCGGTGGCGGTGTCATCGACGTCTTCCAGGGCGACCAGCCCTGGGTCGCGGAGTTCGCGACGGCCGGCTACCTCGAGCCGCTCGCCGACTACGTGGATTCCGGTGACCTCGACGACTTCCTGCCCGTCGGGCTCGAGACGCTCACCGTCGACGACACGCTGTACGGCCTCCCGTACATCGTCCACAACTCGGTCCTCTACTACCGCACCGACCTGTTCCAGCAGGCCGGGATCTCGGCCCCGCCGACCACCTGGGACGAGTACCGGGTGGCGGCCAAGGCCCTCACCGACGCCTCGGCCGACATATACGGGACGGTGATGGAGGGCAAGAACGGGATCGAGCCCGGAGCGAAGTTCATGGACATCCTGCAGCAGGCCGGCGGACGAGTCCTCGACGCCGACGGGAACGTCACGTTCAACGACCAGCCCGCTCTGGACGCCTTCGAGTACATGCTGACGGTCCAGTACGACGACAAGACCAGTCCGCCGGGAGCTGCCGGGTTCGACAACGGCGACACCGGCAACCTGTTCCTGCAGGGCAAGCTGGCGACCTGCCCGAACTGGCCCTACATCTTCGGGCTCGGCGCCGACGAGTCGCAGTCCAAGGTCGTCGACGAGTACGCGGTCGCCCTGCAGCCCGGCAAGGTCAAGCAGTGTGCCGAGGTCTTCTCCTGGGGCTACCTGATCGCCGCCGGGTCGAAGAAGAAGGACGCGGCGTTCGAGTTCGTGAAGTGGGCGGCGAGCCCGGACATGTCCAAGAAGCTGGGGCAGACCTTCGTCAACCCGGTCCCGCGCCAGTCGGTGTCCCAGGCGATCAGCGAGGACGCGGGGATCTCGAAGGCGACCGCCGACGCGATCACCGTGATGACGCAGTCCGTCGCGCAGAGCGAGACGATCCCGTCGCACCCCAAGTGGCCGGACATCCACAACCGGGTGTCGCTCGCCCTCAACAACGTGATGACGCGCCAGAACTCGCCCGCAGACGAGCTGAGCGCGGCCCAGGCCGACATCGAGAAGATCGTCGCCGGATAGGGCCACGGCGATCGTGACCCACGGCTCTGGATCTACTCCGCACGTCTCCGAGGCCCGGGTGCCCCGGTCCGCCGCACCGGCGGACCGGGGTCGCCCGGCGGGCCGGGGCCGCCGGGCGGCGGCCCGCCGGCGCCACGCCACCGGGGTGCTGTTCACGTTGCCGGCGCTGCTCGCGGTGGCAGCCATCGTCGGCTATCCCATGGTCTACAGCCTCAACCTCAGCTTCCGGTCGTTCGACCTGCTGCGACCCGACAGCCAGGAGGGCTACGTCGGGCTCGAGAACTACCGCGAGCTGGCCGACTCCTCCGAGTTCGTCAACGCCCTGTTCCTGACGGTGGCCTTCGTGGTGACGACGCTGGTGCTGGAGATCGTGGTGGGCCTCGCGATCGCGCTGCTCATCAACCAGAACCTGCGGGGGATGAGCGTCTTCCGGCTCATCGTGACCCTGCCCCTGATGATGGCGCCCAGCGTGGCCGGCCTGCAGTTCCGTTTCCTGTTCGCGGACGACTACGGCGCCATCGACGCGATCCTGCAGCGGGTCGGGGTCACGGCGCCGCTGTGGTTCGTCGATGCCAACTTCGCCCGCATCGCGATCCTGCTGTCCAACCTCTGGCTGGCCACGCCGTTCGTCGTCCTCGTCTTCCTCGCCGCGATGAGCAACCTCCCCAAGGACCCGTTCGAGGCGGCCCGGATCGACGGCGCCGGGTCCTTCCAGATCCTCCGCTACATCCTCCTGCCGATGCTGCGCCCCGCGCTCCTGATCATCATCGTGATCCGGATGGCCGACGCGTTCCGGATGTTCGACCTCGTCTACAACCTCACCGGTGGTGGGCCCGGTCGCTCCACCGACGTCCTCACGAACTTCATCTACCGGCAGACCTTCGTGCGGGCCGACTTCGCCGGTGGCGCCGCGGCGTCGTTCGTGCTCGTGGTCCTGGTGGCGGTGCTGAGCTTCGTCGCCTTCCGGTTGCTGCGCACTCGAGAGGACTCCTGACATGGCCATCGGTCGCAAGTTCCTCACCTACGGCGTGCTCGTCCTGATCGCGCTCTACGTGCTCGCACCGTTCACGTGGACCGCGCTGATGTCGTTCAAGTACGACCGCGACCTGCTCTCGATCCCGCCGACCCTCCTGCCCGACCCGCCGACCCTCAGCCAGTACCGGGTCACGCTGAGCGGGAACTTCCTGTCCTACTTCCGCAACAGCCTGGTGGTGTCGACGACCAGCACGGTGATCGCGCTCGTCCTCGGGGCGCCCGCGGCCTACGGCTTCGCGCGGTTCCGCTACCGGCTCAGTGGGGTGCTCTTCGGCGTCATCGTCGCCACCCGCATGTTCCCCCCGGTCACCTTGATGATCCCGTACTTCCTGTTCATGAAGTCGGCGAACCTGCTCGACACCCCGTGGGCGCTGATCATCACCTACGTCTCGATCGAGCTGCCCTTGATCGTCTGGATCCTCGAGGGCTTCTTCCGGGAGATCCCGGGGGAGATCGTGGAGGCTGCGGAGGTCGACGGGCTCGGGCCGTTTGCGATCTTCACGCGGATCGCGCTCCCCATCTCACTGCCGGCGGTGAGCGTGGCGGCGTCGCTGAGCTTCATCACCGCGTGGAACGAGTTCATCTTCGCTCTCGCCCTCACCCGCAGCCCCGAGGCACAGACCGTGCCCGTGGGGCTCGCCAGCGGGATCACCAGCGTGGGCTTCGACTTCGGTCCGGTGACCGCCGGCGCATCCCTCTACGTGCTGCCGGTCCTGGCCTTCACCTTCCTCGCCCAGCGAGGCCTCAAGAAGGGCCTCGCTGTCGGCGGTTCGACCGGCTGAACACCCACAGCCCGCACCTCCCCCACCACCGCCACTTCGAAGGAGCATTGATGCTGCACCTCACCCACCACGACTCGTCCGACGGTGTCGCCCTGACACTGAGCCTCCGCGGTGCGAGGGACGAGGAGGTGTTGCGCATCCCGACACCCGTGGTCCTCGAGACGTGGTCCGCGGGCGCCGAGCAGGTGACGCGTCACGAGGCGGGGTACGAGCACGCCGAGTGGGACGGAGAGGTCCTGCAGGCGTCCTGCTCCGTACCGGTCGGAGGGTCCGCGCAGGCGCGAGTCCGCGACCGGTGGTCCCGAGCCGATGACGACACCTGGCAGGTCGACCGCACCCTGGCGGTCGAGGGCGACGGCGGCCCCGAGGGGGTCCGGCTCCGGCTGCGTGCCGCGACCCCGTTCCCCGAAGGCGGGCGCCTCGCGGACTTCCGCTTCTTCGCTCCTTCCGCCGTCTACGACAAGAACGACCTCGACGAGGACGGCGTCGACGACTACCTGCCGGGCCTGAAGATGCGGTTCCGCGATGATCGCCTCAACGCGCTCAGCTTCACCGCCTACCACGAGAAGCGGGGCGTCGCGCTGACGCTCATCCGGGCCGATGTCCCGGAGTGGGACGAGCTGCCGCACCGTCCCGACAAGGAGCGCCTGTTCCTCCACGACGGCGACATCGGGAGCATCGGCTACGAGCCGGTGGACGACACGATGCCGCAGCTGCTCCTCGACGCCTGCTACCCCTTCGACGAGGGGGAGTCCACGCATGCGCTCCTGCTCGTCGAGCGACCGGCGTGGGAGGCGATGTGGCCGGTGACCTCCGAGCACCCGTTCGAGGTCTCCTACCAGCTCCGGGCGGAGCCGTACCCGGACTTCCACGAGGCCATGTGGGGCAGCTTCCGGCGCCGCGTCGCGGACCTGAGGCCCGTGCCGGTCGAGCTCCCGGCGTCGCTGGACGAGATCACGCGCCTGCGCGCGGAGTCCCTCGACCACTACTACCTCGAGACGGATGCCTCGGTCGACCCCAACGCGCCGGCCGGCTACGTCTTGAACTGCCACCCGCAGGTCGGCGAGCAGCTCGCCGACATCATCCAGTACGGCTTCACCGGGCAGAACACCCTCAACGCCTACCTCATGATGCGGTTCGGCGAGGACGAGTGGACGGCGCACGGCGTCCGGGCCCTGGACTTCTTCGTGGACAAGGGGCACCTCGCGGAGCCGGGGATGTTCTATGACCTCTACAACGCCCCGAAGCAGAAGATGGACTGCTGGTGGACGGGGCTCCTGCTCCCGCTCGCGTACGCCGAGCCGGGGGGAGACCTCGAGGAGCTCATGGGGCCGATCTACAAGAAGTGGGAGAAGGAGATCCCCCAGCTCCAGCAGCTCCAGGGCTCCTACCTGCGCTGCATGTCCGAGAGCGCCTTCGGGGTTCTCCTCGGCTACGAGCTCGAGCGCGACCGCGGGCGCGAGCACCAGGAGTGGCTGGCGGCCGTGCGTCGGTACGGCGAGTTCCTCCTGCGGGTCCAGGAGCCCGACGGGTCGTGGTACCGGGCGTACGACCACGAGGGCAAGCCGCTCACCCAGCCCGAGATCTGGTTCGGCACGACCCCGTACGAGCAGAAGTCGTCCAGCTCGACGCCGATCCCCACGCTGGTGAAGCTGACCGAGCTGACCGGCGACGAGAGGTTCCTGGCCGCCGCCGTGCGCGCGGGGCACTTCGTGCGCGAGCGCCTCGTCGACCCGGTGCGGTTCAACGGCGGCATCCACGACCCGATCTACGCCAAGGGCCAGCTCATCGACAACGAGGGAATCCTCTACCCGATGCTCGGGCTGCTGGAGCTCTACCGTGCCGTCGGCGGTGAGTACTTCCGGGTGGGCGCCATCCGAGCGGCCCGACTGTTCGCGACCTGGACCTGGCTGTGGGACGTCCCGCTGCCGAGCACGAGCACGCTGGCGCAGCACGGCTTCCGCTCGACGGGGATCGGCGCCTGCGACACCTGTGCGACGGGGTACGTGCACCCGTTCGAGGTGATCGCCGTGCCGGAGCTCATCGAGATCGCAGGCCTCGCCGAGGACCCGTCGATGGTCGACGTCGCCGAGCTGCTGCTCCACGGCTGCAACCAGACGGTCGCCGTACCTGGGAAGGACTGGGGATACGCGTCCCCGGGCCTCCAGGAGGAGGGGTACCTGATCAGCTGGTGGCTCGGTGACGACCCCATCTTCGAGGACACGGCCTTCGGCGACCGGGGCAAGGGCGAGGGCAACAAGACCTGCTTCCCGTGGATCCCCGCGGTGGCGATGTCGTGCTACTGGAAGCTCGTGGACCGCTACGGGTCGGCCGACATGGAGCAGGTGCGCTCCCAGACCGGCATGCCGGCCCGGGGTGGCGACTGGACCGGCGGCAGTGCCGCGGCAGGCAGCCGATGATCGACCTGCGTCCCCACCGCGGCGCGTCGGGCTGGGGTCTGGTGTGGCTGCTCGACGAGACACCGGTGGCCAAGGCGCCCGCGCCGGTGGTCGTCGACACCCTGCACCCTGCTGGGCCCCCCGCCGACGCCACGGAAGGGCGGGTCGCGGTGGGGTACGACGACGTCACCGCCACCGGCGACGACCTGCTCGTGGGGACGGCGCTGGTGAGGGCCGACCACGGCGTGCACTGCCGCGTCGAGGACACCTGGAGCAGGGTGGCAGCCGACGAGTGGCGGGTCGACCGCAGCCTGGCGGTGACCGAGGCTCCGAGCGACGGCGCGGGGGTGCGCCTCGTCCTCGAGGTCCTTCCGACGGTGGACGCGACCTTCGAGGACTTCCGTTTCTTCGCCCCGGGAGCGATGTACGACCTCAACGACCTCGACGGCGACCACGTCGACGACTACGCCGGCACGCAGACGCTGTTCTACCGCGACGACCGGCTCTCGGCGCTGAGCATCCTCGCCTACGAGCCGCGGTCCGAGCTGGCCTGGGCCGTCTCCCGCGTCGACCCACCGGAGTTCGACCCGCCGCCGGACCGGGTCCGCGGCCAGCGCCGCTTCCTGCAGCGCACCGACATCGGCAGCCTGGGTCTCGAGCCGGTGGCCGCGGGCAGCTGCCGGCTGTCCGCCGCCTACCCGTTCGTGGAGCCGGACGGCACGCACGCCCTGGTCGTCCGGACCCGGCCGGGGTGGGGTGCGTACTGGCCGGCGGTCCCAGGAGAGCAGCTGACCGTGTCCTACGGCCTGGCCGTGCGCCCCGCCAGCACTCCGCACGACGCACTCCGCGACGTCTGGCAGGCCCGGGTGGCGCAGCTACGGCCGCGCCCGGTGGAGCTCACGGCGCCGTTGCAGGTGATCACGGACGCGCGCATCGACGCACTCCTGCCGTACTACGCCAGGTCCGCGACGACCACCGCCGCGGGCTTCGTCACCAACTGTCACCCGCAGGACGGGACGCAGCTCAGCAACGTCATCCAGTACGGCTTCACCGGTCAGAACCTGCTCAACGCGTGCTGTCTCCTGCGTGCCGTCGACCGGGAGGACGCCCAGGAGAACCGCCTCCGCGCCCTGTCGGTGGTCGACTTCTACGTCGAGGACGCCCTGCGCAACCCGGGCGGCCTGGTCCACGGCCTCTACAACCTGGACCGGGAGCGCTACGACAGCTGGTGGACCGGACTGCTGCTGCCGCTGGCGTACGCCGAGCCCGGCGAGGACCTGGAGACCCTCATGGGGCCGCTGCACGAGCACCTGCGGCCCGTCATCGAGGCGCTCGCCGGCCGTGACGGCACCTACCTGCGCTGCCTGGCCGAGGAGTACGACGCGCTGCTCCTCGCCGTCGAGCTGGAACGCGCCCAGGGGGTGGAGCACCCGGCGTGGCTGGAGGCGGCCGGCCGGTTCGCGCGGTTCCTCGCGGATGCCCAGCGGGAGGACGGCGCGTGGTACCGCGCCTACGACCTCGAGGGCCGACCCCTCACCGAGCCCGACTTCTGGTTCGGCCAGACCGACGTCCAGCGCACGTCGTCGACGGCCACCGTCGTGCCGTTCCTGCTGAAGCTGCACGCCCTCACCGGTGCGGACGAGTGGCTCGGCGTCGCGCGTCGTGCCACCGACTTCGCGTACACGACCTTCGTCGAGGGCTTGAAGTTCAACGGCGGCATCCACGACAGCATGTACGCCCGGCCGCAGCTGGTCGACCACGAGAGCATCATCTTCGCCTTCCGGGGCCAGCTGGAGATGCACCGTGCGACCGGCGAGAGGACCTACCTCGAGCGCGCCACCGTCGGTGCCTGGCTGGTGTGCTCCTGGGTCTGGCTCTGGGACGTCCCGCTCCCGGAGGGCTCGACGCTGGCCGAGCAGGGCTTCCGCAGCACGGGCTGGCCGGGCTGCGACGCGCCGGGAGCGGGCTACGTGCACCCGATGGGTGTCATCGCCGTCCCCGACCTCGTCGAGCTGGCCCGCCTCGGCGCCGACGAGGGCTTCCTCGAGATCGCCGTGTTGCTGCTCAACGCGTGCAACGAGAACGTGGCGCTGCCCGGCAAGGACTGGGGCTACGCCCGGCCGGGGCTGCAGGAGGAGGGGGTGCTGATCAGCTGGTGCTGGGCCGACGACCCGATGTTCGTGGGCACCGAGTTCGGCGGCCGGGGCAAGGGCGAGGGGAACAAGACCTGCTTCCCGTGGATCTCGGCCGTCACGATCTGGTCGCACCAGGAGCTGATGGCCCGCTACGGGACCGACGACCTGCGCGCCGCTGTCCTGGACGGCCGGAAGGTGCGCGATGAAGTTCAATGACGGCTACTGGCGCATCCGGCCGGAGGTCACGCTCGACCACGCGGTCGCGGCGTACGACGTCGTGCCCGCCGAGCGCAGCTTCCGGGTGCACGTGCCCACGCGGCGGCTCCGCGGCGTCGGCGACTCCGTCAGCTGTCCGGTCGTCACCGTCGAGTGCTCCTCGCCGATGCCCGACGTGGTCGCCGTCACCGTCGCGAACCACCTCGGCGGGCGCGAGCGCGGCCCGCGCTTCGCGCTGCAGTCGGGATCGGACCACCCCGTCGAGATCACGGTCGACGCGGCGGAGGCCGTGTTGCAGACGGGAGAGCTGTCGGTGCACGCCGACCTCGGCGACGACTGGGCGCTTCGCTTCCGGGCACGGGGACAAACCCTCACCTCCAGTGACCGCAAGTGCATGGGGCGGGCGCGCACCGAGGACGGCGTCCGCACGTTCGACCGCCTCGCGTTGGGAGTGGGCGAGTCGGTCTACGGCCTGGGCGAGAGGTTCACGTCCTTCGTCAAGAACGGCCAGGTGGTCGACTGCTGGAACGACGACGGCGGCACCAGCAGCGAGCTCGCCTACAAGAACATCCCCTTCTACCTCACCGACCAGGGGTACGGCGTGTTCGTCGACTCCGCCGACCGGGTCTCGTTCGAGGTCGGGTCCGAGGTCGTCTCCCGGGTCCAGTTCAGCGTGCCCGGGCAGGTGCTGCGCTACTTCGTGATCTACGGCCCCGACCCCAAGGACATCCTGCGCAAGTACACCGCGCTCACCGGGCGGCCGGGCCTGCCACCGCCGTGGTCGTTCGGCCTGTGGCTGTCGACGTCGTTCACGACGTCCTACGACGAGGAGACCGTCTCCGGGCTCGTCGACGAGATGGCTGCCCGCGACATCCCGCTCAGCGTCTTCCACTTCGACAGCCTGTGGATGCAGGAGTTCCACCTCTGCGACTTCCGGTGGAACCGACGCACGTTCCCGGACCCCGCCGGGATGCTGGCCCGGCTCAAGCAGCGGGGTCTGCGGGTGTCGGTGTGGATGAACCCCTACGTCGCCCAGCAGTCCGACCTCTTCGAGGAGGCCCGCGACCACGGGTACCTGGTGCGCCGCGCGGGCACCGAGGACGTGTGGCAGTGGGACACGTGGCAGGCCGGGATGGGCATCGTGGACTTCACCAACCCCCAGGCGCGGGACTGGTTCACCGGCCACCTGCAGGGACTGCTCGACCTGGGGGTGGACAGCTTCAAGACCGACTTCGGGGAGCAGATCCCCGTCGACGTCGAGTGGCACGACGGCTCCGACCCGCACCTGATGCACAACTACTACCCCCTGCTCTACAACCGCACCGTCGTCGAGGCGATCCGCTCCCGACGTGGCGACGACGACGCCGTCGTCTTCGCGAGGTCGGCGACGGTCGGCTCCCAGCAGTACCCGTTGCACTGGGGCGGCGACCCGGAGCCGTCGTACGTGTCGATGGCGGAGTCCCTGCGGGGCGGGCTGTCGCTCGCGATGTCGGGCTTCGGCTTCTGGACCGCCGACATCGGCGGTTTCGAGGGGACGCCGACCCCCGCGCTCTACAAGCGCTGGGTGCCGTTCGGGCTGCTGTCCTCCCACAGCCGGTTGCACGGCAGCGAGTCCTACCGGGTGCCGTGGATCTTCGACGAGGAGTCGGTGGAGGTGCTGCGCAGCTTCACGCGCCTGAAGATGCGGCTGATGCCGTACCTCTACGGAGCCGCGCGGGAGGCGCACGAGGAGGGCATCCCGGTGCTGCGGCCCATGGTCCTGGAGTTCCCCGACGACCCCGCCTGCCCGGGCCTGGACCGGCAGTACCTGCTCGGACCGGACCTTCTCGTCGCGCCGGTCTTCGATGACGAGGGCGACGTCGACTTCTACGTGCCGGAGGGGCGCTGGACCAACTACCTCACCGGCGCCGTGGTCGAGGGTCCACGGTGGGTGCGTGAGCGGCACGGTTTCGCCACGCTGCCGCTCCTCGTCCGGCCGGGAGCGGTGATCCCGGTCGGTGGCCGCGACGACGAGCCGGAGTACGACTACCGCGACGGGGTCACGCTCGAGGTCTTCGGCCCCGTCGAGGGGGAGCGCACGGTGTCGGTGCCGGCGCCCCGACAGGGAGACCCGGCGACCTTCGTCGTCCGTCGTGCCGGCGACTGGCTCGAGGTCCAGGGCGTCGGCTCTCCTCAGTGGCGGGTGCTGCTGGCCGGCGTCGACGAGGTGGCCGAGCTGCTCGACGCGTCGGCGACCGTCGAGGAACGTGGCCTGCTCGTCAGCCCGCTCCGCGCGGACGCCACCGTGCGGATGCGGCTCGTCTCGTCGTGACCGGGGTCCGGGGTGGCGGGAGCCGTTGGCCGAACCCGGTGCTGCCGGGCTTCTACCCGGATCCGTCGGTGTGTCGTGTGGGCGCGGACTACTACCTCGCCTGCTCGTCGTTCGAGTACCTCCCGGGGTTGCCGCTCTTCCACAGCCGGGACCTGGTCCGGTGGCATCCGATCGGCCATGCGCTCCAACGGCCCGGCCAGGTCGACCTGTCGACCGTGCCGGCATCCGGCGGGGTGTTCGCCCCGGTGCTGCGGCACCACGGCGGGCGGTTCTGGATCGCGACCAGCCTCACCTCGCGCCCCGAGGTGGTGATCCTCTCCTCGCCGAGCGCCACCGGTCCCTGGTCGGACCCGGTCCCCGTGGCGGGGGCGTGGGGAATCGACCCGGACCTGGCCTGGGACGGCGACGAGTGCTGGCTCACCTGGGCCGGCACCGAGCCCGACGGCACCTACCTCCACCAGATCCTGCAGGCTCGCGTGGACCCGGAGGAGGGGCTGCTCCTGGAGGAGCCGCGACCGATCTGGTCGGGGTCGGGGCTGGCCTACCCCGAGGCGCCGCACCTGTACCACGTCGACGACTGGTGGTACCTGCTCATCGCGGAGGGCGGCACGGAGCGCGGCCATGCGGTCTCCGTCGCCCGCGCTCGCCGGCCGGGAGGCCCCTTCGAGGGATGTCCCGACAATCCCGTGCTCAGCCACCGCAGCACGCAGCGGCCGATCCAGAGCACGGGCCACGCGGACCTGGTCCGCGCGCCGGACGGCACGTGGTGGGCGCTGGTGCTCGGAGTGCGGCCTCGTGGAGGCACGCCCCAGTTCCATGTGCTCGGGCGTGAGACCTTCCTGACCCCGGTCGACTTCCGCGGCGGCTGGCCCGTCCCGGCACCGGTGGAGGATCACGTCGACGTGTCCTGGGCCGTCGACGCCCGCGACGACGAGACGGTCCGCGACGACTTCGACGAGCCTGCGTTGGCGCCGGTGTGGGTGTCCCCGCGCAGCCGTCCGGAGTCCTTCGCCTCGACCTCGCAGCGGCCGGGCTGGCTCGTGCTCTCGGCCACCGACGACGGTCTCGACGGGTCGCGCCCCGCGTTCGTCGGGCGCCGCCAGCAGCACCTCGCCTGCCGCATCCGGACCCGCGTCGACGCCCGGCGCGGGGTGGGCGGCCTGGCGGTCCGCATCGACGAGCGGCACCACGTCGCCATCCTCGTCGGCGACGGCCGGGTCGTCTGCCGGGCCCGGATCGGCCCTGCGGAGGTCGAGGTGGCTGCCCGTGCCTGGGAGGAGGAGGCCGTCCTCGTCGTCGACGTGTCACCGCACGCCGTCGTGCCCGGCGGCCTGGGCGAGCTACCGGGCCCGGACGTGGTGCGGTTGGCGGTCGAGCGGGACGGCGTCGTCGAGGTCCTCGCCGAGCTCGACGGCCGCTACTTCTCCACCGAGGTGGCCGGCGGCTTCACCGGCCGGGTGATCGGGATGGTCGCCGAGCGCGGCGTCTGCGCGTTCGACTGGTTCGACTACGAACCCGGACCGACCGGGAACCCGGCAGGCGCCCGCAGCAGCTGACGAGCGCTACCGGCTGCCGGCCAGTGGTGCGACGCATGGCCCGCCACCGCCACCGCCCTCGGCCGAGCCGCTCAGCCGCCCTCTCCCGGCGCCGAGGAATCTCCGGGCAGGGGGAGCCATCCCAGTACCGCGGTGGGCCACAGGTCATCACCGACCTCGCCGGCGGCGTCGGCGAAGGCCTGGAAGCCGGCGACCAGGAGGGCCCGGTGGGCGGGGGAGACCCGCGCGACGATCGATTCGATCTCGACGGTGCGGGCGCGCGTCACCTCGTCGACCAGGGCGCGGCCGGTCTCGGTCAACGTCAACCGCACTGCGCGCCGGTCGCTCTCCTCCGAGGTGCGCGAGACCAGGCCCTTGCGGAGCAGTCGGTCGCACATCCTCGAGACGGTCGACGGGTTGAGCGACATGGCGCCGGCGAGGTCGATGACGCGACTCCCGCCGGTCCGTGCGAGGAGGACCAGAGCGCGGTATTCCGGAAGCGTGACCTCCTCGCCCAGAGCTGCCAGCGACCGGGCGCTCACCGCCACGAGGGCTCGACTGGCGGTGAGAACGCTGCGGACCGCGGCGGCGAACGGTGGTGCCGCGGAGCTGTCGAATTCGTGCACGTCGAAATCATTGCACTGCGCACACGTCTTGTGGAACTGTTTCTGTCCTGAAGCGACATAAAACGTTCTCGGTCAGACAGAAGGGCGGATCGGCTCATGACAGAGTTCAGTGCCTACGGCGGGGACGCCGGGCGGCGGTTCCCAGCGACAGGCTTCTTCCGGGTGGAGCAGTCCGCCGGACGCTGGTTCCTGGTGGACCCCGACGGTGCGGCCTTCGTCAGCATCGGCATGAACCACGTCGACGAGTCCAACCTGAAGTTCCCCCACAACGCCGCCATCTGGCGGGATCGGTACGGAGACCGGGACACGTGGATCCGCCGCGGCGTCGTCCACGACCTGCGGTCCTGGGGCTTCAACACCGTGGGTTGGACCCAGGAGTACATCAGCGGCGGTTGGGGCACGGCCCTGGACTGGTTCGGAGACCCGATCGACCTCGGCCACTCGACGGCGCCCTGGGGTGCTGCCGACTTCCGGACCGCCAACATGCCGTACGTGCTCCAGCTTCGCGTCCAGGAGATCGAGGACTGGAACGGCTATCCGTCGTTCAAGGACGTGTACTCCGACGACTTCGACGTGTACTGCGACTACCTGGCGCGATCGATCTGCTTCGACCATGCCGACGACCCGAACCTGATCGGCTACTTCCTCGTTGACATCCCGGCCTGGCTCCCGCATGCGGCGGGCGATGACTTCCCCCAGCTCAAGGGTCTCCACGGGGACGCTCGCAACCAGAAGCTGTACGACGTCGCGAGCCGGTACTACGAGACGATCACGCGGCACATCCGGCGCTACGACCCGAACCACCTCGTGCTCGGCGACCGCTACAACGGCAACAAGGGCATCCCGGAGGCCGTGCTCCGTGCGATGCAACCCCACGTGGACGTGTTCTCGGTGCAGTACTTCACCGAGCCGACCGAGGCGTCACGCCAAGGGATGCGCGAGGACCTGGCGCGCTGGCATGAGATCACCGGCAAGCCGGTGATCAACGCGGACCTCGGCAACTGGGCACCCACCGAGCTGAACCCCCATCGGGTCAGCGGCCTGGAGAACCAGGCGGAGCGGGGTGAGGACTACGTGGCGGCGATCGGGGCGATCGTCGACGAGCCGTGGCTCGTCGGATGGCACTGGTGCGGCTACGTCGAGAACGTCGGTGGGCGCGGCTGGGGCGTCAAGGACCCGTGGGACGAGCCCTACGACGACCTCGTGAGCCGGATGCGGGACTTCAACGTCGCGGTCCACGAGCGCGGGCGGGAGCAGGCCGATGGCTGAGCGCGACGGCTTCGACCGCTACGGCGGCGACCTGCGGACCCAGCTGGCTGCGACGGGGTTCTTCCGCACCGAGAAGTCCGACAGCGGCTGGCGGCTGGTGACACCCGAGGGCCACCCCTTCTTCATCGTCGGCATCGCGCATGTCGACGACTCGGCGCTCAAGTACGCCGAGAGCATCGACGTGTACCGGGAGCGGTACGGGTCCCGCTCCTCGTGGATCTCCGACTGCGTCGTCGCATCCCTGCGCGGGTGGGGGTTCAACGCGCTGGCCTGGACCAAGCAATGGGTCAGCCCGCAGATGCGGCACTCGCCGGAGTGGACGCCCGACGAGTACCGCGGCAGCGGGTTCCCCTACATCCCGCACATCGACTTCCTCAGCTTCGAGCGATGGAACCAACAGGCGGTCTACAAGGACGTCTTCGGCACGGACTTCGAGGACTGGTGCGACTACCAGGCGCGGTACTGGTGTGCCCCGCTGGCCGACGACCCGAACCTCGTGGGCTACGCCTACACCGCGCGGCCGCACTGGGACATCGCCCGGTTCCGCGAGGTCACGCCCTCACTGGAGGGTTTGGACGACCACGAGGCGCTGCGGCGCGTCGTTCGTCGCTACTACCAGGTCACGCACGACGCCATCCGACGCTACGACCCGGACCACCTGATCTTCGGTGACCTGGTGGAGGGGGCGGACACGCTGCCGACGGGACCGTCCGAGCCGCCGCCCGTGGTCTTCACCGAGATGGGGGAGTACGTCGATGTCCTTTCGGTGAACTGGTACCACCCGTTCGACATCATGCGGGAGAGCCTCGACGCGTGGCAGCGCCTCTGCGACAAGCCGGTCTTCCTCTCGGACTCGGCGTTCGTGGCGCCCAACGACCTCCTGACGCGGGACGACCCGCTGTTCGAGGGAGGGTGGGAGAAGCTGCGGGTCCAGGACGAGAAGGAGCGCGGCGAGGCCTACGTGGAGATGGTCGAGAAGGCCTACGCCTCGGGCTATGTCGTGGGCTGGGGCTGGTGCAGCTTCATGCAGAACAAGGTGCGCAAGTACGGACTCAAGAGTCGCTTCGACGAACCGTACGAATGCACCGAGATCATGCAGGACTTCAACTCGCATCTGTACGCGAACCTGGACGCCGCCGTGAGCAAGCGGTCCCACCGAACGGAAGGTGCAGCGCGATGACGTTCCGACTGAGCCACAGCGACGGCGCATGGACCCTGGTCGACCCGCAGGGCGAGCCGTTCGTCAGCGTCGGCCTCAACCACGTCGACGAGACGAACCTGAAGTACACCCACAACCACGACCTGTGGAAGCAGCGGTACGGCTCGCGCCGGTCGTGGATCGCCGACGGCGTCGTCGAGGACCTCCGCTCCTGGGGCTTCAACACGATCGGCTGGACCCAGGAGTACGTCACCGGCGGCTGGGGTGAGGCCCTCGACTGGTTCGGGGCGCCGATCGACCTCGGCCACTCGCTGCCGTGGTCTGCGGCGGACCTGATTTCGTCGGGGATGCCCTACGTCGTCCAGATCCGCGTCTCGGAGATCGAGGACTGGAACGGACACCCGTGGTTCCCCGACGTCTACTCCGAGGAGTTCGACGCCTACTGCGAGTACCTCGCCCGCAGCATCTGCGTGGACCACGTCGACAGCGAGAACCTGATCGGCTACTTCCTGGTCGACATCCCCGCCTGGCTGCCGCACGCCAGCGGCGCCGACTTCGCGATCCTGCGCGGCCTCGACGAGCGGTCCCGCAACATCAAGCTGTACGACGTCGCCTACCGGTACTACGAGACCATCACCAGGCACATCCGTGCCGCGGATCCGAACCACCTCGTGCTCGGGGACCGCTACAACGGGAACAAGGGGATCCCCGGGGCGGTACTCACCGCGATGAAGCACTTCGTCGACGTCCTCTCGGTGCAGTACTTCCCGGAGCCGACCGCGGAGGGTCGCCAGGAGATGGTGCGCCGCCTGCGGGCGTGGCACGAGTACACCGGCAAGCCGGTGCTCCTCGCCGATGTCGGCAACTGGACGCCCACCACCCTCAACCCGCACCGGACGAGTGCACTGGAATCGCAGGCGGCCCGGGGCGCGGACTACATCGCCGCGCTCGAGCCCCTGCTCGCTGAGCCCTGGTTCCTGGGCTGGCACTGGTGCGGGTATGTCGAGAACACTGCGCGGGGTTGGGGGCTGAAGGACCCGTGGGACGAGCCGTACGCCGACGTCGTCACGCCGATCCGTGAGCTGAACGCGCGAGCGACCCGCCTGCCTCGCCCTTGACGGAGGCGAGGAGCATCTGGGCGACGTCGAGGACCTCGACTTCTTCGCGTGCTTCGCCCTTGGCTTGTTGGGCGGTGAGTCCGTCGGAGAGCATGACGCGGCAGAAGGGGCAGCCGACGGCGATCTGGTCGGCGCCGGTGCTGATGGCCTCGACGGTGCGGTTGACGTTGATGCGTTCGCCGATGTTCTCTTCCATCCACATGCGGGCGCCGCCGGCGCCGCAGCAGAAGGACTTCTCGGAGTTGCGTTCCATCTCGACGAACTCGGCCCCGGGGAGGATCTCGAGGAGCTCGCGGGGTGGGGTGTAGACGCCGTTGTGGCGGCCGATGAAGCAGGGGTCGTGGTAGGTGATGGAGCGCTGGTGGGCGCCCTCGCCGTCCTTGATCGGGGTGAGCTTGCCCTCGCGCACGAGCCGGTTGAGGAGCTGGGTGTGGTGGACGACCTCGAGCTCGATGCCGAACTCTTGGTATTCGTTCTTGAGGGTGTTGAAGCAGTGCGCGCAGGTCGAGACGACCTTCTTGACCCGGTACTCGGTGAAGGTCTCGGCGTTCTGCTGGGCGAGGCCTTGGAAGACGAACTCGTTGCCGGCGCGGCGGGCGGGGTCGCCGGTGCAGGTCTCGCCGTTGCCGAGGACCCCGAAGCTGACCCCGGCGATGTCGAGCAGCTCGGCGACGGC
>NZ_BDJE01000035.1 GCF_002117935.1 Nocardioides sp. PD653-B2 | reverse complement strand
ATGTTCACAGACCTTGCCGTTGGTCTGGGGTCGATACGGCCGGGTTCGTTTGTGGGTGATGTCGCCGAGGGCGGCTGCGAAGTCCTTGGACCGGTAGCAGGCGCCGTTGTCGGTCAGCACTCGTTGCACGGTGATCCCGACCGATTCGTAGTAGGCGTTGGCGCGGAGCCAGAACCCGGCGGCGGTCTCTTTGCGTTCGTCGCGGTGGAGCTCACTGAAGCCAAGGCGGGTTCGGTCATCGACGGCGGTGTGGATGTACCAGTAGCCCATCCCGCGCTTGCGGTCGCGGCGGCCCTTGGCGCGGCCGAGGGTCTTGTGCCCGCCGCCGTTGGGGATCCGGCCGAGCTTCTTGATGTCGACGTGGACCAGGTCGCCGGGTTGTGCCCACTCGTAGCGCTGCGGTGCTGGGCGCCCGCGTAGCCGGGCGCCGGTGGCCGGGTCGGTCCAGGCCACCGGTGGGCAGCCGTAGCGATGCAGGATCTTGGCGACCGTCGAGGAGGGCAAGCCGAGTCGGTAGCCGATGCGGACCGGCCCCCAGCGACGTGAGATCCGGAGCCCGACGACGCGGTGTTCGACCCGGAGGCTGGTGCGCTTGGGGCTGGAGTGTGGGCGGGAGGACCGGTCGACCATGCCGGCCGGGCCCTGGTCGCGGTAGCGCTGCGCCCACCGTTGCGCGGTGGTGACCGAGACGTTGAACCGCTCCGCGGCGCGGCGCAGCGGCCAGCGCTGGTCGACCACGCACCTCGCGAGCCTGAGGCGACCGGTTTCGGATAGGGGTGACATAGCGTGGGTCATGAAGGCCTCTTGGTGAGAGTGGTTGCTGTGGTAGCTCCACACCTCACCGGAGGCCTTCACCTATGTCGAGACCCCGCGTCACCAACGTCCGTGCTCAGAACAACTAGGGCGCCTTAGCGCCTACGCCGGGTGGTGCACCGAACTCGGGGAACCGGTCGACGGTGAAGTCGGCGAACTCGGCCTTCTCGAGCTGAGCGTCCTGCTCGAGCCGGTCAAGATGGCGAAGCCCGCCGCGATGCCCGAAGGCCTCGCGGATGCGCCACCACCGTCGCGACAGCAATCTCAACAGCACGATCACTCCGACGCCGACACCAATCAAACCGACGACACGTCGACGGGGACTTGGACGACCATCTGCCAAACCCACCATGACCTCGCTCTTCCTCCAGCTCGGCCCGCGGTGACCGCACTGACGCACACTAGATACTATCTCCAATAGTAGATGTCGGACGGACCACCCTCGGTTGCTCGGCCTCAATCAACAACGAAGGCGGTCAGGCCGGATCTCCGACCGCCGTCTCTCGGCGTTGGGCATCGCGCAGGCACGGTGATCACCAGTTCTTCCATGTGACGAAGACGAGCCCGTACCTCGGGACACGATGCAAGTCCAAAATTCTCAGCGCTGCCAACGCCGGATGGGCGAAGACCAATTCGGCGCCACCGTCGGCCAGGCTGGCGAGCTGTACGACAACGCCCTGGCCCTAGAGAGCTACAACGCCGAGGTCTCCGGCGACCAAGCGAGGGTGAGCTACACGTACCCCGCGTCCGCTATCAACCAAGACCGTGAGCCGTGGGTGCGAGAGAGCGAGTGGCGAGAAGACGACTGCTGAGGGGTACGCCCGCAAATGACCTGCGATCAGGCTCCTACAAACCGAGCAGCAATTGCACCTGCGAACCCACCGAGGATCGCACCTCCAAGGCCCGTGCCGATGGCTACCCACACGGCCAGGTGCTGAGCGCGGCCCGTCTCGTCCACCAAGCGCTGCACCTCAGCGTGCACGTCGCGGGTTGCCTGCTGGACCTTCACTGTGGCGTCTTGGATGCCTTCTAGCGTGCCGCCTGCGCTTCCAGCAGGGTGCGCTCCTCGCGCGCCGCATTGCGCGCCTGCTCGTGCGCACTCTTGGACGCCCACAATTGCTCACGAGCCAGGCGCTCGCTCATGCTGCCAAAGTCAGGCCCGTAGCCACTCAGCCCCGCAGGTTACGGCCCCCGGCTCGCCACTTGCCGGCGAACTCGCGCGGCGCGCCATCCGGAAGTCTGCGTCAGCAGATGCATAGCAAAAGGGCCGGCCGCCACATTGACGACCGACCTCTCCATGCTTCTTCTGATGCGATGAACTCGGTCGGGCTGACAGGATTTGAACCTGCGCGCCCTGGATTTTGGGCTGGCGAAAGGGCGCGAGTTGCATGAGTTCGGCGGGGTCAACGTCAGCCACCGGGGCTTCGAGCTGGTGATCGGTCATCCGGACCGGTTGAAGCCGGTGGAGGCCCATCGACGCCGTCGATGTTCGGAACCTCGGACCAAATTCAGGTCGCCAGGCTGGCTGAACAGACAGCCCTGCGCTTGCTCGTCCGGCCTGTGAGGACCACCATCCAGGACGTGCCCGACCCATCGCCATCACCGTCAGGCGCGCGCTAGGTTGTTACAAGCGTGGTACATCCCGCCATCAATCCTCGACGTTTGCGCAGGTCAGCATGGGTCAGTCAGTCAGTACTACGACATATAGTCACTTCTGGGGTAGAGCTCGAACTCAGTAAGTAGGGCGCTTGGACTTGGTCGGGGGTCCAGAGTTCGGTTGGTCGGTGTTGGCTCGCTGGCCAGTGGTGAGGTCTCGGGCACAATCGGAACGAAGTGTGAGTTATCCTCACCGGCGACGAGCCATTCCCCTACCCTTCAACGCCCGTCGATTCGTGGGAGACACCCACGGGTTTGGACTCCGGGGATCCCCGCTCGCGCAGGTAGATGCTGAAGACGACCATGGTCGCTACGGCGAGGAACTCCGATTGCCAGTTCTGGAACGTGCGGTTCCAGAAGTCTGGCGCCCGCAGGTACTGCGACCAGGTCAGGGGAGCCTGGAAGTCTTGGATCTGTTCGGCGTTGTAGGCGCTACGACCGGCGACGAACTGCGCGGACCAAGAGCCGAGGAACACAAGGCCCATGACCAGGCCCAGCGAGTGGGAGTAGAGACTCAGTCGCCATCCCCTCATGCGTGCCGGCGCTGGAGATCCGGCCGTGGCGTAGCTGCCGATCTTCTGCTCCTCGAAGGTCTTGCGGCCGCGCTGTTCGGGCTTCTTCGACTCCGGGGAGCCGATCTGGATGAGCCAGACTGTGAGCAGGACGTAGAGCAGGAACTGCAGGTACTCCGACTGCCAGTTCTCGGCCACGTCGACCGCGAACTGTGAAGAGGTGAGGTACTGCAGCAGGGTCAGGGTCGGGAGCTGCGCGTCTCGGGCCTGTTCGTTGTAGCCGGCCACGCCGGTCAGTGCTTGGCCGATCAGGGCGGCGAGTAACAAGCCCGTGAAGGCAAGGGTCAGGCTATGGTCGCGTAGCCACGCCCCAATGCGCCTCTCGACATTCGTCTCGATTTCCTTCTCGCCCTTCATCGGTGCAGAGCTCCCAAAAGAAAGCAGGCGGCCAGCCCAAGGGTGATGAAGACGAGGTAGCCGACGAAGAAGATGCGCATGTCACGGTCCCTTGATCGTGCAGGTGAACGGCCTGTCCAGACGGGGCGTGCATCCCGCTGCGGTCACCCGCCAGCCGTCATCGAACCTGGCAAGGAATACGACGTCCTTGTCGAGGCGCACGATGGCGTCCTTGCCGTAGACATCCACATCGGCGACCTGGGTGCCCACCGGCAGGTGCTGATCGGGGAGCGCCTTGTCGCACCTCCCAAAGCTCTGCTCCAGCTCGGCCAAGGTTCCGGGCGCTAGGAGGGCGCACGCGTGGACCGGTTTGGTTAGCGAACCTTCGAAGTCCAGGGCCGCCTGCGACGCGTTCCGGTTCTCCGCAGATCCCATCGGCGTACACCCCGCTCCGGCCAATGCGGCGACCGTCAGCGATAGCAGCACACCTCCCGAGTTGACCCACCTCATATGGGGAATCTAGCGCCCGGATTCGAGTTCGGCCGCGTAAAGCTTGGACACCCACCGCAGCAGAGCGGCGTCGATTCTCTGGCCACGCCGAACTGGGCATTCGCGCCGAGAAACTGCTGGCTGAGCGGTCGGGCGCCTCAGAAGCTGACTCGGCCCTCGAGTGGCCAGTCGCCTCCATCGCTCACGGCGCGGCGTCAGAGTGCGTAGGCGGTCCATTGCGCCTCCCCTGCCTCGTGGGCGGCTTCGCTGAAGGCGTTGAGCGCTTTGATGGTGGCGTCGACATGGGTCCGCGACATACGGCCGAGGACTTGTTTGACCTCGTTTCGGCGGTGCGTCCGAACGGTCTCCACGAGCGACCGTCCTGCAGAGGTCAGCGACACGTCCACCGCCCTGCCGTCGCGCGAGGACCGGTCACGCCCGACCAGTCCCAGCTTCTGGAGGCGGTCGCACAGGCGACTGGCGTTGGAGGCATTGACCTCGAGCTGTACGGCCAGCGCGCCGACGGTCTGGTCACCGCCGGTTGCGAGGAGGACAAGCAGTCGGTGTTGAACGAGGGTCACTTCGACCGGCGCGGCGTTGATGGATCGGACGGCGATTCCGAGTAGTGCGCGGCTGACGGTGATGAGGGCGTCGGCCAGGTCGTCCGTTTGGTCGCCCGTTCGGTTGTCGCGTGCCGGCGTGGGTGCCTGGAGTTGCTTGGCCACCTTGTGTCCCTTCGAAGCCCGTGCTTTGGTTGCTAGAGAGCATACATGCGATAGCGCATATTCTTCGAAGAGGTGGGTAGATGTCTCAGGTGCAGAACCACAGGTCATGGGACCGTGTCGCGAACGTCTTCGGTGAGTCGACTCCGCACCCGCGTGGAAGCGTGTGGCCGGCTCGTGTGGACCAGTACCTGGACGAGGGCCTCACCGACCGCGAAGTGGACCGGTGGGTCCAGTCCGCGTGCCTACTGTGCAGCAACGGGTGCGGCGCCGACATCGCAGTCAAGGACGGCCGGATGGTGGGCATCCGGGGTCGGGCAGGCGACACCGTCAGCCACGGACGGCTCGGTCCGAAGGGGCTCTACGGCAGCACGCCGTGGGCTTCGTTTCCGGACCGACTGACCCGTCCGCTCATCCGGGAAGCTGGCCGGCTGGTCGAGACCGACTGGGAGACCGCCATGGGTCGCATCGTGGAGGTGTCCAAGCGGCTGCTGAAGGAGAAGGGACCGCTGAGTCACGGCTTCTACACCTCCGGCCAGCTGTTCTTGGAGGAGTACTACACCCTCGCGGTGATCGGCAAGGCTGGGCTCGGGACCCCGCACATGGACGGCAACACCCGACTGTGCACCGCGACCAGTGCGGCGGCGTTCAAGGAGTCCTTCGGCGCGGACGGCCAGCCCGGCTCATACACCGACATCGAGCACTGCGACGCGATCTTCCTGTACGGCCACAACATGCCAGAGACCCAGACCGTGCTCTGGACCCGGATCTTGGACCGCTCCCGCGGCGATGACCCGCCCCGCATCGTCTGCGTCGACCCTCGCCGGACCGCCGTCGCCGAGGAGGCCGACCGCACCGGAGGTGTGCACCTCGCCCCACGGGTGGGCACCAACCTCGCGCTGATGAACGGGCTCACCCGCGAGCTCCTGGTGCACGATTGGATTGACCGCGCTTGGGTGGACGCGCACACGATCGGCCTCGACGACCTGCGCGAGACCGTGGATCCATACACCCCCGAGCACGTGGCCGAGGTCTGCGGCATCGACCCCGAGGACCTGCGCACCGCAGCTCGCATCTTCGGGGAGAGCGAGAACGTGCTCTCCACCGTCTTGCAGGGCTTCTACCAGTCTCACCAGGCCACCGCCGCGTCGGTGGCGGTGCACAACCTGCACTTGCTGCGGGGCATGATCGGGCGTCCCGGCCCCGCTACCTGCGCCGCCAGCTCGGTGGCCGCCGGGGTGTCGTAGCGCATCCGGTGGTACATCGGGTCGAAGCCGCCGAAGTCGTAGACGAGCTCGGTAGGCGTCGTGGCGCTGATGCTCAGAGGCGCCGACTCCCAGTGCGCCGAGACGATGAGGACCGCCTTCGGCCTCGGGAGGTCCCTGGCCCAGGTGTGCAGCTGGGTCATCCAGCCGGTCATCTCGAAGAGCATCGGGGCGCCGTGGCTGACGTAGAGGCTGGGCAGCGGCCCGTCCTCCGGCGTCCACAGCGCGTGCGGAGCGCGGCGCTCGGCCTCCGCCACCCTCCGCAGGTGCGCCGCGAATGGGTGCCCGGCCGGGATCCGGGCGTCGGCGAGGGCCGTGGTGCTAGATGACGGGACGGTGGTCATGAGCTGTTCCTCGAGGCTGTGATGGCGAGACGTGCGGGGTCGGGTACGAGGGGTCAGTCGACGAGGGCGAAGCCGCCGGTCCAGCTGATCTTCTCGGCAGCTGCCAGGGTGAGCTGCAGGAAGCCGAGCGCCTCGAGCTCGCGGGCCCGCTTGAGCGACCCGGCGTCGACCGCGCGGAGGCCGCCGGCCTTGACCGCGCTGATGAGCAGCGCCTTGGCCTCGGAATCATCGCCAGCCACGAGGACCGTCGTACCGAGGTCGCCGACTTGACCGACCTTGCCGGCGGTGAGCGTGCCCGCGAAGGTCGTGTTGAAGGCCTTGAGCACCCTCGACTGCGGGAGGGCCGCGGCGAGCTCGGCGGCAGCGGAGCCGTCGGCGGCGACGCGCAGCGAGTCGAAGGTCTCGAAGTCGAGCGGGTTGGTGATGTCCACGACGACCTTGCCGGCCAGCTGGTCGCCGCGGGCCGCGACGATCTCGGTCAGCGCGGCGTACGGCACGGCGAGGACGACGATGTCGCCGCTGACGGGCTTGTGGGCGTCGGTCTGGTCGAGCAGCTCGACGGTGCTGCCACCCGCGGTGAGGACGGACGCGATCGCCTGTCCCATGTTTCCGGTCCCGATGATGCTGACGTGTGCCATGACGAGCTCCCTCAGTGTGGGTCGTGCGCATTGATTGTTGCTACAACTAAGACCGTACACCGCTTTATTTGTATCTACAACTATTGCCCGGCACACTGGCTCCTGTGACCGATACCGACTGGCTCGACGACCGCGAGCGGGCCGCCTGGGTCCGCCTGGCCGCGGTACTCGAGGTGCTGCCCGGCGTCCTCGATTCCCAGCTCCGGCGCGACTCGGGGCTGACTCACTTCGAGTACTACGCGCTCGCGATGCTCTCCGAGTCCGGTCAGCACACCCTGCGGATGACCGAGCTCGCCGCGCAGACCAACGCCACCCTCCCCCGCCTCTCCCACGTCGTACGACGTCTCGAGGAACGTGGACTGGTCACCCGCTTCCCGTGCCCGGAGGACGCGCGCGCGACCAACGTCCGGCTGACCGAGGCCGGCTGTGCCACCGTCCAGGCGGCGGCACCGGGCCACGTGGCCACGGTGCGGGCGCGGGTGATCGACGCCCTCACTCCCGAGCAGGTCGACCAGCTCACCGCCATCGGCGACGCCGTGCTCGGCCGGCTCGACCCGTCGGGCTCGATGGCAGCCACCTACACCCGATACGACCAGCCGGCCACGTCCGGAGAGAGCGCGTGATCGTGCGCCCACTGTGCGCCTGCACGCCTTCTTCCCCGAGGCCGGCATCACGTGGGTGTAGACCCCGAGCGTGAAGCCGGGACCTACCGCGTCACCTGGGTGCCGGCGAGGCCGGCGATGACGGCCCCGGCGTCGGCGAGGGCGCCGATGGCGGCGCGCCTCCCGGTGTCGCTGACGAAGCGACGGGCGGCCTCGACCTTGGGGCCCATCGAGCCGGCGGGGAAGGTCGTCGCGTCGAGCTCCTCGGCCAGCTCGCGGGACCGAGGTACCGGGCGACACCGGTCCCCGACCGCCGGGACCTTCTTCCCTGGTGGGTGACGGACCCCGTCGGCAGGGTGGGAGCGGAGGCGCGAGGCCTCCGTCGACGAAAGGGAGTGCGACATGCTCGTGCGAGAGATCATGACCGCGGGCCCGGCGACCACGACCCCGCAGGCCACCACCAAGGCCGCGCTGCGTCAGCTCGCCGAGCGCGGCATCACGGCACTGCCCGTCGTCGACCGGCACGGACGCCTGTGCGGCATCGTCAGCGAGGCCGACCTCATCCAGGATCTCGTCGTCCGCGACCCGCGAGCCCAGGAGCGGCCCATCACGATCGACCCCGTCTACCCGCCGAAGACGGTCGAGGACGTCTACACCCGGGCACCCGTGACGGTCGCCGCCGAGGACGACGTGTCGGTCGCCGTCGACCTGATGACGGCCACCGGCGCCAAGAGCCTCCCGGTCGTCGACGACGACTGGACCGTCGTCGGCATCCTCAGCCGCAGCGACGTCATCAGGACCCTGGCCCGCGACGACGCGGAGATCGCCGCCGACATCGATCGGGTGCTGGCGTCGGTCGGGCACGAGGACTGGCTGGTCGAGGTCGTCGACGGCGTCGTGTCCGTCACCGGGCCCGCCGCTGTCGGCGAGTCCGCGATCGCCACGGTGGTCGCGCAGACCGTGCCCGGCGTCGTGCACGTCAAGGTGGCCGCCGACTGACGCCGAGCTCAGAGCGACGGCGGCCGGGTGGCGCCGTTGCGTGCCGCGAGGTCCGCGGTCTCGGTGGCCGCGCGGTCCTCACGCCGCAGGAACGCGCCGAGGTCGCCGCTGCGTGTTCCGGTCCGCCCGACCGACCGTCGATCACTCGACAGGCAGCTCGCGGTGGGTGACCGGGATCTTGCGCGGCGCGAGCGCCGCGGTGCCGGCCGGCATGGAGACCGTCAGGACTCCGTCGTGGTACTCCGCCGTGACGTCCTCGGCGCGGGTCCCCTCGGGCAGCGGGAGGATCCGCTCGAAGCTGCCGTACCGGATCTCGGTGCGGTGCTCGGCGTGCTCCTCGGAACGGCGCTGGCCGTGCAGCCGCAGGGTGCCGCCGTCGACGGTCAGCTCGATGTCCTTCTCGGGGTCGATGCCGGGGAGGTCGGCGCGGATGACGCGACGCTCACCCTCCGTCCACTCCTCGACGCGCACCTCCGGTGCGGCGACAGCGGTCCCCATCCAGGTCATCAGCTCGTTGACCAGCGACTGGCCGTTGCACTGAAGTGTGGTGCTCATCATCGGTGCTCCTTCCTTCTCGTCCACCTCCATCAGAGCGCGCCGATGCGCGCCGGCACAGAGGAGAACGTCCCGTTCCCGAGATGGCCGGAGTCACCGGATCGCCGGGATCAGACCGGTTCGGGGGTCCACTCGTACTCGGGCTCGTAGCTCGGCGTCTCCCGGTCCACGAAGGCGTCCGGACCGGCGAAGAACAGCGACAGCTCACCGGTGTCGGTCCACCGGATGACGTAGGGCGGCGTGCCGTCGTCGTGGTCGACCTCCAGGACTTCGGCGAACCGGTCGGTGTGGTCGAGCCGCGGGGCGCGGACCACGATCCGGTCACCCTTGCGTGCATACATCGGTGCTTCCTCTCATCGTGAAGTCCTAGCGCTCCTGCGGTTCGCGGGCGACGGCACGCCGGGCCCAGGCGTCGAAACCCCCCGGGTCGCGCCGCTGGATCTCGTCGAGCAGCTGCGCTCGCTCCTGCACCAGGCGCAGGACCGTCGCCGGCGGGCAGCCGCGCCGCCGGATCTCGTCCTGCGAAGTCCGCCACCGCCGGGCGAGGTCGCGGTCGGAGAGGCACTCGGCGCGGTCGACCGGACGCACCGGCCGCCTGCTGGGCACGGTACTGAGAGCCGCCTCCACCAGGACCGGGGTGCCGGCTCCGACGGCCACCAGCACCAGCAGCGCCCACACGTCGAGTAGCGCCGGCAGCCCGACGATCAGAACCGCAACCACCGCGAACCAGCCCCCGCACGTGAGCGACAGCCTCAGTCGGTGCTCCATCGGCTCCGTCCAGGTGAGCCCGAAGACCACGCCGAGGCAGGTGAGGGTCACGACGGCCCCCAGCAGCGGCGCGGCGCCGACCCCGACCCATCCGGCGACCGCGGACACGGTCACGAGAAGGGCCAGGGTCCAGGTCCAGGCGGCGCGGTACGTTCTCATGTGTCCACGCTCCATCGCCCGCCGCCGCGGTCGACAGGGCCGAAGGTGCCCTGTCGCCGGGACCTCCGGCTCCGCCGGTCGGACGGCACCCACCGTGGTGACGGAGCCGTCCGACCGGGACCGCAGGGCCGAAGGGCCCTACGCAGCCCGCCGGGAGACGATGAACGTGGTGTCCATGAGCGTCGACACCAGCGGCCACTCCGGACCGGGTGCGTCCGGGCACCTGATGCTCGATCCGATCCAGGCGGTGCTGGTCGCCGTGGGCAGCGACACCGACGGCCTCAGCTCGGCGGAGGCGGCCCGACGGCTCGCCGAGACGGGACCGAACACCCTCAGCGCGCCCCCGCGCGCATCGTTCCTCGCCGCGCTCGGGCGCCAGCTCGCCCACCCGCTCGCCCTGCTGCTCTGGGTCGCCGCGGGCCTGGCACTCGCGGTCGTGCCCGCGGCCTTCGCCTACCGGTTGCCCGCGGGGCCGCCGGCCGCCGACCTCGCTCCCCTCCTCTGCGGCGGGATCATCGGCTACCGTGCGCTGCTGCGCGCCCAGGTTCCCCCGGCCGGCACCCTGGTGCCCGTCGCGCTCGAAGCGCTGGGTCACGGTGGGGCGCTGGCACTCGCGGGCATCCACATGTCCGACGTGCCGCCGCTGGACTACCAGCGCCACCTCTTCCTCGAGCGCGACCTGCGCACCGTCACCTCGAACACCCGCCGCGACGGCGAGGAGCTGCTGGCGCTGGCCGAGCGGCTCGGCGTGCGCACCCACGTCACGACGTACGGTTTCGACCAGGTCGACCTCGCGCTGCGGGACCTCGCGGCCGGCCGGCTCAGCGGGTCCGCCGTCGTCGCGACGGGCTGACCGAGCGGGTCATCTCCGCCGCAGGGCCAGGGCGACACCCGGGATCGCGCTCAACGCCAGCAGCGCGGCCGCATGCACGGGCGAGATCGCCACCGTGCCCAGGAGCCGCTGCAGGGGCGACCACACGACGGCCGCGACCTGGAACAGACCGGCCAGGACGACCGCCCCCTCGAGGCCGCGCGACCTCCACGCCGGCCCGGACCGCGGCGCGCGCAGCGCGAGCGCCACGCCGAGCTGGGCCAGCCCCAGGCTCAGGAACACCCAGGTCTGCACCGCGTCCGCGTCCGGGCAGGTGAGTCCCGCGACGACGGCCACCGCAGCGATGAGAGCGCCGGTGGCGAGGATCTGGGTCACCAGGCCCCGGCCGAGGACGGACCGCTCCGGCGGCGGCGACGGCCGGCGCATGTCGTCGGGGTCCATCGGCTCGCCTCCGAAGGCGACACCGGGCAGGCCGTGGGTGACCATGTTGATCCACAGGATCTGGGCCGGGCCCAGCGGCAGCGCCATCCCGACGAACGGTCCGACCACGAGGACCAGCACCTCGGCGAGACCTCCGGACAGCCCGTAGCGCAGGAACCGGCGGATGTTGGCGTAGATGCGCCGGCCCTCACCCACCGCGACGACCACGGTGCGCAGGTCGTCGTCGGCGAGCACCAGGTCCGCGGCCTGTCGCGCGACCTCGGTGCCACGCTCCCCCATGGCGATCCCGATGTCGGCGCGGCGCAGCGCCGGCGCGTCGTTGACCCCGTCCCCCGTCATGGCGACCACGTCACCCCGGCGCTGCCACGCGGCCACGATGTCGACCTTGTTCTCGGGCTGGGTCCGGGCGTACACCCCGATCCGGTCGACCCGGTCGAGGTGCTCGCCCCGGCGCACCTGGTCGCCGTCGGCGACCTCGGGTCCCTCCCGGGTGATCGTCAGCTCCTCCGCGATCGCGCGCGCGGTCGCCGGGTGGTCGCCGGTGATCATCACGGTCCGGATGCCCGCGGCGCGACAGGCCTCGACGACCTCGCGGGCGGTCTCGCGGGCGGGATCGGACAGCGCCGCCAGCCCGCGCAGCACCAGGCCGCTGTTGAGCTCACCGGCGCCCGGGCTGACGTCGTACGACGCGTCCGCGACCGCCAGGACCCGGAAGCCGCGCGCCGCCAGCTCCCCGGCTATCCGCCGGGCCTCGTCCGCGCCGGACGGGTCGGCGAGCCGGTCGAGCACGGCCTCCGGTGCTCCCTTGCAGACCACCAGCCAGGAGTCCGCGCCCCGGTGCACCGTCGTCATCTGCTTGGTGCCGCTGTCGAACGGGACCTCGTCCACCCGGGGCCACGCCCCCCGGGACCCGAGCACCGAGCCGTCGTGCTTCGTGGCCGCGACGAGGAGCGAGGCCTCCATCGGGTCGCCGATGACCGCCCACTCACCGGCCTGCGGCCCGTCGATGCGCGCGTCGTTGCAGAGCACCAGGTCCCGCATCATCAGGTCCAGGGTGGCCGGGTCGGCCGTCCCGAGCAGCTCGCCGTCCGCGCCGTACCCGCGCCCGGTCACGAGCCAGGAGCCGTCCGGGGTCCAGAGCTCCTGGACCACCATCCGTCCCTCGGTCAGCGTGCCGGTCTTGTCGGAGGCCAGGACGGTGACCGAACCGAGGGTCTCGACCGCCGGCAGCCGGCGGACCAGCGCCGAGTGGCGAGCCATCCGGTAGGCGCCCAGGGCGAGGGCGATCGACACGACGGCCGGCAGGGACTCGGGGATCGCCGCCACGGCCAGGCTCACGGCGAGGATCACCATGTCGTCGAGCGGCTCTCCGCGCAGCAGCCCCAGCCCGAGGACCAGGGCCGCCAGCGCCAGGGTGAGGACCACCAGCTGGCGCGAGAGGCGCGCCAGCCGCACCTGGAGTGGCGTGGGCCGGATGCCCGTGGCCAGGAGACTGGTCGCGATCCGGCCCAGGCCGCTGTCGGCGCCGGTCCGGGTCACGACCGCGCCGCCGCGGCCGCGGGTGACGACGGTGCCGCCCAGGACCGGCTCACCGATGCCGCGCCCCACCGGCACCGACTCCCCTGTCATCGCCGACTCGTCGACCTGCAGCCCGGCCGCCGCCGTGAGCTCGCCGTCGGCCGCGACGATGTCCCCCGCCTCCAGGCGAAGCAGGTCGCCGGGGACGACGTCGGCTCCGGACACCCGGACCAGGCGACCGTCTCGACGGACGGTCGCCTGCGGCGCGGACAGCTCGTCGAGCGCGGCCAGCGCGGTGGCGGCCCGCATTTCCTGGACCACCCCGATCGCGGTGTTGAGGACCACGACCGCGGCGATGATGCCCGCGTCGGTGACGTCACCCAGCACCGTGACGACGACGGCCGCGGCGATCAGCAGCAGGATCGTCGGGTCCCGCAGCTGGCCCACGACGCGGCTGACGAAGCTGCGCGGGCGAGCCCGGGGAGGCAGGTTGGGGCCGAACTCGCGCAGCCGGGATTCCGCGTCGGCGCTGCTCAGCCCCGCCGGATCGGCGGGGCCCGCAGTCATTTGCTCAGCGATCCGGCCTGCTCGAGCACGAGACCCGGGACGGCGTCCACGACGACCTTCGGCGGCACCACCCGGACGGGGCACTGGGCCGTGCGCAGTAGCGCGCGGGCCGTGCCGCCGAGGTGGACGGCCGCGGGGATGCCGTGGGAGCGACGCACGATGACGAGCACGTCGGCGTCCGCGGACGCCTCGACCAGCGCGGTCACCGGGCGACCGTGGACGATCCTCGTCTCGACCTCGACGTCGGAATAGGTCCGACGCCACTCCTCGGTCAGGAGGTCCATCTCGTCGGTGGCCCGTCGGCTCCAGTCGTCGAGGTCGACGCGGGCCTCGATGATGTCGTCGTAGCCGCTGGGCAGCTTCCAGGCGTGCAGCACGACGAGCCGGGCGCCGCGCGCCGCAGCCACGGCGAACGCGTCACCCAGCAGCTCGGTCGCGTGGGTCGGCGACTTCACGCCGACGAGGACGACGCCGCGGGCGGGCTCCGGGCGCCAGCCTGCGGGCACGGAGAGCACGGGGCAGCTCGCGGTCGCGGCCACACCCGTCGCGGTGTTGCCGAGCACCAGCCGCTCCAGCAGGGGGCGGTCGTCGCGGCCGACGACGAGGAGGGCCGCTCCCTCGGCCGCCTCGGCGAGGCGCTTGGCCCGGGGGCCGCGCAGCAGCTGGCTGCCGGCCTCGAGCTCGGGGTGGATCTCCCGGAGCTCCTTCAGGGCGCCGCGCAGGACCTCACCCCCGATCTCGGCGAAGTCGTTGGGCGTGACCGGCATCATCGGGGAGATCGCGACGTAGTCGGGGACGACGTGCGCCAGGGAGACCTCGACGCCGAGACGTCGCGCCTCGCTGACACCGAGGCGCAGGGCGCTCTCGTCCGTGGGTGAACCGTTGACCCCGATGACGACGGGACCGGTGCTGGCGCTCATGTCATGCCTCCTCGATGGTGGTGGTGGACGGCGGTACGGGATCGACCACCATGACCGGGCACGTGCCGAGACGCAGGACTGCGCGCACGACGGAGCCGAGGTGGGGTCCGAGCGGGATCGCGTGGCGGTGGCGGCCGACGACGAGCAGGGCGACCTGCTGCGTCTCGTCCACGAGGGCCTGGCCGGCGCGGGCGTGCCGGGCCACGACCTCGGTCTCGACGTCGGGGTACTCGGCGAGCAACGGAGCCAGGTCGGCGGTCATCGCCTGCACCTGCTCGGCGTCGTGCCGAGCGACACCCTCGGCGTCGAAGATCAGGTCGTCGTAGACGTCGCTGTAGTGCCAGGCGTGCAGCAGGCGCAGCGTCGCGCCGCGCAGGTGCGCCTCCTCCAGTGCCGCCCGGACGATCTCGTGGGACCCGCCGGGTTCGTGGACCGCGGCGGTCACCGTCTGGCGATCGGAGCTCTCGCTCCAGCCCGCGGGGACCGCCACGACCGGGACCGGCGAGAGCGCCGCGACCGGGTTGGTGGTCGACAGCGTGGGCACCAGGCCCCGCTGCCCCATCCGCTGGTGCTGCAGGACGACGAGTCCCGCGTGCTGGGCGATGTCGGCCAGGACCCGGGTGACGGGACCGTGGGCGAGCTCGGTGCTCACCGGCAGCTCCTCACCCAGCTCGTGCTCGAGCGCCAGGGCCGCGTGGTCCAGCGCCTTGCGGCCGAACTTGCGTACGGCGCGCTCCTCGACGGTGAGCGGGACGCCGTCGGGTGAGATGAGGACCGGGTGGAGCACGTGCACGAGGTGGACGCCGGCACCCCGTCGCCGCGCCTCGGCGGCTGCGAACCCGAGCGCGGCCTGGACGTCCTCGTCGCCGGTGACGCCGACCAGGATCTTGCGGGGCGTGGTCTCGAGCATGGTGACCTCCTCGGCCAGGGCTTCTGTCTCCAGACTCGCCCGGCCCCCGTACGACCGACAGGGACCTTGGTCACCACGACCGCGGACCGGCGACCCGTGCGTCCACCTCCACTCCCCGGGAGTGTGGAGGGAGGACGATCGAGGAGGACCGACATGAGTGGCAACGTGAGCGCCGAGAAGGAACTGCAGGCACTCGTGGTCTACGAGTCGATGTTCGGCTGCACCGAGCAGGTGGCCCGTGCCGTGGCCGAGGGCCTCCGCATCGAGGGCGTCGCGGTGACGCTCACCGACGTGCGCGACGCCGCACCCGCCGACGAGTCGGAGTTCGACCTGCTCGTCGTGGGTGCCCCGACCCATGCATTCTCGCTGAGTCGTCCGTCCACCCGGGCCGACGCGGTGCGCCAGGGCGCAGAGCCTGAAGTCGCCACCACCGGGGTGCGCGAGTGGCTCGCCGCGATGGGCGCGGCGTCCGGTGCGCCGGACCGCCTCGCCGCGGTCTTCGACACCCGGGTCACCAAGGTGCGGCGGCTGCCCAAGGCCGCGGGCACCCGCGCGGCCCATGTGCTCACCCGCCACGGCTACGACCTGGTCTCGCGCCCGACCCCGTTCCTGGTGGAGGACCTCAAGGGACCGCTCGTGACCGGCGAGCTCCACCACGCCGTCACCTGGGGCCGGGTCGTCGCGCTCGCCGCGCGGCAGCGCCTCCACCCCACTCCTGCTCCGGTCCGCTGAGGGGTGCGTCATGCATGAGCTCCTCGTCCTCGGCGGCGGGACCGCCGGGACCATGGTCGCCAACAAGCTCCGTCGCCGCCTCGAGCCCGACCTCTGGTGCATCACCGTCGTCGACCAGGACGACGAGCACCACTACCAGCCTGGCTACCTCCAGGTCCCCTTCGGCACGGCGGACCCGGCCGACGTCACCCGCTCCCGTCATGCCCAGATCGCCGACGGCGTGCGGTTCGTGACCGGAACGATCGACGTCGTGGACGCCGAGCGTCGCGAGGTGCGCCTCACCGACGGCACCGTGCTGGCCTACGAGCAGCTCGTCATCGCCACCGGGACGTCGCCCCGCCCGGACGCGACGCCCGGCCTGACCGGCGAGCTGTGGCAACACAGCATCCACGAGTTCTACACGCTCGCGGGAGCCACCCGTCTCCGGGAGGCGCTCGGACGCTTCGGCCGCGGTCGGCTGGTCGTCCACATCACCGAGATGCCGATCAAGTGCCCGGTCGCGCCGCTCGAGTTCACGTTCCTCGCCGAGGCGTGGTTCCGCGGACGCGGTCAGCGCGACGCCGTCGAGATCACCTACGTCACCCCGCTCTCGGGCGCCTTCACCCGGCCGATCGCAGCCGAGCGTCTGGGGCACCTGCTCGACGAGCGCAAGATCCACGTCGAGACCGACTTCGTGGTGGAGCACGTCGACGACGAGCTCTCCGCCCTCGTGTCGTACGACGGGCGCACGATCCCCTTCGACCTGCTGGTGACCGTGCCGCTCAACATGGGAGCGGACTTCGTGGCCCGGTCCGGCCTGGGTGACGACCTCAACTACGTGCCGGTCGACCCGGAGACGTTCCTGGCCCGCGGCCACGACGACATCTTCGCGATCGGCGACGCCAGCGACATCCCGACCTCCAAGGCGGGGTCGGTCGCCCACTTCGCCGTCGACGTCTTCGTCGACAACTTCCTCGAGCACATCGCCGGACGCCCGATGACCCACGCGTTCGACGGGCACGCCAACTGCTTCGTCGAGAGCGGCGACGGCAAGGCGCTGCTCATCGACTTCAACTACGAGGTCGAGCCGTTGCCCGGCCGCTTCCCGCTCCCGTTCCTCGGACCGATGACGCTCCTCGAGGAGACGCGCATCAACCACCTCGGGAAGCAGGCGTTCCCGTGGATCTACTGGAACGTCCTCCTGCCGGGCCGGCCTCTCCCGTTGCCGGCGGCGATGAGCATGGCCGGCAAGCACGCCCCGCACCCCACGGACCCTGAGGAGGAGTGATGACGACGACCACCATCGGCGGCCACGTGCTGACCGTCGACCAGGAGGGCTTCCTGACCGACCCGAGCGAGTGGGACGACGACGTCGCCGTCGCGCTCGCCGAGCAGATCGGGGTGGTGCTCGACACCGAGCACCGGGAGATCCTGAGATTCCTGCGCGCGGAGCACGCACGCACCGGCGAGACGCCGACGCTGCGGCGTGTCAGCACCGGGATGTCGATCCCGGTCAAGCGGCTCTTCGAGCTGTTCCCCGTCAAGCCCGCCAAGAAGATGGCGTACGTCGCCGGGCTGCCGAAGCCCCGCGGCTGCGTGTGAGGAGACCACCATGACCACCGACCTGTCCCCCGAGACCCCCCTGGTGCCGTCGTTCGGGACCGCGGAAACGGGCCGCAAGCTCGCCATCATCTGCTCGAAGGGCAGCCTCGACATGGCCTACCCGGGCCTGGTCCTGGCCAACGCCGCCCTCGGGGAGGGCGTCGAGGTGCACCTCTTCTTCACGTTCTGGGGCTTCGACATGATCAACCCCCGGCACATGGACAGCCTGAAGTTCACCCCGCTCGGCAACCCGGCGACCCACCTGCCGCAGGGGCTCGGCGGCGTGCCCGGCATGACCGCCCTGGCCACCCACCAGCTGCGCAAGGCCATCGCGGACCTCGACGTGCCCGACGTACCGGACTTCCTCGAGCAGATCATCGCCTCCGGCGGTCACCTGTGGGCGTGCCGCATGTCCGCGGACATGCAGCACCTCACCGAGGCCGACCTCTACGAGGGTGTGGAGGGGATCATCAGCGCCTCCGACTTCATCGAGAAGACCGAGGGCGCCCAGCTGCTCTTCATCTGATCGTCAGCGCGCGGGGACCGACCAGCGCACCGTCGTGCCGGAGCCGGCCTCCGAGGACACCACGCACTCCCCGCCCAGGCGCTCGGCCCGCTCGCGCATGTTCGAGAGCCCGCTCTCCGCGACCCGGGCCGGCAGACCGCGGCCGTTGTCACTCACGGTGAGGGTGATGTGCGCACCCGCACTCAGCAGGACGGTGACGGCGCTGGCCTCGGCGTGCCGCGAGGCGTTCGACAGCGCCTCGGCCAGCACCGCGAGCACGTCGGGTGCGATCTCCGGACCGATGAGTGTGCGGATCGGGCCCTCGAAGGTCAGGCTGGGCCGGAACTTCAACGTGCCGGCGGCCCGGTCCACCATGCGGGTCACCTCGGCCTGGATGTCGGCGGTGTCGCCCATCGCCCCGAGCGCGAAGATGGACCGGCGGATGTCCTTGATGGTCGCATCGAGGTCGTCGACCGCGGCGTCGAGGCGGCTCGTCACCTCGGGCCTGTCGACCATGCGGGCCGTGCTCTGGAGCCCGAGACCGATGGCGAACAGCCGTTGGATCACCAGGTCGTGCAGGTCGCGGCCGATCCGGTCCCGGTCCTCGAAGACGGCGAGCCGCTGCTGGTCCTCCCGGCTCCGGACGATCTGCAGGGCGAGCGCCGCCTGCTCGGCGAAGCTCGCCGGCATCGCGGTGTCGACCGCGTGGAAGCGCGCGATGTTGCCGGGGGTCCAGGCGAGGGCGAGCACGCCCTCGATCCCGGATTCGCTCCGCAGGGGCACGACGACGGCCGGCCCGAGACTCGGCCAGCCGAGGAGTGCCGACAGGTCCAGCGCACGGGGGTCGCTCGTCAGGTCCTCCACCGAGACCGGTGCACCGGAGCGCACCACGTCGCTCGCCAGGGACCGCTCGAGGTCCAGCCCCGCCATGAGCTCGGCGTCGGCCGGCGCTCCCGACACCACGCGCAGGCGGAGAGCGTCCGCGTCCGTGCCCGCCACGATCCACGCGGCGTCGGCCTCCGCCACCTCGCGGGCGCGGTCGGCGACGAGCTGGAGAGGGTCGGACGCCCGGGCGGGGCCGGACAGCATGCCGGTGATCTCCGCGGTGGCGGCCAGCCAGCTCTCCCGCCGGGTCGCCTGCTCGGCGAGCCGAGCGTTCTCGATCGCCACGCCGGCGGCCGCGGCCAGGGCGACCACGATCTCCTCGTCCTGCTCCGTGAAGTCACCGCCGCCTGCCTTCTCCGTCAGGTACAGGTTGCCGAAGACCGTGTCCCTGATCCGCACCGGTACGCCGAGGAAGGAGCTCATCGGCGGGTGGTTGTCCGGGAAGCCGTAGGACGCCGGGTGCTCGGCGATGTCGTGCAGTCGGAGCGGTTCGGGCCGTTCGATGATCAGACCCAGCAGCCCGTGCCCGGTGGGCAGGTCGCCGATCTCGCGTACCTGGGCTGGGGAGAGCCCGTGGGTGACGAACATCCGGAGACCCGGTTCGGGACCCGCGCCGAGGACACCCAGGGCGGCGTACCGGGCGTCGACGAGGTCCCCTGCGATCTCGACGATCCGCGCGAGCAGCCCGTCGAGGGACAGGTCGGCGGCCATGGTGACGACCGCGTCGAGGAGGAGCCGCCACCGCGCCTGCTCGTCGAGGACGCCGTGCACCCGGCCGAGGAGCTCGCGCAGGAGCTCGTCGAGCCCCGACGCAGCGAGGGCCTCGCCGGCCTGCGGAGGAGGCACCGGCGGCCCGGCGTGACGGGGACCCTCGGCCGTCATCTGCCCTCCCTGTCGCGTCGTGGCGCCATCTGCGACTACCACCATGGCATCTGTCGGGCGCCGACGGGGCGATGAGGTCAAAGGTCCTCCTCTCCAGGGGCCGGTGTGTACTGGTGACAGGCGGGCGCCGGGGTCACGATGAGACGGACCCGAGGAGGCATCATGAACAACACCCGTGGACCCGCCGTCCGACTGGCCGAGCTGCCCGCCTTCGACTGCTGGCACCTCATCGAGTCGGTCGAGATCAGCCGGGTCGCCTGGAACGGACCCCGAGGTGTCTCCGTCGTCCCGGTGAACCACGTCGTGTCGGACGGCGCACTCTGGTTCCGCACGACCCCCTACTCCGCCCTGGCCCTCGAGTGCCGCGGCCAGTGGGTGGCCGCGGAGGTCGACAGCGTCGACCCGACGACGCGCACCGGCTGGAGCGTGGTGGTGCGGGGGGTGGCCGAGCTGGTCGACGCCGAGGACGTCCCCGAGCATCTGGCCGACTTCCGGGTCTGGCCGGCCGGCACCCGCAACGTGTTCGTCCGTGTCGACCCGGTCGAGGTGACCGGCCGCAAGCTGGTCGCACCCCACGAGGGCTGACCCGACAACTCAGGCGTCCAGGTGCTTGGTGGCGAAGATCGCCGCCTGGGTCCTGCTCTCGAGACCGAGCTTGGCCAGCATCGAGGACACGTAGTTCTTGACGGTCTTCTCGGCCAGGAACAGCGTCGTCGCGATCTGCCGGTTGGTCATGCCGTCGGCGATCAGCTCGAGGATCCGCAGCTCCTGCGCGGTGAGCTGCTCCAACGACGGGTCCGTCTTCGGCCCGCTGCGCAGCCGTTCGAGGACCTGGGCGGTGACGGCGGGGTCGAGCATCGACTGACCGGCCGCGACCCGGCGCACCGTGTCGATGAAGTCGGTGCCCCGCACCTGCTTGAGGATGTAGCCGGCGGCGCCGGCCATGATCGCCGAGAACAGCGCCTCGTCGTCGTCGTACGACGTGAGGATCACCGCGGCGATCTCGGGGTCCACGGAGCGGATCTCCCGGCAGACGTCGATCCCCGAGCCGTCGGGCAGGCGCCCGTCCAGGATCGCGACGTCGGGCTTGAGCGCCGGGATCCGCCGGGCGGCCTCCTCGGCCAGGCCGGACTCGCCGATCACCACGATGTCACCCTCCGACTCGAGGAGCTCCTTGATGCCTCGACGCACGATCTCGTGGTCGTCGAGCAGGTAGACCTTGATGCGCGTGGTGGCACGGGGTTCGTCCGACATGACCCCAATCTAGGGCGCCGCTGCCGGTCCGTCGGGCTCCGATGGACCCGCCTTCGCGGGACCTTGGTCCCTCGACCGCGACCGGCGACCGGCCGGGACCTGATCGGGACCGTCTCGGGACCTCTGGCCCTACGGCCCACCGCTCCGGCACTGCAGCGTTGATGCATCCCGAGGAGGTGGGGTCATGAGCGCGAGGCCCGGGCCGGCGACACTGCGCCGGATCGTCGAGCTCGCCTGTCGCGCCCCGAGCGTCCACAACACGCAGCCCTGGCTCTGGCGGGTGACGGGAAGCCGGCTCGACCTGTACGCCGACCCCACGCGTCAGCTGGTCGTCGCCGACCGCGACGGCCGGAACCTGACGATCAGCTGCGGCGCCGCCCTCCACCACGCCCAGGTCGCCGCGGGCGCCCTCGGCCTCCAGGCGTACGTGCGCCGGCTGCCGGTGGCGGGCAACCCGCGCCACCTGGCCTCGCTCGAGCTGACGCCACGCCGCCGGTCCTCGCACGCCGAGGCCGAGCTCCGCGCCCTGGAACGACGCAGCACCGACCGCCGCCGGTTCACGGCGTGGCCGATGACCGAGGAGCGGCTCACCGCCCTGGCCGGCTCCGCCTCCACCTGGGCCGTCCACGTCACCCCGGTCACCGACGTCGCCACACGGGTGCGCCTCGAGCTCTTGGTCAGCCGGGCGATGGCGCTCCAGGACGCGGACCCGCGGCTCACGGCGGAGCAGCAGCGCTGGATCGACCACAGCCCGGTCGACGGGATCCCATCGTCCGCGGTCCGTTCGGGCTGCGGTCGCCGGCTCCGAGCGTCCCGCTTCGACCACCCGGTCCCGGCCGAGCCGGAGGAGCCGATGCAGAGCACCGACGGGGTGCTGCTGCTCAGCACCGACGCGGACGACCCGGCGGCCTGGCTGCGCACGGGCGAGGCTCTCAGCGCCTTGTGGCTGCGCGCGACCACCGAGGGGCTGTCGGTCGTCCCCCTGAGCCAGGTGGTCGAGGTCGCGGAGACTCGGTCCGTGCTGCACCACGACCTCCTCGGGGGTCGGGTGGTGCCCCAGGCCCTGCTCCGGATCGGCTGGCAGGAGATCGGCCGCAGCGAGTTCCCGCGCACGCCCCGCCGCCCGGTCGACGACGTCATCCTGCGCTGACGCACGGGCCCTGGTGGGCCCTAGGTCCGTGCGTCGCAGGCCGTCCGTCCGTACCGCGACGGGAGTCCGGTGCCGACAGTGGACTCATGGAGACCACACCCCTTCCGACCGGCGGCATCGTCGTCGGCGTCGACGGCTCCGAGTCCGCCGACCGCGCTCTGGCCTGGGCCGCTCAGGAAGCCGCCCTCGACCACCGGCCCCTCGTCCTCGTGCACGCCCTCGGCACCCTGGGCACGCCGGGCACCGTCTGGCTCACGGAGGCGGACGAGCTCGTCCAGGAGATGCGCGAGCACGGTGGGAAGCTCCTCGCCGACGCGGCGCAGGACGTCACCCGGCGCCATCCCACGGTGGACGTGCACACCTGCGTCGTGACCCAGGACGCCCGGCAGGCCCTGCTCCACCTCGCCGACGACGCCCAGATGATCGTCATCGGGTCGCGGGGCCGGGGTCCGATCCGCAGCCTGGTGCTCGGGTCGGTCAGTGCCGCGGTCGCCCGACACGCGAGCTGCCCGGTCGTGGTCGTCCGTCCCCACCACCCGGGCACGGTGCGTCGCGGGGTCCTCGTCGGTGCCGACGGGACCGCCGGCTCGATCCCGACACTGGACTTCGCCTACCGCCAGGCATCGATCCGCGGCCTGCCGCTGACGGTCATGCACTGCGTGTGGGACGTGATCGCCGCGTCGACCACCGCCCAGGTGGTCCCACCCGGTGAGCCCAGCACGGAGGATGCTCGCCTCCTGCTCGCGGAGTCGGTCGCGGGGATGACCGAGAAGTACCCCGACGTGTACGTGACCGTGGAGGTCGGCCGAGGGCTGCCCGAGCGGTGCCTGGGGGCGGCGTCCGAGCAGATGGACCTCGTCGTCGTCGGTCGCCGGCACTCCGGGGCACTCTCCCGTGCGTTGTTCGGCGACGTCGCCCACCATCTCGTCGAGCACGCTCGCACCGTGGTCGCCCTCGTCCCCGAGACCTCGTGACCTCGTGACCGACGAACCCACCTCCCCCGTCCTCGCAGGAGTCGACATGATCATGTCCGAGCACGTCACCGGGTCCATCGTCGTCGGCGTCGACGGGTCCGCCTCGTCGGACGCGGCTCTCGACTGGGCGGCGAGCCAGGCCGCGGCCGAGGGCCTCCCCCTGATCCTGCTGACCGCCGTCTCGACGCCGGCGCCCCGGTCCGCCGCCTGGCTGACGGCTCACGGCATCGACGAGCGCCGGCTGCGCGTCCAGCTCAAGGAGGAGGCTCGCGCGCTCCTGCGTCGGTGTGACCGGCGGGTGCACGAGACCCACCCCGACCTCGTCGTCGAGCACGACGTCCGCTGCGAGGACGCACGCGACGCCCTGCTCGACGCGGACGCCGGCCTGCTGGTCGTCGGGACCCGGGGTCTCGGCTCCGTGTCCCGGCTGCTCCTCGGCTCCGTCGCCAGCACCGTCGTCAAGCACGGCACCAGCCCGACCGTCGTCGTGCGGTCCGACGGCCCGTCCGGGACGGGTGGCGGCGTGGTGGTCGGGATCGCCGGTGACGCCGGAGACACCGCCGCGGTCGACCTGGCGTTCCGCATCGCGTCCGCCCGCGGCCTCACGCTCACCGCGTTCCACAGCTTCTGGGACGTCGTCGGCGCCGACGAGGAGCGTGACATCGCGCGCGACGAGCCCGGGTACGACGACCAGTGGGAGCTGGTGGCCGGCGCGGTGGCCTCGGCGGCGGCTCGGCACCCCGACGTGCCGGTGCGCCACCGGCTGTCGCGGGGGTTCGCCGACGAGCGGCTGCTCCGGGCGTCGCGGGGCGCCGACCTGCTGGTCGTAGGGCACCGCCGCAAGCCGTTCCTCAGCGAGCTGGTCTACGGCTCGGTGGCTCCGCACCTGGTCGAGCACGCGCACTGCTCGGTCGCCGTCGTGCCCTACCGGGAGCAGGTCTCGCCGGCCGAGGACTGAGTCCGCGCTACCGTGACCGGGACCGGCCGCCCGCCACCACGTCGAGCAGCCGCAGCTCGTCCTCGGAGACGGACGTGGACGCGGCGGCCGACGTGGTCATGCGGTGCCCCGCCTCATGCGAGCTGGGCGGGGCGCCGGTCCGCGCGCCGGACGTGGTGGGCGTGCCGGGGTGCGGCCAGCAGCACCGGGCAGGCGGCCTCGCGCAGGACCGACCGGGCCACCGGGCCCAGCTGCGAGCCCCGCGGCAGCAGCGGGTCGTGTCGGCCGAGCACCAGCAGCGCGGCGTCGTACGACGCCTCGATGAGCGCTTCGCCGGGCCGGGCGTTGCGGACGTGCACCTCGACGGGCACGTCCTCGTAGGCGACCAGCAGCGGGGCCAGCGCGCGGTCGATGCCGGCACGGAAGGTCTCGGGCCACGTGGGGTCGGTGACGTGGGTGAGGGCGCCCTGGCCGGCGCCGGGCGGGCGCCACCATGTGCTCACGACGGTCAGCCTGGCCTGCCGGGCACGAGCGGCGGCGAAGGCCTCGAGCAGCACCTCGGCGCTGTCGGCGGCATCGTCGACACCGACCACCACGTGGGGGGACCCCGTGGGGTCCTCCCAGCCGTCCGGGACCGAGACGACCGGGGCGTGGACCCGGGCGGCGACGCCGCCGGTCACCGAGCGCACGTAGGGGTGGGTCCGCCGGGACTCCGGGCTCCGCCCGACGACGACGAGCGGTGCGCTCCCCGCAGCGGACACGACCGCGTCGACGGCCGGCGCCTGCACGAGCGCCGAGGTCACCGGCACCAGGTCGGTGACCAGTGCCGAGACACTGGCGACGGCCGTCTCCAGGACGGCGGCTCCCTGCCGCTCCAGCTCGCGGACGTCGGCGGCGCGCAGCAGGTCGACGGCGTGCAGCACGTGCAGGCCGCGCCCCTGTCGCAGTGCTTCGACCGCGGCGTACTCGAGGGCGGTGGCCGAGCCTCCGCGACCGACTGCGACCACGACGGGTGGGGGCATGGATTCCATGACGTCTCCGTTCTGTTGTCTCCACCGTCGGGCACCACGGCCCCGCGACCTAGGGACCAACGGCCCCGGTCCGGGGGCCACCGGTCCTCGCGGGACCTTCGGCCCTCCCGCTCGTCGCTCCACGGATACACGCTCGACCCATGAGCACCTTCGTCTTCGACTTCACGCAGGGAAACAAGGACCTCAAGGACCTCCTCGGCGGCAAGGGCGCCAACCTGGCGGAGATGACCCGGCTCGGCCTCCCCGTGCCCCCGGGGTTCACCATCTCCACCGAGGCCTGTCGCGCCTACCTCGCCCACGGCCGGGAGCCGGACCAGCTCGCCGCGGAGGTCACGCAGCACCTGAGGGCGCTGGAGCAGCGGATGGGGCGCCCCCTCGGCGACCCCCTCGACCCGCTCCTGGTCTCCGTCCGCTCGGGAGCCAAGTTCTCGATGCCCGGGATGATGGAGACCGTCCTGGACATCGGCCTCAACGACGAGTCGGTCGTGGGCCTGGCCCGTCAGAGTGGCGACGAGCGGTTCGCGACCGACTCCTACCGCCGCCTGCTCCAGATGTTCGGGACGACGGTCCTCGGCCTGGACGCGGCCGACTTCAGCAGTCGTCTCGACGATCTCAAGCAGGTCCGTGGCGCGGCCGCCGACACCGACCTGGACGTCGACGACCTGAGGTCGCTGGTCGATGCGTTCAAGTCCGTCATCCGGGAGCGGACGGGCGGCGACTTCCCCCAGGATCCCGACCGGCAGCTGCGGCTCGCGATCCGCGCGGTGTTCACGTCCTGGAACACCCCGCGGGCCGCCCTCTACCGTCGCCAGGAGCAGATCCCCGACGACCTCGGCACGGCGGTCAACGTCCAGGCCATGGTCTTCGGCAACCGCGGCGGCGCCTCGTCCGGCTCTGGCGTGTGCTTCACCCGCGACCCCGCTACCGGAGAGAAGGGGGTCTACGGCGACTACCTCCAGAACGCCCAGGGCGAGGACGTGGTCGCCGGCATCCGCAACGCGATGCCGCTGGCCGACCTCGCCGACCTCGACCGGACGTCGTACGAAGAGCTCCTGCTCATCATGCAGGTGCTGGAGCGGCACTACCGCGACATGTGCGACCTGGAGTTCACGATCGAGGACGGCCGGCTCTGGATGCTGCAGACCCGGGTCGGCAAGCGGACGCCCGATGCGGCCGTCCGGATCGCGTGCGCCCTGGTCGACGAGGGCCTGATCGACCTCGACGAGGCGCTGCTGCGGGTGACCGGTCCGCAGGTGGCGTCCCTGATGTTCCCCCGCTTCGCGGCCGACCCCGACCGGCACCCGGTCGCCGTCGGCATGAGCGCCTCCCCCGGCGCCGCTGTCGGCCGGGTCGTGTTCGACTCGCCCACCGCGGTCGCGTGGACCGGCCGGGGCGAGGACGTGATCCTGGTCCGCAAGGAGACGAACCCCGACGACCTGGCGGGGATGGTCGTGGCGCGCGGCATCCTGACCAGCAGGGGCGGCAAGACCTCCCACGCGGCCGTGGTCGCGCGCGGGATGGGGCGCACCTGCGTGTGCGGATGCGAGTCGATCGACGTCGACCTCCCGCACCGACGCTTCCAGGTCCGCGGCGGCCCGCTCGTCCAGGAGGGCGACGTCATCTCGATCGACGGGAGCACCGGCGAGGTCTTCCTCGGAGCCGTCCCGGTCAGCGACTCGGCACTGGTGCGTCGCCTCGAGGGCGAGCAGACCGATTCGGCGGTCGCCGCCTCGGTCGCGCGGCTCCTCGTGCATGCCGACGCCCGGCGCCGCCTCGGGGTGCGGGCCAACGCGGACACGCCGACCGACGCCCGCCGGGCGCGTCGCTTCGGCGCGAGCGGCATCGGGCTGTGCCGCACCGAGCACATGTTCCTGGGCGAGCGACGCGAGCTCGTGGAGCACCTCATCGTGGCCGCGGACGAGACCAGCCAGACGGTCGCCCTGGACAAGCTCCTCCCCCTCCAGCGCGCGGACTTCACCGAGATCCTCGAGGCCATGGACGGGCTGCCCGTGACCATCCGGCTCCTCGACCCCCCGCTCCACGAGTTCCTGCCCGACCTCACCGAGCTCGCCGTCCAGGTGGCGCTCGAGGACGAGCGGTTCACCGTCGACGAGCACGACCACCGGCTGCTCACGGCGGTCCGGCGCCTGCACGAGCAGAACCCGATGCTCGGCCTGCGTGGCGTCCGTCTCGGCATCGTCATCCCCGGTCTCTTCGCCATGCAGGCCCGGGCGATCGCCGAGGCGGCCGCCGACCGCACCGCCGCCGGCGGTGACCCGCGGCCGGAGATCATGGTGCCGCTCGTCGCGTCCGAGCGGGAGCTGGCGCTGGTGCGCACCCAGCTCGACCAGGTCGTCGCGGCGGTCGCTGCCGAGCGGGGCGTCGGGCTGGCACTGCCGATCGGGACCATGATCGAGCTGCCGCGCGCCGCCGTGACCGCCGACCGGATCGCCGCCTCGGCCGACTTCTTCTCGTTCGGCACGAACGACCTCACCCAGATGACGTGGGGCTTCTCGCGCGACGACGTGGAGGCCTCGTTCTTCCCGACCTACCTGGACCACGGCATCTTCGCGGTCTCGCCGTTCGAGTCGCTCGACGTCGAGGGGGTCGGCTCGCTCGTGCGCACGGCGGCCCGGCTGGGCCGGCAGGCGCACCCGGGCCTGCACCTCGGGGTCTGCGGAGAGCACGGCGGAGACCCGGCGTCGATCCACTTCTTCGACGAGATCGGCCTCGACTACGTCTCGTGCTCGCCGTTCCGGGTGCCCGTCGCCCGCCTGGAGGCGGCTCGCTCGGCGCTGCTGGGCGCCGAGCGGGAGCCACTTCCTGACGACAGCTGACCTGGTCCCTGCCCGGCCGCGCCGGGATCCGGGTCGCCCGGCAGCTCACTCTCGGGGCCTCGGAGGTCGAACCTGCTGCGCGACTCGTCGCCCGGAGCAGACGCGGGTCGCGCCGTAGCGTGGTCGTCGTGAGGACCTACACGCGCCGGGGGCTGCTGGTCGTCGGCGCCCTGGGCGCGGTGTCGGCCTGCACCTCGGAGGACCCGACGTCCCCGCAGCCGCGGCCGACGCCCAGCGGTTCGACCAGTTCGACCAGCGGTTCGACCGGGCCGGGCCGGGCCGGCTGGGCCCAGCTCCGACGCTCGGTCTCGGGCAGCCTGGTGCGGCCCGCGGACCCGACGTACGACCAGGTCCGCCTGCTGGAGAACCCGAGGTACGACGGGCAGCGGCCGCTCGCCGTCCTGGTGGTCGCGTCGGCGGCGGACGTCGCGACCGGCCTCTCGTTCGCCCAGGAGCACGACCTCCCGATCGCGATCCGGTCCGGCGGGCACAGCTACCCGGGCTGGTCGGGAGGAGGCTCGCCGCGGGCCCTCGTGATCGACTGCCGGCCTCTCGCCCAGGTGCGGCTGGAGGGCAGCACGGCCACCATCGGGGCCGGTGCCGCGCTCGCCCGCGTCTACGATGCGATCGGGAGCCGGGGCCGGGCGGTCGCCGGCGGCTCCTGCGCGACCGTGGGCATCGGCGGCCTCGCCCTCGGCGGCGGGGTCGGGGTGCTCACCCGGGCGATGGGCCTGACCTGCGACGCGGTGACGTCGATGCGGGTCGTGACCGCCGACGGCCGGGTCCGCACCGCCAGCGCCGACGAGGAGCCCGACCTCTACTGGGCCCTGCGCGGAGGCGGAGGTGGTCACCTGGGCGTGGTCACGTCGTTCGACCTCGGGACCGCGCCCGCGCCGACGCTGCACACCGTCTACCTGCAGTGGCCGATCTCCGCGGCTCCGCGGGTGATCGAGGCGTGGCAGCAGTGGGCGCCCGGCGCCGACGAGCGGCTCTGGTCGACGCTCAAGGCGCTCGGCGGCGGGCGCCACCCGGACGGCCCGATCCTGCTCCTGTCGGGCACCTGGACCGGCCCGGCCGCCGCCCTCGACGCGCAGCTCGCGGGGCTCCTCGACCACGTGCCCGCTCCGGCCGTCCGCGCCGACCACACCCGGGGCTACCTCGACGCGATGCTGTCCTACGCCGGGTGCGCGTCGATCCCGGTCGACCGGTGCACCACCGGACCCGGGGGGTCGCTGACCCGCGAGGCGTTCGGCGCCACGTCGCACGTCATGTACGACGAGCTCGGCCCGTCCGGCATCGGCGACCTGCTCGACCGGGTCGACGCGGCCCAGTCGTCGGGTCTGCTCGAGGCGGGCATCTCGCTGGACGCGCTCGGCGGCCGGGTGCGCGACCTCGCGCCGGGCGACACCGCGTTCGTGCACCGGGACGCGCTCGCCACCGTGCAGTACACCGCGACCTTCCCGCCCGGCACCCCCGGCGCCGCCGACCGCTACGTCCGCGGGTTCCGCGCCGCGATGCTGCCCCACTGGGGCAACCACGCCTACGTCAACTACGCGGACCCGACGATCCGCGACTACCGCACGGCCTACTTCGGCGCCAACGCCGAACGACTCGCGCAGGTCCGGTCGGCGTACGACCCGGACCACGTCTTCAGCCAGCCCCAGGACTTCTGACCTGCCGCGCCGCTCAGGCCGAGGTCACCAGCAGCACCACGTCGACGAGGGCGATGCCGATCGCGGCCACGAACGGCGCCCGACCCCGACCGGTCAGGGCGACGACGGCGAAGACCGCGACGACGCCCAGGGCAGCCAGCGACCCGACGCTCGCGAGACCGGTCCCGACCGCGACCACCACGGAGCCGGTCACGAGGACGGTCGTCGCCACGGCCGGCAGCCGGCGCGCACCGATCCGGTGCGGGAGGCCTCGGACTCCCGTGGCCTCGTCGTCGGCGAGGTCCGGCAGGACGTTGAGGAGGTGGGCGCCGACCCCGAGCAGCGCGGCCGCGGCGACCGCCCACCAGGGCGGCAGGTCGGCCGGCTCACCGGCGAGCCCCACGAACACCACGAGGGCACCGAAGGAGAAGGCGTACGGGAGCCAGGACCACAGCGTCGACTTGAGCCGGAGGTTGTAGCCCCAGGCGGAGGCGACGGCCAGGAGGTGGACGATGCCCGCGGCCCAGCCGCAGGCCAGCGAGAGGGGCACGACCGTGAGCACCGCGAGCCCGCAGGCGACCCGGACCGTCCGGCTGCCGACCGCCCGGGTGGCGAGGGGCTTGTCAGGGCGGCGCACCGCTCGGTCGCGGCCCAGGTCGACGAGGTCGTTGGACCAGCCGACGGACAGCTGGCCGGCGAGGACGGCGAGCCCGACGAGCACGACGCGTCCCGGGGACAGGTCGTCCGCCACCGCCAGGAGCAGGGCGAGCACGACGACCGCCGCCGCCGGACCGACGTGGGCCGTGCGCACCAGCGCCGACATCGGGCCCATGGACCGAGTATGCCGACCGACGCGTCAGTCCCCCGCCAGCCGCCGCGCGAGGTACGGCGCGGTGACGCTGTCGGAGGACGCCGCGACCTCGGCCGGGGTGCCGGCAGCGACCACCCGGCCACCCGCGCCGCCTCCACCGGGTCCCAGGTCGATCACCCAGTCGGCGGTGAGGATCGTGTCGAGGTCGTGCTCGACGACGACCACCGTGTTGCCCGCGTCGACCAGCTGGTGCAGCTGGCGCTGCAGCAACGCGACGTCCGCCGGGTGCAGCCCGGTGGTCGGCTCGTCGAGCAGGTAGAGCGCGTGTCCGCGCCGGGCACGCTGCAGCTCGGTGGCCAGCTTGATCCGCTGGGCCTCGCCGCCACTCAGCTCGGTCGCCGGCTGCCCGAGCCGCAGGTAGCCCAGGCCGACGTCGCGCAGCGTCTCGAGGCTCCGCGAGGCGGGCGCGACGTCCGCCAGGAACGCGGCGGCATCGTCGACGGACATCGCCAGCACCTCGGCGATGTTCTTCCCGCGGTAGGTGATCTCGAGCGTCTCGGTGTTGTACCTCGCTCCGTGGCAGGTCGAGCAGGGTGCGTAGGTCCCGGGCAGGAACATCAGCTCGACCGAGACGAACCCCTCGCCCTGGCAGGTCTCGCAGCGCCCCTCGGGCACGTTGAACGAGAACCGCCCCGCGCCGTACCCGCGCGCTCGGGCCTCGTCCGTCGCGGCGAAGAGCCGGCGCACCGCGTCGAACATCCCGGTGTAGGTCGCCAGGTTCGACCGCGGCGTGCGGCCGATCGGTCGCTGGTCGACCAGGACCAGCCGGTCGAACGACTCGTGCACCGCCGGGTCCTCGGCGAGCACCCCGGTGACCAGCGTCGACTTGCCGGAGCCGGAGACGCCGGTCACCGCGGTCAGCACGCAGAGCGGGACGTCGACCGACACGTCGTCCAGGTTGTGCCGCGAGACGCCGCGCAGCGACAGCCAGCCCTGCGGGGTCCGGAGGTCGTGCTCGAAGCGGCTCGACCGCCCGAAGAGGTGGGCGCTGGTGGCCGACTCCACGACCTCCTCCAGGCCGGCGACGGGCCCGCTGTAGAGCACCCGGCCGCCCCCCTCGCCCGCGCCGGGACCGATGTCGACCACCCAGTCCGCGCGGCGCACGACGTCCAGGTCGTGCTCGACGACGAAGAGCGAGTTGCCCGACGCCTTCAGTCGGTCCAGCACGTCGAGCAGCGGTGCCGCGTCGGCCGGGTGCAGGCCGGCCGAGGGCTCGTCGAGCACGTAGACGACCCCGAAGAGTCCCGAGCGCAGCTGGGTGGCGATCCGCAGCCGCTGGGCCTCGCCCGGCGAGAGGGTCGTCGAGCTGCGTCCGAGGCTGAGGTAGCCGAGCCCGAGGTCGAGGAGGACGTCGATGCGCGCGACCAGGTCGGCGCAGATCCGGACCGCGACCTCGTGCGACTCCTCGGGCTGCTCCGCGCTGGGCCGCAGGAGGGCGACCGCCTCGACGAGCGACAGCGCGTTGACCTCGGCGATCGACCGACCCGCGAACGTCACGGCCAGCGCCTCCGGGCGCAGCCCGCTGCCATGGCAGGCGGGGCAGGGAGCATCGCGGACGAACCGCAGCGCCCGCTCGCGCATCCGCTCGCTCGTGGAGTCGGAGAGCACGTGCATGACGTGCTTGCGGGCGCTCCAGAACTTGCCGTAGTAGCCGTGGTCGACCCGGTCCCGCTCGGGCTTGATCAGCACCGACGGCTGCTCGTCGGTGAAGAGCAGCCAGTCCCGGTCCTTCTTCCGCAGCTTGCGCCACGGCGTGTCCACGTCGATCCCCAGTCCGGTGACGATGCTGCGCAAGTTCGCGCCCTGCCAGGCGCCGGGCCACGCGGCGATCGCGCCGTCGCGGATGCTCAGCGAGGGATCGGGGACCAGCAGCTCCTCGGTGACGTCGTGCACGACGCCGAGTCCGTGGCACCGGGGGCAGGCGCCGGCGACGGTGTTGGGCGAGAACGCCTCGGCCGGCAGGTGCTCGGAGTCGGCCGGGTAGTCGCCGGCTCGCGAGTAGAGCATCCGGAGCAGGTTCGACAGCGTCGTGATCGTCCCGACCGTCGACCGCGAGCTGGGTGCCCCGCGCCGCTGCTGGAGGGCCACCGCCGGCGGCAGCCCGGTGATCTCCTGCACGTGCGGCGCGCCGACCTGCTGCAGCAGGCGGCGGGCGTACGGCGCGACCGACTCGAAGTAGCGGCGCTGCGCCTCGGCGTACAGCGTGCCGAAGGCGAGCGACGACTTGCCCGACCCGGAGACGCCGGTGAACGCGACCATCGCGTCACGGGGGATGTCGACGTCGACGTCGCGCAGGTTGTGCTCGCTCGCGCCGCGTACGCGCACGAAGTGGTCCATCGGGGGTTCGCTCACCCAACAGCACAGTACCCCTGGGTCGAACCCAGGCGCGGCGCCCGGTCGCTCAGGCCCAGCCGAGCTCGCGCAGCTCGGACTCGGACATGCCCATGGCGTGCCCGACCTCGTGCACCAGCACGGTGCGCACCCGGGCGGGCACGTCCTCGAGCCGCGCGCAGACCTCGACGATCGGGAGCCGGTAGAGCGTGATCGTGTCCGGCAGCGTGCCGGGGGCCCGGCCGTAGTGCGAGGTGCGCGGGACCCCGCGGTAGAGGCCCAGCAGCAGGATCCCGGGACGACGCTCCGACTCGGCCTGCTCGTCCTCGACCAGCACCGCGATCTCGCTGACGACCGGCAGCACCCAGTCGGGCAGGGAGTCGAGGGCGTCGACGACCATCGCCTCGAAGACGTCGAGCGGCACTGCCCCCGGGTCCATGGGACCGAGTATGCCCAGCGGCTGTCTGGTCAGGCGCCGCGGCCGAAGTCGAACGTCGCGATCGGGTTGCTGGTCGGGCGGGTGGAGCCGCCGGTCGGCTCGAGGGTGATGGCCGCGCCGTTCGCGGTGGCGGCGTCGCCCACGAGGACGACGGCCTGGTCGGCGCCGGCCGACATGATGCCGGCGGAGACCCTCCCGGAGGCCGGCTGGTCGAGCCATAGCTGGTAGACCAGCCCGGCCGGCGCCGGGGGGAGGTGGCGGGTGGCGATCACCGCCTGGCCGACGGAGTCGGAGCGCCAGACGGTGGCCTCCCAGCCGCGGTCGGACTCGACGGTCGTGTGCGTCCGGTCCGCGGCGTGCATGACCTGCGCCGAGGCCGTCACCGGCGCCGGGTCCTCGGACCCGCGACCGACGGTGGCGCCGACGCCGATCGCGGCGATCAGCACGGCCGCTGCCGCGCCGGCGACCGGCCCGGTCCGCCGGCGACGACGAGGGATGCGCGCGGCCGGCAGGTCGGTGGTGCGGGGCGGCAGCGGACGGACCCGGGAGACGTCGCGCAGGACGCGGCGCCGCAGGCCCTCCGGAGGAGAGAGCTCCACCGGGGCGGCCAGCAGGACGACCGCGTCGCTCATGCTCGCGAGCCCGGTCCGGCAGTCGCCGCAGGTCTCCAGATGCCTCTCGAACTCCAGGATCTCCCCGTCGCCGAGGGCATCGAGCGCGTACGCACCGGCGAGGAGGTGGACAACGTGGGTCGGCACGGCCTCGCTCCTGTCTGGTACGCCGGACGCGTCGATGCGGCCCCGGTCAGGGACCTGGGCCGCATCGAGGCGCGTGGTGCCGGGTGCTACTTGGAGGTGGTGTTCACCGTGATCTTGGCGATGCCGACCAGCAGGCCGGGCTTCACGGCGTCGGTCTTGAACGTCTGGTTCAGCAGCGGGGCGGCGTCGGCCGAGATCTCGACCTTGGTGCCCTCGAGGATCGCGTTGCTGCCCTCGGTCTGCAGCGGCTGGAGGGTGCGGCCGTCGAGCTGGAAGAGGAACGCGTTCGTGACCGCGACCTTGCCGTTGACGCTCACGTCGCCGTAGACCCGCGAGACGCCGGGGTCGACGTTGAAGTTGGTCAGCTCGACCGTGGTGCCACCGGCGGTCAGCGACAGACCGGAGCCCTCGTGCTGGACCTGGCCGATGACGTAGGGCGAGACCTCGCCGGGCTTGAAGACGGTGACGTTGCCGCCGGTGATCGGGAAGATCAGCGAGCCGTCCTCGAGCTTCGCGGTGCCGACCACACCCGGGGTGAGCTTGAGCGCGGTGAGCGCGTCGGTGAAGCCCTTGTCGAGGGCGATCGCGGTGGTCTCACCCTGCAGGGCGTCGATGGCGGCGACCGGCTTCGGGGCCGCGGCGGAGCTGGAGGAGGAAGACCCCTCCGAGTCGGATGAGCCGCAGGCGGCCAGCGGACCGGCGAGCAGGGCCACGGTGGCCAGCGCTGCGAGCGTCTTCTTGGGGTTCGAGATGGTGCGCATGTGGCGCTCCCTACTGATTGGCGTCGTGGTGCTCTGTCGCGGGGTAGTTCGCCACCACCCCGGAACCGGATTGGTAGAGGAGGGACATTGGTCCCGACGCCGACGGACCGACGCACCTGTCGACCACGAGGTCCTCCGTCGCACGATCGAGTGACATCGGGAGGACGAGAGGCGTGGACATGGACATCACCGAGACACCCCGCTGGGCGAGCGGGAAGCTCGTCGACCTGCCCCCGGACGAGTGCACGCGGCTCCTCGCCGAGCGGTCGGTCGGCCGGGTCGCGTGGACCGGGCCGGCGGGGCCGACCGTGCTGCCGATCAACTACGTGCTGGTCGACGACGAGATCTGGTTCCGGACCACGGCCCATTCGTCGTTCGCGACCGAGGTCGACGACCAGCCCGTGGCCTTCCAGATCGACGACGTCGACGAGTTCACCCGGTCGGGCTGGAGCGTCCTGGCCCGGGGGACGGCGCACGTCGTGTTCGACACGACGCGGCTGCCGCGCACCTGGTCGGGGCCGGAGACATGGCCGTCGGGCGCGCACGCCCTGTACGTCGTGATCGAGCCGCGCCTGGTGACCGGCAAGCGCCTCTTCGCCAGCTGAGGGCGCCCGTGGCCGAAGGACACGGGCAGGTCACCGTGAGGTCACGGGACGACAACGGCCCCCGGGGCCCGAGGAGTCAGAGGATGTAGAGCATCTCCTGGTAGGTCGGCAGCGACCACAGGTCGTCGGCCACCAGGCCCTCGAGCGTGTCGGCGGCCGCGCGGACCGCCGCCATCGCCGGGATCACGGTGTCGCGGACGTACGTCGCGGCGACCATCGGGTCGTGGTCGTGCTCCTGGGCGAGGGCGTCGCCGAGCCCGGCGAGGCCGGCCTTCAGCTCCACGATGGGGCCGGAGACCGACTCGAGCAGGGAGAGGTCCGCGTCAACGCCGGCGGCCTTGAGGGTGGCGACGTTCGACGCCAGCTCGGTCTGGTAGCGGATCGCGCTCGGCAGGATGATCGTCGTGCCCATCTCGAGGGTCAGGTTCGCCTCGACGCCGACGCTGAGGATGTACTGCTCCAGCCCGACCTCGTAGCGGCTGTGCATCTCGCGGTCGTTGAAGACCGAGTACCTCGAGAACAGCTCCAGCGCGTCGTCGGAGATCAGCTCGGGAAGCGCGTCGATCGTGGTGCGGAGGTTCTTCAGGCCGCGTTGCTCGGCCTCGACCTGCCACTCGTCGGAGTACCCGTTGCCGTTGAAGATCACGGCACCGTGGTCGGCCACGATCGTCGCGAGCAGGGACTGGACCGCCTCGTCGAAGTCGGTGCCCTCGGCGACCGCGCCCTCGAGCACGGTGGCGCAGTGGTCGAGCGCCTCGGCCATGATCGTGTTGATCACGACCATCGGCGCGGCCACGGTCTGCAGCGAGCCGGGGGCGCGGAACTCGAAGCGGTTGCCGGTGAAGGCGAACGGACTGGTGCGGTTGCGGTCGCCCGGGTCCTTGCTCAGGTCGGGGAGCGTGTCCACGCCGACGATCAGCGTGCCCTTCTCCTTCGAGCGGGTGGCACCGCCCTTCGCGATCTGGTCGAAGACGTCGGTGAGCTGGTCGCCCAGGAAGATCGAGATGATCGCCGGCGGCGCCTCGTTGGCGCCGAGGCGGTGGTCGTTGGACGCCGACGCGACCGAGGCCCGCAGCAGCCCGCCGTACTTGTGGACGGCCCGGATGACGGCGCCGCAGAAGACGAGGAACTGGGCGTTTTCGTGCGGGGTGTCGCCCGGGAGCAGCAGGTTGCCCTGCGCGTCGTTGCCGATCGAGAAGTTCACGTGCTTGCCGGAGCCGTTGACCCCGGCGAACGGCTTCTCGTGGAAGAGGCACTCCATGCCGTGCTTCTTGGCGATCGCCTTGAAGGTCGTCATCAGCAGCTGCTGGTGGTCGGAGGCGACGTTGGCGCGCTCGAACATGGGGGCGATCTCGAACTGGCCGGGGGCCACCTCGTTGTGGCGGGTCTTGGCCGGGATGCCGAGCTTGAAGAGCTCCCGCTCGGTGTCCATCATGAAGCCGAGCACCCGCTCCGGGATCGCTCCGAAGTAGTGGTCGTCGAACTCCTGGCCCTTCGGCGGCTTCGCGCCGAAGAGCGTGCGGCCGGCGTTCAGCAGGTCGGGGCGTGCCAGGTAGAAGTGGCTGTCGACCAGGAAGTACTCCTGCTCGGGGCCGCAGTACGACACGACGCGCTCGGGCTCGTGCCCGAACAGCCGCAGCACCCGCTCGGCGTGTACGGCCATCGCCTGCTGCGAGCGCAGGACCGGCGTCTTGTGGTCGAGCGCCTCCCCCGTCATCGAGATGAAGACGGTGGGGATGCAGAGCGTGTTGCCGTTCGGGTTCTCCAGGACGTACGCCGGGCTCATCACGTCCCAGCCGGTGTAGCCGCGGGCCTCGAACGTGTTGCGCAGCCCACCGTTCGGGAACGACGACGCGTCGGGCTCGCCCTGGACGAGCGTCTTGCCGGAGAACGACGCGAACGCCGTGCCGTCGCCGACCGGGTCGAGGAAGCTGTCGTGCTTCTCCGCGGTCAGGCCGGTCAGCGGGTAGAAGACGTGGGCGTAGTGGGTCGCGCCCTTCTCCAGGGCCCAGTCCTTCATCGCCGAGGCCACGGCGTCGGCGACCAGCGGGTCGAGGGGAGCCGACTTCTCGATGGTCGCGAGCACGGACCGGTAGACCGACTTCGGCAGCCGCTTCGCCATCACGCTGAGGCTGAAGACGTTCTGGCCGAAGACCTCACCGGGCTCCTCGCCGGGATCGAAGCTCACGGCCGGTGGCAGGTACGCCTCGACGTCCGTGATGGCCTGCAGACGTACCTTGTTCGCGCTCATGTGCTCGGTGCTCCCTCACGACGTACGCCGCTCCCCGCGGCTGACAGTCGTGAACCTAGACGCGTCACATGTCGGGATTGTTACGCGGCCGTGACGGACGCGGACCGGCTGGCCCGGTCTACCAGGAACCGGAGCCGGTGCCGTTCGAGTTGCAGACGAGGTCCTTGGTCCACGCCGCGCCGGTCCAGTTGCCGAGGGAGCTGTGGACGCCGACGATCCACGTGGTGGCGCGGAAGTCGGACGATCGCGAGCCCGTGAGCGTCTGCCGCTTCACCGGGGAGGACACCGTGTCGACGACGTTGTTGCCGAGCGCCAGGCTGAAGCCGTACGTCGCATCGGTCGGGCCGCTGTCGGTGAACCCGGTGATGGTCACCGAGATGTACTCGGTGTTGCCCCACTTGGTGCAGCTGTAGCTGCCGCGCACCGCGGTGGGCATCTCCATCTTGTCGGCCCCGACGCTCAGCGTGGACGGCTGGGACGAGGTGAACTTCGCGTCCGCGACCGCCGGGATGGCGAGCAGGGAGAGCACCACCAGGAGGACCGAGACTGCACGGCGGCAGTGGTCGAACCAGGGTGTCAAGGGGTCTCCGGACTCGGGGCGTGCGGGTGGGTGTGGACCTCAGTCTCCGGGGCGGGTCTCAAGCGGGTCGCGAGTGCAACTCAAGAAACCTTCAAGAAATGACATGATCGTGTTATGGGGAGCAACGATCGTCGAGCCGTGGTCGTCGAGGACGACGAGGACATCAGGGCGCTGATCGAGTTCACACTGGCGCAACAGGGCTTCGACGTCGTCGCCGTGGACTCCGGTCTGGCGGGTGTCGAAGCCGTCCGCGAGCACCAGCCCGACCTGGTCACGCTCGACCTCGGGCTGCCCGGCATCGACGGCATCGAGGCCTGTCGCCGGATCCGCGAGATCAGCGACGCGTACGTCGTGATGATCACCGCCCGTGACGACGAGATCGACCGGCTCCTGGGCCTGGAGACCGGTGCCGACGACTTCATCTCGAAGCCGTTCAGCGCCCGCGAGCTCAAGGCCCGGGTGAACGCGATGTTCCGGCGGCCGCGCACCGTCAACGGCGTGGTCCCGGGGAGCAACGGGACTCCCGCCGAGTCCTGGGTCGACGACCGACACGAGGTGCTCGTGCACGGCGTGCTGCGGGTCGACGTCGACGGCCGACGCGCCTTTCGCGACGACGAGGAGCTGGTGCTGACCCGCACCGAGTTCGACCTGCTGACCGAGCTGATGCGCACGCCGGCGCGGGTGTGGACCCGTGAGGCCCTGCTGCGCTCGGTCTGGGGCACGGAGTGGGCGTCCGACACGCACCTCGTCGAGGTGCACATCGGCAACCTGCGCCGCAAGCTCGGTGAGGCACGCGGCGAGGTGCGGTTCATCCGCACGGTCCGCGGAGTGGGCTACCGGATGGAGCTCGTCACCTAGGTTCCCCTAGGACAGGAAGGTCGCGAAGGCGTCGTCGGCGCGGCGCTCGGCTCCCGCGAGGCCCTGGGCCGCGACCCGGGCGCCGGCGAGATCGGAGACACGCAGGTGCTCCTCGATCCGGGTGCTCACGGCGCACAGCTCCTGGGCGCCGAGCGTGCAGGCCGAGGTCCGGAGGCTGAGGACCGCGTCCATCGCCTCGCGGTAGTCGTCACCGAGCATCGCCGACTCGATCCGGCTCACGCGCCCGGGCAGCAGCCGGCGGAAGCGGGCGACGAAGTCGAGTGCGAACTGCACGTCGTCGTCGTGACCGGTCAGGCTGCTCACCGCGGTCGCGTCGAACGCCGTGGGTGGAGACAGGACGTCACTCATGGGGACCCTCCAGTGCAGGCTCGTCGATGTCGTCTTCGTCGACCTCGGGCTTCGAGCCCCAGATCGTGCTGAGCCCGAGCAGCAGCAGCCCCCCGAATGCAATCCAGAAGATACCGTGCTGGACCGCCGGTGCGCGCAGGACACGGATGACGGATCCGAGCTTCGGGACGACCGTCTTCACCTCCCAGACGGTGTCACCCTGGATCGTCGCGGTCCACGGGTCGTCGTTCTCGTTCGCGTCGCCCTGGGTGCGGAAGACGATCGAGCCGTCGTTCTGGGTCTTCACCTCGACGACCCGGTGGGTCTCGACGCGGTGGTCCTCGACCGGGATCTGGTAGCTGATCACGTCACCGACGGCCAGCTCGCTGGCCGGCTTCTGGGCGGTGACGACGACGTCGCCCGGCATGATGCCGGGCTCCATGCTGCCCGTGAGCATCGTGGCGGTTCGGTAGCCGAAGAGGTGGGGTCCCACCGCGACCAGGAGGAACACGGCGAGGCAGACCAGCGTCAGCAGGTTGCCGCCGAGACGGATCACCCGGCGGACCATCGACCGGCGTACGACCGGGGCCTCGGCCGCGACCCGCTTGGCGGTCACCCCGCTCGGGGTGATCGTCGGGCGGACGGCGGCCCGGTGGCGACCGGCGATGACGGCAGTGCTGCTGCTCATGGTCTGTCTCCTCGCGGCTGGGTCGTCGTCGGCTGGGGGTTGTGCGAACCCGAAGGCCACCCACGCCGTGGGTGGCCCCCGGGAGTCCGATCAGAGCGCGGTGTTCGCGGCGCGCTGGGTGGCGTCGAAGGTGAAGGTCAGCGTGTTCGAGAGACCCTGGAACGTGTTGTCCGCGGCGGTCGGCAGGCTGACCGAGACCCGGAGGAAGGACGTGGCACCCGACGCGTTGAGGGTGGTCGTGGCCGCGGCCAGGTCGATGTCGGTGCCGATGACGGCGCGCTGGGCGACGACCGAGGTCGTGGTGCCCGAGCAGGTCAGGTCGTTGGTGCTCGCGGCCTTGGTCCAGGCGACCGAGCACTGGTCGATCTTGAGCTGCAGGCCGTTGGTGGCGTTCGAGGTGAGGACGTTCGCGGTGGAGCCGGTCGTGGTCAGCTTGACCGAGCCGAACGACGTCGTGTCGGTGGAGCGGCTCAGGGTGACGGCCCGCTGGGCGACGTCGCCGGGGACCATGTCGGCGACCGGGGTGGCCATGCTGACCGCGCCGGCGGCGGAGGACAGGACGACCTTGCCGGAGGCGACCGACTCGCTGGCGGTGGTGGTGGAGGTGAAGGCACCGAAGGTACCGAGGCCGGCGACCGAGGCAGCGCCACCGACGAGCACGACGGACGCGAAGATCTTGACGGCGGTGGAGCTGGCGGCGAGACGCATTGCTGATTCCTTTGAGTTGGGGACCAGCGGCTTGTGCGGCCGGCCCGTTCCTTGATGACCAGAACAATGCCGGGGCGAGTTCAAGGCAGAAGCCGGTAAAAGCACGACGTTCCCTCAAGGAACGCGCAAGACCCCAAGACGCCCGAAAAACCGCCTCTGACCTGCGGAAACGTCGCGCAGGACGGCGCGGGGCACCGGCCGGACCCGGTGTTTCACGGGTTTCGACCGGGCTTTCGGGCTCAGGTGCCCGCGATCTCGCGCCACCAGGCGGCCACCTGGGCCGGTTCGAACGCGAGCGACGCGGCCTGCGCGGCCATCTCGGTGACCGCGGTCCCCGGCACGTCGCTGTCCCACCACGACCCCGCGGGCACGACCAGCTCGCGCTCCATGAACGCGGCGAGCCGCGTGTTGACGGTCTCGGCGTCGGCCTGCGCGAACACCAGGAAGGTGTTGGTGTGCGGCGGGTCGGGCGTCACCCGGAGGCCGGCCGCGCTCAGCTCGGCGGCGAACGCGGCCGCCCAGGCGGCGTACTCCCCCATCCGCGACAGCTGGTCGCGCAGGCCGACCAGGGCGCCCAGGGCGTACGGCGTCATCCGGTAGAGCGTGCCGCCCATCCGGCGCCGCCAGGCGCGCAGCTCGGCGGCCAGGTCGGCGGCACCGGCCACGGCGGCACCGGCCGGCGCGTCGAGCCCCTTGTAGAACGAGACGTAGACGCTGTCGGCGAGCGCCGCGATCTCGGCCAGCGGCCGGTCGTAGAACGGCTGCGACTCCCAGAGCCGCGCACCGTCGACGTGGAGGGGCACCCCGAGCTCGCGGGCCGCGCCCGACAGCTCGGTGAGCTCCGCCCACGACGGCAGCCGGCACCCGGCGTCGCGCAGCGGCAGCTCGACCAGCGCGGCACCCAGCCCGACCGGGAGCGCCCGGAGGTCGGCCGCGGTCGCCGTGCGCCGGCCGACCGTGAGGTGCTCGAAGCGGAAGTCGTGCAGCAGTCGTGGGCCGTCCTCCTCGTGGACGAGCAGGTGGGAGCGGTCCGGGATCGCGACCCGGCGCGACCCGCGGCGCTCGCACCAGACGCGGAGCGCGGCCTGCTGGCCCATCACGCCGCTCACGAAGAAGACCGCGGCGGGCTTGCCGAGCAGCTCGGCGACCTGCTCCTCGAGACGGGCCACGACGCCGTCGTCGCCGTACACGTCCCACTCGTCGACGCCGAGCTCCGCGCAGGCCGCGGCGAGCGCGGCGAACGTGTCCGCGGGCGAGACCCGGGGGCTGCGGATCGCGGAGCGGGTGCAGGAGAGGGAGGCGGCCCGGAGCCGGTCCTCGAGTTCGGTCACCGGGCCACCCTAGGTCTCACGTCACGTCGAACCAGCCGCCCAGGGCCGGCACCCGCCGCAGCACCACCTGGTCGAGCAGCAGCACCACGAGCAGCGAGACGCCGAAGACCGGCAGGAAGACGCCGAGCGCGACCAGGCCGACGAGCAGCACCGGCGACGACCGGACCGGCAGCCGGCCCCGGGGCGCTCCGACCGACATCGCACCGCGCGGTCGGCGACGCCACCACATCAGCGGTCCGGTGACTCCCATGAAGACCACCGCCAGGCACATCAGCGCGGAGCCCCAGAACGACCAGAGGCCGAGCGCCCGGCCCTCGTGCAGCCCGATGCCGAGCGAGACGACCTTGGCGAGCGCCGGGTAGTCGTCGAAGCCGTACGTCGAGACGACCCGACCGCCGTACCGGTCCACGTGCACGGTCCGCTCGTCGGTCGGTGCGTCGAACGCGTAGCCGATCACCGAGAACACGCCGGTCGAGTCGGCCTCGTCCGACGGCATGGCCACGGTGAACGGGTGCCGGAGGCCCGCGCCGTCCGCGACCTCCACGGCGGTGTCGATGTTGGCGACACTCCCCTCCCTCGCCGAGCGCGGGACCTCGGACTTGCCCATCCCCCACGGCACGTCGACGGCGTGGCTGTGCGGCAGCGACTCGTCGAGCGTCGACGTGGGGTCGCTGATCGCGCCGGGATCGGTGCTCCACAGCGAGGTGCCCCGGTCGGTGGCGAGCGCCTGCACCTTCGCGCCCCAGATGCCGGTCCACGGGAGGCCCGACACGAGCAGGAGAAGCAGTCCCCCGCCCACGAACAGCCCGACCAGGCCGTGCCGCGAGCGCAGGGTCGCTCCGGCCCGACCGGCCTGCCGGGCCCGGCGCCGGCCCCGCCGGCCGCGGACGTAGAGGTAGTAGCCGGTCAGCGCCATCACCAGCGCCCAGCAGGCGCCGAGCTCGATGACGAGGTCGCCCCACGGGCCGGCCATCAGCTCGCCGTGCAGCCGCACGGCGTAGCCCGACACCGTGGTGTCGGGGTCGAGCGCGCCGAGGTACGTCGGCCCGTACGGGTCGACGAAGGCGTCGCGGGTCGAGCCGTCCGGCAGCGCGACCGAGAAGACCGTGCTCCGGTCGGGCGCCGCCGGCTCGGTCATCGACACGATCGTGCCGTCGGGGAAGGCGTTGTGCACGGCGGCGAGCTGGCCGGAGTGGGGCTGGGAGAGGGTGCCCGGCTGCCGGTCGACGCGCATCAGGTCGGCGTGCAGCAGCGGCTCGAGCTGGAAGCGGAACAGATAGATCAGCCCGGTGGTGGCCAGGACCAGCAGGATCGGCACCACCAGGAAGCTGGCGAAGAAGTGCCACCGCCAGACGGCACGGAACAGGCCGGCGCCGGGCCGGCGGCGCGGTGGGTCGGGGTTGGGCGCGCGCTCGGGCGCGATCACGTCGGTCAAGGGTCTCTCCTCGGAGAACGCAGATGTGCGCGAGCAGGCAGGGCCTGTCGCGTGGGGTGGTGGGTGCGGTGCCGTCGTCAGGCGGCGGCGAGGAGAGCAGGCGGCCCGCGTCGTACGACGCAGCGCGCGATGCGGGCGGGAGCCCGCAGCCCCGGCGGCTCGGCCGGGACGGTGACCAGGTCGCCCCGCGGGGCGACCGGCCGGACGTGGACGAGCGCCCACGCCAGCAGCAGCGGCCGGACCAGCGCCGCCGACGCGAGCGCGACGAGGGTCCAGAGGCTGCGCTCGCCGATCGCGAGCCAGACGCCGACGAGGACCGCGGCCACCAGGTGGGCGGCCATCATCGGCGCGTGCCCGGCCAGGTCGTCGACGAGGTGGCCGACCGGGAGCGCGGGCTGCAGCTGGGTGGAGCCGATCATCGCGTCGTACTGGTCCTGCAGCGAGCCGACCCGGCGGCCGTCGACCGTCGGCAGCGCGCTCGACACCGGGCGCGTCGTCGCCGCAGACGGGTCACCGCGGTGGCCGGCGGCGATCGTCAGGACGAGGTGGACCAGCGTCTGTCCGCCGACCAGGAGGACGACGATCCGTCGCAGCGACGCCGGCCGGGCCAGCAGTGGTGCGCACAGGGCCGACGAGCCGACGAACAGCACGACGAGCCACGCGGGGCCGGGCAGCAGGCCGTCGGCCGTGACGTGGCCGGTGACGCCGAGGAAGCAGGCGACGAAGGCGAGCAGGAGCGCGCGTGCCCAGAGCACGACGGGATCCATGCTCGACTCCACGGGTCGAGATGCTTCCATGCCCACCCGGTGCGGGTCAGTTCAGCATGCGCATCGTGGACGGCACGCCGCCGCCGCGGTGCACGTCCTCGACCAGCTCCTGGAGCGCTGTCAGCGCGACGTTCTGCGACATCGGGCCGTAGGAGACGCGGGCGACACCCAGCTCCTCGAGGCGCGCCAGCGACGGCACCCCGGGGATCCCGATCATCGTCAGCCGCTGCGGGCCGTACGCCTCGACCAGCGTGGCGACCTGCTCCTCGTCGAGCTTGGCCGGCACGAAGACGACCGGCGCCCCGGCGTCGAGGAACGCCCTGCCGCGCTCGACGGCGTCGGCGAGCACCTCGGCCTGGTCGCGCTCGCGACCCTTGACGAAGGCGTCGGTGCGGGCGTTGAGCACGAAGTCGACGCCCTCCTGCTCGGCGGCCTTCATGACCTTCTCCACGGTGGCCGCGGCCTCGGCGAGCGGGCGCATCTGGTCCTCGATGTTGGCGCCGACGATGCCGAGCCCGATCGCCCGGCGGACGGTCTCGGCGGCGTCGCCGTACCCACCCTCGAGGTCGGCGGTGACCGGCAGCTCGGTGGAGGCGGCGATCCGGCCGGCCGCCTCGAGCATCAGGTCGACCGGGATCTGCTCCCCGTCGGGATAGCCGTACGACGCCGCGATCGAGTGGCTGGCGGTCGCGAGCGCGGTCGTGCCCTCGACGTCGCCGACGACCTTCGCGCTGATCACGTCCCACACGTTGACGACGGTGAGGAGCTCGGGCGCCTGGTGCAGGCGGAGGAGGGTGCTGGCCTTGTCCCGGGTCCGGTCACGGGTCTGCTCGTCGGTCATGTCCGCCAGGGTAGCCAGGCGGGGTCCCCGCAGCGCTCAGCGGCAGCCGACGGACGCTCTCGAAGCGCCGCTCGGTCCCGTCGACCGGGTCGGTGAACGCCAGCTCGCTCGCGAGCAGCTGCAGGGGGCGGGTGAAGTCGTCGATCGCGACCTCGCGGTCGACGGGGTAGAGCGGGTCGTCCACGATCGGGATGCCCAGGCCGTGCAGGTGCAGCCGGAGCTGGTGGGTCCGCCCGGTGCGCGGGGTGAGCCGATAGACAGCGAGCCCCGCGCCCTGCCTCGACTCGAGCTCGACCAGGGTCTCCGCGCCGTCGCTCACGGTCACCGGCAGCGTCAGGTCCGCGCGCCACGGCGCGAGCGCGCGGTAGGTCTTGCTGACGAGCCGCTGCTCGAACAAGTGCTGGTAGGCACCGCGCCAGCGCCGCTCGGTCGCGAGCATCAGCACCCCGGACGTCACCCGGTCGAGCCGGTGCAGCGGCGTGAGCTCGGGCAGCTCCAGCTCGGCGCGCAGCCGCACCACGACGCTCTGCCGGACGTGCCGGCCGCGCGGGATGGTCGAGAGGAACGCCGGCTTGTCGACCACCACGAGCCGCTCGTCGCGGTGGAGCACCGGCAGCTCACCGGGCACCACGGGCTCGTCGCGCAGGTCCCGGTGGAACCACACGAAGGTGTGCGGGGTGTAGTCGTCACCCTCGCGCACCGGCCGGAGGTCGTCGTACACGAAGCGCTCGTCGGCCAACAGCCGCTCGACGTCGACCCGCTCGGAGAGCCGGTGTCGCAGCCACGCACCCATCGTCGGCCAGGGCTCGGACCGGCCCCGGTCCGGCGTCCGGACCCACGCGGCGCCGAGCCCGTGCCGCGTCGGCAACGGGGAACGCGGGGGCACCGATCAGCTCCAGAAGACCCGGTCGACGACCGAGCGGGCCAGGCGGGTGTAGCGGAGCTGGTCGTTGACCATCGCGTCGGTGGACCCGGCCGGGTAGCCGAGGATCGCGGCGACCGCCGACCGCTCCCGGGTGTCACGGGGCAGCTCGTCGCTGGGCTTGCCCCGCACCAGCGTGACCGCGTTGCGGACCCGGCTGACCCGGCGCCAGCTCTGCTGGAGCACGGCGGCGTCGTCCTCGTCGACCAGCCCCGCCTCGCGCGCGGCGGTGAGCGCCTCGAGGGTGCGCGAGGTGCGCAGCCCCGGCACGGTGCCGGCGTAGCGCATCTGGAGCAGCTGGACCGTCCACTCGATGTCGGCCAGGCCGCCGCGGCCCAGCTTGAGGTGGGTGTGCGGGTCGGCACCGCGCGGCAGCCGCTCCTCGTCGACGCGCGCCTTGATCCGGCGCACCTCGACCACGTCGTCATCGCTGATCCCCTCGGGCGGGTAGCGCAGCGGGTCGATCATGGCCTCGAAGCGCGCCCGGAGGTCCAGGTCCCCCACGACCGCGTCGGCGCGCAGCAGCGCCTGGGCCTCCCAGACCTTCGACCACTTCGCGTAGTAGGCGGCGTAGGAGTCCAGCGTGCGCACCAGCGCGCCCTGCTTGCCCTCCGGGCGCAGGTCGGCGTCCACCAGGAGCGCGGGGTCGGGGCCGGGCAGCGCGAGCAGCCGGCGCAGCTCGTTGGCGACGGACTGGGCGTACGACGACGCGACCTGCGGGTCGGCGCCGGGCTCGGGGTCATGGACGAACAGCACGTCGGCGTCGCTGCCGTAGGACAGCTCGAACCCGCCGTAGCGACCCATCGCGACGATCGCGATCCGGGTCGGCGCCTGGTCGAGGCCCTTCTGTCGTCGTACGACGCGGCCGGCGACGTCGAGCGTCGCCTCGAGGGTGGCGTCGGTGAGCCGGGACAGCCCGGCGCCGACGTCGGCCACGTCGGTGAGCCCGAGCAGGTCCCCGCACGCGATGCGCAGCAGCTCGCGCCGGCGTACGCCGCGGATCGCCAGCACCGCCGCCTCCGCCTGCTCGTGGCGCCCCGAGGTCGCGAGCATCTCCTCGGTCAGCGCCTCGGCCGGCTCCGGCCGCAGGTCGCCGGCCAGCATCCGCACGCCCTGGGGCTCGCGCTCGAGCAGCGTGGTGGCGTAGCGCGAGGTGGCCAGGATCGTGGCCAGCCGCTCGGCGACCTGGCCCTCGTCTCGGAGCGTCGAGAGGTACCAGGGCGTGGCACCGAGCGTCTCGCTGATCCGCCGGAAGCCGAACAGCCCGGCGTCCGGGTCGGGGGCGTCGGCGAACCAGCCGAGCATCGCGGGCAGCAGCGTCTTCTGGATCTGGGCGGTGCGGCTCACGCCGGTCGTCAGCGCCTCGAGGTGGCGCAGTGCCGCCTGCGGGTCGGCGAAGCCGAGCGCCGCGAGCCGCTGCCCGGCGGCCTCGGGCGACAGCCGCGCCTCGCCACCGGGGATCTTCGCGACCGCGACCAGGAGCGGGCGGTAGAAGAGCTTCTCGTGCAGCCGCCGGACCTCGCGGCGGTGGTGCTGCCAGGTCTTGTCGAGGATGCCGACCGGGTCCTTGAGGAAGTTCATGCTCCGGCCGAGCCGGCGCAGCGACAGCTCGTCCTCGGGGACCACGTGGGTGCGGCGCAGGCGGTGCAGCTGGATCCGGTGCTCGAGGGTCCGCAGGAAGGCGTAGGCGTCGTGCAGCGCCTCGCCGTCGTCGCGCCCGACGTAGCCCTCGTTCGTCAGCTCGGCCAGCGCGCTGAGCGTGGTCGCCGGCCGGATCCGCTCGTCGGCGCGTCCGTGCACCAGCTGGAGCAGCTGGACCGCGAACTCCACGTCGCGCAGCCCGCCGGACCCGAGCTTGAGCTGGCGCTCGGCCTCCTTGGCCGGGATGTGGTCGACGACGCGGCGGCGCATCGCCTGGGTGTCCTGGACGAAGCCGTCGCGCTCGGCGGCCGACCAGACCATCGGGCGGGTCATCTCGACGAACTCGCGACCCAGCGCCAGGTCGCCGGCGACGGCCCGCGCCTTCAGGAGTGCCTGGAACTCCCAGGTCTTCGCCCAGCGTTCGTAGTAGCCGCGGTGGCTCGCGATGGTGCGCACCAGGGGGCCGGACTTGCCCTCGGGTCGCAGCGCGGCGTCGACCGGCCAGATGGTGCCCTCGCCGGTGTGGTCGGAGCAGACCCGGATCAGGTTCGTGGCCAGCTGGGTGGCCGCGCGCAGCACGGCGTTCTCGTCACCCTGCTCCCCCGCCTCGGTCGCGGCGTGCACGAAGATCACGTCGACGTCGGAGACGTAGTTGAGCTCGTGACCGCCGCACTTGCCCATCGCGACCACCGCGAGCCGGGCCAGCCGGGCCGGCTCGCCGACCCGCTGGCGCGCCACCGCGAGCGCCGCGTCGAGCGTGCCGGCGGCGAGGTCCGACAGCTCGGCGGCGGCATCGTCGACGGCCAGGTGGTGGGTGAGGTCGCGGGACGCGAGCCGGAGCAGCACCCGGCGGTACTCCACGCGCAGGGCGTCGACCGCCACCGCGTCGGGCACCGTCGCGACCGGGTCGGCGTCGTCCGGGTCGGCGCCGACGGCGCGCAGCAGCCCCGCTCGGACCGCCCACGCCGCGGGCCGGGTCGAGCCCAGCTCGGGGTCGGTCAGCTCGTGCCACTGGTCGGGGTGGCGCACCAGATGGTCGGAGAGCGCCTCGCTCGCGCCGAGCACGCAGAGCAGCCGCATCGCGGTGCCCTCGTCGTCGACCAGCTCCTGGAGCAGCGTGGTCGGGTCGTCGACGACCTCGATCAGCCGGCACAGGCCGGCGATCGCCTCGTCGGGGTCGGCGGTGCGAGCCAGCAGGGCGAGCAGCGGCTCGGCCGCCTCGCCGAGGTGCGCGAGCGCGACCACCGCGGCGTCCGGGTCGAGGAACCCCAGGCGCAGCAGGTTCCCCTTGCTGGTCGCCGGCCGCCTCATCGTCGGGCTCGGCCTCGGGCGTGCCCCCGGGCGAGGGTGGTGAAGCCGTCCGCCAGCGGCCGCCACGCGTCGTCGAGCTCGTCGCGCGCGGCGCCGATGTCGCGCAGCAGTGCGTCGGTGTCGATCCCGCGGGACTCGTGGGAGCCGCGGTCGGACTCCGCCCACGGCTGGAGCACGGGCACGTCGACCTCGGGGTGCAGCTGCACCCCCCAGGCGAGCGGTGCGAACCGGACGGCCTGGACCTCGTCGCGCCCGGTCACCGCCAGCAGGGTCGCCCCAGGCGGCAGCTCGGTGACCACGTCGTCGTTCCACTGCACGCCGCGCCGCGGGGTGGCCAGCGGTCCCAGGAGCGCATCGTCCTTCGCGGCGTCGGTCCAGCCGACGCCGAGCAGGCCGACCTGCTGACCGTGGGGGTTGCGCTCGACGGTGCCGCCCAGCGCGACCGCGGCGAGCTGGTGGCCGAGGCACACGCCGAGGGTCGGCACGTCGGTGGCGACCGCCTCGCGCACGAGCTCCTTCGCCGGGCCCAGCCACGCGTGCTTCAGGTCGTCGTTCGCGCCCATCGGGCCGCCGAGCAGCAGCAGGCCGTCGTACGGCGTGAGGTCGGCGGGCAGCTGGTCGCCGGCGTAGGGCCGGCGGACGTCGAGCTCGCACCCGGCCTCGGTCAGCCAGTCGCCGAGCAGGGCCAGCGGGCACTCGCGGTCGTGCTCGACCACGAGCACCAGCGGGGCGCTCACCGGGCCCTCATGGTGCGGGGTGCTCGGGAGCCAGGGTCACGACCAGCACGCCGACGCCCGCGAGCGCGGTGAGCAGGCCGACCCAGATCGGGACCAACGGCACCGACAGCACCAGCAGCAGGACCCCGGCCAGGATGGACGTGCGGCGGGCGGCGGGCACCCGCTCGCGCAGCGCGCGGAGCGCCACCCCCGTGGTCGCGCCGATCGCGGCGGCGACGACCAGCACCACGAGGCCGTAGCGGCCGTAGCCGTTGACGAGCAGCAGGACGCCGATCACCGCCTCGAGACCCGCGAACCCGAGCCCGACGAGCAGGAGCCGACCGATCCCCTTCGCTCGCTCGTCGCTGACCAGCGCCGGCTCTGCCATCAGACCACCGGCAGCATGCGGTCGCGCTCGAAGGCCGAGACCTGACCGCGGTACTCGTCCCACTCGGCGCGCTTGTTGCGCAGGAAGAAGTCGAAGACCTGCTCGCCGAGGGTCTCGGCCAGCAGTTCCGAGGTCTCCGCGACCCCGATCGCGTCGTGGAGGCTGCGCGGCAGCGGCTCGATGCCGAGGCTCTTGCGCTCGCGCTCGGTCAGCGACCACACGTCGTCCTCGGCCTCGCGCGGGAGCTCGTAGCCCTCCTCGATGCCCTTCATGCCCGCGGCCAGGACGACGGCGTACGCGAGGTAGGGGTTGCACGCGGCGTCGAGCGTGCGCAGCTCGATGCGCGTCGACTGGCCCTTCAACGGCTTGTACATCGGCACCCGGATCATCGCCGAGCGGTTGTTGTGACCCCAGCAGATGTACGACGGCGCCTCGCTGCCGAACATCATCCGCTTGTAGCTGTTGACCCACTGGTTGGTGATCACGCTGATCTCGGGGGCGTGCTTCAGGATGCCGGCGATGAACTGGCGCCCGGTCTTCGAGAGCTGGTACTCGCTGCCGGCCTCGAAGAAGGCGTTCTGGTCGCCCTCGAAGAGGGAGACGTGGGTGTGCATGCCCGAGCCGGGGTGGGTGGTGAACGGCTTCGGCATGAACGTCGCCCAGATGCCCTGGCCCAGCGCCACCTCACGGATCACGGTGCGGAAGGTCATGATGTTGTCGGCAGTGGTGAGCGCGTCGGCGTAGCGCAGGTCGATCTCCTGCTGGCCCGGGCCGCCCTCGTGGTGGCTGAACTCCACCGAGATGCCCATCGCCTCGAGCATGGTGATCGCCTCACGGCGGAAGTCGGCGCCCTTCGACTGCGCGGTGTGGTCGAAGAAGCCGCTGCGGTCGACCGGCACCGGTTCGGCGCCCGGCTCCGGGGAGTCCTTGAAGAGGTAGAACTCGATCTCGGGGTGCGTGTAGAAGGTGAAGCCCTTCTCCGCGGCCGTGCTCAGGGTGCGCTTGAGGACGTGGCGCGGGTCGGCGTACGACGGGGAGCCGTCGGGCATCTCGATGTCGCAGAACATCCGCGCCGTCGACGGGCCCTCGCCGCGCCACGGCAGGATCTGGAAGGTCGCCGGGTCGGGCTTGAGCAGCATGTCGGACTCATAGACCCGGGCGAAGCCCTCGATCGCCGAGCCGTCGAAGCCGATCCCCTCCGCGAAGGCACCCTCCAGCTCGGCCGGCGCGACCGCGACGGACTTGAGGAAGCCGAGCACGTCGGTGAACCACAACCGCACGAACCGGACGTCTCGCTCCTCGAGAGCGCGGAGTACGAAGTCTTCCTGCTTGCCCATGGGCGCAGCCTATCGGCGCACGCCCGCCGGACTCACCCGGTCCGGTCGGTGGTTGAGGAAGGCGCGCAGCGCCTGTCGTCCCGGTGGTTGAGGAAGGCGCGCAGCGCCTGTCGTCCCGGTGGTTGAGGAAGGCGCGCAGCGCCTGTCTCGAAACCCCCGCAGCCGACGAGCCGGCGTCAGTGCTTGCCGCAGACGTTGACGTCCTGCGAGCCCATCACGCCGTCCCACACGTCGCGCATCGGCACCATCCAGTCCTGGGTGACGCTCGCGAAAGCGATCGTGCCGCGCACGCGGTGGCGGACGCCCTCGACCCAGACCTTGCGGATCGTCAGCGGGATGGTCACGGCGTCCTGCGTGGTGCCGGCCCAGCAGGCCGAGCCCTTCGACTTGCTCCGTGCCTCGGCGAAGCTGATCGGGTCGCCGACGTGCTCGCCGCCGTACCGGAACGCGAGCGTCGTGACGTAGCCGGTGTGGCCCTCCCAGGGGGTGCCGACCTCCATCGACATCCCGTGCGTGTGCTTGGTCGGGACCGTGAACGTGACGGCGCCGTCCTCGACGGTCTTCTGAGCGGTCTCCCAGACCTTGACCCCGTAGCCGGTGTGGCTCTTCCAGCGCGCCTGGGTGAGGCCGATGGTGCAGCCCTCGCAGCCAGGGACCTCGAACGTGATGGTGGTCTTGGGCACGGCACGCTGCGCGGGGGTGACCGCGTCGGCGCTGGTGGGGGCTGCCGTCAGGGCACCGGCAAGGCCGGCGACCACAGCGGCGATCGCGGCCGCGCGGCGTCGTGCGGGGCTGGTGCTGTTCGTCATCGTGTCTCTCTCCCGAAGTAGGTGTCGGGGTGGAGACGCCCCTGCTGCACGTTCGGTTGCGTGCGCGGGGAGACTTCTGCGGGTCAGTCCTCGTCGGGCAGGGTCTTGGACTCCCGGTCGCCGAGCGTGGGCCGGCCCTGGTTGCAGTAGACCTCGAGCTCGATCGAGCTGCCCTGCTTGGCGAAGACCGCGTCGACGTCGTCGTCGGGTCCCGGCTCGTAGCTCACGGTGCGCCACCCGTCGCGGGTCTCGGTCGCGATGCCGTAGGCGACCACGCCGCGGCACTCGACGACGAAGGTGCCGAAGACGTCCTCGATCTCGTCGCGGATCCGGGTGGCGCCCGGCTCGGGCCGGCTGCTGCCCTCGGGGCGGACGACGTCGTTGCCGAGCGGGCCCTGGCCGCGGATGCTCGCGCCGACGGACGACACCGTCAGTACGCCGATCGTCACGGCCAGCGCGGCGGCGCCGACCCAGGCGACCGCGAACCCGACCGAACGACGGCGCCACCAGCGCACCCGCACCTCACCCATGCGACCATCCTGACCCGTCGACCCTCCGCCTCTTGCTAGCGGAGGGTTAAGGCGGCGCTAAGGCGAGACCCGGGATCCGCACGACCGGCTAGGTTCACCGCGTGGCCCAGGTGCTGATCATCGAGGACGACCCGCGCATCCGTCCCCTGCTGATGCGGTCCCTCGGCGAGCGCGGACACGCGGTCTCGTCGGCGTCGTCCGGGATGCAGGGCCTGTCGATGGCGGTGGAGAACCGGCCCGACCTGGTGATCCTCGACCTCGGGCTACCCGACGTCGACGGCACCCAGGTCCTCTCGATGCTGCGCGCGGTGAGCGACGTGCCGGTGATCGTCGCCAGCGCACGCGACGACGACCCGTCGCTGGTCGGCTGTCTCGACGCGGGCGCCGACGACTACGTCGTCAAGCCGTTCACCACCGATCAGCTCGAGGCCCGGATCCGGGCCGTGATGAGGCGCGCCGCCACGTCGCGCACCGAACGGCGCACGCTCGTCGTCGGCGGGCTCGAGGTGGACCCGGTGTCGCGCCGCGTGACGCTGGACGGCGCGCTACTGGACCTGAGCCCGCGCGAGTTCGACCTCCTGCGCCACCTGGCCGAGCGGCCGGGCGAGGTGGTCACCAAGCGCGAACTGCTGACCGACGTCTGGAACCAGCCCTGGGGCGGATCCGACAAGACGGTCGACGTGCACCTGTCGTGGCTGCGCCGCAAGCTCGGCGAGTCGGCGGCCGCACCCGCCTACCTCCACACGGTGCGCGGGGTCGGTGTACGACTCTCCGAGCCGGTCGACCCGAAGAGCTGAGCCGATGCGCCGGAGCCTGATCCTGACCGTCGCCGCGGCCGTCACCATGGTGCTGCTGGCCATGCTCGTGCCGATGGCGGTGCTGCTGCGCAGCTATGCGCTCGAGGACCGGCTGTCCCGTGCGGCCCTGGAGGTCCAGGCGACCGAGACGGTCGTCTCGGACGGCGACAGGGGCGCGGTCACGACGTACCTCGACAAGATCAACCGCAGCTCCGACGTCGTGACCACCGTGCTCTACCCGCCGTCCGGCCTGCATCCCGACGGGGAGGCCATCGGGCCGTCACCGGACCAGGACGCAGACGTCGTGCAGGCCCGGCTCACCGGACAGGCCAGCGTCCGGGACGCCGACGGCGGCGCCGAGATCCTGGTGCCGGTGTCCCTCGGCATCAGCAGCGCCGCCCCGGCCGAGACCCCGGTGATCCGGGTCGAGGTGCGCCCGCCCGGGCTCGAGTCCGACATCGTGCGCAGCTGGCTCATCCTCTTCCTGCTCGGCGCGGCCTTGCTGGCCGGCGCGCTGCTGCTCGCGGACCGGCTGGGTCGCTCCTTCGTGGTGCCCATCCGCCGGCTCGCGACGTACGCCGCCACCCTCGGCGACCGCAGCCCGCCGACGCCGGTGACGCCGTCCGGCCCGCCGGAGGTGCAGGAGCTGACCACCGTGATGAACCGCCTGGTCGGCCGGATCGAGTCCCTGCTCGAGCGCGAGCGCGCCGGGGTGGCCGACGTGTCGCACCGGCTCCGCACGCCGATGACCGCGCTGCGGCTCCGCATCGACGCCCTCACCGAGCCCGACGACCGGGCCCGGCTCACCGGGGACCTCGACGAGCTGCAGGCCACGGTCGACCACGTCGTGCGCGAGGCGCGCAGGTCCGAGCGGGAAGGCGTCGTCCCCCAGGCGGACGCGGTGGCCGTCGTGGCCGAGCGGGCCCGCTTCTGGGAGCCGCTGGCCGAGGACCAGGGCCGGCCCTTCGAGGTGCGGGTCGAGCCGTCCGGCCCGGTGCTGACCCGGACGTCGGCGCAGGACCTGCAGGCCCTCGTCGACGTACTGCTCGACAACGTCTTCAGCCACACCCCGGACGACGCGGCCGTGCTGGTGACGTTGGCCGAGCGCACCGGTGGCGGGCTGGTGCTCACCGTCGAGGACGGCGGACCGGGCTTCCCGGAGGGCCTCGACGTCTCCGACCGAGGTGCTTCCGGCGCCGGGTCGACCGGGCTCGGGCTGGCCATCGCCGACAAGACCGCCACCGAGTCCGGTGGCGGTCTGTCGTGGGATGCGTCTGCCCTGGGTGGCGGGCGGGTCGTCGTGGAGCTCGGTCCGCCCGCCTGAGCGTCAGCGCGCGAAGGTGAGCTTGCGGGTCACCGAGCCGGGACCGTCGACGCGGCTGATCTTCACGGCGAACACGTCCTTGCCCGCGGTGTTCGCGCTGCGGAAGTCGCGGAAGTCGACCTCGTAGCGACCGTCGTCCGGGACTGCCCGCAGCGTCTGGCTGCCGACCAACTTGCCGTCGTGCTTGACGACGACCTTCCAGGTGGAGCCGGCCGGGACGCCCTCGAGGTCGGCGCTGACCTCGAAGCCGCGCTCCTTCTCGGCGGACATGTCGTACGACGCGCCGGCGACGGTGCCGCGGGCGTGCCGTTCGGGACCGTCGGCCTGGGCCGGGCCCGCGACGAGCACGGCGGCAGGGGCGGCCACCAGGGCGGCGGCGGTGGTCAGGGCGATGATGCGCTTGTTCATGAGTGCTCCTCGTGGGGTGGGTCAGGGGTCAGCGGTCGAGCGTCGCGACGCAGGGGTCGCCGTTCTCAGGGGTGGCGGTGACCGTGAAGCTGGTGCCGTCGTCCTCGTTGACGGTCACGTCGACGTCCAGCTCGGCGTCCTCGTCGGTCTGGCGGTCGCCCTCGAGGACGGACACGCCGTCCTGCTCGACGACGACGTTCCAGGTCTCGGCGGGTGCCGCCGACTGGAGCTCGAAGGTCACCTCGAGGCCGTTGTCGTCGTTCTCGGCGGACATGTCGTACGTCGCGCCGCCACACGTGCCGGTGGCGCTGGTCTCGTCGTCTCCGCTCAGCGCCCACACGGCGCCGCCGGCCCCGACCAGCACGACCAGGGCGACCACGATGGCCAGGACTGTCTTCTTCATCTCGTCTCCTCCGTCTTGATGACGTGGAGACGGTCTCAACGCAGGACCTAAGCGCGAACCATCGTCGCGCTAAGGGCAGGCAAAGCCCTCAGCCGGTGGGGACGTTCGCCTCGAGCTCGGCCAGCCAGGCGGCCGGACTGGCGTCGGAAGGCATCCGCCAGTCGCCTCGGGGCGACATGGTGCCGCCCGCGCTGACCTTCGGCCCGTTGGGGAGCGCCGAGCGCTTGAACTGGCTGGCGAAGAAGCGGCGGATGAAGATGTCGAGCCATCGGCGCACCGTCGGCAGGTCGAACTCCACGCGACGGTCGTCGGGGTAGTTCGGCGGCCACTCCCCCGCGTCGGCGTCATGCCACGCGTGCCAGGCCAGGAACGCCACCTTGCTCGGCGCGAAGCCGTAGCGGAGGACGTGGAAGAGCGTGAAGTCCTGGAGCGAGTACGGCCCCACGGACTCCTCCGTGGACTGCGGCAGCTTGTCCTCGCGGGTCGGGATCAGCTCGGGGGTGATCTCCTGACCCACGATCTCCTCGAGCACCTCGTTGGTGTCGTCCCCGAACTGGCCGGAGCTGACCACCCAGCGGATCAGGTGCTGGATGAGCGTCTTCGGCACCCCGGCGTTGACGTTGTAGTGCGACATCTGGTCGCCGACGCCGTAGGTGCACCAGCCGAGCGCGAGCTCGGAGAGGTCGCCGGTGCCGAGCACGATCCCGCCACGGTGGTTGGCCAGCCGGAAGAGGTAGTCGGTGCGCAGCCCGGCCTGGACGTTCTCGAAGGTGATGTCGTACTCCTCCACCCCGCGGGAGTACGGGTGGTCGAGGTCCTCGAGCATCTGCCGGGCCGCGCCCGTGATGTCGAGCTCCTCGAACGTGATGCCCAGCGACGTCGCGAGCCGGGTGGCGTACGACTTGGTGGCCGCGCCCGTGGCGAAGCCCGGCATCGTGAAGCCGTGGATGTCGGTGCGCGGCCGGCCGAGCCGGTCCATCGCCTTCGCCGCGACGATCAGCGCGTGGGTGGAGTCGAGCCCCCCGCTGATGCCGATCACGACCTTGGGCTGGCCGATGGCCTGCAGGCGCTGCTCGAGGCCCGAGACCTGGATGTTGTAGGCCTCGTAGCAGTCGAGGGCGAGCCGGTCGGCGTCGTCGGGGACGAACGGGAAGCGGTCGACCTTGCGGCGCAGGCCGATGTCGGCCGTGGTCGGCGCGAGCTCGAACTCGACGGTGCGGAAGTCGGGTCCGACCGTGCGCCGGTTGTCGTCGAAGGTCCCCGTCCTGATCCGTTCGAGGCGCAGCCGGTCGAGGTCGATGTCGGCGACCGCCGCGCGGGCGCCGTCGGGGAACCGCTCGGTCTCGTCGAGCAGCTCGCCCATCTCGTAGATCATCGTCTGCCCGTCCCAGGACAGGTCCGTGGTCGACTCGCCCTGCCCCGCGGCGGCGTAGACGTACGCCGCCAGGCACCGGCTCGACGCGCTGCGCACCAGCAGTCGCCGGTCCTCGGCGCGGCCGACCGTGATCGGCGACCCGGAGATGTTGGCGAGCACCGTCGCGCCCGCGAGGGCGGCCTCGGCACTGGGGGGCACCGGCACCCACATGTCCTCGCAGACCTCGACGTGGAGCACCAGCCCGCGGACGTCGACGGCCTCGAAGAGCAGGTCGGGCCCGATCGGGACCTCCTGGCCGGCCAGGATGGTCGTCCCCCGCACGTCGTCACCGGGCGCGAACCACCGGCGCTCGTAGAACTCGCGGTAGGTCGGCAGGTACGACTTCGGGGCGACGCCCAGCACGCGTCCTCGATGGATCACGACGGCGGTGTTGAGCACCCGGTTGCCGTGGACGAGCGGCGCGCCGATCACCAGCACCGGCGCCAGGTCGAGGGACGCCTCGACGATGGTCGCGACCGCGTCGAGGACCGCGTCGAGCAAGGTGTCCTGGAGGAAGAGGTCGTCGATGGCGTAGCCGCTCAGGCACAGCTCCGGGAAGATCGCGACCGCGACGCCCTCGTCGGAGCAGGAGCGCGCCTGCTCGAGCACCGCCTCCGCGTTGGCCACCGGGTCGGCGACACGCACCGGGACGGTGCAGGCGGCGACCCGTGCGAAGCCATGGGCATAGGCGGAGTAGAAGTCCACGTCTGGGAGTTTCCCATGCGGCGACCGCTAACCCCGCGCGACCACGCTCCAGGCGGTCGCCTCGACCTCGAAAGGTCCCTTTGGCAGCAGCTCGGCGCAGCGGGCGCGCAGCGCCTCGCGGCGGGCCTCGTCGAGGCCCGCGACGTAGTCGCCGGCCGGCCCGACGCCCCGCGTGTAGGGCTCCCACCACTCGTCGAACCCCGGGTACGGCACGGAGACGGTGAGCGTGCCCTCCTCGACGTCGCTGAGCCCCGCCCGACGGGCGAGGCCGCCGAGGTCGCCCTCACCGGTCCCCGGCAGCGCGGCCTCGTCGGCGGCGTCCGGGTCGAGGTCCTGCACCGCCCGCCAGAACGTCGACAGCGGGCCCGATCCTCCCGCGTGGTTCCACACGGTGGCCGCGACGACCCCGCCGACCCGGCCCATCTCGCGCAGGCCGCCGACCGGGTCGGACATGAAGTGCACGACCAGGTTGGCGAAGGCGAGGTCGAACGCGCCGTCGTCGTACGGCAGCGCCTCGGCCGTCCCCTGGCGGATGTCGACGCCCGGGCAGCGCTCGCGCGCCGCCGCGACGAACGGTGGCGACGGGTCGAGCGCGGCGACGCGGTCGGCGCCCAGTCGCTCGACGAGCCGGGCGGTCAGCACGCCCGGCCCGCACCCGACGTCGACCGCGCTCATCCCGACACGGACGCCGGCGAGCTCGACCAGCCGGTCCGCGAGCGGTTCGGAGTAGCGCCCCATGAACCGGGCGTACGCGTCGGCGGCGACGTCGAAGGCCATGCCCCTCACTGTAGGCCCGATCAGCCGAGGAGATCCGAGGCGTAGGACAGCAGGTCCCCGACCGCGTGCATCACCAACGACAGCTCCCCCGACGAGGGGTCCCAGGCGACCAGTCGCCAGCTGGGGTCCCTGCCGAACACCGCGACCCGGAGCAGCACGGTCCCGTCGTCGAGCAGGCCTGCGACGGAGAGGCCGCCGTTGCTGTAGTTGGCCTCGGGGTCACGAAGTGGCAGCTGCGCGCGCACCGCCAGATCGTCCCGGTCGACGACGAAGACCGAGAAGGGCCCGTTCTCATAGGCCGTGCCGGCGATCGTGTCGGTCTCGGCGCGCAGGGTCGACAGCCGGCCGATGCTGCGCAGGTCGACCCGTCGCGGCTCGCCGCCGGCCCAGTCGGTCAGCTCGGCGGGACGGCCGTAGTCGGCGCTCTCGACCACCGCACCGTCCGGGTCCACGGTCCCCCACCACCCCAGCCCGCTCGCCGGGTACGGCACGTGCGTCGTCCGTCCCGAGGCGGTGTCCACACGCCACCCACCCGGGCTTCCGTCGTTGAGGAGCAGCGTCGTCGGGTCGAGCCACGTCCACCGGACGAACTCCCACGCCTGGAACCCGTCGGGGTTCTCGAGGGTCGTGCGCTCACCCGTGGGCAGGTCCCAGATGTCCACGCCACTCTCGGTCGAGACCGCGAGTCGGGTCCCGTCCGCCGTCAGCTCGGCGCTGCCGTTGTCGGTGCCCGGAGCCACGCTCCGCCAGGCGCCGTCCGGGGTCAGGAGGAGGATGCTGTCCTCACCGCGCACGGTCAGCACTGCGGCCGGGACCGGATGATCGGCGAGGCCCGGCGCCGACGCGGGCGGATCGAGGACATCGGGCAGCGCCGAGGCGAGGCCGGCGGCCGCCTCGGGCAGGTCGTCCACCTGGCGGGGGTCCCACGCCGGCTGGACGACCTTCGTCGTCGCCGTCGCCGTCGGCGTCGGCGTCGGCGGCGTCACCGGTGGCGCACTGTCGTCGTCGGCCCGACCGAGTTGGGCGACGAGCGCGACCACGACCACCAGCACCGCGGCGAGGGCCGCGGCAGCGGCACCCCGGCGGGTCGCCCGACGACGCCGGGCGCCCACGAGGGCGCGGGCGGCGAGGTCCGGGCTCTCGATGCGGTCCGTGGCCCGTTCGAGCAGGTCGTGCAGCTCGTTCATCGCGTCCTCCCGATCAGGTCGAGCAGCTCCGGGGCGCCCGCACGCAGCCGGGCCAGCGCGGCGGCGTTCTGGCTCTTGACGGTCCCGACGGTCACGCCCAGCGCGGCCGCCGTGTCCTGCTCACTGAGGTCGTCGAAGTGCCGGAGCACCACGACGGCCCGCTGCTTGGGGGTGAGCCGGCCGAGCGCCCGCCGTACGACCAGAGCGGCCTCGGTGTCCGTCGACACGTCGGCCAGGTCGCGCGGCGACGCGGTCGGGACGTCCCGTCGGCGACGCCACCACGAGATGTTGTCGCGCACGATGACGGTCCGGGCGTACGCCGTGGGGTTGCCGCCGCGCAGCCGTGGCCAGCGCAGGGCGACCTTGACCAGCGCCTCCTGGACGAGGTCCTCGGCCCGGTGCAGGTCACCGGTGAGCAGGTACGCCGAGCGCAGCAACCGGCGCTGCGCGCCCGCGGCCCACTCGGTGAACTCCTCGTCCACGGCGACCTCCTCTCACGACTGGGAACGCACGGGACGGCACCCGGGGTTGGCCCGACTTCCGATGAGTTCGGCGCGCCGGCGCGGTCACTGTGCTGACAGCATGAGCGAAGGAGACCCCCGATGCCCCAGATCAGCACCTGCCTGTGGTTCGACGACAACCTCATGGAGGCCGTGGAGTTCTACACCACGGTCTTCCCGAACTCCGAGATCCGCGGGGTCTCCCACTACGAGGACGGACGTGTGCTCGCCGCCGAGTGGACGCTCGACGGACAGCCGTTCCGCGGGATCAACGGCGGGCCGGTGCACGCCGGCTTCACCGAGACGATCTCGTTGAGCGTCACCTGCGCCGACCAGTCCGAGGTCGACTACTACTGGGACACGCTCGTCGACGGCGGCCGGCCGAGCGAGTGCGCGTGGCTCGAGGACAAGTTCGGCCTCTCCTGGCAGATCGTGCCGGTGCGCCTCTACGAGCTGATCTCCGACTCCAACGCGGCCCGGGCGCAGGCCGCGGTCGGCGCGATGATGCAGATGCAGAAGATCGTGATCGCCGACGTGGAGGCCGCCGCCGACGCCGTGCCGGCCGGCGCGTGACCAGCACCACAGGGTTCAACTGCACCGTCCGGGGCTAGCCTGACGAACGGTCCGTGGACTCCACCAGGGAGCCGCGAGACCTTCGTCCCAGGGAGAGTCCATGAGCGAGGAGACGGCGCCGTACGGCACCGGCCCGGCCCAGCAGGCAGGGCCCGCGATCAAGCGGATCCGCACCCACCACCTGCGCGAGATGAAGCAGCGCGGCGAGAAGTTCGCGATGCTCACGGCCTACGAGCAGTACGCCGCGCAGACCTTCGACGAGGCCGGCATCGAGGTGCTGCTCGTCGGTGACAGCGCCTCCAACAACGTCTTCGCCAACGAGACGTCGCTGCCCGTGACCGTCGACGAGCTGATCCCGCTGGTGCGCGCGGTCACCCGCTCGGCCCACCGCGCCCTCGTGGTCGCCGACCTGCCGTTCGGCTCCTACCAGGCGTCCGCCGAGCAGGCCTACCTGACCGCGGTGCGCTTCATGAAGGAGGCCAACGCCCACGCGGTGAAGCTCGAGGGCGGCGCGGAGATGTCTCCGCAGGTGCGCAAGCTCACCCAGGGCGGCATCCCGGTGATGGCACACATCGGTTTCACGCCCCAGTCCGAGCACAACCTCGGCGGCTACCGCGTGCAGGGGCGCGGCGACGCCGCCAAGCAGGTCATCGAGGAGGCCCGGGCGATGGAGGAGGCCGGCGCCTTCGCGGTCGTCATGGAGATGGTCCCCGGCGACGTCGCCGCCGAGGTCACGGCCGCCGTGTCGATCCCGACCATCGGCATCGGCGCCGGCCCCGAGTGCGACGGGCAGGTGCTCGTCTGGCAGGACGCCTTCGGCCTGCGCACCGGCCGGATGGCGAAGTTCGTCAAGCAGTACGCCGACCTGCACGGCGTACTCCTCCAGGCTGCCCAGGACTACGCCGCCGACGTCAAGGCCGGCACCTTCCCCGGCCCGGAGCACACCTTTTAGCCAGAGGGTGGTTTCGAGGCTC
>NZ_BDJE01000034.1 GCF_002117935.1 Nocardioides sp. PD653-B2 | reverse complement strand
ACCTGATGGCCGGGTACATCTAGCCCTTCGGCACGTTCAGCGTCTGGGGCGGCGGGTTGCCGCGCCGGAGGTCGTCGGCGAGCGCGTGGACCCGGAGCCCGCTCGCCTGCCAGTCACCCGCCTGCTCCTCGGCGTACGGCCGCCAGCCCCGGCGTACCTCCACGGTCCAGTGCCGCCCGAGGAGCATCCGGCCGAGGACCGCGAAGGGCAGCACCAGCAGCACCAGCAGGAGCTCGACCCCGGCGACCAGCGCCAGCAGGATGAACGGGATCAGGATGATCAGCAGGACGATCCCGACGATCACGCTGATCGGGTCGTCGCCCAGCGAGCCGATCCCGAGGTCGGGCACCCCGTCGAGCGCGCCCTTCAGGCGCCGGCGCCACGGCACCCAGCGCCGGCTGACCCGCCACGTCGTCCCGTCCGGGGAGCTCACCTTCACCGGGCGAGGGTAACGGCGGGGGCCGCTGGGGGCCGACCGCAACAGCGCAATTGCGCCGTTGTGACGCCGAATGGGCCCGCATCGGTGTCGCAACAGCGCAATTGCGCCGGTGGGGACGGTCAGGACATGGCCCCCACCAGCGCCCGCGAGACGACGTACGTCGCCCCGCCCAGCGCCGCCGCCACGACGACCGTCACCACCACCACGGTGACGATCGCCTTGACGATCGTGAGCCCTCTCGACGGCTCTGTCATGTCCCTCACGCTCCTCCCGAGTCGGTCACCGGTAGGACGCGCGAGCTCCCGGACGGGTTGTCGGTGGCGGGTGCTTGGCTGCACGGGTGACGGAGCACGGTGTGCGACTCGAGGTCGACGAGGCGGGGGTGGCCCACCTCCACGTGTGCGGCGAGGGACCGGGCGTCGCGCGCTTCCATGCGCTCCTCCGGGAGGAGGCCGCCAAGCTCGCTGCTCTCGGCGACCGCGCCTCCCTGGAGGAGCGGATGGTCCGGGCCCTGGGCGTGATCGCCGACCGCCAGGCCGCGCTCGACCTGACGGCCGACTCCCACGTCATCCAGTGGGGCGGCCCCGGGCGATGAGCCCGGGGGCCGGTCAGTGCGTCAGGCCGGGCCGGTCCACGACCGCGGTGTCGACCAGGACCCCGTCGTACCACCGCTCGCCCTCGCTGACCGGCGAGCCGCCCGCCAGGGTGCCGTCCTCGAGCGCCGTCACCCGGTCGCCCCGGTAGGCGTACGTCGAGGGGTCGAGCAGCAGCTCGTGCCGGTTGCGCACCGCCGAGCCGTCCTGGGTCTCACCGGTGAAGACGACGGCCAGCACGTCGCGGCCGGCGAGGTCGGGCGCGGCGTCCTCGTCGATCTCGACGCCGGGGATGGTGGCCAGGGCGCGGAAGAGGCGTGCGTGCGCCTGGGGCGGCAGCACCGGGGCGTTGGTCAGGCTCGCCGTGACGGCGTCGAAGTCGCGGGCCGCCTGGGTGGCGCCCTCGCCGTCGACCGGGCCGTCGGTCCGGAGCCGCGCGAGCAGCGCCTCCGGGTCGGCGGGCAGCGTCGTCAGGAAGTCCCACCACTCGGCCGGGGTCGGGGTTTCGTCGTCGACGAGCGGCTGGACGTCGACCCGGGTGGAGTCAGAGGCGTGGTCGGCGAACTCGGTGCCGTCGAAGCGGGTCCAGGCCTCGCCGAGCACGCTCGGAGCCTCGCCCTGGGGTCCGGCGAACTGGTAGCTCTGGTAGACCCACTGGTCGTCGGCGGGACGCTCGACGGGGGTCGCGGCGACCGTCCGGGCCGCCAGGCCGAGCACCTCGGCGGCGCTGGGGGAGGCGCCCGGGCCGACGGCGGTGACCACGAGCGCCACCGTGACGGCGGCCGCGGCGACCGCGGCCCCGGCCGCGAGGTGCCAGGGGCGTCGCGGCGAGCGGGGCAGCGTCTCGGTGAGGAGTCGCTGGCGTACGGCGGGGGGCGGCGCGGTGTCGGGAGCGTCCGACCGGAACTCGCGGAGCAGGGTCATCTCATCCATGGCGCAGTGCCTCCTCGGTGTCGTGCGGGTGGGGGTGGTGGTCGGTGAGGGCGGCCCGGACCTGGCAGCGGGCCCGGTGCAGGCGGGAGCGGACCGTGCCGAGCGGGATGCCCAGGGCGTCGGCGACCTCCTGGTAGCCGAGGTCGGCCCACGCCACGAGCAGCAGCACGTCGCGGTCGCCGGCGGAGAGGTCGGCGAGAGCCCGGGCCAGCGGGGCGCTGTGCGCCTGGGCGGTGACCCGCTCGTCGGCCTGCTCGACCCACGACTGGGCGACCGGGTCGGTGCCGGTCCGGGCCAGGGCGCGCAGGCCGCGGACCTCGCTGCGGCGGTGCTTGCCGACCAGGTTGGCCGCGATGCCGTAGAGCCAGGGACGGGCGGTGGGGCGGGTGGCGTCGTACCGGGACCGGCCCCGGAAGGCGGCCAGGAAGACGTCGGCCGTGACGTCCTCCGCCGCGCCGGTGCCGAGGCGGCGTGCGACGAAGCGGTGGATGTCGGCGGCGTACCGGTCGTAGAGCAGCGCGAACCGCGGGGGATCCGTCAGCGAGGACGCCACGACGGCGGCGTCGTCCTCGGGCAGGTCGGTAGGGGTCATCGCGTCCGGGCCCTGGTCGGGTGGGGCACCGTCCTCCATCCCGATGTTCCCCGAACCCCCGGATCGGGTTCACGGTCGAAAAGGTCACACTCTGTAGCCGCCGTCACTCCCCGCTCTTATCGTTCGCTGCATGACTGTCGAGGGTGGGCTGGACGAGCCGACGGAGCTCGAGCCCGAGCAGGGCTCGCTCGACCTGGCGTCCCCGGAGGACTCCTGGACCGCGGCCGACTGGGAGAAGCAGGCCGCGGCGGTGCTTCGCAAGGCGAAGCGGCTGGGCGAGGACGACCCCGACGACCTGGTCTGGGCGAAGCTGACCCGCACCACGCTCGACGGGATCGACGTCACCCCGCTCGGCACCCCCGACCTCCTCGACGACCTCCAGACCAGCGGCCGGCCGACCCGCGCGGGCGACTGGGACATCCGCTCCCAGGTCTCCACCAACGAGGACGCTCTCGTCGACCTGGAGGGCGGGGTCACCTCGCTCTGGGTCCGCGGCGACGCCGACCTGGCCGCGCTCCTCGAGGGCGTGCTGCTCGACCTCGCCCCCGTCGTGCTCGACGGCCAGGACCCCGCCGCCTTCCTCGCGTACGCCGAGGGCCGCGAGCTCCACCCCGCCACCAACCTCGGCGTCCCGGCCGCCGAGGCGACGGCCGACGTCGCGAAGGCCGCGCAGCGGGCCGAGGTGCTGGCCTTCGTCGTCGACGCGACGCACGTCCACGACAAGGGTGCCTCCGACGTCCAGGAGCTGGCCTGGTCGATGGCCGCGGGCGCGACGTACCTCCGCACCCTCACCGGCGCCGGGCTGAGCGTCGACGAGGCGGCCGGCCTGGTCGAGTTCCGCTACGCCGTCACCGACGAGCAGTTCCCCTCGATCGCCAAGCTGCGTGCCGCGCGCCGGCTGTGGGCGCGGGTGCTCGAGACGAGCGCCGCGGAGACCCGCGAGATGCGCCTGCACGCGGTCACCAGCCGGCCGATGATGAGCAAGTACGACCCCTGGGTCAACATGCTGCGCACCACCGTCGCGGCGTTCGCCGCCGGGGTCGGGGGAGCGGACAGCGTCACCGTGCTGCCCTTCGACAGCCCGCTCGGCCGACCCGACGCGTTCGGTCGCCGGATCGCCCGCAACACCTCGCACCTGCTCATCGACGAGGCCCATGTCGCCCACGTCGCCGACCCCGCCGGCGGCTCGTACGCCGTCGAGAAGCTCACCGACGACCTGGCCCGCGCCGCCTGGGGTCTGTTCGGCGAGCTGGACGACGCTCCCGACCCGCTCCAGACGCTGGACGCCGGCATCGCCCGGACCGTCGCGAAGCGCGAGGCCGAGATCGCCCAGCGCCAGCGCCCGATCACCGGCCTCACCGAGTTCCCCCACCTCGGCGAGGAGCTGCCCGCGCGCGAGCCCGATCCGACGGCTCCCGCGGTCCGCCGCTACGGCGCCAGCTTCGAGGCGCTCCGCGACGAGCCCCCCGCGACTCCGGTCTTCCTGGCGACCCTCGGCACCGTCGCCCAGCACACCGCCCGCGCGACGTTCGCCACCAACCTCTTCGCCGCCGGCGGCATCGCGCTGACGACCGAGGCGGGCGACCACCGCGTCGTGTGCGTCGCCGGCACCGACGCCGCGTACGACGAGCACGGTGCCGAGACCGCGGCAGAGCTGCGGAGCAAGGGCGCCGAGTGGGTGATCGTCGCGGGCAGGCCCCGCGACTGGGCCGACGACTCCTGCGCGATGGGCGTCGACGCCCTGGACTTCCTGACCCGCACGAGGCTTGTCCTGAGTGCGCGAGGGACGAGCGGTATCGAAGGGGAGAAGCCGACATGATCCCACCCCACAAAATCGCTCCGCTGGCGCTCCGCGATTCCGCGGGGACCCCGACATGAGCGTCCCGGAGAGCTTCAGCAGCGAGCCGTGGATGTCCCCCGAGGGCATCGAGATCAAGCCGTCGTACGGCCCGGAGGACCTCGCGGGGCTCGACGCGCTCGGCACCTTCCCCGGCCTGAGCCCGTTCCTGCGCGGGCCCTACCCGACGATGTACACGACCCAGCCGTGGACGATCCGGCAGTACGCCGGCTTCTCCACCGCCGAGGAGTCCAACGCGTTCTACCGGCGCAACCTCGCGGCCGGTCAGAAGGGCCTGAGCGTCGCGTTCGACCTGGCGACGCACCGCGGCTACGACTCCGACCACCCGCGGGTGCGCGGCGACGTCGGCATGGCCGGCGTGGCGATCGACTCGATCTACGACACCCGCACCCTCTTCGAGGGCATCCCGCTCGACGAGATGTCGGTGTCGATGACCATGAACGGTGCCGTGCTGCCGGTGCTCGCGCTCTACATCGCGGCAGCGGAGGAGCAGGGGGTGGAGCCTTCGCAGCTCGCGGGGACCATCCAGAACGACATCCTCAAGGAGTTCATGGTCCGCAACACCTACATCTACCCGCCGGCCCCGAGCATGCGGATCATCTCCGACATCTTCAGCTACACCGCCGCGAAGATGCCGCGCTTCAACTCGATCTCGATCTCCGGCTACCACATCCAGGAGGCCGGGGCGACGGCCGACCTGGAGCTCGCCTACACGCTGGCCGACGGCGTCGAGTACATCCGCGCTGGCCTCGACACCGGCATGACGATCGACCAGTTCGCGCCGCGGCTGTCGTTCTTCTGGGCGATCGGCATGAACTTCTTCATGGAGGTCGCGAAGCTGCGCGCCGCCCGCGCGCTCTGGGCGAAGCTCGTGCGCGAGTTCGACCCGCAGAACCCCAAGTCGCTCAGCCTGCGCACGCACAGCCAGACCAGCGGCTGGTCGCTGACCGCGCAGGACGTCTTCAACAACGTGCAGCGCACCGCCATCGAGGCGATGGCCGCGACCCAGGGCCACACCCAGTCGCTGCACACCAACGCCCTCGACGAGGCCATCGCCCTGCCGACCGACTTCTCGGCCCGGATCGCGCGCAACACCCAGCTGCTGCTGCAACAGGAGAGCGGGACGACGGGCACGATCGACCCGTGGGCCGGCTCCTACTACGTGGAGCGGCTGACCCACGACCTCGCGGAGCGCGCCTGGGCGCACATCCAGGAGGCCGAGGCCGCGGGCGGCATGGCCGCTGCGATCGAGCAGGGCATCCCGAAGATGCGCATCGAGGAGGCCGCGGCCCGCACCCAGGCCCGGATCGACTCCGGCGCCCAGAAGGTCATCGGCGTCAACACGTACCGGCTCGCCGCCGAGGACAAGCTCGACGTGCTCCGCGTCGACAACGACGACGTCTACCGCCAGCAGATCGCGAAGCTCGAGCGGCTGCGCGCGGAGCGCGACGACGACGAGGTCCGCCGCACGCTCGAGGCGCTCACCAACTCCGCCGAACGCGGAGCGACCAAGGACTCCCTCGACGGCAACCTGCTCGCGCTCGCGGTCGATGCCGCCCGGGCCAAGGCCACCGTGGGAGAGATCTCCGACGCGCTGGAGAAGGTCTACGGCCGGCACCAGGCCGTGATCCGTACGATCAGCGGCGTGTACAGGGACGAGTCGAGCCACGGCGACGGCACCCTGCTCCAGCAGGTGCTCGACGCCACCGAGGAGTTCGAGGAGGCCGAGGGCCGCCGCCCGCGCATCCTGGTCGCCAAGATGGGCCAGGACGGCCACGACCGCGGCCAGAAGGTCATCGTCTCGGCATTCGCCGACATGGGCTTCGACGTCGACGTGGGTCCGCTGTTCTCGACGCCGGAGGAGGTCGCCCAGCAGGCGGTCGACGCCGACGTGCACATCGTCGGCGTCTCGTCGCTCGCGGCCGGCCACCTCGCGCTGCTGCCCGCCCTGAAGCAGGCGCTCGCCGACCAGGGCCGCCCGGACATCATGGTCGTCATCGGCGGCGTGATCCCGCCCGACGACGTGCCCACGCTCCTCGAGATGGGTGCGGCTGCGGTGTTCCTGCCGGGCACGGTGATCGCCGAGTCGGCCCTCGACCTGCTGGCGAAGCTGCGGGAGCAGCTCCACCACTGATGGCGCGCTGATGCCGGACGTCGCGGCGCTGGTCGAGGGCATCCGCGCCGGGAAGCGGGCCGCCGTCTCCCAGGCGATCACGCTCGTGGAGTCGAGTCGGCCCCAGCACCGCGCGGACGCCCGCGAGCTGCTGGTCGAGCTCGGCGGCGAGCGCTCCGGCGTGCAGTCGCCCGCCGTGCGGGTCGGCATCTCCGGCGTCCCCGGCGTCGGCAAGTCCACGTTCATCGAGGCGCTCGGCTCCCGACTGACCGCCGCTGGTCACCGGGTCGGCGTGCTCGCGGTCGACCCGTCGAGCGTGCGCACCGGCGGCTCGGTGCTCGGCGACAAGACCCGGATGGCCCGGCTCGCGAACGACCCGTTCGCCTACATCCGGCCCTCCCCGTCGGCGGGCACGCTGGGCGGCGTCGCGCGGGCGACCGTGCAGGCCATGGCGGTGCTCGAGGCCGCGGCGTACGACGTGGTGCTCGTCGAGACCGTCGGCGTCGGCCAGTCCGAGGTGACCGTCGCGGGCATGGTCGACACGTTCCTCTTCCTCACCCTGGCCCGCACCGGCGACCAGCTCCAGGGCATCAAGAAGGGCATCCTCGAGATCGCCGACGTGATCGCGGTCAACAAGGCCGACGGTGACCGCCAGCAGGAGGCCCGGGCGGCCGCCCGCGACCTGGCCGGCGCGCTGCGGATGGTGCGTGGGCACGGCGAGTGGGCGCCCCCGGTGGTGACCTGCTCGGCCCTCGAGGACATCGCGGTCGACGACGTCTGGGAGCAGGTGCTCTCCCACCGGGAGCACCTCGGCGTCGGCGGCCTCGCCGACAAGCGCGCCCGCCAGCAGCTCGACTTCACGTGGGCGCTGGTCCGCGACGAGCTCGACCAGCGGCTGCGCCACTCGGCCGCCGTGAAGGCGATCCGCGAGGAGGTGCGCGAGGCCGTGCTGTCCGGCGAGCTGCCGGCCACGCTCGCCGCCGACCGGATCCTCGCGGCCTACGACGAGCGTGCCTGAGCCGGTCGGGCCACCCCGACGCACACCGGATCGTCCGGGCCGAATGGGACAAACTGATCATGTGCCCGGGACACCGGGCCCTCCAGACTGACCGACACATCAGTCACCTACGGAGGAAGCCCATGCGTCGTCGCACCCCCCTGATCCCCGTGGCCCTGGCAGCGCTCGCGCTGGTCGCCACCGCCCTCGCCCCCGCGGCGACCGCCGCCGCGCCCGACACGGTCGTCGACGGCCTCGTCTCGCCGCTCAGCGTCGCCGTGGCCGACGACGGCACCGTCTACGTGTCCCAGAACTTCGCCGGCCTGATCACCCAGGCCACGCCCGGGACGGACCCCGAGGCGATCTTCGCCGACGAGGGGCAGCGCGAGATCGGCGGGCTGTCCTACTCCAGCAACGCGCTCACGTTCACGGCCACCTCGCAGGGCGGCCCGGCCAACGCCCGCGTCTACACCCTGGACGGCGAGGGCAACCAGACCCAGATCGCGAACACCTGGGCCTACGAGAAGGCCCACAACCCCGACGGCAAGCAGACCTACGGCATCAGCGGCCTCTCGAAGTCCTGCACGAAGTCGATCCCCCAGGCGAACCGCCGGGGCGTCGTCCCCTACCAGGGCATGAAGGAGTCGCACCCGTACTCGACGACCAGCGCCGGCGAGACGACGTATGTCGCCGACGCCGCCGCGAACGCCGTCTGGGCGATCAGCGCGAGCGGGACCCGGACCCTGGCGGTCCTGCCGCCGGTCAAGGCGACCGTGACCAAGAAGATCCGCAAGGCGTTCGGTCTGCCGAAGTGCACCCAGGGCAAGACCTTCAAAGGTGAGCCGGTCCCGACCGACGTCGAGGTCGGCCCCGACGGCAACCTCTACGTCACCACGCTCGGCGGCGCGCTCGGGGAGTCGCTGCCGGTCGGCAGCGTCTACCAGGTCGCTCCGGCGACCGGCAAGGTCACCTTGATGGCCGGCGGGCTGATGAGTCCGATCGGCATCGCGATCTCGCCGACCGGCACGACCTACATCTCGCTGCTCTTCCCGGGCGTCGTGATGCAGCAGCCGTTCGGAGGCGACGCCACGGTCTTCGCGGAGATCCCGGCCCCGGGCGACGTCGACTACAGCGCCGGCAACGTCTACGTGACCCAGTCCGACTTCATGAACGACGGCAGCGCACCGCCCGCGGGCGCGGTCCTGAAGTTCCCGACGGACGGCTGATCGCCGCCTGAGACGAGCGCGGGCCCCGGTCGATCGGCCGGGGCCCGCGCAGCTATTTGTGCGTCGGGGGCTGGACGGGTGCCCGGCCCGACAGCCGGTGAACTAATCTCGATCTGATGTCCGATGCCGTCTCCACCCCGATTGCGTCCCTGATCGAGTCCGTCGTCGACGAATGCGACGACGAGCTGGTCGGGCTGCGCCGTGACCTGCACGCCCACCCCGAGCTCTCGTGGCGGGAGGTCCGCACGTCCGCCCTGGTCGCTGCGCGCGTCCGGGCGGCCGGCTGGCGGGTCACCGAGCTGCCGCGGGCCGGCCTGATCGCCGAGATCGGCGACACCGGCCCGATCGTCGGCCTGCGCGCCGACCTGGACGCGCTCCCGGTCCCCGACCTGACCGACGACCCCTGGATGAGCACCGTCGACGGCGTCACCCACGCCTGCGGCCACGACGTGCACACCAGCGCGCTGGTGGGCGCCGCCGTCGCGCTCGGGCGCGTCCACGAGCAGGGTCTGCTCCGGGGTCGGGTCCGGCTCCTCTTCCAGCCCGCCGAGGAGGTGATGCCCGGTGGTGCGCTGTCACTGATCGAGCTGGGCGCCCTCGACGGCCTCGAGCGGGTCTTCGGCCTGCACTGCGACCCCACCCTGGACGTCGGCAAGGTCGGGCTCCGGGAGGGGCCGATCACCGGCGCGGCCGACCACCTCGACGTCACCCTCACCGGCTCCGGCGGCCACACCTCGCGCCCGCACCTCACCGAGGACCTCACCTACGCGCTCGGCAAGGTCGTCACCGAGCTGCCGTCGATCCTGTCGCGCCGGCTCGACCCGCGCTCCGGGGTCAGCGTCGTCTGGGGCATCGTGCGGGCCGGCTCGGCCCACAACGTCATCCCGGCGACCGGTCGCGTGGGCGGCACCGTCCGGATGCTCGACGCCATCGCGTGGGGCGAGGCCGAGAAGCTGGTGCCGCTGCTGGTGGAGCAGATCGTCGCGCCGTACGGCGTGCACGCCCAGGTCGACTACCAGCGCGGGGTGCCGCCCGTCGTCAACGACGTGGAGTCGATCGTGCACCTCGGTCACGCCGTGGAGCGGGTGCTGGGCACAGCGGGGCACGTCCCCACCCAGCAGAGCCTGGGCGGGGAGGACTTCGGCTGGTACCTCGACCGGGTGCCCGGCGCGATGGGACGCCTCGGGACGCGGACGCCGGGCGGCCCGACGTACGACCTCCACCAGGGCAACCTGCGCGTGGACGACCGGTCCGTCGGCATCGGCGCGAAGGTGCTGGCCGGGGTGGCCGTCGCCGCGCTGACCTGACGGCGACCCCGGACCGCTAGCCCTTCCGGTAGGGGATGCCGTCCGCAGCGGGCGGCCGCGACCGTCCGACCAGGCCGGCCACGGCGAAGATCGTCACGACGTACGGCAGCATCAGCATGAACTCGCTGGGCACCGGCGAGCCGATGACCGACAGCACGCCCTGCAGGTTCGAGGCGAAGCCGAACAGGAGCGCGGCCAGCGTCGCGCGGATCGGGTCCCACTTGCCGAAGATCACCGCGGCCAGCGCGATGTAGCCCGCCCCACCGGTCATCTCCCGGTTGAACTGGGGGACCGAGACCAGGGTGTAGAAGGCGCCGCCCATCCCGGCCACCGCGCCGGCGATCAGGATCGTGCGGTAGCGGGTGCGGATGACGTTGATGCCGACCGTGTCGGCGGCCGTCGGGTGCTCGCCGACGGCGCGGACGCGCAGACCCCACCGGGTCCGGTAGAGCGACCAGGTGACGACCGCGACGGCGATGTAGAGCAGGTAGACGACGGCCGACTGCCGGAAGAAGATCGGTCCGATCAGCGGGATGTCGCCCAGGACGGGGATGACGACCGCGGTGAACCGCGGCGGGGAGTTCAGCGTCTCCGCGTTGGGCGCGAGGACCTGGGTGAACATGAAGCTGGTGAGCCCGATGACGAGCACGTTGAGCACCACGCCGACGATCACCTGGTCGACGAGGTAGGTGATGGCGAACAGCCCGAGGATCAGCGCGACCAGGGTGCCCGCGACCATCGCGGCGACCAGGCCCGCCCAGGTCGAGTTGAGCGCCGACCCGATCATCGCGGCAGCGAAGGCGCCCGCCAGGAGCTGGCCGTCGATCGCGATGTTCACGACGCCGGACCGCTCGCCGAGCACGCCGCCGAGGGCGCCGAACACCAGCGGCACGGCGAGCGCGAGCGACCCGGACAGGAGGCCGACGACCGGGATGGTCCCACCGCTGGCAGCCCAAGCCAGGAAGCCGATCATCCACCCCAGCGAGTAGATCACCATCAGCCACAACGGCGTCTGGAGCTTCCTGCGGTAGAGCACGATCGACCAGCCGGCGCAGAGCAGGCACACGATGATCAGGACCCACGCCGTGAGCGTGGAGGGCACGGTGACCCTCGGGAGCTGCGCGAAGTCGCTGGGGACCGCCAGGCGGAAGGTGGTGTCGCCGTCCTGCGGGAAGAACGCCACGACGAGCAGCAGCCCGGCCGTCATCACGCTGAGGATGACCGCGGCCTTCTTGTCGACGACGGTGGTGACGCCGGCAAGGGGCGTCTCGTGGAGCGGGATGCTGGCCTCGCTGGTCGGGGTGCTCACTTCGCCTCCTTGGCGGGCAGCCGGAAGATGGTCCGGATCAGCGGCGGCGCCGCCAGGAACAGCACGATCAGCGACTGCACCACCAGCACGATGTCGACGGGGATGTCCTGCGAGGCCTGCATCGCGAAGCCACCGGCCTTGAACGCGCCGAACAGGATGCCGGCGGCCAGGATGCCCAGTGGCCGGGAGCGGCCGAGCAGGGCGACCGTGATGGCGTCGAAGCCGATGCCCGCATCGAGGTCGACCGTGATGCCGCTGGTGACGGTGCCGAGCACCTGGTTCGCGCCGGCGAGGCCGACCAGGGCGCCGGCGATCAGCATGACCAGGACGTAGACCCGGCCGACGTTGATGCCGGCGGCGCGCGCGGCCTCCGGGTTGAGGCCGACGGCGCGGATCCGGAAGCCGAGCGACGAGCGCTCCAGCAGCCACCAGGCGAAGGCCACGGCGACCAGGGCGATGACGAAGCCGAGGTGCAGGTTGTACTGGTCGCCCAACAGCTCGGGCAGCTGCGCCGAGTCCTTGACCGGCAACGACTTCGGGTTGAACGAGTTGGGCGCCTGGAGCAGGCTCTGCTTCGAGAGGGCGAAGAAGACCAGGTAGAACGCCACGTAGTTGAGCATGATCGTGACGATGACCTCGTGCGCGCCGGTGCGCGCCTTGAGGAGACCGGCGATGCCGGCCCACAGGGCGCCGGCGATCATCGCGGCGACCAGGGCCAGGCTCAGGTGGAGCACGGCCGGGAGGTCGAACTGGTAGCCGACCCACCCCGCGGCGGCGCCCGCCATCAGCATCTGCCCACGACCGCCGATGTTGAACATGCCGGCCCGGAACGCGAGACCGACGCCGAGGCCGGCGACGATCAGCGGTGCGGCGAACTTCGCGGTCTCGGTGAGCGGCCGGATGCCCTGGTCGAACGAGACGGCGTTGGTGTTGTAGACCGAGCCGCGGAACAGGGCGGTGTAGGCACCCCACACGGCGTCCCAGGTCGCCTGGAAGAAGTCACCCGGTCGCGCGCCGATGTAGCCGGCGGTCGCACGGACCTGCTCGTCGGTCGCGGCGATGAGGACCGACCCGACCACGATGGCGAGGAGCACCGCCAGGAAGCCCACCGTCACGCCACCGGAGGCGATCTCCCGGAAGGTCTCCCGCCAGCGATTCCGGTCGGGTGCCTCGTCGGGCTCCGTGGGTGGGTGCTGCTCGGTTCCGACTGCGCTGCTCACGCGATCGCCCCTTCCGGACGCTCACCGGTCATCATCAATCCGAGTACGTCGCGCGGGGTGTCCGCCGGCACGATGCCGACGACGCGGCCCCGGTAGAGCACCATGATGCGGTCCGCGAGCGAGACGACCTCGTCCAGCTCGGTCGACACCACCAGGACCGCCATCCCGGCGTCACGGCCCGCGACGATCTGCTTGTGGATGAACTCGATCGAGCCGACGTCGACGCCGCGGGTCGGCTGGGCGGCCACCAGGAGGGACACGTCGCGCGACAGCTCGCGGGCGACCACCACCTTCTGCTGGTTGCCGCCGGAGAGCTGGCCGGCCAGCGTCGTGATGCCGGGCGCGCGGACGTCGTACTCCTCGAGCTTCTCCTTCGCGAAGCCCTCGAGCCGCTCGAGCTGGAGCGTGCCGTGACGGACGAACGGCTCACCGTGGCTGCGGTTGAGCATCAGGTTCTCGGCGATGGTGAACGCACCGACCAGGCCCTCGGTCTGGCGGTCCTCGGGGATGAACCCGACGCCGGCATCGAGGATGTGCCGGACCGAGCGTCCCACGAGCTCCTCGCCGTGGAGGCGGATCGAGCCCTCCACCCGGTCCTGGAGTCCGAGCAGTGCCTCGGTGAGCTCGGTCTGGCCGTTGCCCTGGACGCCGGCGACCGCGAGGATCTCGCCCGCGCGGATCGTGAAGCTCACGTCGTCGACGTGGACGCGTCCGGCGGCATCGATGACGCGCAGCCGCTCGACGTCGAGGGTGTCCGGGCCCGGCTTCATCGGGTCCTTGTGGACCGTCAGCTCGACGGGACGACCGACCATGAGCGAAGCGAGCTCGGCGTTGCTGGCCTTCGGGTCCGCCTCGCCCACGACCTTGCCGAGGCGGATCACGGTGATCTTGTCGGCCACCTCGCGGACCTCGCGCAGCTTGTGGGTGATGAAGACGATGGCCTTCCCGGACTCCTTGAGCTCCCGCATGATCTGCATCAGCTCGTCGGTCTCCTGGGGCGTGAGCACCGCGGTGGGCTCGTCGAGGACGAGCACCTGGGCGTCGCGAGAGAGTGCCTTGATGATCTCGACCCGCTGCTGGACACCCACCGGGAGGTCCTCGACGAGCGCGTCCGGGTTCACGTGGAAGCCGAACTGGTCGGAGATCTTCTGGACCCGCTGGCGGGCCTCGTCGACGTCGAGCGTGCCGGCGAAGCCGGTCGACTCGTTGCCGAGCATCACGTTCTCCGCGACGGTGAAGACGGGGATCAGCATGAAGTGCTGGTGGACCATGCCGATGCCGGCCGCGATCGCGTCGCCCGGGCCCGAGAAGTGCTGGACGACGCCGTCGAGCTCGATCTCTCCGGCGTCGGCCTGGTAGAGGCCGTAGAGGACGTTCATCAGCGTGGACTTCCCCGCGCCGTTCTCGCCGAGGAGAGCGTGGATCTCCCCGGGTTCGACGGTCAGGGAGATGGCGTCGTTGGCAACGAGCGTTCCGAAGCGCTTGGTGATGTCGCGGAGGACGAGCTTCATGGCACGGCATCCTAGTGTCGAGGGGTGGGCCGAGAACGAGAGAGGGAAGGTCGGCTGGGCCGACCTTCCCCCTCTCGTCGGGATTCTGTTGAGCTAGACGCTCAGGCTCACTGGTTCAGGTAGGAGTTCACCGGGATGGAGCCGTCGATGATGCCCTGCTTGATGGTGTCGAGCTTGTCGGCCAGGTCGGGGTTGACCTTGCCGTCGAAGTTGTGGAACGGGGCGATCCCGACGCCGTCGTTCTCGAGGGTGCCGACGTACGGCGTGAAGTCGAAGTTGTCGGCGTCGCTCTCCGCGGACATGACCGCCTCGTAGGTCGAGACCTTCATGTTCTTGAGGACCGACGTCATCACGACGTCCTGGGTGTTCGGGTCGGTCTCGAACAGGTCGGCGTCGACACCGAGCATGGCGATGTCCTTGCCGGAGTCGGCGATCGCGGTCAGCGCGCCCTGGTAGATCGGGCCACCGACCGGCAGGAGCACGTCGGCGTCCTGGTCGATGAGCTGCTTGGCGGTGTTGGTCGCCTTCTCGTTGGCCTCGAAGCCACCGGTGAAGCTACCGTTCTTGCCGTCCCAGCCGACGACCTTGATGTCCTTGCTGTTCTCCTGGTTGTAGTAGTCGACACCCTGCTTGAAGCCGTCCATGAAGATGGTGACCGTCGGGTACGGCTGACCGCCGTAGGTGCCGACGACGCCGGTCTTGGAGTAGTCGGCAGCGGCGTAGCCGGCGAGGAACGCGGCCTGCGCGGTGTCGTACAGGAGGGGCTTGATGTTCGGCTGGTCGGCCTTGCCGTCGAAGGTCTGGCCGTCGTCGCCGCCGTCCGCGGCGTCGTCGATGAGGACGAACTTGATGTCCGGGTTCGCGGCTGCGGCCTCCTTGGTCGCCGCGGCCAGCGCGAAGCCGACGGTCACGATGACGTCGCAGCCCTCGGAGACCAGGCTGTCGATGTTCGGCGCGTAGTCGTTCTCGCTGTTGGACTCGACGTCCTTGAAGTCGGTGCCGAGCTCGTCAGCGGCCTGCTGCACGCCCTCGAAGCTGAGCTGGTTGAACGACTTGTCGTCGAAGCCGCCCGCGTCGGACACGATGCAGGGCAGGAAGTCCGAGGCCGCGGTGGTGCTTCCGTCGCCGCCGTCGCTGGAATCGTCCGGGGCGCTGCCACATGCGGTCAGCAGGGCGGCAGTCAGCAGTGCGGCTGCGCCGCCACCTGCGGCCTTCCTCATCTTGTTCACAATTTCCTCCAGAATCTTCGCCCGTCGGGTACGCGCGACAGTCGGCCACCGTACCGAATCAGGTCGGTCAGGAGGGCCTTACGCGGGAAAGATTGTGTAACGGTTATCGTGTCCTCGTGAGGGCTGCCGTCGAGGGCATGATCTGCCGCAAGACTGACGGCGGTGGGTTCTCGTGACCGCCGCTCCGGGTGACGCCGCCGGCACCGCATGGGCCTCGCTGCAGGAGGCCGCCGTCGAGGCGATGTCCCACGCCTACGCCCCGTACTCCGGCTACCCGGTGGGTGCCGCCGCCGTCGTCGACGACGGCCGCGTCGTGGCGGGCTGCAACGTCGAGAACGCGGCGTACGGCGTCACCCTCTGCGCGGAGTGCGGGCTGGTCAGCCAGCTGCACATCACCGGCGGTGGCCGGCTCACGCACTTCGTGTGCGTCAACCGCGACGGCGACGTGATCATGCCGTGCGGGCGCTGTCGTCAGCTGCTGTTCGAGAACGGCGGTCCCGACCTGCTCGTCCTCACCGTCTCCGGGGTCAGGCCGATGAGCGAGGTCCTGCCCGACGCGTTCGGGCCCGACGACCTCGCCTGACGCACCGGAACAGGTCGGATCCGGGCCTCGGGCACCTGCATGGGAGGGTGACCCCATGAGTGGACACGACGCGATCGAGGTCATCTCCGCCAAGCGCGACCGGCACGAGCTGTCGGACAGCCAGATCGACTGGGTGATCGACGCGTACACGAAGGGCGTCGTCGCCGACGAGCAGATGTCGGCGCTCGCGATGGCCATCTTGCTGAACGGGATGACCCGGCGCGAGATCGCGCGCTGGACCGACGCGATGATCGCGTCGGGGGAGCGGATGGACTTCTCGACGCTGTCGCGCCCGACCGCCGACAAGCACTCCACCGGTGGGGTGGGCGACAAGATCACGCTGCCGCTGGCGCCGCTGGTCGCCGCCTGCGGGGTCGCCGTACCCCAGCTGTCCGGCCGCGGCCTCGGTCACACCGGCGGCACCCTCGACAAGCTGGAGTCGATCCCCGGCTGGCGTGCGGCGCTGTCCAACCAGGAGATGTTCGCCCAGCTCGAGTCGGTGGGCGCGGTCATCTGCGCGGCCGGTGCCGAGCTCGCGCCCGCCGACAAGAAGCTCTACGCGCTGCGCGACGTGACGGGAACCGTGGAGGCGATCCCGCTGATCGCGTCGTCGATCATGTCGAAGAAGATCGCCGAGGGCACCGGCGCACTGGTGCTCGACGTCAAGGTCGGGACCGGCGCGTTCATGAAGGACGTCGACCAGGCCCGTGAGCTGGCCGAGACCATGGTCGCGCTCGGCACGGGCGCCGGGGTGCACACGGTCGCGCTGCTCACCGACATGTCGACGCCGCTGGGTCTGACCGCCGGCAACGCGATCGAGGTCGCGGAGTCGGTCGAGGTGCTCGCCGGCGGTGGCCCTGCCGACGTGGTCGAGCTGACGCTCGCGCTGGCCCGCGAGATGCTCGCCGGCGCCGGACGCGACGACGTCGACCCGGCCGACAAGCTGGCCGACGGCTCGGCGATGGACGCCTGGAAGCAGATGATCCGCGCCCAGGACGGCGACCCCGACGCGGCGCTGCCCGTGGCCCGCGAGTCCCACGTCGTGACCGCGCCGTCCTCCGGCGTGCTGACTCGCCTCGACGCGATGGCGGTCGGGCTGGCTGCCTGGCGGCTCGGCGCCGGCCGGGCCCGCAAGGAGGACCCGGTGCAGGCCGGGGCCGGCGTCGTCTGGCACGCCCGGCCCGGAGACGACGTCACGCAGGGCGAGCCGCTGTTCACGCTGCTCTCCGACGACGAGCACCGCTTCGCACGAGCCCTCGAGTCGCTCGAGGGCGGCTTCGACATCGAGCCCGCAGGCACGTCGTTCGAGGCGACCCCGCTGGTCATCGACCGCATCGGCTGACGTGCGGGTCCTGCTGGCGACGTTCTGTCTCTGCCCCGACGGCGAGCCGGGTGGGGCGGCCCTCACCGACGCGCTCACCGCGCGCGGCGTCGACGCGACCTGGGCCGCGTGGGATGACGCCTCGGTCGACTGGGCGGGCGCCGACCTGGTGGCGGTGCGCGCCACGTGGGACTACCACCGCCGGTTGGCCCCCTTCCTGGCCTGGGCGCGCGCGGTGGAGGAGCGCAGCACGCTGCTCAACGGAGCCGACACCTTCGGGTGGAACCACGACAAGGGCTACCTCCTCGAGCTCGGGGCCCTGGTGCCGGTGGTGCCGTCGGAGCCGGCGTCCGACGACGACCTGCTCGGTGGCCTGAGCCGGGCGCTCGACCGGTGGGGCACCGTGGTCGTCAAGCCGCGGATCGGCGCCAGCGGCGTGGGCCTCGTGATCGCCGACCGCACCGACGACCCGCGGCTGGCCGGGCTGACCACCGGGCCCTGGCTGGCCCAACCCGTCGTCGAGTCGGTCCGTACCCGCGGCGAGACCTCGGTCGTCGTCGTGGGCGGGCGCGCGGTCACCCAGGTCGACAAGCTCCCGGCGACGGGAGAGGTCCGGGTCCACGAGGAGTACGGCGGGCGCAGCGTCGCCGTGCCGGTGGAGGACGCGGCCGGCGCCCTGGCCCGACGGGCCGTCGCCGCGGCCGAGGACCTCCTCGGACACCCGCTCGACTACGCGCGGGTCGACCTGATGGAGCACGAGGGCGAGCTCGTCGTGAGCGAGCTCGAGCTCATCGAGCCCGGTCTCTACCTCGACCTCGCCCCCGAGGCCGCGGCACCCTTCGCCGACCTCGTCGTCGCCCGCCTCCCGTGACCGCCGGGTCGACCTGTCAGGCGAGGAGGAGGACGACCGTCTCGGCGACGCAGGCGGGCTTGGGCTCGCCCTCGATCTCGATCGTGTACGTCAGGGTCAGCTGCTTGCCGGCGGGCAGGTCGGCGACGTCGGCGAGGGTCACGTGGGCGCGGATCCGCTTGCCGACGAGCACCGGGTGCGGGAAACGGACCTTGTTGGCCCCGTAGTTGAGCTTGGCACCGGGGGTGTCGAGCGCGAAGACCTGGCTACCGAGGAACGGCACCAGCGAGAGCGTGAGGTAGCCGTGCGCGATGGTGCCGCCGAACGGCCCGTCCGCGGCGCGCTCCACGTCGACGTGGATCCACTGGTGGTCGCCGGTCGCCTCGGCGAACCGGTCGACCCGGTCCTGCTCGACCGTCAGCCAGTCGGAGGTGCCGAGCTCCTCGCCACGGGCGGCGGAGACTTCGTCGAGGGTCGTGAACACGCGCATGCAGCGAACCTATCCAATCTGGAAGGATCGCCGTATGACGCCCACCCATGACCAGGTCCACCGGGCGCCGAAGGTGCTCCTGCACGACCACCTGGACGGCGGGCTGCGACCGCAGACGATCATCGACCTGGCCGCCGAGATCGGCCACCGGCTGCCGGTGCCCGAGGCCGAGCTGAACGCCGAGTCGCTCGCCAGGTGGTTCGCCGAGGCCTCCGACTCGGGGACGCTGGTGCGCTACCTCGAGACGTTCGACCACACCGTCGCCGTGATGCAGACCGGGCCGTCCCTCACCCGGGTCGCCCGCGAGTGTGTCGAGGACCTCGCAGCCGACGGGGTCGTGTACGCCGAGATCCGCTACGCCCCCGAGCAGCACGTGAGCCAGGGGCTGACCCTCGACGAGGTGGTCGCCGCCGTCCAGGAGGGCTTCGACCAGGGCGTCGAGGCATCCGGTGGGCGGATCGTCGTACGCCAGCTGCTCACCGCGATGCGCCACCAGGCGCGCTCGATGGAGATCGCGGAGCTCGCCATCGCGTGGCGCGACCGCGGGGTCGCGGGCTTCGACATCGCCGGTGCCGAGGCGGGCTACCCGCCCACCCGGCACCTCGACGCGTTCGAGTACCTGCAGCGCGAGAACGCGCACTTCACGATCCACGCCGGTGAGGCCTTCGGGCTGCCGTCCATCTGGCAGGCGATCCAGTGGTGCGGGGCCGACCGGCTCGGCCACGGCGTGCGCATCATCGACGACATCACCGTGCACGACGACGGCTCGGTCGAGCTCGGCCGCCTCGCGGCCTACGTCCGCGACCAGCGGATCCCGCTGGAGATGTGCCCCTGGTCGAACGTGCAGACCGGTGCCGCCGCGTCGATCGCGGAGCACCCGATCGGGCTGCTGAAGAAGCTGCGCTTCCGGGTCACCCTCAACACCGACAACCGGTTGATGAGCCAGACCTCGATGACCCACGAGATGTGGTCGCTCGTCGAGACCTTCGGCTACGGGCTGCGCGACCTCGAATGGTTCACCATCAACGCCATGAAGTCGGCGTTCCTGCCCTTCGACGAGCGGTTCGCGATGATCTCCGACCTGATCAAGCCGGCGTACGCCGCGCTGCGTGAGGAGGCCACCCCGTGACGATCCACGTCGTGCCGTCGGTCCTGCTGCTCGGCGTGGGTGCTGTGCTCGCGGTCGTCGCGGCCGGCCTGTTCCTGCGCGGCCTGCGCCAGCGCCGGATCGCGGTCGGGTTCCTCGACCGTGCGGTCCCGACCACCGCCGAGGTCGTCGAGGTCGAGGCCAAGGACGTCGCCTTCGGCGGCGAGCCCGACACGCGCTACTACCCGCGGGTCCGTTTCGTCGCCGCCGACGGCAGCACGGTCGAGGCCGAGTCGATGACCGACAGCGCGCTGCCGCCTCCCCACGTCGGTGAGACCGTCGAGGTCCTCTACGACCCCGAGCGTCCCGAACGGGTCGACCTGGTCCGACGCGCCGACCGGATCGACGGGGTCGGCCGGACGTCGTTCCTGATGGGCTGGCTGGTGCTGTCCGTGGCCCTGGCCACCCCGATGGCGTGGCTGGTGCTGGTCCTCGTGGTGTGGACCAGCTGACCTCACTGCCCCAGCGAGGGCAACGCAGCCAGGTGCGTGCCGTGGGCCCCGGACCAGTGCCTCAGGACGGCAGGACCGACCACCAGCGGACCTGCCACCGGGAGGTCTCGAGCGGGACGACGGCTCCGCGCGCGGGATCGTAGGCGTGGAGGCCGTCGTCCTGCACGTCCAGCACCAGGACGACGTGCCGGGGCAGCCACCGGGTGCCGAGGTAGACCGGGACCGGCTGCGGCAACGCGGCGAGGACCTCGTCGTACCGGAACCGGCGCACCCGGCCGCCCCGCCCTCGACTGCGCAGCTCCCGGGCGACCGCCCACGGGGTGGTGCCCAGGGCGCGCGGCCACCAGCGGTTGACCCGGCGGTGCATCGCGAGCACCTGCCGGTCGAAGTCGGGCCACGGACCGGACAGGTGCTCGGCCACCACCAGCACCGACGGCCCGCAGGTGCGGCTGTCCGGCTGTCGCGGCCAGCTGGTGGTCATGCGTGGATCAGCGCGTGCGCCTGGTCGGAGGTGACCGGCGTGCAGCCCCGCTCGACCGCGTGGGAGACGACCCGCTGCTGGTCGCGCATGAGAGCCAGCCCCCGGCGGACCAGGACGAGCGGCGGCTTGCGGTGCTCGCGCAGGTCGCGGGTGAGCCGTCGCCAGAAGGTCACCATCGGGTGCTGGCGCACGCAGTACGCCGCGGCCAGCAGCCCCGCCTGGCGGCACGGCGGCACGACCTCCTGGGCGAAGATGCCCTCGGCGATGAACAGGTCGTGACCGTCGAGATCGACGACGTGGCTGCCGTGGCGGCCGTTGTGGGCGATGTCGTAGACCGGCACCTCCGCGCGACCGTCGCGGCACAGGGCCTCGATCGCGGCCAGGGCGTCGTCGAGCAGCCACGACGCGGGGTCGTCCCAGTCGACGAGGCCGGCGTTCGCGCCCTCGGTGATCCGCGGGAGCGTGGGGTCGTCGCCGTCCTTGTAGAAGTCGTCGAGCCGGAGCACGGGGAGGCCGGTGCGCTCCGCGAGGCGGGACTTACCGGCGCCTGACGGACCCGCCAGGACGATCACACGCGCATGGGCGCTCTGTCTCGACACGCCGGTCGCGACCTCCTCCGTCGGTCGCGCGGCTGCTCGACCTGGCTGCCGGGTCTCAGCCTTCGCGGGCTCAGGCTGAGGCACCTCAGACGCCGATGGGGTGCCAGACCGTCTTGGTCTCGAGGAACGCCGTCATGGCGTCGAGACCGGGGTTGACGGCCCAGTCCGGCTCGGCGGCCGGTGCCCGGCGCACCCGCTTGAGGTTGTCGGCGGCCGCGACCTCGAGGTCGGTGGCGAGGCCGAGGTCGCCCGCGACGCCGACCAGGTCGATGGCGTTGACGTCCATGTGCGAGGCCAGCCACGGGGCGACCGTGGGCGCGGAGCCGGTGAGGATGTTGACCACGCCGCCGGGCACGTCGGAGGTGGCCAGCACCTCGGCGAAGTTCACGGCCGGCAGCGGGCGCTCGTACGACGACACGACCACCACCGTGTTGCCGGTGACGATCACCGGCGCGACCACGCTGACGAGGCCGAGCAGCGAGGACTCCTGCGGCGCGAGCACCGCCACGACGCCGGTCGGCTCGGGCGTGGAGAGGTTGAAGTACGGGCCGGCGACCGGGTTGGCGTTGCCGACGACCTGGGTGATCTTGTCGGCCCAGCCGGCGTACCAGACCAGCCGGTCGATGGCGGCGTCGACGACCTTCTCGGCCTTCGAGGCCGTCAGGCCCTCGGACTGGACGACGGCCTGCACGAACTGCGGGCGGCGGTCCTCCATGACCTCGGCGATCCGGTAGACGATCTGCGCGCGGTTGTAGGCCGTGCGTCCCGCCCACGGGCCGAAGGCCTTGCGGGCCGCGGCGACGGCGTCGCGGGCGTCCTTGCGCGAGGCGAGGGCCGCGTTGGCCACGAACTTCCCCTTGCTGTCCTTGACCTCGTAGGAGTACGCCGACTCCGAGCGCGGGAACGCGCCGCCGATGTAGAGCTTGTACGTCTTGCGGACGTCGATGCGGTCGCTCATCGCAGGTAGGCCTCCAGACCGTGGCGGCCGCCCTCGCGGCCGTAGCCCGACTCCTTGTAGCCGCCGAAGGGGCTGGTCGGGTCGAACTTGTTGAACGTGTTGGCCCAGACGACGCCGGCGCGCAGCTGGCTGGCGATCTTGAGGATCCGCGAGCCCTTCTCGGTCCAGATGCCGGCCGAGAGGCCGTACGGCGTGTTGTTGGCCTTCTCGACCGCCTCGGCGGGGGTGCGGAAGGTCAGCACGGACAGCACCGGGCCGAAGATCTCCTCACGGGCGATCCGGTGGGCCTGGGTGACACCGGTGAAGATCGTGGGCGGGAACCAGAAGCCGTGCTGGGGCAGCACGCACTCCGGCGACCAGCGCCCGGCACCCTCGGCCTCGCCGATGTCGGAGAGCTCGCGGATCCGGGCCAGCTGCTCGGCGGAGTTGATCGCGCCGACGTCGGTGTTCTTGTCGAGCGGGTCACCCACGCGCAGCGTGGACATCCGGCGCTTGAGCTTGGCGAGCAGCTCGTCGGCGATCGACTCCTGGACCAGCAGCCGCGAGCCCGCGCAGCACACGTGGCCCTGGTTGAAGAAGATGCCGGTGACGATGCCCTCGACGGCCTGGTCGAGCGGGGCGTCGTCGAAGACGATGTTGGCGGCCTTGCCGCCGAGCTCGAGGGTGACCTTCTTGTCGGTGCCGGCGACGGTGCGGGCGATGGCCTTGCCGACATCGGTGGAGCCGGTGAAGGCGACCTTGTCGATGCCCGGGTGGGCCACCAGTGCCTGGCCGGTGCCGCCGGCGCCGGTGATGATGTTGACGACGCCCGGCGGGAGGTCGGCCTGCTGGCAGATCTCGGCGAAGAGCAGCGCGGTCAGCGGCGTGGTCTCGGCCGGCTTGAGCACCACGGTGTTGCCGCAGGCGAGGGCCGGGGCGATCTTCCACGCCAGCATGAGGAGCGGGAAGTTCCACGGGATGATCTGGCCCGCGACACCGAGCGGCCGCGGGTCGGCGCCGCGTCCGGCGTACTCCAGCTTGTCGGCCCAGCCGGCGTAGTAGAAGAAGTGGGCGGCGACGATCGGGATGTCGACGTCGCGCGACTCCTTGATCGGCTTGCCGTTGTCGATCGACTCCAGCACGGCCAGCTCACGGCTGCGCTCCTGGATGATCCGGGCGATCCGGTAGAGGTACTTGGCGCGCTCGCGGCCCGGCATCCTCGACCAGACCCGGTCGTAGGCCCGGCGCGCGGCCTTCACCGCGGCGTCGACGTCGGCGTCGTCGGCCTCGGCGACCTCGGCGAGGACCTCCTCGGTGGCGGGGCTGATCGTCTTGAAGGACTTGCCGTGGCCGTCGACGAACTCGCCGTTGATGAAGAGGCCGTAGGACGGCTTGATGTCGACGATGCTCCGCGACTCGGGGGCCGGTGCGTAGTCGAAGGGAGTGGTCACAGGGAATCAGTCCAACGTGAAGTAGTCGGGACCGGAGTAGCGGCCGGTGGTCATCTTGGTGCGCTGCATGAGCAGGTCGTTGAGCAGCGTGGAGGCCCCGAAGCGGAACCAGTCGGGGTCGAGCCAGTCCTGGCCGGCGACCTCGTTGACCATCACGAGGTACTTGATGGCGTCCTTCGCGGTGCGGATGCCGCCCGCGGGCTTCACGCCGACCATCTGGCCGGTCAGCTCGCGGAAGTCGCGGACCGCCTCGAGCATGACCAGGGTGACCGGGAGGGTGGCGGCGGGCTGGACCTTGCCGGTCGAGGTCTTGATGAAGTGCGCGCCGGCCATCATCGCGAGCCAGCTGACCCGGCGGACGTTGTCGTAGGTCTGCAGCTCGCCGGTCTCGAAGATCACCTTCAGGTGGGCGTCCTCGCCGTTGGACCTGGCACAGGCGGCCTTGACGGCGACGATCTCGTCGTAGACCCGCTGGTAGTGGCCGGCCAGGAAGGCGCCACGGTCGATGACCATGTCGATCTCGTCGGCGCCGGCCTCGACCGCGTCGCGGGTGTCGGCGAGCTTGATGTCGAGGGCCGCGCGGCCGCTGGGGAAGGCCGTGGCGACGGAGGCGACGTGGACGCCGCTCTCGCCGAGCGTCTGCTTCGCGGTGGCGACCATGTCGGGGTAGACGCAGACGGCGGCGGCGGCGGGACAGGTGGGGTCGGCGGGATCGGGGCGCATCGCCTTGGCGGCGAGGGCGCGCACCTTGCCGGGGGTGTCCTGGCCCTCCAGCGTGGTCAGGTCGACCATCCGGATCGCCAGGTCGAGCGCATAGGCCTTCGCGCTGGTCTTGATCGAGCGGGTCCCGAGCCCGGCGGCGCGTGCCTCGGCCCCGACCTGGTCGACACCGGGCAGGCCGTGCAGGAACTGTCGCAGGGACGATTCCGTTCGGGTCACGTCGTCGAGGACGGTGGGGGTGCTGGTCACCGACCCAGCATAGGGTTGTCGTTGCGACACGCCACAAACCGGAGAGAGCAGGCATGACCGAGCACCACACCGACGCCGTCGTCGAGCGGTTTCCGCCGACGAACGGCCGGTTCAGCGGCATCCTCGGCCTGGTCACCGCCACCGTGGTCTTCGTGCTCGCCCTGGTCGCGGGAGACACCGGGCGTCCGGCCGGGGTGGCCATCGGCGCCGTCCTCGGGGCGATCCTGTGCTGGGCGGCGCTGCTGCGCCCAGCCGTGTGGGTCACGCACCACGACCTGGTGTTGCGCGGGATGTTCCACACCGACCTGCTCCCGCTGGCGGCGATCGACCGGGTGGTCGTCACGCAGGTGCTCGCGGTCGGTGTCGGAGGCAAGCGGTACGTGTCGCCGACGGTCGGCTACTCGGCGCGCCAGACCGTGATGGTCAGGCGGCTGAGCCGGCTCCACGACCCGCAGAGCCAGGTCCCCGAGACGCCCCCGGTGCGGATCAAGAACTCGCCCCAGATGTTCGTCGAGGAGCGGATCCGCCTGCTCGCGCAGGACAGTCGCGAGCAGCGCAGGATCGCGAAGGACTCACCCGAGCAGGAGGCGCTCGCCGCCGGCGTGCGCCGTACCTATGCCTGGCCGGAGATTGCCGCCGCCGCCGTCTGCGTGGTCGCCTTCGCGGTCTGGCTGGTCCGCTGAGCGCTGCGGTTCAGATCCCGGCGGCTGCCTTGATGCCGTCGCGCAGGGCGTCCAGTCGACCGGCGGCCGCGATCCGGGCTGCGTCCACGCCGTCCTCGGGGTTCACCGGCACGACGACCTCGAGGTAGCACTTGAGCTTCGGCTCGGTGCCGCTGGGCCGCACGATCACCCGCGCTCCGTCGGCGAGCAGGTAGCGCAGCCCGTCGGTGGGCGGCAGGTCGGCGCTGCCGACGGACAGGTCGTCGGCGCGCTCGACCGCGAGACCACCGAGCTCGGTCGGTGGAGTGGCGCGCAGCCGCCCCATGGCGGCCGCGATCTCGCCGAGGTCGGTCACCCGGACCGACAGCTGGTCGGTGGCGTGCAGCCCGTGCTGGACCGCGATGTCGTCGAGCAGGTCGACCAGGCTCCGCCCCGCGGCCTTCGCCTCGGCCGCGAGCTCGCAGAGCAGCAGCAGCGCGGAGACGCCGTCCTTGTCGCGCACGTGCTCCGGGTCGACGCAGTAGCCCAGCGCCTCCTCGTATCCGAACGCGAGGCCCTCTACCCGGCCGATCCACTTGAAGCCGGTGAGGGTCTCGACGTACGGCTGGCCGGCGGCCTTCGCCATCTTCCCCAGCAGGCTCGACGACACGATGCTGGCCGCGTAGGTGCCCTGTTTGCCGCGGCTCAGGAGGGCGTGGGCGAGCAGGGCGCCGACCTCGTCGCCGCGCAGCATCCGCCAGCCGTGCGGGTCGGGGACGGCGGCGGCGCAGCGGTCCGCGTCCGGGTCGTTGGCGACCACGAGGTCGGCGCCGCGGGCCCGGGCGAGCGCCATGGCGAGGTCCATGGCGCCGGGCTCCTCGGGGTTGGGGAAGGCGACGGTGGGGAAGTCGGCGTCCGGCTCGGCCTGCTGCTCGACGACCCAGGGCTCGTCGAAGCCCGCGGCCTCGAGGACCCGGGCGACGGTCGTGCCGCCGACGCCGTGCAGCGGCGTGTAGACGATGGTGAGGTCGCGCGGGCCGTCCACGGCCAGCCCGGCGACGGTGTCGAGGTAGTGGTCGACGATCTCCTCCTCGAGGAGCTTGCCGCCGCCGCCGCGCGGGATGTCGGCCAGCGCCCCGACGGCGGCGATCCGGGCCGCGATCTCGGCGTCGGCCGGGGGCACGATCTGGCTGCCGTCGCCGAGGTAGACCTTGTAGCCGTTGTCCTCGGGCGGGTTGTGGCTCGCGGTCACCATCACGCCCGCGGCGCAGCCGAGCTCGCGGATCGCGAACGCCAGCAGCGGCGTCGGCAGCGGACGGGGCAGCAGGTAGGCCTTGAGGCCGGCACCGGTCATGACCTCGGCGGTGTCGCGGGCGAAGACGTCGGAGTTGTGGCGGGCGTCGTACCCGATCACGACCGAGCCGTGGGTCACCCCGGAGTCGAGCAGGTACCGGGCCAGCCCGGCCGCGGCCCGGGTCACGACGACCCGGTTCATCCGGTTCGGTCCGGCGCCGAGCGCGCCGCGCAGGCCCGCCGTACCGAACTCGAGGGTGCCGTCGAAGCGGTCCGCGAGGTCGGCGGGGTCGCCACCGGCCTCGACCGCCGCGATCACGGCCTCCAGCTCGGCGCGGGTCTGGGGGTCGGGGTCATCGGCTGCCCAGACGCGGGCGGCGGCGAGCAGGTCGGTCATGGAGGGCACGATACGAGGGTGAGCCCGTCCTTCGCCTTCCGGGACAGCTGGCAGGTCGACGCGCCCGTCTCGGCGGTGCACGACGTGCTGCTCGACCTCGAGCGCTATCCCGACTGGTGGCCGCAGGTCGTCGCGGTCGCCTCCCTCGGGCCCGACGACGCGCGGGTGCTCTGCCGCTCGACGCTGCCCTACACGCTCGACCTCGTGCTGCACGCCTCGAACCGGTCGGCGGGGTTGCTCGAGGTCGACGTGTCGGGCGACCTCGCGGGGTCGGTGCGGTTCGCGCTCACGGCGGTCGACGGGGGGACCCGGCTGGACTTCTCCCAGGAGGTCAGGGTGGGCGGTCTGCTGGGCGCGGCGTCGTACGTCGCCCGACCGGTGCTGCGCTGGAACCACGACCAGATGATGGCCGGCTGCATCGCGGGTCTGCGCTCTCAGGCGCAGGACCTGCGGTAGGTCTCGTTCACCGTCTGACGGCTGGTGCCGCTGCCGGCGTCGTCCTGCCACGAGATCTCGACCCCGCGGAACCTCGCCACCCCGGCGATGTCCAGCGGCAGGAAGTAGTTGTACCAACCGGGCGCCACCCGGGCGCCGGCCAGCGGCGTGCGCCGGGCCCAGCGCAGGTCGTCCTTGCGTCCGTCCGCGGGCTCCGTGCCGAGCCAGCCGCCCGACAGGGGGAGGTCACCCTGCCGCCGCCGCGAGATCGTGACGTCGCCGATGGCGATCCCGTCCGCCTCCGGGAGATCGAGAGCGGTCAGGGTCATCGGGCGCAGCACCTCGAGCTGGTCGACCATCAGCATCGGTCCCTGGACCTCGGAGCACGACACTCCGCCGTACGAGCCGAAGGCGATGGGGTCCTCGGCCCCCGGCGACGGCGTCGGCGTCGACGTGGCGCTCGGGCTCGGGGTGGTCGCGGCTGACGTGGCCGCGGTGCTCGGGGAGGCCTCCGGCGCGGTCGAGTCGGAGGAGCAGCCCGCAGCGAGCAGGGCGGCCACGGCGAGGACCGCGGCTGCGGTGTTGCGGGGAGGAGTCACTCCCCTGGAGTTCCATCGGGGGCTGCCTCCCAAACACGGGACCACCGCGAGCCGCGATCAGGCGATGCAGAACTCGTTGCCCTCGGGGTCGTGCATGAGGGCGAAGTAGGAGTCGGGGCCGACGGTGCGGTGGCCCAGCGTCGCGCCGGCGGCGACGACCTCGGCGACCTTCGCCTCGACGATGGCGCGGCGCTCGTCGATGCTCAGGGTCGGGTCGCGGTCGGTGGCGTAGACGTCGAGGTGGAAGCGGTTCTTGAGCGTCTTGTGCTCGGGCACGATCTGGAACCAGATGTTCGGCCCGCGGCCGGACGGGTCGTGGATCCGGTCGACCAGGTCCTCCGGGTCGCCGGCCAGCTCCTCCTCGGGCACGCCCCGGGACCGGTACCAGTCGACCCAGCTGTCGAAGCCGGCCGGCGGAGGTTGGATCTCGTAACCGAGCAGGGGAGCCCAGAACCGCACCAGGCGGGCCGGGTCGTTGGCGTCGATCGTGAGCTGCCACATCACCATGCGGGCACCGTAGACCTGGCTACCGACACGAGTCCTTGAAGTCCGAGACCCGCTCGGCCTCGTCGACTCCGGGGACGTCGCCCTCCGACCAGGTGACCTGCAGCGCGTCGAAGTGCGCACTCGGCGGGCGGACCCTGAGGGGGAGGAAGAAGTAGTACCGCCCAGGCTCGAGCTGCGCGCCTGCCAAGGGCTTGCGCTGGTCCCATCCGAGGTCACGCCGGGACCGCGGGCTCGGCTGGGGGCCGGGATAGCTGCCCGACCAGTCCGGGCCCCTGTCCGGTCGGGCGACCACGCTCGGCGCCCCGTGGACGACGTTGACGTCGCCGACGAGGCCCGCCTTCTCGAGAGTCACGGGGCGGGTCACCCGCATGCTGCCCACCTCGACGACCATGCCGCCGCGGGTCTGGCACGACGACCCGGGGTAGCCCCGCAGGACGACCGCCGGCTTCGCGGGGTCGGTCGTCGGCGCGCTCGTCGACGAGGTCGGCGTCCTGCTCGGCTCCGGGTCCGGGGAGCCGTCCGGCGAGGAGCCCTCCGACGAGCAGCCGGCGGCGAGCACGAGGGCGGCAGCAGCAGCCACGGCGCGGGTTCGGGTCATGCCGTGAGGTATGGCCCCCGGGGCACGACCCGAAACTCCGGCCCCTCGCTCAGGCGTCGATCGAGCTCATGTCGCCGTACCGCTCGCCGACCACGGCGTCCCGGGGGACGGCCTGGTCGAGCGCCGCCAGGTCGTCGTAGGTGAGCTCGACGTCGGCGGCACCGACGTTCTCCTCGAGGTAGGCCACGCGCTTGGTGCCGGGGATCGGCGCGACCCCCAGCTCGTCGTCGCCCTGGGCGAGCACCCAGGCGAGCGCGAGCTGGCCGGGCGTGCAGCCCTTGTGGTCGGCGATCGCGCGGATCCGGTCGACGAGCTCGAGGTTGGCGCGCAGGCCCTCGCCGTTGAGACGGGGGAAGTACGCCGAGCGACGCGAGTCGTTCTCCTCCAGGTTGGCCTCGGAGGTGATGGCGCCGGTGAGGATGCCGCGCCCGAGCGGGGAGTACGGCACCAGGCCGATGCCGAGCTCGCGGAGGGTCGGCATGATCTCGTCCTCGAGGTCGCGGGTGAAGAGCGAGTACTCGCTCTGCAGTGCGGTGATCGGGTGCGTGGCGTGCGCCTTGCGGATGGTCGAGGCGGAGGCCTCGGAGAGCCCGAGGTGACGGACCTTGCCGGCAGCGACGAGCTCGGCCATCGCGCCCACGGTCTCCTCGATCGGGACGCTCCGGTCGACGCGGTGCTGGTAGTAGAGGTCGATGTGGTCGACGCCGAGCCGCTGGAGGGAGGCGTCGCACGCCGACCGCACGTACTCCGGCGAACCGTTGATGCCGAGGCGGGTGCCGTCGGGCAGCCGCTCGTTGCCGAACTTGGTCGCGAGCTGGACCTCGTCACGTCGGCCGGCGATCGCCTTGCCGACCAGCTGCTCGTTGGTGAACGGGCCGTACATGTCCGCGGTGTCGAGGAAGGTCACGCCGAGGTCGAGGGCGCGGTGGATGGTCTCGATCCCCGAGGCCTCGTCGCTGGTGCCGTAGAACTCCGACATGCCCATGCAGCCGAGGCCGAGCTGGGAGACGGCGAGCGGGGAGGTGGTCCCGAGGGTGCGCTTCTGGATGGTCATGGCACTACTCAAACGGTTGGAGTGCGCCCCAGGTCAAGTGCGGCGTCCACCTTGTCGATGTAGATGCCGATCTTGCGGTCGATCGCGCCGAGGTGCTCCTGCACCTCGGCCAGCTGGGCGAGCACGTGGTGGCGGTGCGCACGGAGCAGGTCGAGCCGAGCTTGCTCGTTGCCCTCGCCCTGACGGACCAGCGCGGCGTAGCGGCGTACGTCGCGGATCGGCATGCCGGTGCCGCGCAGGCAGTTGAGCAGGCCGATCCAGCGCAGGTCGGCGTCGGTGTAGCGGCGGTGGCCGGTCGTCGAGCGGCCGACCGGCTGCAGCATCAGCCCGTCGCGCTCGTAGTAGCGCAGCGTGTCGGGCGTCAGGGCGGTCGCGGAGGCGGCCTGGGCGATGGAGTAGCTCACCCGGCCAGTGTCACTCCTGGAGTGCACTCCAGGTCAAGACGAGCGGTCGAGCGCCGGCCGCTCGAACTCGGCGGTGGCGTACGGGCCGCCGACGTGGCCGGCCTCCGCCTCGTCCGACGGACCGGGCCGGACCGAGGAGAGGAAGTCCTCGGCGTCGTCCTGCGGCTCGTAGCCGAGGGCGCGGCCGGGCTCGAGGTCCCACCAGGCGCGGGTGTTGTCCGAGATGCCGTAGAGGACGGCGAAGCCGGGCGCGGTGGCGGTCAGGGCGGCGTCGACCATCCGCACGCAGTCGTCGGGGGAGAGCCAGGTCGCCAGGTGGCGCACCGTCTCCGGCCGCTCGAGGAAGGAGCCGATCCGGCAGGACACCGCGTCGATGCCGTAGCGGTCGGCGTACAGGCTCATCAGGGCCTCGGCGGCGACCTTGCTGACGCCGTAGAACGTGTCCGGCCGCGGGGGGACGTCGATCCCGAGCAGCTCGGTGCGCGGCGTCCGGCCGACCGCGTGGTTGGAGCCGCCGTAGACGATCCGGGTGACGTCGTGCTCGACCATCGCGTCGAGCAGTGCCGCGGTCGTGACCACGTGCGACGTCAGCGAGTCGGGGAGGCTGGCCTCGCCGGGGTGGCCGGCCATGTGGACGACCGCGTCGAAGTGCTCCTCGTCGAAGACCTCGGCGACGGCATCCGGGTCGGCGCAGTCGCCGGTGTACCAGGGACCGACGTGTCCCTCGGGCTGCGGGACGCGGTCGAACCCGACGATCTCGTGCCCGCGGTCGACGAGGCCGAGGGTGAGCGCCCGGCCGATGCTGCCGGCGGCGCCGCTGAGGAGGACCTTCACGCGGGAAGGCTATCCGGGCTCTCGCGGGGCCCGGCGAACCGCGCCCGATCCAGCCGGATCGCGGGGCCGGTGCTCAGAGGCCTCGCGATTCGTCCATGGGTGCGGTCGCCATCCCGGTAGCCATCGAGACCAGGTTCGCGACGAACCGCTCCGTCGTCAGCTGCGGGCGCCCCGGGGTCGTTCTCTCGGTGGCGCGGGCCCGGTCGGCGACCGAGCGCAGGATGAATCCGGTCACCAGGGCGAGCCGCTCGTTGCGCAGCGCCTCGTCGTACGCCGCGAGTCGCTCCGCGAGCAGCGCGTAGACGGCGTAGCCCCCGGTGCGTTCGAGCGCCTCCTCGACCTGGGGGGAGACCCGGTCGAACTCGTCGACCAGCTGGCCGACGATGACGAGGTACCGGCGACCGGACGGTCCGGTCTCGGCGAGCTCGACCGAGGGGCGGACGATCGCCTCGATCACGGAGGCGATGTCGTCGGCGGGCGTCGTGCGGGCGTGGGCGAGCAGCGCGCGCTCGCGCTCGGCGAGGAACGCCGCGTGCTGCTCGAGCACCTCGACGAGCAGGCCGTCGCGGGAGCCGAAGTGGTAGTGCACGGCGCCCCGGTTGCGTTGCCCGGCGCGGCGGGTGATCTCGACCAGCGAGGCGCTGAAGACGCCGTGCTCGGCGAACGCCTCGGTGGCTGCCTCGACGAGGCGGGTGCGGGTCTCCTCGGCCGCGGCCATCTCAGATCCGCGGGACGATCCGACCCAGGAGCTCGCCCATGCGCGACGCCGCCGCGCGTCCGGCCTCGAGCACCTCCTCGTGGTTGAGCGGCTCGCCGCTGATGCCCGCGGCCAGGTTGGTCACCAGGCTGATGCCGAGCACCTCCATCCCGGCCTCGCGCGCGGCGATCGCCTCGAGCGTCGTGCTCATGCCGACCAGGTGGCCGCCGATCGCGCGCACCATGCCGATCTCGGCGGGCGTCTCGTAGTGGGGGCCGGGGAACTGGACGTAGACGCCCTCGTCGAGGCTCGGATCGACCTCGCGGCACATGGCGCGGAGCCGGCTGCTGTAGAGGTCGGTGAGGTCGACGAAGTGGGCGCCCTCGATCGGTGACTTCCCGGTGAGGTTGATGTGGTCGCTGATGAGCACCGGCGTGCCGGGCTCCCAGGTCTCCTTGAGCCCGCCGCAGCCGTTGGTCAGCACGATGGTCCGGCACCCGGCCGCGGCCGCCGTACGCACCCCGTGCACGACCGCCGCGACGCCCTTGCCCTCGTAGAAGTGGGTGCGGCTCAGGAAGACGAGCAGCTGCTTGTCGCCCGCCCTGACCGAGCGGATCTTGCCGGAGTGGCCGGCCACCGCCGCGGCCGAGAAGCCGGGCAGGTCGGTGGTCGCGATCTCCGCGGTCGCCTCGCCGAGGGCGTCGACCGCCGGCAGCCAGCCGGAACCGAGGACGAGCGCGACGTCGTGGCGCTCCACTCCGGTCAGCTCGGCGAGCTCGTCGCCGGCCTGCTGGGCGAGGGCGTGGGGGGTGTCCGGGTCCGTCACGGAGGTGACTCTAGTGCGACGTCATGCGGCGTCGATCGGTCACCTCGGCATCAGCCGCCCCCTACATCCCGATGGAGCGGCAGGGGCGGCGGCGGAGGGCGGCGACGTAGTCGGCGGGGGCGTCAGCGGCCTCGGCGGCGTCGGCGAGGAGGCCGAGGTACGACGCGGAGGGGAGACCGCCCTCGTAGGCGTCGAGGACGTAGGTCCACACGACGATCTCGCCGGTCAGGGTGGCGACCCGGACCTTCGTCTTGCGGTAGAGGCCGCGGTCGGCGGCCTCCCAGCCATCGAGGGCCGACTCGTCCTCGCGGGTGATGTCGTAGACCGCGACGAACACCTGGTCGATCGGGTCCTCGACGATCGTCGAGAGGGCGCCGTCCCAGCCGTGCTCCTCGCCCCCGAAGGTGAGCCGCCAGCCCTGGAGCCAGCCGGTCGTCGAGAGCGGGGAGTGCGGGCACCGCTCGCCCATCCTGGCGGGATCGAGGTTCGTCCCGTAGGCGGCGTAGAGCGTCACGCGAGCAGAGTAGTAGAGCCGATGGGTGTGTCCCCGCTCACGTCAGTAGGCTGGCGGGCGTGACCACGCACTTCAACGTCCTTGTCCTCGGTGCCGGCCCCGGCGGGTACGTCGCCGCGATCCGCGCCGCCCAGCTCGGCCAGACGGTCGCCGTCGTCGAGGAGAAGTACTGGGGAGGTGTCTGTCTCAACGTCGGTTGCATCCCGTCGAAGGCGCTGCTGCGCAACGCCGAGATCGCCCACATCATCACGAAGGAGAAGGACGTCTTCGGGATCAGTGGCGACGCGACGATGGACTACGGCACCACCCACAAGCGCAGCCGCGGCGTCGCCGAGGCGAGCGCCAAGGGCGTCCACTACCTGATGAAGAAGAACAAGATCACCGAGATCGACGGCTGGGGCACCCTCACGAGCCCCACCGAGCTCGAGGTCGACAAGGACGGCACGAAGACGTCGTACACGTTCGACAACCTGATCATCGGCACCGGCGCGAAGACCCGCCTGATCCCCGGTACGACGCTCAGCGACCGGGTCGTGACGTACGAGGAGCAGATCCTCACCGACCAGCTGCCCGGGTCGATCATCATCGCCGGCTCCGGCGCGATCGGCGTCGAGTTCGCCTACGTGATGGTCAACTTCGGCGTCGACGTGACGATCGTCGAGTTCCTCGACCGGATGGTGCCGACCGAGGACCCGGACGTGTCCAAGGAGCTGCTCAAGCAGTACAAGAAGCTCGGCGTGAAGGTGCTGCTGTCCACCAAGGTCGAGTCGATCGACGACAGCGGCGAGAAGGTCAAGGTCGTCGTCAGCAAGGACGGCAACCAGGAGACCCTCGAGGCCGACAAGGTCCTCCAGGCGATCGGCTTCGCGCCGCGGGTCGAGGGCTACGGTCTCGACGCCGCAGGCGTCAAGCTCACCGACCGCGGCGCCATCGAGATCGACTCCCGCGGCCGCACCAACGTCGACAACATCTACGCGATCGGCGACGTGACCGGCAAGCTGATGCTCGCCCACACCGCCGAGGCGATGGGTGTGGTCGCCGCCGAGACGATCGCCGGCGCCGAGACGGTCGAGATCAACTACGACATGATCCCCCGCGCGACGTTCTGCCAGCCGCAGATCGCGTCGTTCGGCTACACCGAGGAGCAGGCCAAGGAGAAGGGGTACGACGTCAAGGTCTCGACGTTCCCGTTCTCCGCCAACGGCAAGGCCCGCGGCATGGCCGAGGGAGTCGGCTTCGTGAAGATCGTGGCCGACGCCGAGTTCAACGAGATCGTCGGCGCCCACATGATCGGCCCCGAGGTCACCGAGCTGCTGCCGGCGCTGACGCTGGCCCAGCAGTGGGACCTCACCGCCGACGAGGTCGCGCGCAACGTCTTCGCCCACCCGACGCTCGGCGAGGCCATGAAGGAAGCCATCGAGGGCATCGCCGGCCACATGATCAACCTCTGAGGCCAGCAGGCACCGAGCCTGCGAGTCGGCTGCCTCGGGCGACGAGGTCGAGTGCCGCCGGGGCTGAGGAACGAAGCCGCGATGCGGTGTAACGAGACCCAGGGAGACGAGAGGAATGACCGAGTGAGCGAACGCGTCGTCATCATCGGGGGTGGCCCCGGGGGGTACGAGGCCGCTCACGTCGCCGCCCAGCTCGGCGCCCAGGTCACCGTCGTCGACACCGACGGGGTCGGCGGCTCCGCGGTCCTCACCGATTGCGTGCCCAGCAAGACCCTGATCGCGACCGCCGAGGTGATGAGCGACCTCTCCGGCGCCGCCGAGCTCGGGGTGAACTTCCACGACTCCGAGGGCGACGCCGCCACCGGGATCCGGGTCGACCTCGGCCGGGTGAACACCCGGGTCAAGCAGCTGGCCGCCGACCAGTCCGCCGACATCGGCCGCCGGCTGACCCGCGACGGCGTCACGGTGGTCCAGGGCCGCGGCAGCCTGGCCGGCCCCGACCGCGTGCTGGTCACCAAGCCCGACGGCGGCGAGGAGATCCTGCGCGCCGACGCCGTCCTGCTCGCCACCGGCGCCTCGCCGCGCACGCTGCCGACCGCCCAGCCGGACGGCGAGCGGATCCTCACCTGGGAGCAGGTCTACGACCTCAGCGAGGCCCCGACCGAGCTGATCGTGGTCGGCTCCGGCGTCACCGGCGCCGAGTTCGCCAGCGCCTACCTCAACCTCGGCATCCCCGTCACGCTCGTCTCCTCCCGCGACCGCGTGCTGCCCGGCGAGGACGCCGACGCGTCCAAGGTGCTCGAGGACGTCCTCACCCGTCGCGGGATGAAGGTCCTGTCCAAGTCCCGCATGGAGTCGGTGACCCGGGACGGCGACGTCGTCACGGTGACGCTCACCGACGGTCGTACCGTCCAGGGTTCGCACTGCATCCTCGCCCTCGGCTCGGTCCCCAACACGGCCGACATGGGGCTGGAGGAGTCGGGGGTCATCCTCACGGACGGCGGGTTCGTCAACGTCGACCGCGTGTCGCGTACGTCGGCCCGCGGGGTCTACGCCGCCGGCGACTGCACCGGCGTGCTCATGCTCGCGAGCGTCGCCGCGATGCAGGGCCGGATCGCGATGTGGCACTTCCTCGGCGACACCGTGCACCCGCTCGACCTCAAGAAGGTCTCGTCCAACGTCTTCACCGCCCCCGAGATCGCCACCGTCGGGTGGTCGCAGCAGGCCGTCGACGCGGGAGAGATCCAGGCCGAGGTGGTCACCCTGCCGCTGTCCGGCAACCCGCGCGCGAAGATGCAGGGCGTCCGGGACGGGTTCGTGAAGCTGATCTGCCGTCCCGGCACCGGCATCATCGTCGGGGGAGTGGTCGTCGGGCCCCGCGCGAGCGAGCTCATCCACCCGGTCTCGATCGCCGTCGCGGAGTCCTTGACAACCGATCAGCTCGCTCAGGCGTTTACGGTGTACCCGTCGATGAGCGGTTCGATCGCCGAAGCCGCTCGTCGTCTGCACCACATCTGACGCCTGACTCTCGGGAGTGCCCATGGTTCGACGGCTCGCCATGTCCCTGCTCGCCGCCGCGGTGACGGCGCTGATCGCGCTTCCCGCGCAGGCCGCGCCCGACCGCGAACCCGCGAGCATCACCGTCACGACACTGGGCAACGGCCACGGCAAGGGCCTGTCGCAGTACGGCGCCCGCAATCGTGCGACGGACGGGCAGACCTACCGGGAGATCGTCCAGCACTACTACCCGAGCACCTCCTGGGGCACCGCCGGCGGGACCATCCGGGTGCTGCTCACCGCGGCTCCGGAGGGCTCGGTGGTCGTCGCCGCACGGTCCGGCCTGAAGGCGCACAGCCTCGGCAACGGCCGGACGTGGACGCTGCCCACGAAGCGCGACGGCAAGACCGTGAAGAAGTGGCGGGTCACGCCCGCGGGCGCCCGGTCGCTGATCTCCTACCGGACCACCTCGTGGCGCGACTGGAAGAAGCCGAAGGGCGACGCCGAGCTGTCCGCGGGCAACCAGCCCCTGACCCTGGACGGCGGCTCGACCTACCGCGGCGCGATCCGGCTGACCGAGGCCGGTGCGGTCAACGTGGTCGGCATCGACGCCTACCTGCGCGGCGTCTTGTCCCAGGAGGTGTTCGCCTCGTGGCCCGCCGACGCGCTCCGTGCGCAGGCGGTCGCCGCGCGCACCTACGCCGTGTTCGAGCGCGGCAACGTCCCCGCCAGCCGCGACTACGACCTGTGCGACACCGCGGCCTGCCAGATGTACGGCGGGGTCGGTGCCGAGACGTCCGCGACGGACGCCGCCGTGAAGGCGACCGCCGGCGAGATCCTGACGTACGGCGGCGCCCCGATCTTCGCCCAGTTCTCTGCCAGCAACGGCGGCTACAGCGTCGACGGTGGCTACCCCTATCTGGTGCCCGAGGAAGATCCCTACGACCACGGCTACCCCGATGACCCGCACGCCACGACCTTCACCGGCGACCAGGTGACCCGGCACTGGACGGGGCTGGGGGACCTGGTGTCGGTCGAGGTCACCGAGCGCGATGGCAACGGCCCGAACGGTGGCCGCGTGACCGAGGTGCTCGTGACCGGGACCGAGGGCAGCGTGCACGCGACGGGCTCGCAGTTCCGCTCCTACCTCGGCCTCAGGTCCACGCTCTTCACCATCAGCTGAACTACAGATCTGTAGTTCGCCCGCACGCATTGCGGGACTGCTGTGACCCGTGATGCGCTTGGGTTTCACATCCGTCACACCCGTCCCGGAAGTCCTTCATGCGCGCGCTCTCGACCCTGCTCACGGCGGGCCTGCTCACGCTGAGCGGCATCCTCGCCCCGGCCGACGCCGCCACCGCGACGGACGTCTGGAAGGTCCCGGGCGACGCCACCATCACGATCAAGGGGCACGGCTACGGCCACGGCCACGGCATGTCGCAGTACGGCGCCGAGGGCGCCGCCCGCGAGGGCCTGACCTACACCCAGATCGCCGAGTTCTACTACCCCGGCACCACCTGGGGCACCGGCAAGGGCCGGGTCACCGTGCTGATCAGCGCCGACACCACCGATGACCTGATCGTCGAGCCGCGCTCGGGGCTGACCGTGCGCGACACGGCCGGTGGGGAGCGGGTCGCGCTGCCCGACAACGGTGCCTCGCGCTGGAAGGTCGACATCGGCAAGGACGGCGTCAACCGGGTGTCCTTCCGCACCCAGAAGTGGCACCGCTGGAAGGTGCTGAAGGGCGACGGCGAGTTCTACGCCGCGGGCGACCCGATCACGCTGGTCACGCCCGGCGGCGAGCGCGCCTACCGCGGCCGGCTGCGGGCCGTCACGTCGTCCGGGTCGCGGGTGACCGTCAACGACCTCAGCCTCGAGAGCTACCTCAAGGGCGTCGTGCCGCTGGAGATCCCCGCGTCGTGGAGCCCCGAGGCGGTGCGCGCGCAGGCGGTCGCGGCGCGCACCTACGCGGCGTACGAGCGCAAGCACCCGCAGTCGAGCGCCTACCAGCTCTGCGACACCACGTCGTGCCAGGTGTACGGCGGCTACAGCGCCGAGTACGACGCCTCCAACCGCGCCGTCGACGCCACGGCCCGCCGGATCCTGCTGTCGGGCGGCGAGCCGGCGTTCACCCAGTTCGCGTCGAGCAGCGGCGGGTGGACCTCGGCCGGGTCGGTGTCGTACCTGCCGGCCAAGAAGGACCCCTACGACGGCTGGTCCGGCAACCCCGTGCACACCTGGTCGCAGAAGGTCGACGACGGTCTCATCGAGCGCACCTGGCCCTCGGTCGGCAACCTGACGAAGATCGCGGTGACCAGCCGGGACGGCAACGGTGACTGGGGCGGCCGGGTCCGCTCGATCACGCTGACCGGCAGCGCCGGCAGGGCCGTGGTCTCGGGCGACACCTTCCGCTCGATGCTCGCGCTGCGCTCGACCTGGGTGACCTTCAAGGTCGGCTGACGCCGCCCGGCCGCAGCAGGGGCCGCAGCACCAGGCCGGCGAGCAGTGCCCAGAAGGCGGCGCCGACGCCCAGGATCGTGACGCCGGAGGCGGCGACCACGAAGCACACGACGGCCACCTCGCGGTCGTGCTCGTCGGCGAGGGCGCCGGCCAGCGCCGAGCCGAGCGTGCCGAGCAGCGCCAGCCCGGCAGCCGCCTGCATGACGTCGCCGGGGGCGGCCGCGACCAGGGCGGTCAGGGCACCGCAGGCGAGGGCCAGCGCCAGGTAGGTCGCCGACGCCGTCACCGCGGCGATCCACCGCCGGCCGCGGTCGGGTCCGGCCATCGGTCCGGCGGTCATCGCAGCGGTGATCGCCGCGAGGTTGATCGCGTGCCCGCCGAAGGGGGCGCCGACCAGGGTGCCGATCCCGGTGACCGTCATGGTCTCGCGCCACGGCACCTGGTAGCCGAAGCTCGAGGTGACCGCCACGCCGGGCACGTTCTGGGAGGCCATGGTGACGATGTAGAGCGGGATCGCGATGCTCACCACGGCCGCGACCGTCCAGTGCGGCGTGGTCCAGGTGACCGTCGGGAGCAGGTCGGCGGGCGCGACCGACGACCCGGCCGTCACGACCACGACGAGCAGCGCGACGGCGAGCGCGACCGGCACCGCCCAGCGCCGCGAGACGCGGTGCATCACCACCCAGGCGAGCACGACCGGACCGACGTACGCCGGCGAGTCCGCGAGCCCGGTGACCGGCTCCAGGCAGATCGGCAGCAGGACGCCGGCGAGCATCGCGCGGGCCAGGGAGACGGGGATCCGGGCGATCAGCTCGCCCAGTGCCGGGACCAGGCCGGTGAGCACGATCAGGCCGCCGGCGACCGCGAAGGCGCCCACGGCGGCCGCCCAGCCGCCGGTGACCGCGCCCGTCGAGACGAGCAGCGCTGCTCCCGGCGTCGACCAGGCGAGCGTGATCGGGGTGCGGTGACGGACGGCGAGCCACAACATGCCGAGCGCCTGCGTGACGAGGAGGGCGAGCAGGCCGGACGCGGCCTGCGCGGGGCTCGCCCCCACGGCGGTCAGGCCGGCGAGCACCACGACGAAGGAGCTGCTGGAGCCGACGAGCGCCGTGACGATCCCGGCGACGACGGGGGTGCCCTCGTGGTGTGTCGTGGCGGCCTGGGTCATGGCAGACTCCGTTCTGTAAACAGAACGCAGGCTACACAGGGAGACGCCAATGGCGGGGAGCGGTCCACGAGCCGAGGTTGGCGCCCGGGTCCGGGCGCTCCGGACCGAGCGCGGCCTGTCCCTGTCGGCCCTGGCCGACGCGGCCGGCATCGGCAAGGGCTCGCTCTCCGAGCTCGAGACCGGGCAGCGCAACCCCACGCTCGAGACCCTGTACGCCGTCGCCGGGCCGCTCGGCGTACCCCTGGCGGCACTCGTGGACTTCCGGGCCGGGTCGGTGATCGCCGACGACGGCTTCGAGGGGGTGCTGCTGCACACCGAGCACACGGCGGGGGCGACGTCCGAGGTCTACCTGCTCCGTGTCGCGGCCGGCACCACCCGGAGCTCCCCGGCGCACGCCCCCGGCGTCGTGGAGCAGCTGCTCGTCCTGGCGGGCGGTTGCCGGGTCGAGTACGGCGAGGAGTCGCTCGAGGCCTCGGCCGGGGGACACGTCCGGTGGCCGGCCGACGTACCCCACCGCTACACCGCGACCGGAGACGTCGACCTGCGGGCGGTCAACGTGATCGTGACTCCTGCGTAGGCGGCAGGGCGTCGCTCGCCCGCTCCGGCTCTGCTCCGGACACCGCGTTCCTGGATACGTCGTGCCGGCCGTGCCAGTCCAGGCACAGCAGGGTGGCATCGTCCTGGAGGGCGTGGCCGGCCGCGACGAGGGCGCTGTCGGCCAGGGCGCGGACCACCTCCCGGGGGTGGAGCCCGGTGCCCTCCCGGATCGCGCCCGGCAGGTCGAGGGACGCCACGTTGCGCTCCAGCATGCCGTCGGTGATGAGCACCAGCCGGTCGCCGGCCTCCAGCTGCACGACGGTGCTGCGGTAGTCGCTGTCGGCGAACAGGCCGAAGGGCAGGTCGATCGCGAGCTCCAGGGTCGTGAGGGCCCCGCCGCGGAGCAGGTACGGCGAGACGTGTCCCGCGTTGACGAGCTCGAGACGCCCCGTCGTGAGGTCGAGCCGGCCGACCAGCCCGGTCACGAAGTCGTCCCGGCCCTCGGGGGTGTGCTCGGCCAGGGCGCTGTTGGTCGCCCGGGCCTGCTCGAGCAGGGTCAGGCCCCGCCGCCGGGCACCTCGCAGGCCGGCCAGGCAGGTGGAGGCGGTCAGCGCCGCGTCGACGCCGTGCCCCATCGCGTCGGTCAGCGACAGGTGCAGCAGGTCCCGGGCCAGGCTGTAGTCGAAGGTGTCCCCGCCGATGCGCGCCGCGGGTTCCAGCCATCCGGCGAGCGTGAAGGCGGCGGCCTCACAGGTCTGTGCCTCGGGCAGCAGCCGCTGCTGGATCTCGGCGGACAGGCTGAAGGCCCGGGTGCGCTGACCCCACTCGAACAGGTCCGTGTGTCGACGGTTGGCGATGACGACGAACGCGAGGAGATGCGCGACCTGCGCGACCTCGGCGACGACGTCCGGGGGCGGCTCCTCGGGCAGGTAGAGCTCCAGCAGGCCGATGCTCTCGCCGCGCTCGGTCACCGGGGCCAGCACGCCCCACAGCCCGGCGACGTCGTCGGCCGCGGCCGGGTCCGGCGGCAGCACCTGCACGCTCTGGGTGCGGACCGCCTGCTCCGGGGGCCCGCCGTCGAACGGCAGGACCGTCGCGGACTCGTCCTCGTCGCGACGCTCGCCGGGGTCGAGGGAGCCGCCGGGGAGCGGCACGTGCGCGAGCCGCACCAGCGCGCGCCCGGACAGGTCCGAGATGAGGAATGAGACGGACACCGCCCCGAAGGCGAGGCCCAGCTCGCGGGCGACGGCTCCTACCGCCTCGACCGGGGAGGCGGCTTCGGCCGCTTCGAGGACACGTCCGACGTTCAGCAGCCTGCGCGAGTTGACCATGTCCTTCGAGGGTAGCCGGGTGCGGGCCGTCGCAATCGCGCACTTGCGCTGTTCGGGCACGGGAACGCGTGCGTACGTGGTCGCAACCGCGCAATTGCGCTGCTTGGGCCGGGGAACGCCTGCCTTCCTGGTCGCAACCGCGCAATTGCGCTGTTCGGGCCGGGAAACGCGTACCGACGTGGTCGCAACCGCGCAATTGCGCTGTTCGGACAGGGGAACGCGTGCCTACCTGGTCGCAACCGCGCAATTGCGCTGTTCGGACAGGGGAACGCGTGCCTACCGGGTCGCAACCGCGCAATTGCGCTGTTCGGACACGGGAACGCGCGCCCACCCGGTCACAACCGCGCAATTGCGCTGTTCGGTCAGGACAAGACCAGGACCAGGTCGCCGCCGTCGACGGCCTGCGTGCCGGAGAGCGCCAGCCGCTCGACGGTGCCGGCGACCGGCGCCGTGATCGCGGCCTCCATCTTCATCGCCTCGATCGTCGCCACCGTGTCGCCGGCGGCGACGGTGTCACCCTCGGCGACCACGATCGTGACGACGCCCTGGAACGGCGCGGCGACCTGGCCGGGCTTCGACGTGTCGGCCTTCTCGGCGGTCGCGACCTCGGAGGCGACGCTGCGGTCGCGGACGTTGACCGGCCGGAGCTGGCCGTTGATGAGCGCCATCACCGTACGGATGCCGCGCTCGTCGGGCTCGCTGATCGACTGCACGCCGAGGATGAGCGTCTTGCCCTCCTCGATCTCGACCTCGTGCTCGTCGCCCCGGCGCAGGCCGTAGAGGTAGTCGATCGTCGGCAGCACCGAGAGGTCGCCGTACGTCTCGCGCGACTCGAGGAAGTCCTGGGTGGGGCCGGGGAAGAGCAGCTCGTTGAGCATCCGGCGGCGGACGGTGCTGGTGGTGCCGGGCTCGGCGGCCAGCGCGTCGCGCTGCGCGTCGGTGATCTCCTCGGCGGGCGGCTTGTGGGTGCGACCCTCGAGCGCCTTGCTGCGGAACGGCTCGGGCCAGCCGCCGGGCGGGTCCCCGAGCTCGCCGTTGAGGAAGCCGATCACCGAGTCGGGGATGTCGAACTTGCCCGGGTCCTCCGCGAACTCGGCCGGGTCGGCGCCGACGGCGACGAGGTGCAGGGCCAGGTCGCCGACGACCTTGGAGGACGGCGTGACCTTGACGATGTTGCCGAGGATGTCGTTGGCCGCGGCGTACATGTCCTCGATCTGCTCGAACTTCTCGCCCAGGCCGAGCGCGATCGCCTGCTGGCGCAGGTTGGAGAGCTGGCCGCCGGGGATCTCGTGCGTGTAGACGCGCCCGGTCGGGGACGGCAGGCCGGACTCGAACGGCGCGTAGACGCGGCGGGTCGCCTCCCAGTAGGGCTCCAGTGCGCAGATCGCCTCGAGCGAGAGCCCGGTCTCGCGCGGCCCGTGGTCGGTCGCCGACACGAGGGCGGAGAGGGCGGGCTGCGAGGTGGTGCCGGCCATCGACGCGGTCGCGGCGTCGACGGCGTCGACGCCTGCATCGATCGCGGCGAGCAGGGTCGCGAGCTGGCCGCCCGGCGTGTCGTGGGTGTGCAGGTGGACCGGCAGGTCGAACCGCTCGCGCAGCGCGGTCACCAGCGTGCGGGCCGCGGGCACGCGCAGCAGGCCCGCCATGTCCTTGATCGCGAGCACGTGGGCGCCGGCGTCGACGATCCGGTCGGCCAGCTCCAGGTAGTAGTCGAGCGTGTAGAGCGTCTCGTCCGGGTCGGAGAGGTCGCCGGTGTAGCAGAGCGCGACCTCGGCCACCGCGGTGCCGGTCGCGCGCACGGCCTCGATCGCCGGACGCATCTGCTCGACGTCGTTGAGCGCGTCGAAGATCCGGAAGACGTCGATGCCGGTGGCCGCCGCCTCCTCGACGAACGCGTTGGTCACGTCGGTCGGGTACGGCGTGTAGCCGACCGTGTTGCGGCCGCGGAGCAGCATCTGGAGGCAGATGTTCGGGACCGCCTGGCGCAGGGCGGCCAGCCGCTCCCACGGGTCCTCGGCGAGGAAGCGCAGCGCCACGTCGTACGTCGCGCCGCCCCAGGCCTCGAGCGACCAGAGCTGCGGCGTCGTGCGCGCGACGTGGCCGGCGACGGTCAGCAGGTCGCGGGTGCGGACCCGGGTGGCGAGCAGGCTCTGGTGGGCGTCACGGAAGGTCGTGTCGGTCACCGCGACGTCCTTCTGCGCGCGCAGCCGCCGGGCGAACTCCTCCGGGCCGACCTCGAGCAGCAGCTGCCGGCTGCCGTCCGGCGCGGGCACCTGGAGGTTGACCTCGGGGAGCTTCGTCGCCGGGTCGACGCTGACCGGCGCCGCGCCGTACGGCTGGTTGACGGTGACGTCGGCGAGGTAGTTGAGGATCTTGCTGCCGCGGTCGCCGGTGCCCCGGGCCTGGAGCAGCTGCGGGTGGGTCTCGATGAACGACGTGGTGACGTGGCCGGCCGCGAAGTCGGGGTCGGCGAGCACCGCCTGGAGGAACGGGATGTTGGTGGAGACGCCCCGGATGCGGAACTCCGCCACCGCGCGGCGCGCCTTCTCGACGGCCTTGTCGAAGGTCCGGGCGCGACAGGTGAGCTTGGCGAGCATCGAGTCGAAGTGGGCGGAGACCTCGGCACCGGTGTAGACCGTGCCGCCGTCGAGGCGGACACCGCCGCCGCCGGGGGAGCGGTACGTCGTGATCACGCCGGTGTCGGGCCGGAAGTTGTTGGCCGGGTCCTCGGTGGTGATCCGGCACTGGAGGGCGGCGCCGCGGAGCTGGACGGTGTCCTGCGAGAGCCCCAGGTCGTCGAGGGTCTCGCCGGAGGCGATCCGCAGCTGCGACTGCACCAGGTCGACGTCGGTGACCTCCTCGGTGACCGTGTGCTCGACCTGGATCCGCGGGTTCATCTCGATGAAGACGTAGTTGCCGTCGCGGTCGAGCAGGAACTCGACGGTGCCGGCGTTGCGGTAGCCGATCTCCTGGGCGAAGCGCACGGCGTCGGCGCACATGCTGTCCCGGATCGCCGGGTCGAGGTTGGGGGCCGGCGCGATCTCGATGACCTTCTGGTGGCGGCGCTGCACCGAGCAGTCGCGCTCGAAGAGGTGGATCACGTTGCCGGCGCCGTCGGCGAGGATCTGCACCTCGATGTGGCGGGGCTCGACGACCGCCTGCTCGATGAAGACGGTCGGGTCGCCGAAGGCGCCCTCGGCCTCACGCATGCAGGTCTCGACGGCCTCGCGCAGGTCCTTCGGGTCGTCGACCCTGCGCATGCCGCGGCCGCCGCCGCCGGCGACGGCCTTCACGAAGAGCGGGTACGGCATCTCCGCGGCCGACTCGACCAGGGCGTCGACGTCGGTGGAGGGGTCGACCGACGCGAGGGTCGGTACGCCGGCCGCCTTGGCCGCCGCGATGGCCCGGGCCTTGTTGCCCGTCAGGGTCAGCACCTCGGCGGTGGGACCGATGAACGTGATGCCGGCGTTGGCGCAGGCCTCGGCGAGCGCGGGGTTCTCCGAGAGGAACCCGTAGCCGGGGTAGACCGCGTCGGCACCCGCGCGGAGCGCCACGGCGACGATGGCCTCGGGGTCGAGGTAGGCGCGCACCGGGTGGCCGCGCTCGCCGATCTCGTAGGCCTCGTCGGCCTTGAGCCGGTGCTCCGACCAGCGGTCCTCGTACGGGAAGACGGCGACCGTCCGCGCGCCGACCTCGTACGCCGCGCGGAAGGCGCGGATCGCGATCTCGCCACGGTTGGCAACCAGCACCTTGGTGAACATGCGCACATGCTATGAGCCCGGGCGGTCAGGACCCGCAGGTCCGTGCTCCGGCGAGACAGGGGGTGGGTGGCGCGTCTGTCACCCGGGCTGCTGTCAGCGGCCGACGGTGACGTCGATGCTGCGTCCGCCCGGGAGGGCGCTGCCCGGCGGGACGGACTGGGCGAGCACCCGGCCCCGGTCCCGGGGCGCCGCGGCGCGGTGGCTGACCGTCCCGAGGGTGCAGCCCGCCCACGCGAGCGCGTCCCGGGCGACGGCGACCCGGCGGCCGCGGAGGCGAGGCACCAGGCAGTCGGTGGCCGGCGGCGGGTCGGCGAGGAAGTGCTCGAGCACGCGGGCCGGCGTCAGGGCGACCCGGTAGTAGGCGACCTCGTCGATCGAGCCCTTGAACCAGGGTGCCCGGATGCCGTAGCCGACGTAGAACGTGCCACCGCCGGCGCTCGAGCTGCCGGTGGCCGCCTCGACGGTGCCGTGCAGCACGCCGTCCACGTAGATCTGCGCGTTGGTGCCGTCCCACACGCCGACGACCTGGCGGAACGCTCCGGGCGTCGGCCCGACGTCGGCGACCACCGTGCGGTCCAGGTGACGGAAGGCGAAGCTCCCGCCGGTCACGAAGAGCTCGTCGGTCCCGGCCAGCCCGGCGATCGACTGGTCGCGCCCGTCGTCCGGGTTCGCCCAGGCCTCGATCGTCGACTGGTGGGGCCCCGCGGCGACGCCGTTGGCGTACCCGTAGCCGTTGGCGCCGAGGAACCTCCGCGCGTGGTCGCCGTCGCCGCTGATGCCGACCGGCCCGGACTGCTGGTCGTTCTTGTACTCCCCGTCGCGGCCGTTGCCGCTGGCGTCCACCATCACCGAGCCGGTGTCCCCGAGTCGGTAGTAGGCGAGGGGTGAGTCCGCCCGGAAGATGTCGGGGAAGGGCATGACGGTGTAGGTCACGGAGTGCGTGTCGACGTTGCCTGCCTGGTCGACGGCGGTGACCGTGACGGTGTGGGAGCCGAGGGAGTCGGGGAGCGGGTCGCCGTTGGCGAGCGGGTTCCCGTCGACGGCCGCCGTGCAGCTGGAGACGTCGCCGGACCCGTCCGGGTCGGTGCAGCCGAAGTCCGACACCGGGGTCTTGGCCGGGGCGTAGAGGCCGTCGTCCGCCGGGGTGGTGATCACGGCCGAGGGCACCCCCGTGGTGCCCGGCGGGACCGGCGAGATCGACGGCCAGTCGACGGCGGTGCCGACCGCGTAGTGCTCGGCCAGCACCCCGCCCGACAGCGCGGTCGAGTAGTAGGCCACCTCGTCGAGGTCGCCGTGGAACGGCGGCGCCTGCTCGCCGAGGCCGACGTACATCGTGGCGGAGCCGGAGGGTGCCTTCCGGGCCGAGCTCGACGTCGCGACCACGGCGCCGTTCACGAACAGGGCGGTGGAGGTCCCGTTCCACACGGCGGCGACGTGCCACCAGACGCCCGGCGTCAGGGTGGGGCTGCTGCTGAGGACGTCGTCCTGGGTCTGGCGCAGCCCCAGGTGGCCGTCGCGCAGGAAGAGCTGGCCGGCCCCACCCTGGCCCACGATCGAGCCGTCGCCGTTGTCGGGCCGGATCCAGGCCTCGAGCGTGTAGGCGGTCTTCGGTGCCGGGAGGTCGCTCACGTAGCCGTAGCCGTTGCCGCCGAAGTGGGTCGAGAAGTCCTGCGGGTCGGCCGCCAGCTCGCAGACCTGCGGGGGCCTCGGCCGGCGCTCGCACGAGATGGCGGCGGGCCGGTGCCCGCCCGGCGCCACCGCGTTCCGGTACAGCCCGTCGCGCCCGTGGCCCGAGTCGTCGGTCATGGTCACGGCGCCGACCGGGTCGTTGAGCCGGTAGAAGGCGATCGGGGAGGAGAGGAGCACCTCGTCGGCGTACCGGTTGGGCACGACCGTGTAGGCGACCGTGCGTGCCGCGGCGTTCCCGGCCCGGTCGGTGCCGGTGACCGTGAAGAAGTGCGGCCCGAGCCCGCCGGCCAGCGGGCCGGGGACGCAGGTCATGATGCCGCTCGCCGAGGGCGGGCTGCCGGCCAGGGGGTCGGTGCAGGAGTAGCCCGGGGCCGGGACGGCGTGCAGGACGTACTGGCCGCTGTCGGCCGGGGTGGTGATGGTGACATGGGGCGGGGTCGAGTCCCGCCCGATCGCGACGTGGGCGGCGAGCACGGCACCGGACAGCGCGGTCGGGTAGTAGGCGACCTCGTCCAGCCCGCCGATGAAGCCCCCGTGGGGGCCGTCGCCGAGGATCACCGGGTTGCTCCCGGACGGTGCGGTGGTGGCCGTGACCGAGGTCGCGACCTCGGTCCCGTCGACGTAGAGCCGCGTGGTGGTGCCGTCCCAGGTGGCGGCGACGTGCCACCAGGTGCCGGCGGTCAGGTCGGGGCCCGAGCTGAGGACGTCGTCCCCGCTCTGGTCGAGCCCGAGGAAGCCGCCGCTGATGTAGAGCTCGCCGGCGCCCGCCTGCCCGACGAGCGTCGCGGGTGCGCCGTCGTCCGGGCGGACCCACGCCTCCAGGGTGTAGGCGGTCTGCGGCGCGGGGATGCCGGTCGCGCTCGACCCCGTCGTGAACGCGGCCGAGGTGTCCGTGGTGTTCGTGATGGCGGGAGGCCCGCCGAAGGCCACGAGACCGCCGTACGTGCCGTGGTGGCCGTGGCCCGAGCTGTCGACCATCGTCGGGCCGCTCGGCTCCCCGAGCCGGTAGTAGGCCACCGGGGCGGAGGCGAGCACCTCGCCGGCGTACGTCGTGACCGCTGCCCCGGACGGCGGCACCCACGCGAGCGTGGCGGTGAGCGCGAGAGCCGTCGCGAGGGCGGAGGTCAGCGCTCGACGGCGTGCGGGTCGGCTCGACATCGGAGCTCCTGGGGACACGGAGTGCCCGAGCACCCGATGGGGGTATCCACGCTAGGGCACCGCGCGGGTGGCTAGGGGCTGGTCCGGACCGGTTCAGTGTCGAGGAACTGACCCAGCAGCTCGGGGTGCGCCGCCAGGGCGAGCGTCAGCGCGGCGTCCTCGGGGACGTCGGGCACGGTGACGGCCTGTCGGCCCCCGGCGGTGGTGGCGACCAGCGAGAGCAGGCCGGCGCGGCGCTGGAACCAGGTCGACCGGAAGTTCCAGCCGATCACCCCGCCGACCTCGAGCGCCTCGCGGCGCCGGTCGAGACTGCCCGACCGGGCGACGACGTGCCCGTCGACCAGGGCATGGCCGAGGGCCCGGGCGCGGTCGGCGGCCAGCGCCAGCGCGACCGGCACGCCGAGGGCGACGACGGCCAGGAGCCACGTCGGGGTCTCGGTGAGCAGCACGAGGAGCAGCGCGGCCGCGAGCGCCGCGACGGCCGGTGTCAGCGCGCGGGTGAAGCGGCGGGTGCGCGCTCGTGGCCCGTGGTCGACGAGGGGTGTCGTCAGGGGGCTGTCGGTGCCGAGCACGGCGCCCGCGACGCCCACGACGACGCTGCGCGGGGCGGGCGGCACGAGGAGCGAGCTGGCGGCCTGCCGGCGGTCGAGCCCGGTGACGATCGCCGACGTCCGACCGCCCCCGGCCAGGCGCAGGCCGAGCGGCTCGCCGACGCTGACGCCGCGGACCCGCTCGTCGTCGAGCGTCGTCTCGCGGGTGGTCAGCAGCCCGCGGCGCAGGTGCCAGGCGCCGCCGCGCGCCGAGCCGGTGTGGGTGAGCGTGAAGCCCCAATTGGTGAGCACGTAGCCGCCGATCGACAGCGCCGCGACGACGAGCACGAGGGCGATCAGCCCGAGCGGCACGGCCGCCCACACCGACCAGCCCGACGCGTCGTCGGCGAACCGCTGCGGGTCGAGCCGGTCGAAGCCGCCGAAGGTGTTGACGGCCTGGGTGATCACGCCGAGGGTCGCGGCGGCGATGACCAGCCCCGAGCTGGTCAGCGGGGCGAAGCGGACCCAGGCCGGGTCGAACACGAGCACCGTCCGGTCCGCGGGCCGGGGCTGCTCCGTGGTGCCGGCCGGGTCGGTGCCGCCCACCGGCAGGAGGTCCGCACGCAGCTGCCGGGCCCGGTCGGTCGCCAGCCCGTCGAGGTCGAGCCGGTCCTCGTCGTCGTTCGAGGCGGTCCCGGTGCCGACCCGGACCGTGGTCAGGCCGAGCAGGCGGTGGATGGGGGAGGCGGTGATGTCGACGGTCCGCACCCGGTCGAGCGGCGTGGACAGGACGTGCCGGTTCACCAGGCCGCGCCGCAGCTCGACCCGCTGGTCGGCGATCCGGAAGTACGTCGTGAAGTAGCGCATCACGCCGAGCGAGATCGGGACCACGATCCCGAGGAAGTGCCACCAGTCGCCACTGCCCCCGGAGGCCGTCCCGGCGATGAAGAGACCGACCAGGACGGGCAGGAAGCGGATCAGCTCCTTGACCGGGTGGACGAGCAGCATCCGCGGGTCGAGCCGCTGCCACTCGTCCGGCAGGGACCGGTCGGTGCCGAGACCGGTCACGTGGCGTCGCCGGGGACGGTGTCGGCCTTGATCGTGAGCTCGTCGACCAGCGCGAGTGCGCGGAGGCGGTCCAGCCCCGCGATCTCGAGTGCCCCGGCCGCCGAGGCGGTGGTGACCGTGACCGTGGAGAGCCCGAAGAGGCGCGAGACCGCGCCCTCCGCGTGGTCGACGGTCTGGATCCGCGACATCGGCGCGATCCGGCGCTCGCGGGCCCACCACCCGGTCTGGGTGTAGACGGCCGTGTCCGTGACCTCCCAGCGGTGCACGGCGAAGCGCCAGCGCGGCACGACCACGACGTACGCCACGATGGCGAGCGCCGCGAGCACCACGGCCCACCAAGGGATCGGGACCCACGCGGTGGCCGGCCCGACGACGATCAGGGCTGCCAGCAGCACGGCCCCCTCGAGCCCGGCGGTGAGGGTCCACATCGACCTGGCCCGCGGGCTCACGCGTTCGCGGGGCTCTCGGAGGCGAGGCGCGGACATGCAACCGAATCTACGGGCTGTGCGTAGCACTCACATGAGCAGGCTGATCATGATGAGCGCGCTGGCGCTCGCCGGCGGGGTGCTGGCCGTCGTGCCCCCGGCGCAGGCAGCGGCCCCGACCTGCCAGGGGCGGGCCGCGACGATCGTCGGCACGGCCGGCGACGACCACATCACCGGCACGCCGCGTGCCGACGTCATCGTCGCCCGCGGGGGCGACGACGTGGTGCGCGCGGGCAACGGCGACGACCTCGTCTGCGGCGGCGACGGCGCCGACCTGCTGCGCGGCGGACCCGGGGCCGACCGGCTGTACGGCGAGCGCGACGGGCTGGGCTTCGACCGGGGCGGGTCGTTCCGCTATCCCGACGAGCTGTCCGGTGGGGCCGGTGACGACCTGCTCGACATCGGCGGGGACGCCCGGCCGACCGACCAGGGCGGCAGTCACGGCATCGTGACCTACGAGTCCGTGCGGCGCGGCGTGACGGTGGACCTCGAGGCGGGCACCGGCTCGGGAGACGGCGCCGACCGGATCGTGGTGCAGGGCGGTCTCCAGGTGGTCGGCACGCCGTACGACGACGTGCTCCTCGGCAGCGCCGGCGCGGACACCCTGATGGGCCGGACCGGCGGCGACCGGCTCGAGGGGCGCGGCGGGGCCGATGACCTCGCGCCCGACGAGCCGGACGCCGCGCCGGACCGCGACGTCGTCGACGGCGGTCCCGGCCGGGACCGGATCGTCGCGTGGCGCGGTCGCGACGTGCTGCGCGGGGGCGACGGCAACGACCTGGTCGGGAGCTACTCCGGCCAGCCGTCCCAGGTCTACGGCGACGCCGGCGACGACGACGTCTTCACGAGCGTCACCGACGTCCCGGGCTTCGCGCTCGACGGCGGCGACGGCGTCGACCGGGGCAACCTCGGCAGCCCGGACTCGGGAGGCTCGCACGGCACCCGGCCGCCGGGGCCGACGCTCACCCTGGACGTGGGGGAGGGGACCGTGTCGCGCTCGGGCGACCGGGCGGGCACGGTGGCCGCGATCGAGGCGTGGGTGCTCGGCGACCACCTGCGCTGGATCTTCTACGGCACCGACGGCCCCGACGCGGTCGTGGCCGGCTACTACCAGCCGTTCCGCGCGTGGACCTACGGCGGGGACGACGACGTCACGGGGTCGGGCGAGCGCGACCGGATCGACGCCGGCGACGGCTACGACACGGTCGGCGGCCAGGAGGGCCGGGACACCTGCCTCAACGCCGAGGTCGTCCAGAGCTGCGAGGTCACCAGCTGATCGCTCAGGTCCTGCCCTGCAACCGCGGCACCAGGTCGGAACGCAGCGCGCCGTAGCCGGTGGACGCCCACGGCTCGGCGTCCGTGTCGAAGTAGTGGACCGGGCGCCCGCGGCGCATCACGTCGAGGACGTCGGGCGCCCGGCCGGCGCGCAGGTCGGCCCGGCACGCGCGGCAGAGCGGCACCTCCACCTGGCGGCCGCCGCTCTCGACGGTCCCGACGGTCGTGCCGCCGGTGTGCAGCGGGTTGAGGTAGCACACGGGCTCGGGCTCGAACGCCCGGTGCCCCAGCGCGGCGTCGAGGGCGCGGCGCTCGCGGCGGGCGAGCACCAGGGCGCCCACGACGTCGAGGACATCCGGGCGGTCGTCACCGCGGCGCAGCACCCGGCCGGCACCGTCGTAGTGGTCGAGCGCGGCCTGCCACGCGTCGGCGGTGTCGCCCGGGCTCATCTCCGCGGCGTCGATGGCCTCGCCCAGCGCTAGGACCTCCTCCTGGGCCCGGTCCTCGAGCTGTCGGTCGTGGGCTTCGCGCACGTGCTCGACGACGGAGGCCGGCAGCGAGTACGTCCGTCGGGTCCGGCGGCGCACCCGCCAGCCGACGACGACCACGCCGATCGCGAGGGCGAGACCGATCAGCACGCCCACGGTGACGCCGCTCCCGCCGCCGCCGCCGTCGTCCCCGGACCCGTCGGCCGCGGCCGGTGCGGAGCCGGTCGAGCTCGTGGTGTCGTCGCCGAAGCGCTCGTCGTACATCTGGTCGGCGGCCTGCTGCGCCGTGCCGGTCGCGGTCAGGTGGGTGGCCTCGGCGAGCGCGGCACCGGCATCGTCGGGGTGGTGGTAGGCCGCGACATCGGTGGCCGCTCGGCCGTCGCCCACCGATCCCCAGGCCCGCGACTCGAGGTAGACCGGTGTGTAGTCGACGTCGCGCACCGACAGGTAGAGGCCGTCCTTGCCCGAGGCGTCGTGGAGCTGGGTGAGCAGCTCGGCCGGGTCACCGCCGAACTGGTCGCCGTTGACGTACGGGTAGACCACGACGTACGTCGGGGTCGGCGACGCCGCGACATCCGCCTTCATCGCGGCGAGGTCGTGGGCGCCGACCGCCGCCCGGAGGGTCGGGTCGACGTACACCCCCGTCTGGTCCAGCGCCTGCTGGATCTGCTGGATCACGTCGTCGGACATGCCGTCACCACCACCCTCCCTGGAGCCGGAAGCCGCGGCCGGAGAGGGTCCGGCCCAGCCCGATCACCAGCAGCGCGCACGGCAGGGCGAGGCCGCCGAAGATGAGTCCCGCGCCGAGCGCGCCGCCCGGTCCGCCCCAGTAGTCCGGCCCGGAGTAGGTCAGGAGCCGGCCGTCGCCGACGGCCGTCGCGATCTCGGTGAGCCGGCGCACCGGGTCGCCGTTGAAGTCGGCCGGCGGGTCCGGGTCCATCGACCCGCCGCGCTCGCTGACGATCCCGTCGCCGGGGCCCTGCCAGATCACGTAGACACCGTCCTCGCCGACGGTCCGCTGCAGCTGGTCGGCGGCGTCGCTGTAGAGGTAGTAGCCGCTCTCTCCGGCCTCCCAGACCGCGATGTAGAGCGCGGTGTCGCTGGCATCGGCCAGCTGCTCGAGGCGCGCCTCGTCGGCCGGGGGCACCCGGTCGTGGGCGTCGGCCGCGACGTAGACGTGGTCGCCGTCGCGGAAGGCGTCCGCGGCCTGCTGGACGCGGTCGCCGATCGGGAGCGGGTCGGGATCGACGGTGCGCGCGGCGGCGTGGGTGATCCCGACCGCGGCGGTGGCCGCGAGGAGGCCGAGGAGCACGGCCAGGGCGAGGTGACGCAGACGCTCGCTCATCGCCGACCCACCTGGCGGACGTCGATCCAGAGGTCGTCGGTCAGGCTGCCGAAGCCGGTGCGCGCCCACACGGTCGACTGTTCGTAGTAGGGCCGGTCGCGGCCGCGCCGGGCGACGACCAGCGCGTCGGGCGCCGTGCCGCTCTCGACGTCGGCAGCGCACCGACGGCAGGCAGGGACCGTCGGACCGCCTTGCCCCGAGGCGGCCCGGTGGTCGCCCTCGCCGTGCAACGGGTTGAAGAAGCAGGGGCGGTACGGCGCGCCGCCGCGCCGGGTCGCGGCGTACCCGATCGTCACCAGCACCAGCGCGCCCACGACGTCGAGCAGGTCGTCGGACTCGACGAGGTCGGCCGCAGCGTCACGGGAGCCCTGGGCCTCGTCGAGGGCCGCCGGGTCGACGGAGCCCTTGCGGAGGCGGCGGTCGAGGCGCTTCAGCGCGGTCCGCGCCTGGCCGCGCAGCGTCTCGGGGCTCGGCGTCGACGAGGTGGCCGCCTCGGTGCCGCTCGGCGCGCGCCGGTCGTGCGGCTCGAGGAGGGCCGCGGCGCGGGCGCGCAGGAGCCGCCAGGCCACGGCCGCGACGACCAAGGCCGTCGCCACGGCGACGACCACCGGGGTCAGCGGGTCGTCGACCTTGTCGTACTCCTCGTACGTGTCCGGCTCGCTCTCGGTCACTGCGACCCAGATCGGGTCGTCGGTGACCTGGTGGATCTGGCGGTCCGTGAGCTCGAGGTCGGGGTCGGCGGCGACCTCGAGGGTCAGCGCCGCCTCGCCTGCCGCTGACAGGCGGTGGTCCTGGCCGAGGATCTCGTGCGCCCGGTCGAGGGTGTGGAAGCGCGCCAGCGACAGATCGGTGCCGTCGAGCGGGACGTCGTACGTCTCGACGGACTCGATCCCCACGGTCGAGGCCACGACGTAGATCCCGGGCTCCTGGAGCTGTTGGTGCACCTGGCGCAGCAGGTCGTCGGTCGGGTCCTCGTGGGCGAGGCCGGCGGGCGCCTGCACCAGCACCAGCCAGACCGGGTGCGCGACGTCACCGGCGAGCGCCGTGAGCTGGCCGTCGACCTCGGCGGTGTGCCCGTTGCCGAGCACCTGCTGGACGAGGACGGGGTCCTGTCGGAGCGCGGCGACGATCTGGGGAACGGTCTCGGCGTCGGTCCCCGAGATCGTCACGGAGAGGGCGTTACCCATCAGGGAGGAGTTCAGTCCTTGTGTCGACACACCTGTCACGGCTTCGCGAGCTCAGCCGTGGGCTTGCTCTACCTGCGTGACCCCACGTGCCGAGCTCGTCCCTCACTCGGCACTGCTCACGTGATCTCGCAGAGCACGGCGCCGTTGCCGATCGTCGCGCCGACCTCGGCGGTGAGGCCGGTGACGGTGCCGGCCTTGTGGGCCTTGAGCGGCTGCTCCATCTTCATCGCCTCGATGACGACCACGGTGTCGCCCTCGGCGACCTCCTGACCCTCCTCGACGACGACCTTGACGATCGTGCCCTGCATCGGGCTGGTCACCGCGTCGCCGCTGGCGGCCGCGCCGGCCTTCTTGCCGGCCGCTCGCTTCGGCTTCTTCGCGCCGGCGGCCGGGCCCGCGGAGATGCCGCCGAGGCCGCCGGGGATGACCACCTCGAGCCGCTTGCCGCCGACCTCGACGACCACGGTCTGCCGCTCGCCCTGCTCCTCGGCCTCGGCCGAGTCGCCGGCGTACGGCTCGATCTGGTTGTCGAAGTCGGTCTCGATCCACTGGGTGTAGACGTCGAAGGAGCCCTCGCCGGCCGGGTTCGACGGACCGACGTACGCCGGGTCGCGCACGACCGCCTGGTGGAAGGGGATGACCGTGGGCATGCCGTCGACCACGAACTCGTCGAGCGCGCGCCGCGAGCGCTCCAGCGCCTGGGTGCGGTCGCGGCCCGAGACGATCAGCTTGGCGATGAGGGAGTCGAACGCGCCGGGGATCGTCTCGCCGTTCTCGTAGCCGCCGTCCAGCCGGATGCCGGGGCCGCTGGGCGGGCTCCACGCGGAGAGGGTGCCGGGGGCGGGCATGAAGTTGCGGCCGCCGTCCTCGGCGTTGATGCGGTACTCGATGGAGTGGCCGCGGATCTCCGGGTCGTCGTAGCCGAGCTCCTCGCCGGCCGCGATCCGGAACATCTCGCGCACCAGGTCGATGCCGGTGACCTCCTCCGAGACGCAGTGCTCGACCTGGAGCCGGGTGTTGACCTCGAGGAAGGAGATCGAGCCGTCCTGGGCGACCAGGAACTCGCAGGTGCCGGCGCCGTAGTAGCCGGCCTCCTTCAGGATGCGCTTGGAGGACTCGTAGAGCTCGGTGACCTGCTCGTCGGACAGGAACGGCGCGGGCGCCTCCTCGACCAGCTTCTGGTTGCGGCGCTGCAGGGAACAGTCGCGGGTCGAGACGACCACGACGTTGCCGTGCTGGTCGGCCAGGCACTGGGTCTCGACGTGGCGCGGCTTGTCGAGGAACTTCTCCACGAGGCACTCGCCGCGTCCGAACGCGCTGACCGCCTCGCGGACCGCCGACTCGAAGGCGTCGGGGATCTCCTCGAGGGTGCGTGCGACCTTGAGGCCGCGGCCGCCGCCGCCGAAGACGGCCTTGATCGCGATCGGCAGGCCGTTCTCCTCCGCGAAGCGCACGGCTTCGTCGGCGTCGGTCAGGGCGTCCTTGGTGCCTGGCGCGAGCGGCGCGTTCGCCTTGACCGCGATGTGCTTGGCCTTGGCCTTGTCGCCCAGAGCCTCGATCGCGGCCGGCGGGGGACCGATCCAGATCAGGCCGGCGTCGATCACCGCCTGGGCGAAGTCGGCGTTCTCGGCGAGGAAGCCGTAGCCCGGGTGCACCGAGTCGGCGCCGGACTTCTCGGCCACCGCGATGATCTTGGCGATGTCGAGGTAGGAGTCGGCCGGGGTCGACCCGCCCAGTGAGTGGGCCTCGTCGGCCAGCCGCACGAAGAGCGCGTCCCGGTCGGGCTCGGCGTAGACCGCCACGCTGCCGATCCCCGCGTCCTTGCACGCCCGGATGACGCGGACGGCGATCTCCCCGCGATTGGCGATGAGGACCTTCTGCAGTCCCTTGCTCTCCGGCACCTGAACACTCCGCTCGGTCGGTTCGATCTCCGGCGGGCAGGGTATCGCCCGTTCGCCCGGAGAGGACCCCAGGGCTCATGTGGGACGCGTCGCACCGCGGTCCCGGACGCGGGTCCGGCCCCGGCCGGGACGAGAAGTCCCGGACGCGGGGCCGGACAAGGTGCGTACTGCTGACCGCTGGATCAGCGGCCGGCCTTGTTGCCGAAGACCACCGGCGCCTTCACGGTCAGCGAGTACTTGCCGTACTGCGTGACCGTCTCGCTCGGGTCGTCCATCGTGACCAGCGCCGCGACGGTCGTGGCGTTGGGGCCGATGACCTTGCGGAGCTGCTTGCCGCTGATCGAGCCCTTGAAGGACTTGTCGATCGCGAGGTCGTGGTACCAGGCGACCTTGCCGTCGGTGATGCCGACGAGCTGGACCGTCCAGGCCGGGACCTGGACCGGGTGCACCTGGGTGATGGTCTTCCACCCGCCCAGCGAGCCGCTCGGGAGGCTGGTGCCCGCGACATCGATGTCACGGACCCAGAAGCCACCCTCGTTGACGCCCGAGTCGGTGATGTAGCGGAAGCCGAGCAGCACCTTCTTGCCGGCGTACGCCGACAGGTCGGCCGTCTCGGTCTTCCACTCGCCCGAGTCGCCGGTGAGACCCGGCAGCTCGGCCACGACGTTGGACACGGCGCCGGGATCGTGGTCCGACGTGGTGTCCTCGGTCGCGAGCGACTTCCAGGTCTTGCCTCCGTCGGTCGAGACCTGGACGAACGCGTAGTCCCAGAGCTCCTCGGTGTCCCACAGGGCCTGGAAGGACAGCGTCCCGCCGGCGGCCGGCACGGTCACCGGTCGCACGATCGAGCGGTCGAGGTTCTCACCACAGCCGGAGTACAGGGCCGGCGCGCCGGTGCCGTCCTCGACCGCACCGCAGTTGGTGTCCTCGGTGGTCGCGTCGGGCGGGGTGGAGTCCACGGTCCACTCGACCGGGGTCGGCGCCAGGGTCGTGGCGCCGGTGAACCTGAGCCGGTCGATCTTCTTCGTGGTCAGCCAGTGGCCGGGCTTGCCGAGACGCACGAAGTCGGCGCCGTTCGGGGGTGCTCCCGGGCTGGAGTAGGACTGCGGGTTCGCCCACTTGATCGAGCTGTTCAGCGCGGAGGACGTGAAGTCCTTCTTCGATCCGCCCTTGACCCGGCCGCTCTTGTCGATGGCCGCGTCGAGCGCCATCGTCGTCATCCAGTCGTGGACGGTCTGCTGGGCGGTCTCCGTGGCGTGGAACTGCTTGAGCACCTTGGTGAGGCCCGCGAGGCCGTTCGCCGGCTGCGTGTGCAGCGCGCTCATGAAGTCCTCGCCGTAGTGCGAGTAGAGGTACATCATGAAGGAGTACGCCGCGCCGTAGTCGCAGAGCACCTCCGGGCCGCCCTGGTCCTGCCAGAGGGTGAGGGAGTTCTCGGCGCCGCCGTACGACTCGGGCAGGTAGCCCTGGAAGCAGCCGATGTGGGAGTCGGCGTCCGGGTCGGTCGGCGGGAGCGTCGTGTCGACGTACCCGACCAGCGACTGGGCGTAGTCCGACAGGCCCTCGTTGACCCAGCTGGACTCGTCGGCGTCGACGTAGCTCTCCAGCAGGTGCTGGTACTCGTGGGCGAAGGTGCCCTCGTAGTCACGCGGGCGCGGGGCGCCGTAGCCGCGGTCGTAGCCCTGCGACTGAGCGCACGCCAGGTAGGCCGGGTCGGCGGAGTCGTCCGGCGGGTTGGCGCCGGTGCGGTGCAGCCAGTCGTTGGCGTCGATCGTCATGATGTTGCGGTCGAGGTACTGGTTGAACGTCGAGTAGAAGAACCCGGCGATGAACGTCTGCCCGTCCGGCGTGGACGGGTCGTAGAAGTTCGCGTCCTTGACGTTGTCGACGAGGGTGACGATGTCGTCGGCCTGGTCGGCGGACACCTCGTAGTAGTCGGCGCTGCCGTCCGGGCCGGGGATCAGGTTGTCGGTGCCGCTGAGGCTCGGCGGCACCGAGAAGGACGCCGACTCCTTCGGGAAGATGTTGTCGTCGAACTCGGTGATGAAGCTGGCGACCTGGCCGTCGGTGATGTCCGTCATCCCCAGGTCGTTGCGGCAGTCCCCGTCGGGGAACTTCGTGTCGACGGCGACCCACACCTGGATGTGGTCGCCGATGCCGCGCAGGACGTAGTCCTTGCGACCGATCGACCCGGTGGTGTCGTCGAGCGCCAGCCAGCTGCGGGTGTCACCGACGACCGGGTCGTGCGGTGCGCGCTTGGCGCCCGGCTGGACCCCGCGGTCGAGGGCCTTCGCGAGGCCGGACCTGGCCGGCAGCGCCTTGCCGTTGTTGTAGTCCGCGCCGACCACTCGATGGTCCGAGCCGGGCGAGGCGACCGAGGATCCTGCGGGGCGTGCGGTCCCGGGCTCGGCGGTGGCCGAGTTCACGGGTGCGATGAGCGCTGCGGTGACGGCCGCGGCCGTCGCGGCGCCCAAGACGGCGCCGTACCTGCGATACATGCGTGCTCCATGTCTGTTCACGATGGCGCAGGGCGTCGACGGGATGCCGAGATCTCCCTGCTTGACCGTGGCATGCAAGCCGGAGAAGTTCCTGTTGGCAAGAGCTGGGGCGAAAAATTTTCACGCTTGTCATGAATCGAGGCTCGGCACCGCCTGGCGACCGACGGCGCCAGCCGGTTAACAATCGCTAACCAAGCGGTTAGGGTGCGGGCATGAGCACTCAGTCGGCCTCCGGGCTGTCCCGCGAGCACGAGGAGTTCCGGCGCACCGTGCGTGCCTTCGCCGAGGCGGAGATCGCTCCGCACGCGGCGCAGTGGGACCGCGACCACCACTTCCCGGTCGACGTGGTGCGCACGATGGGGGCGCTCGGGCTGTTCGGGCTGACCGCTCCCGAGGAGTACGGCGGCGCCGGTGCGGACGGCGACTTCACGAGCCTGTGTGTCGCGATCGAGGAGATCGGCCGCGTCGACCAGTCGATGGGCATCACGCTGGAGGCGGCGGTCGGGCTCGGGATCAACCCGATCCTCACCTACGGCACCGAGGAGCAGCGCGCGACCTGGCTGCCCGACCTGGTCTCCGGCGAGCGGCTGGCCGGCTTCGGCCTGACCGAGCCGGGTGCCGGCTCCGATGCGGGGGCGACGAGGACCAAGGCCGTCGTCGAGAACGGCGAGTGGGTCGTCAACGGCGCCAAGCAGTTCATCACCAACTCCGGGTCCGAGATCACCAGCCTGGTGACGGTCACCGCGCGCACCGGCGAGCGCGAGGGCGGCAGACCCGAGATCAGCACGATCATCGTGCCCAGCGGCACGCCCGGCTTCACCGCCGAGAAGGCGTACGACAAGCTCGGCTGGCATGCGTCCGACACGCACCCGCTGAGCTTCGAGGACGTCCGCGTGCCCGAGGCCAACCTGCTCGGCGAGCGCGGCCGCGGCTACGCCCAGTTCCTCGCGACGCTCGACGACGGCCGGGTCGCGATCGCCGCGCTCGCGGTGGGCTGCATCCAGGCCTGCCTCGACATGAGCGTCGAGTACGCCGGCGACCGGCAGACGTTCGGTGGCCCGATCGGCCGCAAGCAGGGCGTCGCGTTCCAGATCGCCGACCTCGAGGTGATGCTGCATGCGAGCCGGCTGCTGACCTACCGTGCGGCCGCGATGAAGGACGCCCAGGCGCCCGTGAAGGACTTCAAGCAGGCCGCGGCCGTCGCCAAGCTCTACGCCACCGAGTCCGCCGTGACCGCCACCCGCATCGCGACCCAGGTGTTCGGCGGCTACGGCTTCATGGAGGAGTACCCCGTCGCCCGGTTCTACCGCGACGCGAAGGTCCTCGAGATCGGCGAGGGCACCTCCGAGGTCCAGCGGATGCTGATCGCGCGGGGGCTCGGCCTGCCGGTCGAGTGATTGAAGGTGTGACCACGACCACGCCGGGGTACGGGTCCGGGGTCGACCCTGACTCGGAGGTGTCCCCGTGGTTCCGTCGTTCCTCGCCCGCGACCGCATCGTCGCCGGCCCCGGCTACAGCCGCTGGCTGATCCCGCCGGCGGCGCTCGCCGTCCATCTGTGCATCGGTCAGGCGTACGCGACCAGCGTCTACAAGACCGCGCTCGTCGAGCGCTTCGACAGCAGCCTCACGGCCGTCGGCCTGATCTTCTCGATCGCGATCGTGATGCTCGGGCTCTCGGCCGCGGTGTGCGGCACCTGGGTCGACCGCAACGGCCCCCGTGCGGCGATGTTCACCGCTGCCTGCTTCTGGGGCACGGGCTTCCTCGTGGCGGCGCTCGGGATCGGCGTCGGCCAGCTGTGGCTCGTCTACCTCGGGTACGGCGTGATCGGTGGCATCGGCCTCGGTATCGGCTACATCTCCCCGGTCTCGACGCTCATCAAGTGGTTCCCCGACCGCCCCGGGCTCGCGACCGGCATGGCGATCATGGGCTTCGGTGGTGGTGCGCTGATCGCCAGCCCGCTGAGCGCGCGGCTGATGGCGCTCTACGACGGCGGCTACGACGCCGCGGATCCCGCCTCGGTCGCCAGCGGCCACGCGGTCACGATGCTGTTCGTCACCCTCGGCATCGTCTACTTCGCGTTCATGATGTTCGGCGCGTTCACGATCCGGGTGCCCGCGGCCGACTGGCAGCCCGCGGGCTGGGATCCGTCCCAGGTCGCGGAGAAGAAGCTGGTCACCACCGCGAGCGTGTCGGCGGCCAACGCCATCAGGACCCCGCAGTTCTGGCTGCTGTGGGTCGTGCTCTTCTGCAACGTCACCGCCGGCATCGGCATCCTCGAGCAGGCGTCCCCGATGATCCAGGACTTCTTCCGCGACGACAGCGGCACCTCGTCGGTGAGCGCCACGGCCGCCGCCGGGTTCGTGGGCCTGCTGTCGCTGGCCAACATGGCCGGCCGGTTCACGTGGTCGTCGACCTCCGACCTCGTGGGCCGCAAGCCGGTCTACGTGGTCTACCTGGGCGGCGGGATGGTGCTCTACTTCCTGCTCGCCACGGCCGGCGCCACCTCGATGGGGTTCTTCGTGCTCCTCGCCGCGGTCATCATCTCCTTCTACGGCGGTGGGTTCGCGACCGTCCCGGCGTACCTCCGCGACCTGTTCGGCACCTTCGAGGTGGGCGCCATCCACGGCCGGCTGCTGATCGCCTGGTCCGCGGCCGGGGTGGTCGGCCCCTTGATCGTCAACGGCTTCCTCGACTCGCAGGGCACCCCCGGTGAGCTGACCGCTGACGCCTACCGGCCGGCGTTCTTCACCATGGTCGGTGTCCTCGCCGTCGGCTTCGTCGCCAACCTGCTGATCAAGGCCGTGGACGCCCGCTTCCACGAGCCCGAGACGACCGAGCAGAAGGAGAGGAGTGCGGTATGACCGCCCGCATCGCGATCGCCTGGTCCCTCGTCGGGATCCCGCTCGCCTACGGACTGGTGGAGACGCTCCGCAAGGCCGCCGACCTGTTCACGGGGTGAGCGGTTAGCCTTTTCGCATGGGTAGCCGCGGGCGTCGGGTCTTCACCGAGGCCTATCGCTTCCTCGCGGTCGGCGGCGTCGCCACGATCGTGGCCTTCCTGATCTTCAACTTCCTGGTCCACGGCTTCAACACCACGCACAAGGCGCTGCTCGACAACGAGCCCTACCTGGCCTACGTGATCGCCAACCTCGTCGGGATGGTGGTGAGCTACCGCGGCAGCCGGACGTGGGTCTTCAAGGACCGCCCGCCGACGGCCGCCGACGGTGGGCGGACGGCGTTCATCGCGATCAACCTCGGGACGATGCTGATCCCGATCGGGTGCCTGTGGCTCAGCCGCAACGTGCTCGGGCTGGACGACCCGTGGTCGGACAATGTGTCGGCGAACGTGATCGGTCTGTTCCTCGGGCTGATCGCCCGGTTCTACCTGTTCCGCACCTACGTGTTCCGCCGGCCGGTGCACCTGCCGGACCTGATGCACAACCCGCTCCAGGTCTTCGAGATGAGCGAGCTCCAGGACATCGAGCCGCTCGACGACCTCGCCGACGTCGTCGACCCGGAGGACCCCGACCAGCCGGACGTGGCGGGCGAGCGCGTCAGCGAGCGGCCCACAGATCCGTCCACGTGTGGCCGAGCTCCGCAACCAGGTCCCTGACCAGCGGCAGGCTCACGCCGACCACGTTGTGGTGGTCGCCCTCGATCCCGGTGACGAACGCGCCACCGAGGCCGTCGACGGTGAACGCGCCGGCCACGGCGAGTGGCTCACCGGTCGCGACGTACGCCGCGATCTCGTCGTCGCCGACGTCCGCGAAGTGCACCGTCGTCGACGCCGTCGCCGCGGCGACGCGGCCGCTCGCGGTGTCGCGCAGGCTGTGGCCGGTGTGGAGCACGCCGGACCGGCCGCGCATCGCGCGCCAGCGCCGGGTGGCGTCCTCGGCGTCGTCGGGCTTGCCGAGAGCCGCACCGTCGAGGTCGAGCACCGAGTCGCAGCCGAGCACCAGGGCGCCCTCGGGTACGCCGTCGCGGCCCGCCACCGCGTCGCACTTGAGCTCCGCGAGCTGCAGGGCGAGCTCCGCAGGCGGGAGCCCGTCGAGCTGCGACTCGTCCACGCCGGACACGATCACGACCGGCTCGATGCCGGCGTTGCGGAGCGTCGACAGGCGGGCGGGGGACTGGGAGGCGAGGACGAGCGTGGTCACGCAGGCGATTCAAGCAGTTCGAGGGCGTCCCCGAACGCGCAGGTCGTCAGGGCCGTGAGCGGGTGGCCGGGCTCGAGGTGCTCGGGTGCGCGCATCGAGATCATCACGTTGAGCAGCATGCCGTGGGCCACGAAGTCCCGGGCCCGCTCGTCGTCCCACCCGGTGCGCTTGATCGTCGCGAACACCTCGCCCATGCACTGCCGGGCGGCCGCGGCGATCTCGTCGACGCCTCCGGCCGTGAAGCCGTGCATCATCACCTGGAGGAAGTCGTGGTCCTCGAGGAGCTCGGTGTAGGCCAGCCCCATCCGCGCCTTGTCGTCCTCGCTGTCCGGGTCGAACGGACCCTCGTCGAGCACCGCCTCGAAGGCGTCGCGGATCCGGCCGACCGCGCGTTGGAACACCTCGAGGAAGAGGTCGAGCTTCGTCCCGAACATGCGGACGACGTACGGCTGGGAGACGCCGGCCTCCTTGGCGACGGCGTCGGTGCTGGTGCCGGCGTAGCCGCCCCGGGCGAAGGCCCGGGTCGCTGCCTGGATCACGAGCTCCCGGCGGTCCTCGGCGGCCATCCGGCTGACCTTCTCGACGTTCATGGTTGACATGGTATCAGTCGATTACTTACAGTCGTGACGCAAGTAATCATTCAATGCCTTCTTCCGATGGAGACGCTCATGTCAACACTCGACGCACCCCGGGTCGCCCTCCCGGGGCCGGTCGCGGCCCGCCCCCGGCGGCACGTGCCGGTCTGGCTCGCGATCGTCGCCGCCTCGCTCCCGATGTTCATGGCGACGCTCGACAACCTGGTGATGACCAGCGCGCTGCCGGTGATCGACGCCGACCTGCACGCCTCGGTCGGTCAGCTGTCCTGGTTCATGAACGCCTACACGCTGACGTTCGCGACCTTCATGCTCCCGGCGGCCACCCTGGGTGACCGCCTCGGCCGGCGCCGGATGATGCTCGCCGGGGTCACCCTCTTCACGCTCGCCTCGATCGCGTCGGCGCTGAGCACGACCTCGGAGGCGCTGATCGCGGCCCGCGCCGTTCAGGGCCTCGGCGCGGCGGCGATCATGCCGCTGTCGCTCACCCTGCTGGCCGCGGCGGTGCCGCCGGCCATGCGGGCGGCCGCCATCGGCATCTGGGGTGGTGTCTCCGGGCTCGGGGTCGCCCTCGGACCGGTCATCGGCGGCGCCGTCGTCGAGGGCGTGAGCTGGCAGGCCATCTTCTGGCTGAACGTGCCCGTCGCGCTCGTCGCCGTCCCACTCCTGCTGGTGGCGATCCCCGAGTCCCGCGGCCTGTGGCAGCGGCTCGATGTCGCGGGCACGCTGCTGCTCGGCGGCGCCGTCTTCCTCGGCATCTGGGGCATCGTGCACGGCAACGACGACGGCTGGAGCAACCCGCGGGTGGTGGTCCCGCTCGTGCTCGCGGGCGCGCTGCTGCCGGCGTACTTCCTCTGGGCGCGGGGCCGCTCCTACGCCGTGCTCCCGCTGCGGCTGTTCTCCCAGCGCAAGTTCACGGTCGCCAACGTCATCTTCTTGATGTTCACGCTCGGCATGTTCGGCACGGTCTTCCTGCTCGCGCAGTACCTCCAGATCGTGCAGGGCTACAGCCCGCTCGAGGCCGGCGTGCGCACGCTGCCGTGGACCGCGGCGCCGATGGTGGTCGCCCCGGTCGCCGGTGCCCTGGTGGGCCGTCTCGGCTACCGGTCGCTGCTCCTCGCCGGGCTGGTCCTCCAGACCGTCTCGCTGGTCTGGTTCGCCGCGCTCACCGAGAACGGCTCCGGCTACTCCTCGTTCCTGGCGCCGCTGATCATGGCCGGCGTCGGCATGGGGCTGGTCTTCGCGCCCGGCGCCTCGATGGTGCTCGACGGGCTGCCGGACGACGACTTCGCGATCGCCAGCTCGGCGAACTCCACGATCCGGGAGTTCGGTGTCGCCCTCGGCATCGCCGTCCTGGTCGCGGTCTTCCTCGGCAACGGCGGCGAGCTCACGCCGATCGGGTACGACGGCGCGATCGGCGCGGCGCTGCTCACCGGCGCCGCCGCGGTCGCGGTCGCCGCGGTCGCCGCACTCTTCGCCCCCGGTCGCGCGCACCTCTCCCAGGACTGACCGGGGCCGAAGCCCCCGGCCGTCTCGCTCCGGCGAGCGGTCGGGGGATTGCCGCGTCGACTCGGGCATGATGGCGCCGTGCACCGACGGCCCCTCCAGCTCCTCGCTGCTGCCCTGGTCGGTGTCCTGGCCCTCGGAGCCTGCTCGGGCAGCGACGGCGGCGACCCGGACAGCCCCGGCAGTGGCAGCGCCCAGGCCCAGACCGCGAATCCGTACGCCGGGCGCGACGCCTACGCCGACCCGGACTCCCGGACCGCGGAGGCGGCAGCGAAGGCCAGGGCGGACGGCGACACCGACGCCGAGCGGGTGCTCCAGCGACTCGCCTCGATCCCGCAGGGGATCTGGCTGACCCCCGAGCAGTACCCCGCCGGCGCGGTCGGTCCGTTCGTCCAGGGCGTCGTCGACGCCGCCGACGCCTCCGGCGAGGTGCCGACCTTCGTCGTCTACGGCATCCCCGACCGCGACTGCACCGGCGGGTTCTCCGGCGGCGGGCTGCCCGCCGACCAGTACGGCCCCTGGGTGCAGGAGATCGCCGACGCCGCCGCCCACGGCGAGCACGCCGCGGTCGTCGTCGAGCCGGACGCGCTCGCCGCCTCCCTGGAGTGCGACAGCAGCGCGGAGCGGGTGCGGCTCATCAAGGACGCCGTCGACCGGTTCCGCGCGAGCGGTGTCACGACGTACGTCGACGGCGGCCACTCGAACTGGGTCGAGCCGGCCGAGCTCGCCGACCTCCTGGAGCAGGTCGGCGTCGAGGACGTGCGCGGCTTCGCGACCAACGTCGCCAACTACCAGACGAACGAGGACGAGATCGCCTACGCCGAGAAGCTGAGCGACCTCGTGGGCGGCGCCCACTACATCGTCGACACCGGTCGCAACGGCTTCGGATCGACCGACGACTGGTGCAACCCGTCGGGTCGCGCGTTCGGCACCGAGCCGACGGTGTCGAACGACGGCGAGCACCTCGACGCCTACGCATGGATCAAGCCCCCGGCCGAGAGCGACGGGCAGTGCGGAGGCGGTCCGGCCGCCGGTGAGCTCTGGCCCGAGCGGGCCCTCGAGCTGGCCGCGGCGTCCGGGTGGTGAGAAATTCGCCCGGTTCCCGGGCCAACCGGCACGCTTTCGACGGTCCCCGTCCGCCCTGGGCCTCGCCGTTGTTAGCATTCCGCCCATGCAACCTGGCAGCGACTGGGTGGCCGTCATCATCGAGGACGACCCCGACGTGCGCGACTTGATCGACATCGTCTTGACCCAGTCCGGCTTCCGTACGATCGTCACGGAGAACGGATCGGACGGTGTCGACGCCGTGCGCGCCCACGATCCGCTGATCACGACGCTCGACGTGAACATGCCGGGGATGGACGGGTTCGCCGTCGCGAAGCGCCTGCGCGAGTTCAGCAGCACCTACCTGATCATGATCACGGCGCTCGCCGACGAGATCGACGTGGTCCAGGGCTTCGAGGCCGGTGCGGACGACTACCTCGTGAAGCCGTTCCGGCCGCGTGAGCTGCGCGCCCGCGCCGACTCGATGCTGCGCCGCCCGCGGGCCCGCATGGACACCCCCGGAGGCTGGGCCGCCGAGGAGGCCGAGCCCGCCGCTCCGCCCGTGGAGCCGCACGAGGAGTCGTGGGCGGCCGCCGCGGCGCGCGACCTGGCCGCGCACTCGTCCCTGCCGCAGCCGGTGCACCAGCCGCCGCCCCCGCAGCCCGCACCCGTCCACCAGCAGCCCTACCAGCCGCCGGCGCCCGTCCAGCAGTCCCAGCTGCCCCCGGCGCAGCAGCAGCCGTACCAGGCGCCGCCCCAGCAGCCCTACGAGGCGCCGCCCCAGCAGCCCTACCAGCAGCCGGTGCCCGCGCAGCAGCCGATGCCGCCTGCCCCGCACCAGGTCGCCCCCGGACCCGGGGCGCCGGCCAACCAGGCCGGTTGGCTGCAGTTCAACGGCCTCGCCCTCAACGAGGAGACCCGGGTGGTCACGGTCAACGGCGCCAGCGTCGACCTGACCCGCACCGAGTTCGACCTGCTGGCGTCCCTGCTCACGACGGGTCGCCGGGTCCGCAGCAAGGCCGACCTGGTGCTGACCATGCGCGGCCAGCAGTACGTCACGTCGTACTTCGTCAACGAGGCGGACAAGCGCTCGGTCGAGGTGCACATCGCGAACCTGCGCCGCAAGATCGGCGACGACGCGGCCACACCGCGCTTCATCGAGACCGTGCGCGGGGTGGGCTACCGGCTGGCCGAGGCGGCCTAGCCACCGCTCGGTGGTCGAGCAGCGAGCGCCGGCATCCTCCGGTGGTCGAGTAGCGAGCGCGGCATCCTTCGGTGGTCGAGTAGCGAGCGCCGGCATCCTCCGGTGGTCGAGTAGCGAGCGCCAGCGAGCGTATCGAGACCCGGTGACCTGACCTACGGCCTGTGCCTCGGCCCGCACGACGCTGCTTCTCGTCTCGCCGGGTCTCGATACGCGCGTCGCGGCCTCGCAGGCTCGGCCGCGGCGCTACTCGACCTGGCTGCTGCGTCCTGGTCTTCGCAAGCTCAGACCAGGGCAGCTCATCAGTTGGCGTCGACCGGGATCGACGCGACCTCGGTGGGCTTCTTCGAGGCGAAGATGGCGATCGGCACGCGCTGCTTGATCTCGCGCTTGTAGTAGCTGGTCGAGCCCGGGCTCTTCTGGATCCAGACGGTCGCCGTGAAGGTCAGGTCGACGCCGGTGGTGTCCTTCGGCATCGGGCCGATCTTCTGGTTGCGCAGCTCGAAGGCGCCCTTCGGGGAGGTGATGATCATGCCGTACTTCGTCGTCACCGGCTCGGGGTCGAAGGTGTGGTCCTTGGCGACCACGTCGAGCTTGTACGGCGACCGGCTCTTGCCGCTGTCGGTCTTCGTCTCCGACGTGACCGTCATGTGGGAGAGGTAGACCTTGCGCTTGGTCGAGAACGGGTCGCGCAGCTCGCGGTCGAGGTCGTAGGCCTGGAAGGTGAAGGAGAAGAACTTGTTGCCCTTCGGGTACCACTCGTTGGTGCGCGGCGTCGACTTGGTCGGGTAGAGCGTGTAGACGAAGTCCACGCCGTTGACGTCGATGTGCGACTGGAACGTGCCGTCGCGGGTGAACTGGGAGTCGTACGGCGTCTCCGTCGCGGTCGGGGAGGCCGACGGTGCGGTGGAGGGGTCGTCGGACCCGGTCAGGCTGTCGAGCGCCGAGCACCCGGTGAGGGCGGCGAGCACGAGGGCCAGGCTCGCCACGGCCGGCACGAGGCGGGCGCGAACGGGTCGGGTCATGGGGGTCTCCTGCGGGTGGTCGGTGCGTGGGGTCATGAAGGGTCAGGCCTTGAAGCCGCGGTAGCGCTTCATGGCCTTGATCGTCATCCAGGCGGTCTGGAGGACGGTGATGACGCCGAGGATCGGCCAGCAGACCGCGAGGATGTCGGACCGCAGGCCGATCGGGAGCTGGACCCAGACGGCACCGGCGATGACGAGGATGAGGAGCGCCCCGAGGAAGGGGTACGTCCAGGCGACACCCTTGCCGCGCTCGGCCTTGGCCTGCGCTGCCCAGTTGTCGGTCTGCTGGCGGCTGAAGAACTTCAGCCACGCGCGGACGAAGTGCCCCATCCGGATGACCATGTAGATCTCTGCCGGGAAGATCAGCAGGGCGAAGAGGTAGTCGCGCCGGTTGGCGAACTCCATCGACCGCGCGACCCGGAAGTTCAGCCACACCGCGGCGAGCGGCGGGATCAGCCACCACGGGCTGAAGACGAAGGCGTGGATGTTCAGCGAGCCGGCGAGCAGCAGGATGAACAGGAAGCGGGTGGTGATGTTGATGACCATCGACATGTGCTCGAACCACCGCAACCGCAGGTTGGGGTGGAACGGCTGGCCCTTGGTGTCACCGCGCTGGCCGGGCCACATCAGGTCGATGGCGCCGAAGTTCCACTTCACCTGCTGCGCGTCGAGCGAGCGGAGCGTGTCCATGCCGCCGACGTGCGCGCGGGCCCGGGCGCTGATCTTGGTGAGGTAGCCCGCGCTCTTGATCTGCAGCGAGAGCAGGGAGTCCTCGACCTCGCTGTCGTTGACCCACGGCGTGCGCTGGTGGCTGTCGCGCAGGACGTCTCGCAGCGCCTGGGTCGAGAAGATCGAGAACTGGCCGCCGAGGACCGCCATGTTGCGGCCCTTGAGGAGGTTCTGCATGTTGAACGCCGAGAACTGGGCGCGCTGGCCGGCGATCAGGAACTTCGCCATCGGCTTGTCGAGGGCCGAGTCGTCGATGGAGTAGATCGCGGAGATACCGCCGATCCGGTCGTCGCTGGCGATCTCGTTGACCAGGTTCTCGACCGCGTCGGGCTCCGGTGTCGTGTCGCCGTCGACGCCGAGCAGGTAGTCCATGTGCTCGACCAGGGAGTAGCCGTAGTTGAGGGCGCCGACCTTCTTGTCGGGGTTCTTGCCGATGTCGTGGACGTAGATGATCGTGCTCTGCTCGCCCAGCGGCGTGACCCGGGTGTGCGGGCCGGCGTAGTGGCTGGCGATCTCGACCGAGTCGTCGGACGTGTTGTTGACGATCAGGTGGATGACGTCGGGCAGCCGCGTCTGCTGGAGCAGCGAGTCGAGGACGCCGGCGATCGTCTCGGCCTCGTTGTAGGCCGGGATGATGCAGCCGACCGTGGGCCGGTAGGTCGGGATCGCGTCGATCTCGTCGCGAAAGGTGTCCTCGTAGGCGACGAGTTGGGGGTCTGCGGTGCGCACGTACGGGTCCTCTGCTCCTGCGTGGCTCAGCTGAGGACCGCTGGTCGCTCCCATGTCGTTCGCGTTCACGCTTGTCTCCCGTAGCGATGCAACACCCGAGTCCCACAGTGCCGCCGGTTCCTCTGACAGTTCAGTCTGGGGACGGCACCTCAAGACGCCACACCGAAAACCCGAAAGTTTCGCTCAGTTCTGACCAGCGTAGTGGTCAGTACTGCCCGGTAGGGTGGATCGACGTCAGCTCGGCAAGGCGCTGGAGCGCCAGCCCCCGGGGCCGTGCGGGTGCGTCGTGCGCACCTTGCGGTGGTGAGCGGACCATTCCGGCCTCCGGCGAGGCGGCGGCGCGGGCGTGCTCTGCAGGGCGCCGAGCACGGCCACGATCGCCGCGATCTCCTCCGGGGTGGCGTCCGCGTTGACGATGCGCAGGACGGGTCGCCGGTCGGCCTCGGGCGCGGCTCCCGTCGCGCTGTCGGTGCTGTTGTCCAGGTCTTCGGTCACCGCTTGCCTCACTTCTCGCCGTCCGGGGGCGCCGAGTCGGCGCCAGTTTCCCTGCCTCCGCTGCGCTCCTCCGGGAAACTGGCGCCGACTCGGCGCACTTCCCTCGGGCTTCGAGCTTCTCAGAGGGGGATGTTGCCGTGCTTCTTCGCGGGCAGGGTCTCTCGCTTCGACCGCAGGAGCCGCAGCGCGCGGACGATCTCGACGCGGGTCTCGTGGGGTGAGATGACGGCGTCGACGTAGCCGCGCTCGGCCGCGATGTAGGGGTTGGCGAGCGTGGTCTCGTAGTCCTCGATCAGCTCGGCCCGCTTGGCCTCGACGTCACCGCCGTCCTTCTCGACCTTGGCCAGGGTCTTGCGGTGCACGATGTTGGCCGCGCCCTGCGCGCCCATCACCGCGATCTGCGCGGTCGGCCAGGCGAGGTTGATGTCGGCGCCGAGGTGCTTGGAGCCCATGACGTCGTACGCGCCGCCGTAGGCCTTGCGGGTGATGATCGTGACCAGCGGGACGGTCGCCTCGGCGTAGGCGTAGATGAGCTTGGCGCCGCGGCGGATGATGCCGTTCCACTCCTGGTCGGTGCCGGGCAGGAAGCCGGGGACGTCGACGAAGGTCAGCACCGGGATGTTGAACGCGTCGCAGAAGCGCACGAAGCGGGCGGCCTTCTCGGAGGCGTCGATGTCGAGGGTGCCGGCGAACTGCATCGGCTGGTTCGCGACGACGCCCACGGGGTGGCCCTCGACCCGGCCGAAGCCGACGATGATGTTGGGCGCGAACAGCTCCTGGACCTCGAGGAACTCCTCGTCGTCGGTCACCGCCGTGATCACGTCGTGCATGTCGTAGGGCTGGTTCGGCGAGTCCGGGATGATCGTGTCCAGGGACCGGTCGAGGTCACTGAAGTCGGTGTCCGCGACCTCGTCGTACGCCGGCGCCCCGTCGAGGTTGTTCTGCGGCAGGTAGGACAGCAGCGCCTTGACGTACTCGATCGCGTCCTCCTCGTCCGAGCCCATGTAGTGGGCGTTGCCGGACTTGGTGTTGTGCGTGCGCGCGCCGCCGAGGTCCTCCATCGTGACGTCCTCGCCGGTGACGGTCTTGATCACGTCGGGACCGGTGATGAACATCGCGGAGGTCTGGTCGACCATGACCGTGAAGTCGGTGACCGCGGGGGAGTAGACGTGGCCGCCGGCGCAGTTGCCCATGATCATGCTGATCTGGGGGATCACGCCCGACGCGTGCACGTTGCGGCGGAAGATCTCGCCGTACAGGCCGAGCGAGACCACACCCTCCTGGATGCGGGCGCCGGCGCCCTCGTTGATGCCGATGATCGGGCAGCCGGTCTTCATGGCGAGGTCCATCACCTTGGTGATCTTCTCGCCGTAGACCTCGCCCAGCGACCCGCCGAAGACCGTGAAGTCCTGGGAGAAGACGCAGACCTGGCGGCCGTCGATGGTGCCGTAACCGGTGATCACGCCGTCGCCGTACGGGCGGTTCTTCTCGAGCCCGAACGCGACCGAGCGGTGCCGGGCGAGCTCGTCGAGCTCGACGAACGAACCCTCGTCGAACAGCATCTCGATGCGCTCCCGGGCGGTCTTGCGGCCCTTCGCGTGCTGCTTCTCGACCGCCTTCGCCGAACCCGCGTGGACGGCCTCGTCGAGGCGCCGGTCGAGGTCCGCGAGCTTCCCCGCCGTCGTGTGGAGGTCGATGTCCGCGGGGACGTCGGTTCCCTCGCCGGGCTGCGCACTCATCTGTCTGGCTCCTCGCTGGCCCCAGGTCGGTGGCACTGTGGTGGGACCGTGGGTCAATGTAGTGCCCGTGACCTCCCACCCGGTGCGACGCCCATCACTCGACCCGACCCCGCTCGCGGCGCTGGCCCCTGATCTCGTCGTCGAGGTCCTGGAGACCGCGACCTCGACCAACGCGGTGGCTGCCGACCGCGCGCGGGCCGGGGCGCCCGAGGGCCTGGTGGTCGTCGCGGAGCACCAGACCGCCGGCCGGGGCCGGCTGGACCGCACGTGGGAGTCGCCGCCGCGCTCGGCCGTGATCTTCTCGATGCTGCTCCGGCCGCGGGTCCCGCTGGCGAGCTGGCCCTGGCTGCCGCTGCTCACCGGCTACGCCGTGACCAAGGCGCTGCGGGGCCTCGGGTACGACGCCGGCGTGAAGTGGCCGAACGACGTGCTGATCGCCGACCGCAAGCTCGCCGGGATCCTGGTGGAGCGGATCGAGACGCCGGACGGCCCCGCCGCCGTGGTCGGGGTCGGGTTGAACACGGGGCTCACCGTCGAGGAGCTCCCGGTCCCGACCGCCACCTCGCTGGCGATCGAGTCCGGCACGGACCCGGACCGCACCGTGGTCCTGGTGACCCTGCTGCGGGCACTGCGGGAGGCGTACGACGCCTGGCAGGCCGGCGGCGACGCGGCGACGGCCCGCCTGCGCTCGTCGTACGCCGTCGCGTGTGTGACCGTCGGCCGCGACGTCCGGGTGGACCTGCCCGGTGGCGACGTCCTGACCGGCCGGGCGACCGGGGTGGACCCCGGCGGGCGCCTGATCGTGTCCGGACCGGCCGGAGAGGCGGTCGTCGGCGCGGGCGACGTGGTCCACGTGCGCGCGCTCGATCAGTGACATGCTTCGGCTGTGGCCATCTCGCGCAAGCTGCTCAACGAGGGTGAGACCGTCATCGTCGACACCCGCACTCACGTCAAGGCGCTGATCCTCCCGATCTTCATGCTGGTGCTGCTCCTCGCGGTCGGCACCTGGGTCCAGACCCAGGTCGACCACGACCTCCTCTCGAAGGTCGTCTGGGTGGCGGTCGCGGTCGGCATCATCTGGTTCGTGGTCCGGCCGTTCGTCATCTGGGCGACCGCGACGTACACCTTCACCGACCGCCGGCTGATCACCCGCAGCGGTGTCATCGTGCGCCGCGGCCACGACATGCCGCTGGCCCGGATCAGCGACATCGCCTACGAGTTCGGGCCGATCGACCGCCTGCTCGGCTGCGGGACGCTGCTCATCTCCGACGCGAGCACCCACGGCACGGTCAAGCTGCACGACATCCCGCAGGTCGAAGAGGTCCAGCGGCAGGTCAACCAGCTGCTGCAGGGGATCCACGACACGTCGTCGGGACATGACGGAACCTGACCCCGGCGCCAGCCCGGGCCCGGCTCCCGTCCCCGGCCCGGAGGACCTCGAGAGGGCGATCCTCGGCGAGTCCCTGGTGTTCAACGCCCACGACGTCGCCGCCCAGACGGGCGTGACCGTCGAGGAGGCGCGGCGGCTGTGGCGCGCGCTCGGGTTCCCGGAGCACGGCCTGGAGACGGCGTTCACCGACGCGGACGCCGGCGCGCTGACCACGGTGGTCGACATCGTCCGCTCGGGGCTGATCGACTTCGACATGGCGGTGAACCTGACCCGCGCAGTCGGCCAGACGATGGCCCGGCTCGCCGACTGGGAGGTCGCCACGCTCGTCCACCGGGTGGAGGAGCTCGAGGCGGGCGACGAGGCGACCGGCAGCCGGCTGGGCTCGGCGATGCGGCTCATCGACGAGATCCAGCAGCCCTTCGAGGAGCTGCTGACCTACGCCTGGCGGCGCCACCTCGCCGCGGCAGTGGCCCGGGTCGAGGCCCTGCGTGCCAACGACGAGGACGTCAACACCGTCCAGCTCACCGTCGGCTTCGCCGACATCGTGGGCTTCACGGCGCTCTCCAACCGGATGAGCGAGGAGCGGATCGGCGACATGGTCGAGCTGTTCGAGTCGCGGTGTGCCGACGTGGTCGCCGCCCAGCGCGGCCGGGTGATCAAGAGCATCGGTGACTCGGTGCTGTTCGTGAACGACGATCCGGAGCGCGCCTACGACACCGCCGAGGGCATCATCAACGTGATCGGCCGCGACTCCCGGATGCCCGACATCCGGCTCGGCCTGGCCAGCGGCGCCGTGGTGATGCGCCTCGGCGACGTCTTCGGCCCGCCGGTCAACCTGGCCGCCCGGCTGACCGCCGTCGCCCGCCGCAACCGGATCATCATCGACGCGGCGACGGCCGCCCGGCTGCCCGCCGACCAGTTCGAGACCCGGCCGCTGCCGGCCCGGCCGGTGCGCGGCTTCGGGATCGTGGAGCCGGTCGCCGTGCGCCGGAGCTGAGGACCGCTCGCGCAAAGTAAAAATTGCGCGGATTCGCCCGCGCCGGACCCGGTCGCCTTCCTACGGTGGAGTGATGATCGAGGTGCAGGACGTCCGGCTCGATCCCGACACCCGTCGCACGTGGCGTGGGTCGGAGGAGATCGTGCTCTCGCACAAGGAGTTCGAGCTCGTGTACGCGCTCATGTGCCGGGCCGGCGACATCGTCAGTCGCGACGAGCTGATGCGCGACGTGTGGCAGACGACGTTCTGGACCTCGTCGAAGACCATCGACGTGCACCTCGGCTGGGTGCGCCGCAAGCTCGGCGACGACAGCCGGCACCCGCGGCTGATCACCACCATCCGCGGCCACGGGCTCCGCTTCGAGACCGAGGACCAGACCTCGTAGCGCGGGCTCTAGGCTGACGCCGTGCCTGACCTCGCCCCGACCCTGGCGATCATCGGCGGCGGACAGCTGGCCCGGATGATGGCCGAGCCCGCCAACGCCCTGGGTCTGCCCCTCCGGCTGCTGGCCGAGGCCGACGGGATCTCCGCGGCCCAGGTCATCCCCGACCAGCTCGTCGGTGACTACCGCGACCTCGACACCTTGCGGAAGGTGACCGAGGGCTGCCCGGTCGTCACCTTCGACCACGAGCACGTCCCGACCGAGCACCTCCATGCGCTGGCCGACGACGGGATCGCCGTACGTCCCGGGCCGGAGGCGCTGGTGCACGCCCAGGACAAGGGCGTGATGCGAGAGCGGCTGGCGGAGCTCGGGGTGCCGTGCCCACGCAACGCGATCGTGGCCTCGGTCGCCGACGTCGAGGCCTTCGGCTTCCCGTGCGTCGTCAAGACGACCCGGGGCGGGTACGACGGCAAGGGCGTCTGGTTCGTCCGGTCTGTCGACGACTGCGCCGAGGCGTTCGAGGTCGCCGGGTCGTCCGGGGTCCGGCTGCTCGCCGAGGAGCTCGTCGACTTCCGCCGCGAGCTCTCCGCGCTGGTCGCCCGGTCGCCCAGCGGCCAGGCCGCGGCGTACCCCGTCGTCGCCTCGACCCAGACCGACGGCATCTGCCGGGAGGTCGTCGCGCCCGCGCCGGACCTGGCGCCCGAGCTGGCGGGCCAGGCGCAGGAGATCGCGCTCCGGATCGCCGGGGCGCTGGACGTCACGGGGATCCTCGCGGTCGAGCTCTTCGAGACCACCGACGGTCGGATCCTCGTCAACGAGCTGGCGATGCGGCCGCACAACACCGGGCACTGGACCCAGGACGGCGCGGTCACCTCGCAGTTCGAGAACCACCTGCGCGCGGTCATGGACCTCCCGCTCGGCTCGCCTGCTCCGCGGGCCCGCTGGACGGTGATGGTCAACATCCTCGGGGGCGACAACCCGTCGGTCGGGCGGCTCTACGACGGCTTCCCGCACGCGTTGGCGCGCGACCCGCTGCTGCGGGTGCACCTCTACGGCAAGGAGCTGCGGCCCGGCCGCAAGGTCGGCCACGTCAACGCGTACGGCGACGACCTCGACGACTGCCTCGAGCGGGCGCGGCACGCCGCCGCCTGGTTCCGCGGCGACCTGGGAAACGAGAGTGAGTGACATGTCCGTTCGTGTTGGCATCGTGATGGGGTCCGACTCCGACTGGCCGGTGATGAAGGCCGCCTCGGAGGCGCTCGCCGAGTTCGACATCGCGTTCGAGGCCGACGTGGTCTCGGCGCACCGGATGCCGGAGGAGATGCTCGAGTACGGCCGCTCGGCCGCCTCGCGCGGGCTCGCGGTGATCATCGCCGGCGCCGGGGGAGCGGCCCACCTGCCGGGCATGCTCGCGTCCGTCACCCCGCTGCCGGTCATCGGTGTCCCGGTGCCGCTCAAGTACCTCGACGGCATGGACTCGCTGCTCTCGATCGTGCAGATGCCCGCCGGGGTCCCGGTCGCGACGGTCGCCGTCGGTGGGGCCCGCAACGCCGGCCTCCTCGCCGTGCGCATCCTCGGCGCATCGGACCCCGCGCTGCAGGAGAGGATGACGGCCTTCCAGGCGGAGCTCAAGACCTCGGCGCAGGAGAAGGGCGCGGCGGTCCGCAACGACGCCTCCCCGAGGCGCCTCGGCTTCTAGCCGCACCGCACCTAACCGGCCAGCCCGTGCTCGTGGGCGAAGACCACGATCTGCACGCGGTCACGCAGGCCGAGCTTGCGCAGGATCGCGCCGACGTGGGTCTTCACGGTCGACTCGCTGGTGAAGACCTGGGCCGCGATCTCGGTGTTGGAGAGACCCCGGGCGACCGCCGAGAAGACCTCGCGCTCCTTGTCGGTGAGGCCCTGGTACGCCGTCGGCACGGGCGTCCGGGAGCGGAACTGCCCGTCCAGCAGCGTCGAGAGGTCCTGCGGCGCGAGCACCGCGTTGCCGGCGTGCACGGTGCGGATCGCGTCGCGCAGCATCGTCGGCGTCGTGTCCTTGAGCAGGAACCCGCTGGCGCCGTACCGGATCGCGGTCGCGGCCCGGTCGTCGAGGTTGAACGTCGTCAGCACGATCACCCGCACCGGGTGCTCGCGGCGGGCGGCGCGGTCGGGCAGGAAGATCTGGCGGGTCGCCTCGACGCCGTCCATCTCCGGCATCCGGATGTCCATCAGCACCACGTCGGGCCCCAGCTCGTCGACCAGCCGGATCGCCTCGAGCCCGTCGGCGGCCGCGCCGACGACCTCCATGCCCTCCTGGGCGTCGACGATGACGCGCACGCCCTCGCGGAACAGCTCCTGGTCGTCGACCAGCAGCACGCGGATCGTCGTCACGCCCGCACCGGGACCCACGCCGTGGCCGTGAACGTCGGCCCGCCCGCCTCCGCGCGCCGGCGTACGTCGAGCCGGCCACCCACCGCCTCGAGCCGGCGCCGCATCCCGTCGAGACCCTGACCGGCGTGCTCGGGGACCGGGTCGGCCATCACCAGCGGCTGGGTCTCCTGCGCGGTGGTGTCGATGACGTTGCGGACCTCGATCCGCAGCTCGCCCTCCCAGTGCCGCTCGACCAGGATGGGGGTGCCGCGCTGCCCGTGCTTGATCGCGTTGGTCAGCATCTCCTGGAGCACCCGGAAGGCCACGACCTCGAGCTCGGGCGGCAGCGGCTGCTGGGTGCCGACCTCGGTCGCGACGACCTCGTGGCCCGAGGCGCGGACACCGTCGACGAGGCTGTCGAGGCTGCCGTGCCGGTTCACCGGCGGGGCGACCCCGTTGGTGCTGCTGAGGACCTGGCGGACGTCCTGCAGCGAGGTGCGAGCCGTGGTGGCGATGGTGGTCATCGTCTGCTTCAGGGCCCCGGTGTCGGCGTCCTCGAGGTACTGCGCCGACTCGGCCTGGGCGAGGATCACCGCGAGCGAGTGGCCGACCACGTCGTGCACGTCGCGGGCGAGCCGGGCCTGGTCCTCCCGGAGGCGGGCGATCTCCTCGGCCTGGTCGCGCTCGGCCTCGGCCGCGACCTGGGAGACGTGAGACTCGGACGCCCGCGCGGAGAAGCGGAGGGTGAGACCGGCCAGCCACGGCACCCCGAGCACGGACATGCCGAGCAGGGCGGCGCTGATCTGCCAGCGGTCGCTGAACCGTGACGTGGTCTCGACCAGGGACTGGAATCCGGCGGTGTCGAGCGGGGCGGACAAGACGGACGGGTCGATCCACACCACCGCGATGACGGCCGCCGCCGGGATGGACAAGCCACCCGCAACGACGGTGAGCAGGTTGCCCCAGCGCGCCGTGCCGAAGGCGACGGCTCCCAGGGCGAGCTCGACCATGAGCAACTGGGTGCCGCTCGCCACCTGGAGCCCGCAGATGACCCACACCATCACGAGCGCGATGCCGGGGAGGTGGCGGCAGAGGCCGACGGTGACCGCGATGCCGATCACCAGCATCACCATCGGGGTTGCCGTGTCGGGCGGGTAGGTGTCGATGGTCGACACCTCGAAGAGCCCGACGACGAGCACGAGGGCCGCGACGCCGGAGTCCGGGAGCCACTTCTGCCAGGCGGTCATGCCGCCACCACCCTTCTGCGGCGCTGGAGCGGCGCCTCGACGTACCTCCAGCTGAGCGCCGCGGCCGCGAGCGTGAGGGCGACCGCGAGCAGGGGGTACGGGCGCAGCCAGAGCGTCAGCGGGTAGTTCCACAGGTACGCCGCGTAGGAGACCGTCCCGAGCCGGACCAGCGCGCGCTGTGCCGGCTGCGTGGCCTCGGTCCAGGTGCGCCAGGCCAGCAGCACGGCCGCGGTGAGGACGGCGATGACCGGGCCTCCTGCCAGGTAGGTGAGCGCGTGACCTCGCAATGGAACCACGCTGAGCACCGCGAGTCCCGCCAGGGCGAGGGGAGTCGCCCAGGACGGCGGGCGCAGCCGGTCGCGGTGCACCCGGGCGGCCGCGCCCACCACGAAGCAGATGGCCCACGAGGTCGGCAGGGAGTACGCGAGGTCCGGGTCGGCGCGCAGCCACAGCACCGTCGCGAGGCACGCGACCAGGCAGGCGGCGGCGGTCCCGGCCAGCGCGGTGCCGACCCGGTGCCGGGCGAAGGCGAGCACCAGCACGGTCGGCCAGACCAGGTAGAACTGCTCCTCCATCGCGAGCGTCCAGAGGTGGAACGTCGCGTCGCTGGCGTGCCCGAACGGCAGGTCCGCGGTCCAGGTGAGCGCCACGGCGACGGTCTTCACGAGCTGGTCCCGGTCACCGAGCGGATCCAGCAGCAGCGTCACCAGCACGACACCGGCGACCATCACCAGCAGCGCCGGGACGAGCCGGCGGGCGCGCCGTACGTAGAAGCGACGCAGGTCGACGCGGCCGGTGCGCTCGAGCTCGTCGAGGAGCAGGCCGGTGATCAGGTAGCCGGAGAGCGCGAAGAACATGACGACGCCGACCACACCGGCGCCCGCGAACGGCTGGGGGAGGGCGTGGCGGAGCATCACCAGCCCGACCGCGATCCCGCGGAGCAGGTCGATCCCGTCGATCCGTCGGGTCACCGGTGGGCGCCGCGGACCAGCTCGTCGAGCAGGTGCGGGTAGGCGAGCCCGCCTGCGGCGAACATTCTGGGCACCTGGGACTGCTCGGTCATCCCCGGCGTGGTGTTGACCTCGTTGAGCACCGGCCCGTCGGCGGTCAGGAAGAAGTCGACCCGGGCGACGCCGGCGCAGCCGAGGGTGTCGAACATCGCCACGGCGGCGTCCTCCAGGGCCTTGGCGCCGACGTCGTCGAGCTCGGCCGGGATCCGGAAGTCGGCACCGCCGCCGTACTTCGCCTCGAAGTCGAAGAGCCCGTCGACCACGATCTCGAGGGGCGGGGCCACGTACGTCGACCCGTCGGCTCGGCGCAGCACCGCCACGTCGATCTCGCGGCCGACCATGACGTCCTCGACCAGCGCCCGGGAGTCGAGGGCCAGCGCGGCCTCGAGCGCGGGGCCCAGCTCGGCGGCCGTGCGGGCCAGGCCGACCCCCTGGCTGGAGCCGGCCGCGACCGGCTTCACGACGACCGGTCGCGTCCACACCAGCGTGGGTGCGCTCGCGGCGGTCACGAGCTGGCCGGGGGCGGTCGCGATGCCGAGGGCGTTCGCCACCAGCTTCGTCACCCACTTGTCCATCGCGATCGCGCCGGCGCCGATGCCGGAGCCGACGTACGGCAGTCCGGCCAGCTCGCTGAGCGCGGCCAGGGCGCCGTCCTCGCCCCGCGGCCCGTGGACCACCGGGAAGACGACGTCGCAGCTGCGCAGCAGGCAGGCCGCACCGGACAGCCCGATCGGCCGCCCGCCTCGGTCCCGCCAGGTGCCGTCGGACCCGATGGTCAGGCGGACCACGTCGTACGTCGCCGGGTCGAGCGCGGCAGCGACCGAGGCGGCGGACGCGAGGGAGACCTCGTGCTCGCAGTTCTGCCCGCCGCCGACGACGGCCACGCGGGTCCTCACGCCAGGCTCCGGAGGTGCGCCACGGTCAGGGTGCGGCGCCGGACCCGCGGCCCGATCCCGGTGACGATCTCGTGCTCGATGGTGCCGGCCCACGCTGCCCACTCGGCCACGGTCGGCTCGCCGGCGTCGCCCGGCCCGAAGACCGTGACCGTCTCGCCCGCGGACACGGTGGTCTCGCCGAGGTCGACGACGACCTGGTCCATCGAGATCCGGCCGACCACCGGGCGCCGCCGGCCGCGGACCAGGACCTCGGCGCGGCCGGAGGCCTGGCGCGGTAGGCCGTCGGCGTAGCCGAGCGGCACCAGCGCGAGGTCGGTGGCACGGTCGGTGCGGTGGGTGTGGCCGTAGCCGACGGAGGTGCCGGCCCGGACCCGGCGGACGCCGACGATCGGCGCCGTGAGGGTCATCGCGGGCCGCAGCCGGGTGGTGCCGGACGGGTCGATGCCCACCAGGCCCGCGCCGACCCGGCTCATGGTGTGGTGGGTGCGCGGGTCGGTGAGCGTCGCCGACGTGGCCGCGAGGTGGCGGTGGGTCGGGCGCAGGCCGCTCGCCCGGGCGGTCTCGAGGGCCCACGCGAACCGGGTCCGGCCGGTGGCGTTGCAACCGTCGGCCGGGTCGTCGGCACAGCCGAGGTGGCCCATCACGCCGACCACCTCCACCTCGCCGCGCAGCTCGAGGCGGCGCGCGGCGCGGCACAGGTGTCCCCAGGCCGCGGGTGCGGCGCCGTCGCGGGCCATGCCGGCGTCGACGTGCAGATGGACGCGGGCGACCCCGGGCGCCCGGCCCACGGCCTCGAGGTGGTCGATGCCCGGCACGGCGAGGTCGACGCCGGCCCCGATCGCGGCGTCGACGTCGGCATCGACCGGGTTGAGCCAGCTCAGCAGTGGCGCCCGCAGGCCGGCCGCGCGCAGCGACAGCGCCTCGTCGACGCTCGTCACGCCGAGCCAGGTGGCGCCGTGCGCGAGCGCCGTACGCGCCACGTCGGCCGCGCCGTGCCCGAACCCGTCGGCCTTGACGACCGCCATCAGCTCGCCGGACGCACGGCGCGCGAAGAGACGGGTGTTGTCGGCGACCGCCGCCAGGTCGATGTCGAGACGGGGTCCGCTCCCGGCTGCCTCGCGGGTGGCGACCGCGAGGCCGGTCATGCCGCCACCGCGGCCGCGACCGGCCCGTAGAGCGCGTGGTCGGCACCGGTCGTGAGCGCCCAGTAGCGGTCGCCGAAGCTCCAGTGCCACCACTCGGTCGGGTAGTTCACGAACCCCTGACCGGTCAGCACCTGGGCGAGCAGGTCGCGGTGGGCGCGGGCATCGGCGCCGATGCCGGCGGCGGCGAAGTAGCAGCGACCGTCGCTCTGCTCCGGCGTCGCGTCGACGGCCGTGCCCAGGTCGAGCTCCCCGCCGCACACGTCCACGAGGGTCACGTCGACCGCGGCGCCCGCGACGTGCGGCGCGACCTCGACCGGGGCGACGTACCGGCTGGCCAGCCGGTGCAGCTCGGCGTCGTCGATGCCGGGCCGCGCGGACCGGAGCTCCGCGGAGTACGACGCGATGATCGCGCGCTGCGCCTCGACGCTGCGGTGGCCCTCGACCACGCGCAGCCGGATGCCCGGCGGGAGGCCGGCTCGTGCCGCGTCCAGTCGGTTCGCCAGTCCGGCTCGCACCAGGGCGCTCCCGAACCGCACCAGTGGTTCGCCGTTGTCACGCACCCGCACCGCGCTGACCCGCGGATCCGAGAGAAGGATCGTCATGCTCTGAACGCTAGGAACTGCCGCCGGGTCGCCGCCTCCGCCTGAGGTGCCGAACATCTGTCCTCCAGGCTGAGAACCCGCACCCGGTGGTTGAGGAAGGACGAAGTCCTGTCGCCCCCGCTGGTTGAGGAAGGCGCGCAGCGCCTGTCTCGAAACCCCCGCAGCCGACCCGCCCACACCAGGCCGACTCTCGGCTCACCGGGCAACGAGTGCGGGCCCCGAGCGGGCCCTCCTCAACCACCGGTGCCCCCCGGTGGTTGAGGAAGGCGCGCCTTCGGTTCAGGGTTGAGTGCAACGCCTGTAGTTGAAGGCAGGTGTTGGCGATGGTTCGTCCGAGGGTCGCTGGTCAGGTTCGGGAGGCGTTTTGGTCTCGGGTGGCTGGTGGCGCGTCGATCGAGGTGGCTGCGTTCGCGGTCGGCGTGTCGCGTGCCACGGGGTACCGCTGGTTCGCAGCATCTGGGGGTGTGATCCCTGCCCACGCGGTCCGCGAACCCCTACCGGTGTCGAGCAGCTCTCACGGTCGCCGGCTGAGCATCGCTGATCGGGAGGAGATCGCCTACCTGCGCCGGCGGCGGTGGACGATCACCGCGAT